>CAXYEH010000026.1:0-74695 GCA_964275945.1 uncultured Pseudomonadales bacterium
ACATCAATAATCTCAGTGTCATCAGGAATTCCCAGCGAACCTGTTGTGCCGATTGCAGCAATGCGGTTGTTAGTAATCAGTAAATCCTGATTCGGGAGAGTAGCGCTTAGCTCTTCGAGATTGGTTCCGGTCATAGCGATCAGATTAGCACCACGTAACAACAGGTTGCCGTTTGGAACATTGTGCTCTGTTATCACCCTAAATTCTGTTGCAACAACTGCTTGATGTTCGTCTAGAGGCGTAAATGCTGTTCCGTTTTCATCCTCATCACTAGATTCATTGCTTGAAGAGCTGCCAACAATGCTTGCCTCCGCCTCTTCGCTCTCACTTCTAAAGTTAACCGTGTCCAGGGCCCGCTCGTAGATTTTAGAGCCCAATGTCCATAGAACAGTTTTGCCATCGTCACTCCAACTAATATAGTCCGCCCCAATATCAGTTAGTCTTACAACTGGGGTGGATCCTCCTCGGACACTTACTTCAGGCACTGTCGCACCCGCTCGCGGCAGTTGTGTAAGCCACACTTGTTTTATTACGTGAGCTAAGACGAAATTACCGTCAGGAGAAATTCGCAATTCTTCCGCCCCCGGCGCATCTTCTGGGAAACGATTTCCTTTAGGCCCTGTGACTTTGATATGGTCCTGACGATCGCCACCTGAGAGATTAATAGAGAACAATGTACCTTCTTCGCTGAGATAGATGCGATCTGCTTCTGGACCGAAGTGAGGCACTCTGGCTTCGCCAGCCTCTAACACTACGAGCTCTTCGGAACCGTTCTCATCAACAGAGACAAGTTCCAAGGGGATACTAAGGCCACTGAATTCACTGTAATCCTGATGCCGCATCCACTCGTTCCCACGCAGTCCCCAGATTCTTTCGCCATCGGGCTGCCATACGATGTCGGTATAAAAGGCGGCATTTTCTGTAAGCTGTTGTGGCCTACCATTGCCGTTGGAGCGTATCTTCCAAATGTGTCCACCATCATTAGCAGACCAGCTTACGTAGGCAATCCAGCGACCATCAGGTGAGTAAACTGGTTTGAATGCCCATATTTCCTCTGGTGTAAGCGGTTCTGGTTCACCCTCTCCTTTTTCTAAGGAGTAAAGGCGTGTTAATACACTAGCAACATAATTTTCATTGTCAGGAGAAAGATCAGGATCTTGCACAAGGGTAGCTGGAAAGGGGTCAGATAGAACACGCCAGTGTTGAGTTAAATCAGGCCCAACAGCTAAATCAACGTTAGCAGTAAAAGGGATTATTGAGCGCGAGCTATCGTCGAGCCTGATCTGATAAAATTGTCCATCGGTGGAGAGAACGATTGCTTCACTATCAGGAGTAAAAGCATATCCAGGCAACATGCCGCGGCTCGAAGGGCGAAAGTTTTCTTGGGAGTCGCGCTGAATCGGATAAGTTAGCCACTGATCTTCGCCGCTATTTAAATTGCGCACCCTAAGGCCAGTGTTGGTTTCGAAACGCGTGCCATAGACTAGCCATTGTCCATCTGGTGATACAACTGGTCTGACGCCTCCACCTTCTCCTCGAGTAATTTGAATGCGTGCGCCTGAATTAAGGTCCAGTCTAACGATCTGGGTAACTGGAAATTCATCAGTCGGGGCATCTGGTCCACCTAGCCGTTCGGCAAAGTAGATGTATTTGCCGTCAGGAGAAAATGTGGCTCCGACTCCAGGAGACTTTTTGGTAGCATCGCTTTCATCATGCTGGGTGATGACGACACCTGTGCCGCCCTCGATATGGTATTGCACCAGTTCTATTTCACGAGTACGTTTGGTGACGATTATATTTTGCCCATCGGGGCTCCAAGTTGGGCTAATTAAATAAGCGTAGGTTTCGTTGGATAATTTTAGTGGGTCACTGCCGTCCACATTTGCAATCCAGAGATTATCTTTGCCGTCTCGGTCGCTGATAAAGGCAATCTTTTCCCCATTTGGAGAAACTACCGGTTGGGAATCAAATCCCATGCCCGCAGTAATGGGTTCAGCGATACCACCTTCGATATTTAAATGATAAATGTCTCCTAACAGATCAAAGAAAAAAGATTCTCCATCAGGCAGCAGACTTACAGATACCCAGGATCCTTCATTCACCGAGAATTGCAGAGCTTCGGCGTTTTCTTTCAGCACCAGGTCTTCTGCGGCAAAGCTTGATGAAAATTCGGATAAATTATTATTAAGAACTGCTACTAAGACAGCTAGGCTTAGTAGCAGGAAATTCTTGGGAAGAGGGCGAGCTGAAAACATGGAATACCTGTAATTAGTGCTTGTCTGCAAAGTAGTAAAAGAGTAGAAGCAGAAAATCTGACCACTTAATAACATAATGATTGAAGGAAAAGAACATTGGCTTCTCGATCGAATTTGAGATTAAAGCGCTTAACCTACAATTGCTCTATCTCTTCAGCCCCTTTTGTTAGTATCCTTTGGCCCTCGGGCAGTAAATCCACCAGGAGAACAAGAGTGTTATTGAAGTACCTGAAAACACCAATTTTACGCTGCAGCAAAGTCTTTACCGTTAGCGGTCTAATGCTTACTTATTTCATATCAGGCGTGACCATGGCCCAGCCTAGTGAGCCTGAACTCCCGCGTCAGATGGCCTGGACAGCCTATAACCTAGGCACGACAGGGTATAACCAGGCTGTTGCCATCGGCGCCATGCTGCGGGAAAAATACGATACTACTTTGCGGGTCATACCCGGTCAGAACGATGTTTCACGCTTGTTGCCGCTTAAAACTGGTCGAGTCGATTTCTCGGCCAATGGTGTTGCCACTTATTTTGCTCAAGAAGGCACTTTCCAATTTGCTTCCCAGGAATGGGGCCCACAGCCCCTGCGTTTATTGATGACTTCTAATGGACTGAGTAATCAGGCAGTCGCTGTGGCTGCTGATACTGGCGTCACGAGCTTTGCCGATCTGCGGGGACGCCGAGTTGCCTATGTGCGCGCGGCACCGGCGCTTAATGTTTCTGTGGAAGCTCATTTGGCCTGTGGTGGTTTGACTTGGGATGATGTGGTGCGGGTTGATTTTCCCGGCTATGAAGCTAACTGGAACGGCATAATTAATGGTGATGTTGATGTTGGTTTTGGAGCAACCGTTTCCGGACCACCGTTTCGCCTGGAAGCTTCCCCAAGAGGTATTCATTGGCTAGAAGTACCACATGACGATGAAGAGTGTTGGCAGAGGCTTTTAGCCATCAGTCCTTATTTTACAAAACACATGGCGACCCGCGGAGCTGCTATCAACGATGACAATCCCCTTGAAGCAGGGACTTACCCTTACCCTCTGTTAACAGCACTAACGACTCAGGATTCTGATTTGGTTTACTCACTAACTCGGGCATTGAACGAAAACTACGATGACTATAAAGACGCGGACCCTGGTGCCATTGGCTGGGCACTCGATCGACAAGTCTTTGACTGGGTCGTCCCCTATCATGAAGGTGCTGTATCCTACTGGCGGGAAATAGGCGTATGGACAGACGAAATTGATGCCCACAATCAGGGGCTAATTAGGCGCCAGGAGGTTCTGGCGGCTGCCTGGATCGAAGTGATTGCACAAAATATTCGTGATCGAGATCAATTCGTTGCTGCGTGGATGCAAATTCGTGCGCAACACTTAGATGCAGCCGGCTTCGATCCGGTCTGGCGCTAGTGGCGGGCCACTCAGCTACATTACCTACTCCGCTCCAGTGGGTGACAGGGATTGCCGCGGTTGGTAGTGCCTTTCTAGCTATGGATTCTCTGCGGTTATTTGCCGAGGCGCCGCTCTTAGATTTTGTTATCACAGTTCAGAATCATTATTACTATGCTTTAATGGGTTTGTTGCTCCCTCTATGTTTCCTGATCTACCCTACGTTTCGCAGCCCTAAATCTTATTATTTTGATAGTGTGCTTAGCCTGGCAGCATTTTCGTCCTGCGCCTTCTTTTTTGTAAATGCGGAAACCATGCTGGATTTTGGTTGGGAATTTTTAGCACCAAGCTATGCAGTATGGGTTAGTTATTTGCTATGGGTGCTAATAATGGAAGCGGTTCGCCGCAGCGGCGGCATGGTGCTATTTTTATTGGTGCTGGTATTTTCACTCTACCCAATTGTTGCAGACAAATTGCCAGGGCCGATTTCCGGCATGTCTTCATCGTTGTCGGAGACTGCTTCTTATCATGTCATGAGCATTGAGAGTATTCTCGGTTTGCCTTTTAGAGCTTTCGCCCAGTTGGTTATTGGTTTTTTGATCTTCGGCATTGCTTTGCAACAAACAGGTGGTGGTCGATTTTTTATAAACCTAGCTTTCGCAGTTTTTGGCCATGTGCGCGGAGGTTCTGCAAAAGTGGCAATAGTATCTAGTGGGTTGATGGGATCCATGAGTGGAAGCGTAATTACGAATGTACTGACTACAGGCCAGATGACGATTCCAGCCATGCAGAAAAATGGTATGGAAAAAGATTATGCCGCGGGGATCGAAGCCTGTGCTTCAACGGGGGGCGTATTATTGCCGCCGATTATGGGGTCTACCGCGTTCGTCATGGCGACCTTTCTAAATGTTCCCTATACCACTGTGGCATTAGCCGCAGCCATTCCCGCTTTCTTGTATTTCTTTGGATTATTTATTCAAGTTGATGCTTATGCTGCACGCAAAGGGTTGGTTGGAACACCCAAGGAAGAGCTACCAAGTTTAAGCACCACTATGAAGCAAGGCTGGTTTTATATTGCCGCTTTTATGGTATTAATTTTTTTATTAGTTTATTTGCAGCGAGAAGCAGTAGCGCCGTTTATCGCGACAGGTGTGCTCGTAGTCTTAAACCAACTCTCAACTGACAATCGTTGGAACCTAAAACAAGCCGCTTCATTTCTCGTTGCCACTGGAAAGTTACTAATGGAATTACTTACCATCATGGCTGGAGTAGGTCTGATAGTTGGCGCTCTGTCAGTAACCGGGCTATCTGGGACCCTTGTTAATGACCTCTTGTACCTAGCTGGGGATTCCACACTTCTGCTTTTATTGATGGGAGCGTTTAGTAGTTTCTTGTTAGGGATTGGTATGACCGTAACAGCGGCCTATATATTCTTGGCAATAGTGCTCGCCCCTGCTCTGATTCAGGGTGGCCTAAATCCAATGAGTGTCCATCTCTTTATTTTGTATTGGGGCATGCTTTCATTTATTACGCCGCCAGTTGCCCTGGGTGCATTTGCTGCTGCGAGTATTGCTGGCTCATCAGCCCTTTCAACGGGCTTCAAGGCGATGCGTTTAGGCAGCATTATCTATTTTATACCGTTTTTCTTTGTGTTGGAGCCAGCCTTAATTATGGAAGGTAGTTTATTACAGACATTAACTGCCACACTAAAAGTTGCAATAGGTATTGTGTTAATCGCTGGCACTCTCCAAAGTTATGTAATTGCGATAGGTTTCATTGATCGTCCAGGACCTCTGGGAGCAGCTGGTCGCATCTTAGTTATTATTGGCGGTGGATTAATTGCGTTACCTACTACTGAGGTCATTGGTTTTAATGTTGGGCAAGTGACGCTACTTATTGTTGGTGCGATAACAGCATCGATGGGTATATTAATTAGTCGAAGATCTATCTCGGATTCTGCTTCAGTTGAAACTGAAGCTAGTTAAATTTAGCGGATTCGCCTAACTTGCGAGTGCTGTAATGTTTCGAATAATTTAAAGCCACAATTTTAGTAGAACAAGAAAACCAAAAGGACTGCGATGTCAGACGTATTTGTAAAAGCGATGGGAGAAGACCGGCCGCCATTGGAATTTGACGAACGAGCTTTCACTCAACCGCCTCCGTTGAATGAGGCAACAGTAGCTATTGTTAGCACGGCATCTTTACATCATGAAGAGCAGGATGATTTTGCGCCAGCGGATACGGGTTACCGGATATTGGATAACGGCAAGCGTGATTTTCAAATCGGGCATTGGAGTCCGAATTTTGATGCCGTCGGATTTGTGGTAGATATGAATACGGTTATTCCTCTTGATCGATTAGATGAGCTTGCTGCTGACGGTACTATTGGGAAAGTATCTGATGTGCATTTGTCCTATGCGGGCAATCAATTCGATTTGAGTGCGACCCGCATGGACAGTGGCCCAGCTGGCGCGAAATTCCTTAAGGAAAATGGGGTTGACGTCGTTCTGCTAACGCCGGTCTGACCTTTATGTACGCGCACCGTGAGTACGCTCGCCCATGTTTTTGAAGCAGAAGGTATTGCTACTATTTCGCTTGGATCTGTCCGTAAGCAGCTAGAAAGCGGTGCGCCTCCGCGGGGCCTATTGTGCAACTTTCCATTAGGGAGACCATTGGGAGTGCCGAATGATAAGGAATTTCAACACAAAGTTTTAGCCCATGCCTTCAACTTGCTCGGTGCAGAGCACCCACTCATAGAAGAATTTAATGAAACAGTCGAAGAAGGTGGCGCTGCAAGTTTGTCTTGCTCATTGCCGCCGCGCTCGAATGAAGGCTTGCATGCAGCCCTTGATGAGATTCGTGGTTTGCGGCCCGCCTATGATCGTGCGATAGAACGTTATGGTAACCGTGCAGGAACAGGGCGCGTAGTCGAAGTCGATAAAATTGAAAGCGCTGTGGCGTCTCTAATTCGCGTTGTTGAAGGAACGCCTTGGAAACAAGCTGGCATCCCTGGTATCCCTTCACGGGTTGCTCAAGACATTCGCGGTTACTATGAATACGCTGCCTTGGGACTTAGTGATCATATTCCCGCTGCCTGGTCTGGGGCGAACTGGTTTTTCGATATTACTGAAACCGGTCAAGTCGTGTTGCAAGCTCGCGCGGCAATGAAGCAAGCTGGAGAAAAGCGGCCAATTTGGTTTTATATGGCCCCGGGAGATCGATAGAGCGGTGAATTGGAAAAGAGGGCTTTTGATTTTTTTGGGGGTTCTAGTTTCCATACCTGTTCTATTTGTGTTTACTCTTCTGTTTTTCCCACGCCCAGGGAACCTAACTCCAGATCATGTCTATGAAGGCAGTGCGCAAGCTATAAATTATTGTCAGCTCCCCATTCTCGATGGTTCCGGTTACTGGCAAAAGAAATTCCTCAAGGGCATACCCCAAATTGTGGCTACAAGGTATTTCCAAAACCGATACTCGCGGGTTGCACTGAACCTTTGCCGGAAGGCGCAACTGATATGCGAGGACTCTGGATGGCAAGGAGCAGAAGTGATGGCAGCCTAGGCCACATCGAAAGAATCGAGCAGTGTGGCAACCGTTATGTTGTGACTTCCTCTGGTGTAGTCCATGACATGACAACAGACGGTAAATTATCTGGCGCCTCAAATGACGTGCGTCCAGTAACTTTGGGTTCTTTTAATTTTTGTATACGCACCAGCGCAACGACTGAGTGGATAGATAGCCGACTTCAATTCAATGCTGTTGGTTTGGTGCCGGTTGTAAAGAGGTATATGGAAGGCGATGCATTAAAATGGGAGTATCCGGGAATCGGAACAACCTCAATGGAGAGAATTTGCGAACTTCCAGAATAGGTCTAAAAGCAGGAAACTAAAAAGGCGGCAAGGTAATTATTCCCTCCGCCTTTTTAGCTGCTATTAGAGCTTTTTAATCTTTCTTCCGCTAAGACCTAATTAATGATCTGCAGTATCTGCAGATGCGGTGGGCAACGCCATTGCTGTCAGCTTGGCGCCAGTTTGCAAGATTACATACTGATGCCCTTCATGCATCCAGGAGCTCATGCCATAGCGGGTTTCTGCAGGGGCTTCAATCCTGCCTAGTTGCTCACCGGTCTGTTTATCTACCGCATACAGCAAGGGGGTTTGGCCATCGTGGTCCACAGAGGCGTAAATTAGCATGTTTGCAGTTGCGACCATTGAAGGAGCGCGACCGCTTCCAGTATCACCGACATCGATTCCTTCCAATGCTGGATTGTTGCGAACTCTATCCGGTGTTTCACCAGCAGGAATTCTAAAAGCAATCTCGCCAGTGTTCATGTTATAGGCAGTTACAGTGCTGTAGGGTGGCTTGACGTAAGGAAGGCCAGAAGGCATGCGTGGTGGTCTGCCACCGGCGCCATTAGCATAGGCCGCGAAGGTAGTGCCGGTGGGCTTGTCGATGCGTGCATCGGCCTCTTCGCCAGGAATTACTCGTTGCCAACTACAGTTGTTTGCAGACGGTACATAGAGAAAACCAGTAATGGGATCAGCTGCGGGAGGCGCATAAATATTTGCACCGCCACCATCCCCTGGGCACATAGCAGCACTAATTAATCCTTCGGCATTCTCATCATGAATTGGCGGATTAAATAGTGGTCCCATTTTGTAGCTGGACATTACTTCTAAAGCCTCACGATGTAATTCGGGCGTGTAGTCAACCAAGTCTTGTTCGCTAATTCCCTGCATTTCAAAAGGCGGAGGCTTAGTTGGAAAAGGTTGGGTTGTCGCCAGTTTTTCGCCGGGCACACTGGAAGCAGGAACTGGGCGATTCTCCATCGGCCAAATTGGTTCGCCTGTCAGTCTGTCGAAGGTGTAAACAAAGCCCTGCTTAGTTACCTGTGCGACTGCCGGAACTGTGCCTCTGCCGGGTAAATTTAAATCTAATTGGATCGGTGCGGCTGGATTGTCATAGTTCCAAACATCATGCTTAACAGTCTGAAAGTGCCAGCGACGATCTCCGGTTTCCGTGTCTAAGGCAATGACACTGGTACCAAACAACCCATCACCAGGACGAAAACCACCGTAGTAATCAATCGTTGGTGGATTGGTCGGCACATAAACAATATTGTTTTCAGGGTCTGCTGTTAATGGCGCCCAAGAAGAAACATCGCCAGTCCATTGCCAGGCATCGTTTTCCCACGTTTCATGGCCATACTCACCAGGGCGCGGAATTACATTGAACTTCCATTTAAATTCACCGGTGTGTTTGTCATAGGCGAGAATATCACCAGGTATGTTCTCTACCCTTGCTTGCAAATACCCTTGCTCTGCTGAGTTGCCAACGACAATAGTGTCATTAACCACAATCGGTGGAGAAGACGCAGTAATGTATCCAGTCTCTAACGGAATTCCTTCATAAGGATCGTAGGGATGTCCTAGGTCAGCGAGCATATCGACAACGCCGGTTTCTGGAAAATCTGGGATTGACACTTGTCCACCAAAACCTTCTAGCGGCCGTCCAGTTTGCGCATCAAGTGCAACTAGAAAAAAACCGGGAGTGGAAATGTAGATTACGCCTTTGCCGTCGATGCGCGAGTATGCAATACCCTTGCCGTAAGACGCACGCATAGAGTATTCCCAGCGCGGAGTATTAGGTAGGCGATATGCCCACAAAGTTTCGCCAGTCTTCGGGTCGATGGCGACAACATTTCTGCGTGGACCCGACACAGTAAAAAGCTTTCCATCGACATAAGTCGGTGTTGAGCGACCGCTATAGCCATTAAAGCTAGATCCATCCCATTCCCAGGCTACTTCGAGTTCCTCAAAGTTCTCCGCCGTAATTTCATCTGCTGGAGTGTACCGGGTGTGCGCGTAGTCACCGCCTAGGGTGAACCATTCCGCGGTATCTTCGGTAACTAAATTCTGGCTCATACTAAATTGTGGTATTAATCCAAATATGACAGCTAAGCAGCTCAGCCTAATCAGCTTAATAGCTCTTGAGCCAGCAGATTTTCTAGTACATGCATTCATCTTCTTTACCTCAGTAGATGGAAAATTATAGAAGTTTTTAATCATTGCGGAGATTTTATAGATTGCCGGTTTTTTTTGAAAGATGCTTATTCCAGGTATAGGGCTGCTTCTGGGCAGAGCGAATATATTATTAAGTTAAGCAATGGTTATAGTGCGCTCGAACTAACCCCGCCGAACTCTTGCAGCACGTCACTGGCACTTGAGCCAGGCACAGAAAGATCAAAGCCAAAAAAATTTGGCCGTCTTTCCGCTCTTAAGGCTAGGTCGAGGGGTGTCATACCGCGATTATTCAGTGCATTTACATCAGCACCACGCCCGGCCAATTCTCGTATTATGTTGGGTAATCCTCTAGCGGCAGCATCATGCATTGCTGTCGCCTCATTGTGGTCCCTATGATTCAAGTTAACGCCAAGGTCCGCTGCCACGATCACTGCCGCTAGTGCTAATCGTTCTTCGCCGGCAGGATTTGAGTTTGGCTGGACATAGAATCTACCGCGTGTGCTATCGCCTGTAATGGCAGCTTGCACAGTGCTAGTAAATCCGCCGATGGCCTGCGGCGTGTAGGAAGCGCGATCTGCACGCTCTCTCGGCCTACTCCACTGTTCTTGATTAGTAAGCATTGGATCCGCGCCAACATTGGCTAGCGCACGCATAATCTCTGCTTCTCTAAAATTGGCAGCAATCCAAAACGGTGTGGCTCCAACTAAAGGGGTTTTTAGAGCCCAATCTTCGCTTGCTCTCTGGACCGGATTAGGTTTTTGCAGTCGTGTATCTGGATCTGCGCCATGTTTTAAAAGTGTGACAACTGTATCAAGATCGCCTCGCAGAATTGAGGCATGAAGGGCGTTATAGCCGGCGCCAATCAGATTTGTGTCAGCACCCTTTTCTATTAGCATTTGCGCCATATCTGAATGACCACTGTGTGCGGCAACGACTAATGGACTGGTACCATTCGCAGCAACTCCATTAATCTCCGCGCCTGCGTCAAGGAGCAAGCGAGCGACATCGGTATGACCCTCTCGGGCAGCGAACAACAGTGGAGAAAAACCACCTAATAGTTCATTAATTCCTTGATCAAATGCGCCTCCATTTGTTGCGTCAGCAAACATCAGCCTTGGACGTTCCTTGGATCGTGCGTCCAAATCAGCGCCAGCATTAACCAGCGCTGATACTGCTCCAACATGCCCTTGCGCTGCGGCCCACATTAGAGCAGTTTGTTCTCGTGAATTTTCTATTGCATTAACATCAGCCCCGGCATCAATCAGATACTGAACACCCGCTGCCGAACCTGCTCGCGCAGCGGTCATGACTGCGGTTTCGCCTAATGCTAACTCTTGGTTTGCGTTAGCGCCTGCCTTTAAAAGAATTTCGATTAATTCTGCATTACCTGCTTTTGCAGCAAGATAAAGCGATGAAGCGTCTAAGCGGTTAACCGCGTTCACATTAGCGCCTGCAGCAATGAGCAAGTTTACCATCTCAAGATTTTCTCTATAGGTAGCCCAATGCAACGCTGTGGCACCATCAGTTTGGCGTAAATCTGGGTCTGCCCCATCTTTCAATAGTGATTGAAGAGCCTCAGCGTTTGAGTACTTGGCTGTTTCAATGAGTTCAGGGTTTTCAGCTTGGGCTAAACCGCTTACAACAATGAAGAGGACAGTCAGCAATACTGGCAGGTAGATTTTAGAGAGCTTCGAATTCCTAACAATCATATTCAGGTCTAAATTACACTTCAGCTAAAAGTTCAAGGCTGTCTCTGCTATAGCCTAAGTTATCTGCAGGCACGCCCATTTTGTCTAGCATAGTCAGGTGTAGGTTAGTAATTGGAGTACCTTCCTTATATCGAAGGTGCCGCCCTCCATTGAGTGTTCCGGCTCCGCCTCCGAGCAGTGCTAAAGGAAGTCCAGCGTTACTGTGTTGGTTACTATCAGACATACCAGCACCGTAGAGCAGAAGCATATTATCTAACAGGGATCCATTGCCATCAGAAGTAGCATCAAGTTTGTCCAAATAACTTGCAAATAGCCGTGTATGAAATTCGTTTATCTTAGTGACCTTTTCATAAAGTACTGGATCATCTCGGTGATGCGAGGTCGGATGATGAGAATCTGGTACACCGATTTCAGCATAAGTTCGCCCACTTAGTTCACGCCCTAGCATAAATGTTATAACCCTAGTCAGATCTGTTTGATAGGCAAGCACTTGCATATCAAACATTAGCTTGGCATGTTCTTCATAGGTATCAGGAATTCCAGAGGGTTGTTCCACTTCCGGAATTTGACGATTGCTTTGCGTTTCTGCCATCTGGATTCTTCGCTCAACATCGCGCACTGCATCCAGGTATTGATCTAGTTTTGCGCGGTCGCCTGCACCAACGGAACGATTCAGTTCGCCCACTCGATCAGTGACCGCATCGAGTAAACTCTGATCCTTTTGCATACGCTGAAGGCGCACAGCCGGGTCTGTAGTGCCGATATCACCAAACAAACGTTCAAAGACTAGGCGCGGATTAGTTTCCATTGGCAGCGGCGTATTGGCGTCGCGCCAGGCGATAGTGCTGGTGTACTGACAGCTAAAACCGATGTCACAAGAACCAAATACATCATTTTGGTCGAGGGCGAGTTCTAATGAGCCGAGCTGAGTTACTCGACTGAATTGACGCGCCACCAATTGATCTATAGATATTGCCGCTTGCAGATTTGACTCAGTCCGAGCAGGAATTGCGCCAGTGAGAAATCGTGTCGATGCACTGGCGTGAACTCCAGCGTTGCTTTGTGCACCATTGAGCCCCGTTATGACCGTCATCCGGTCTTGGTAGGCAGCCATGGGCTCAAGAATTCTTGTTATTTCAAAATTCGCTCCTTCCGTTGCTGGAGTCCATGATTTCATTGCCATGCCGTTCGGCACGTAAACGACACCGAGCCGCTTTGCCGGCTGCGCTTCTTGTGCTGATGCAGAGGAGAGTGCCGGGACCATGCTGTCTAGCAGGGGAAGCGCTAAGCTGGCACCAATCCCTCGGAGCAATGTTCGCCTTGGTAAGGGTTTTTTAAAGATATTCATAACTCAGTTCTCCGCATTTGAAATGGAGTGCTTTTGATTACGCCTAAAATTATTGCCGACCAGCTATAGTTATCTTCCGCCGCCGTGCGCACAATTGAACGCACTGAGGGCATGTCATAGTATTCGAGATTGCGCCCAAGGGCGAAGGTTAAAAGTTTCTCGGTCACAGTGCCAACAAAGTCATCAGGCCTATTCAGTAAAAGATTTTTCAATCCGACTGGGCCATCAAAGATACTGCCATCTGGAAGAAGCCCTGAGGCGTCAATTTCCTGCCCTGCAAACTGTTGTCGCCATTTACCTACTGCGTCGTAGTTCTCAAGTGAGAACCCAATCGGATCCATGGCCGCATGGCAAACTCGACAGGCAGGATTTTCTCGATGCATCGCCATTGCTTCACGCATCGTTAGCAATCTTCCGTCTTCGTTTGTTTCTTCAAGTGCTGGTATATTCGGTGGAGGTTCTGGAGGTGGGCCACCTAATAGATTTTCGAGCACAAATTTGCCACGTAATACAGGTGACGTTCGATTAGGATAGGAGGTCACCATCATCAAACTGCCATGACCAAGTAGGCCGCCACGTTGGTTATCCTCTATACTCACCTTGCGATAACGGCTGCCATAGATACCAGGAATATTGTAATGTTGTGCGAGGCGTTCGTTAACGAAAGTATAGTCAGCGCTTAGTAGTTCTAGCAGACTATTATCGGAACGAATTTGATCATCGATGAATAATTCCGTTTCACGCTGAAAAGCATTACGCAAGTTCTCATCGAACTCTGGGAATCGAGCGGGGTCCGGATAAATTCCATCGAGGTTGCGTAAGTATAGCCACTGGCCAACAAAATTTCCGATAAAGGCGTCAGCACGATCATCGGCCATCATTCGATGTACTTGCTCCTCGAGGTGAGCCGGTTGTTTTAAAGAGCCGCGTTCAACTGCATCTAAAAGTTCAGCATCAGGCAAGCTACCCCAAAGGAAAAATGAGAGTCGGGATGCTAATTCGATATCGCTAATGGGATAAATAGTTCCTGGTTGCGCATTGACAGGGTCTTGCTCAATTCGAAACAAAAAGTCAGGAGAAACTAGCAATCGCTCTAAGGCAAATTGAATGCCTGTATCAAAGCCACTTTCGCGATGACCTTGATTATAAAAGTCCATAAGCCCCGCAATATCTTGTTCATTAATCGGTCGACGATAGGCGAATTTCGCTAAGTCGCTTAAAATTGCCCGTGCACAGGCAGGTTCTTCATCGCTGCTTGTTGGGCTACAGGAAAAAATGCGACGCCGACTCGGAGTATCGCCAGGACCCGTTGCTGATAAGGGCCCCTCAATCTGAATGCTGCCGATACTCGGATTAACATCAGGAAGTTCTGTCACTGCGAGGTGGTAACCAAATAACCTCGGTTGCTGAACACCTTCAGATTCCCACATCTCGCGCGGAAAAGTAGCACCAATTATTCGAGGTCCGGCATTTACTGAGACTAAGACTTCGAAGCCTTTATCAGCAAAGGCCATCATGAATTCTTCCCAGTCATCGCTGCCGCGAATATTGCCAGCATAACTGTAGGGCGCTGGGGTTCCGGGTGCGTCCCCGCCGAAGCTGAAAGTCTCTACTTGTTCGCCGTCGATACTAAGTTCCATTTCGTGAGATAAGTCATACCCTCGAACAAAGTCCACGTAATTAGTTTGTAGATTGACCGTAATCCGGTATTCGCCGTCAACTGGAAACATATGTTTGACGGCAGTGCCGCCGCGAGAACCAAAAGGCAGTTCATCGTTTAGACGGTCGTCCTGAATAAGATTCAATGGCACATCATAAGTTTTAATCGAAGCGCCTCTGGGCGTCGCACCTATCGCTAATTCAGCGATCTTGTGTGCTGCCGAAACATAGCGCTCTACTAACACTGGTGATAACGCCAAGACTTCAGCATTGTTATCAAAACCATATTGATCAGGTGCATCAGGCGGGATAAGTTCAGCGACATTGATTTCGAGGTCTAAAAGATCTCTTACGGCGTTTCTGTATTCGGTTTGGTTGAGTCGATGGAATGCTTGAGTTCGACCTGGATCTACTCTTGCTTCTGCCGCTTGATCCAAACCAGATTCAAGCCACGTTCTAAATCCTTCATAACTGTCTTTATCAGGACGTGGATAGTTAGGTGGGGGCATGACCCCGACTCGAAGCTTCTTAACAACTTTTTCCCAAATCGCTGGATTTGCAGCGAGGTTTGAAACATTTTCTGTATCAAGGGTTAATCCGAGATTACGCAATTGAGTGGTTTGCAGACCTTCGTTGTCGATCGGCGCCGAATTAACTATCGCTTGGTTATGGCAGATAACACAATATTGATCCAACAATGCACGTTGCGGGGACAACTGAGAGGGCAATGCAGGTTGCTGTGCGGCAGTCTCAAAATAGAGACCGGACACTATTAGGTAAACACAGGTTGATAGAAGCCGATTCATAACTGATCTTAGTAAGTCGCCTACTTTTGCATTAGTTTTTGACTATTCTGTAGGCTAACACTGGTGACCGCTAGTATGAAGTCTCAAATTGGAACACTTCAAAGAAGTGAAAGCCTCGCCATTGTTAGCTTTCCTCCAGATTCCAAGCAATGATAATTCAAAGCAGCTAGATATTCCTCCCTGTAGGGTTTTCAACGGTTCCGCATTCTTCCCCGAGGTAGCCATTGCCGCCACAGTAGCTAATGTCTTGTAATTGAATGAGGATGCCATCTGGATCAGTGAAATATAGTTCTGGTGTGCCTTCGGTTGCGCCGCCGCGATCGGCTCCACGCATGGTGACATAGGCTTGCAGAGGACCATTGGCTCCTCCAGCCTCACCTAGGATCGTCAGGCCATAGCCTTCCAGTAATGAAAAAATTTGATCGACGTCGAAATTTTCAACTGCCAGAGATGCATGGTGAATCCGACCGGACAAAGGTGGAACCGCAGGTAGAGCAAGAAACTGTTTGCTAGAGCCAATTCTCATTACTGGCAGCGCGCCTTGATAAGTATCAATAGGCATGCCGAATAGACGTTGATAGAACTCAATGGAACGGGGTTGATCTTCTACAAACAATGTAAAGTGATTGAATTCAATTAAGTTTAGTAGACCCGGAGTTGGCGAGGGTTCAGGTGTTGCTAAACATTCTTCACCTTGCAGGCCGGCACCACCACAGTAGTTGGAATCCTGTAACTGTATGACTATACCGTCCGGGTCGCCGAAATAAAGTTCTGGCGAACCGGAGGGCGCTCCGCCAAATTCTTCACCCCGCATTCTCACTCGTGACTCCAATGGCCCAGATTGACCTGTAGCCGCCACACCGTTTTCTGCGAGTATTTCCACTATTCGCTCGTGGTCGAAGTTGTCCACTTCGAGGCAATAATGGGTGATCCGGGGATTGTCGCTAGGGTTCCCCCCTATGGCGATAAATTGAGGGCCATTCCCTACCTGCAACACGATTGTTCCACCCTGTCGCGCGGCTATAGGCATACCAAAAAGCCCCTGATACCAGGCTACAGATGCAGTGGGGTCAGACACACTAATAGTCATATGGTTAATCGCCTCCACTGGAATAGGTGGAGTAGGATTGTCCGCTGCGAAAGCAGAATTGCGTCTGCCTTTTACACTAAATCCTGCTACTGCAAGGGCTGTCAGGGAATTTAGAAAAGTTCGGCGACTAATTTGTTGTTTCTTAAGTGCGCTCATCAGACGGTTGATTTCAGAATCCATGATTCACTTTCTCCTGACAATGAGTGGAATAGGTGCTCTCGAAATATTACGCGGCTCAGCAATAGAGATCTGCCATTTGTTGCCCGGCTTGCTTCGGAGAGTTTCCAAATGTATTTTCCAAATAATTAGTATTAACAAATGTAACGGTAGAATAGCTCTGTGCCTAGTGGTTTTCTCAGTGATTTCCAAATCAGACATAAATTAGTAGGCCAGTCGTTTATAAAAATGCTACAAATCAGAATCAGCAGGAAGCTAGATTGAAAATTTTGCTAGGAATTCAGCGTAGAGACGCTACTAAAAAGTCCAAAGGAGACTCTCATGTCCTCGGTTAAAAAATTGTTTTTTAGAGAAGCATCTCTTCTAAACACAGTTTTACGATTTTTAAGCCATGGTGTTTGTTTGGCAGCTCTATTTGCAGTGACACTGTCAGCAGCCGCACAACCACAAGCCGTTCTTGGGGTAATCGAGGGCAAAGTGCAAAGCAGTAATGGTTCAGAAGCCGGGGTTTGGGTTATAGCTGAGACTGATGACTTGCCTACTCATTTCATTAAGATCGTGGTTACTGATGATGGCGGTCGTTTTCTCTTGCCAGAATTGCCTGAAGCCCAATACAAAGTTTGGGTGCGGGGCTATGGTTTAGTTGATTCGAAGCCAGTTTATTTACGCAGTGGCGCCGATGTTACTTTAAATACTTTTGTTGCTGACTCTGCGGCAGAAGCGGCTCAAGTCTATCCTGCCAACTATTGGTATTCCTTGCTCGAAGTTCCTGATGCTGAAGAATTTCCGGGAACTGGCCCCGATGGTAACGGGATTTCTGAAGGCATGCGCAGCCAGTCACAGTGGATAGATATGACTAAGCAAGGTTGTCAGCTCTGCCATCAATTGGGAAACAAGGCGACTCGCACATTGGATCACCTCAGTCATCTCGATTTTGATTCTAGTGTTGAAGCTTGGCAATACAGAACGGCCATGGGAATTCGGGGTCCTTTTATGTCTAGTTTCGCAGGGCGATTCGGCCCGCGTGGCATGAAAATGTATGCGGACTGGACAGATCGAATTGCAGCGGGCGAAACGCCGCCAGCACCGGAACGGCCTAGTGGGCAGGAACGCAATGTGGTACTTACACTTTGGGATTGGGGTAATGAGTCCTCCTATATTCACGATGAAATTACAACTGATAAGCGGGATCCAACACTTAATGCAAGCGGATATGTTTACGGTGTTGATGGAGGGCATGGAACCTTGATTGAGTTGGACACACAATCAAATGAGTTTCGTACTATTGAAATTGCAGTAAAAAATAATACGGATAATCCTGCTGTTACCCGCTTTGCTCAGCAGTTTCCAGTGCCGTCAGCCTACTATGGTGATGAAGCATTGTGGACGGGTCCCGCGGATCCACACAATCCTATGTTTGATGAATTGGGTCGTGTTTGGATGACTACTAAGGTGCGTGGTAACAATCTGCCGGATTGGTGCCAAGCAGGATCTTCCAACAAATATGTACAGTACTATCCAACTCGGGGCAGCTCTCGTCAGGCTTCCTACTATGACCCAGCCACTGAAGACTTTGAGCTCATTGATACTTGTTTTGGTACCCACCATTTGCAGTTTGGATTTAGCGAAGATCGCATGCTTTATTTTAGTGGTGGTGGCGATGTTATTGGTTGGCTAAATACGCGTCAGTATGATCGTACTGGCGACGAGCAACTTTCTCAGGGTTGGTGTCCTATGGTGGTAGACACCAATGGTGATGGAGTTATTACTAAACCTTGGAATCAACCAGTTGGTCCGCTTCGTAGTGAAAATGAAGGTGGAGGCGGAGAGCAACTCGGTGAAGTTAATTTAAGTCTTGATACCCGAATGAGCCCAGGTAGTTACGGCATTATCGTTGACCCAGTGGACAATGTTGCTTGGGGAGTTGGTACTGAATTCCCTGGCCGTATCTACCGCTTGGATATCGGTGCTAACCCCCCTGAAACTTGTCTCACTGAGGTCTATGAGCTTCCTGTAATTAATGGGGATATTCAAGGGTTTGGTCCAAGAGGGCTCGACGTGGATAACAATGGCGTTGTGTGGACAGCATTGTCTGGTAGTAGTCACATCGCTAGTTTCGATCGCCGCAAGTGTGATGTTCTCAATGGGCCTGGTGTCATTGATTCACAACACTGTCAACAAGGTTGGAAATTATATGAGGTGCCAGGCCCCACTCTTAAAGGCACTGATGTTAAAGCTGATTTTCACTACTACAATTGGGTAGATAACTATAACGTGCTTGGTTTAGGTGAAAATATTCCTATAGCTACAGGATCAGGTTCAGATTCCCTTCGGGTTCTTAATCCGGAAACTGAGGAATGGGTCACTATGCGAGTTCCTTATCCTTTAGGATTTTATTCCAGAGGATTAGACGGGCGCATCGATGATCCTACTGCTGGGTGGAAAGGCCGAGCTGTTTGGGCTAACTATGGCACAAATTTTAATTGGCATACCGAGGGCGGCAAAGGAACTACTAGTAAAATGGTTAAATTTCAGATTAGACCTGATCCCCTTTATAACTAATAGTTATTGATGAGATCACCGTCGCGTAGATTCATGATTCTCAGCCTTTTTTTTTCTGCAGGGCAGGTAATTGCTCAGCCAGCTGAGGATCTTGACCTCGGTTCTGTTGTCCAGAGTTTTAACAATGCGCGCATAATTATTGGAGATGGTACAGTAGTTGAGCGTGGATCTATTTTAATCCGTGCTGGAATAATTTTGGCCGTGGGTCCCGCTTCCAGCATGAATCTACCAGTAGATGCAGTTAGTTATGATCTTGACGGCCAGACAGTTATTCCGGCGTTGGTAAATACCCATGCTCATTTGGGCTGGGAAGCATACGGAGATTGGGGGTCACAGTTCTTTACCGAGGAAAACTTGACCGACCACCTGTATCGCCATTCATACTATGGTGTCGGAACAATTATTTCGACCGGCAGCGATAAGGAAGACATAGCTAAACGTGTCAAGCTTGAGCAACAAAAAGGCAATATAGGTGGTGCCCGCTATCATCTCTCGCCAGGCATGGGCTCTCCCGGTGGCGGCCCCAATCCACGTTTCACGGATGATCCAAATTACTGGGGTGTAAATCCTATCGGAGATCCTGAGCAAGCCGTAAGAACCGTGAGGGATTTAGCTACCAAGGGATATGGCATCGTTAAGATCTGGGTTGATTCTCGCGATCAGCGGCGAGGCTCAGAAGTAAAGCTCGCTCCAGAAATTTATAGCGCCGTGCTAAACACCGCTTCGAACTATGATATGCGTATTATCGCTCATGCTACGACATTGTCTGATCATAAATCACTCGTAGGCGTTGGCGCCAGACGTTTCATCCATATGCCTTATGACACAGAAGTAGACGACGAGTATTTAGCGATGGTTCGCGCGAACAATGTTTTCATAGTGCCAACACTTGGGATGATTACTAAGCGTGAGTCTTATTATATTCCCGCATTTCAGGATTCATTCTTCTATGATCAAGTGCCCTTGTCAGTGTTGGAAAATTTGAATGAAAACTACAACCCGACATCAACTAATCAAGGCATTGCAGCGGTGCAACGATCTGCAATGCTGGCGAGTAACTTATTTAAATTAAAAGATCACATAATTCTCGGCACTGATGCAGGAGCTGTCGGTGATTTTTTTGGCTATGCGGATCATGTTGAGCTGTCACTGTTTGTGCGAATGGGGATGACCCCAGGGGAAGCCATCGTGGCTGCAACTTCGCGCGCAGCAAAGGCATTCGGTTTAACTAATGTGGGAAGTTTGCAAGAAGGTAAGGCTGCAGACTTTGTTATTCTGGATGCAAATCCACTAAATGATATTAATAACACTCGACGAATCAGTGCGGTTTACGTGCGTGGTCAAGCTGTAGATCGGGAAGGGTTAAGTGCAAGATGGACATTGGAAGATTAATTTTAACAACATGCGCTAGAATTCTTTCTTTTATGTGTGTGTGTGGAATATATGTCAGTGGAATTTTTTTTCTATCTCCACCGAGTGCATTCTCGCAGTCCGGCAACACTGATGGAGAGTGGGCGAGCTACGCTGCCGATGCAGGTTCAACTAAGTATACTAGTCTCGATCAAATTGATGCTGATAATTTTGATGAATTAGAAATCCTATGGCGTTGGGCTTCCATCGATGGAGATCTTGATTTCGAAGCAATGTTAGGCCCTGATGCTGATGTTAGCTACGGGCGATTACAGGCAACCCCTTTAATGATTGATGGGGTGCTCTATATGATCACAGCAGTCAATCAGGTTGCGGCCTTAAGCGCCACTACAGGCGAATTATTGTGGTCTTTTGATCCACAAGCTTACCTGTCCGGCACGTCCATTAGCCCGCTGGGATATCACCATCGTGGTGTTGCCTATTGGAGTGATAATGACTTATCTCGCGTATTGTTCGCGACTAATGATGGCTATCTGTTCTCACTAGATGCGGCTACAGGCAAGCCGGACTTAGCCTTTGCTGGTGGTCGCATTGATATGACTGATGGGATACCAAGAGCCGATAGAGATGCCTTGGACTATACCGGCGCCGTTCCGCTGGGAACCGTTTCTCCGCCGATTGTAGTTGGTGATGTACTTGTAGTTAACCAAATCACTTCCAATCGTCCCCATTATAAAGAGCGCCCGCCTACTTTTGTACGTGGATATAACATTCGTTCTGGGGATTTAATCTGGACATTTCATACTATTCCTCAGGGTGGGGAATTCGGTGTAGATACCTGGGAAGAAGAATCCTGGCGTTATACTGGCAATGGTGGTGTTTGGACGCAAATGAGCGCCGACCTTGAGTTAGGTTATGTCTATTTGCCGACTGAAGCACCGACGAATGATTTTTATGGAGGACATCGTCCAGGAGACAACCTGTTTACCCAAAGTGTCGTAGCATTAGATGCTGCTACCGGCGAACGTGTCTGGCATTTTCAAATGATTCATCATGGTTTGTGGGACTATGATACACCTGCTGCACCAAACTTAATCGATATAAATGTTGATGGTAGAGAAATTAGAGCGCTAGCTCAGGTTACCAAACAGGGGTTCACTTACGTATTTGATCGTGCCACTGGCGTTCCAGTTTGGCCCATTATTGAGCGACCAGTTCCCCAGGGAACAATGCCCGGAGAACGCACGTCGCTGACGCAACCCTTTCCCACTAAGCCGCCTGCTTTTGTGGTGCAAGGATTAACAGAAGACGATCTTATCGATTTCACTCCTGAGTTAAAGGCGGAAGCATTAGAAATACTTGACGAGTTTGTTTATGGTCCTCTCTTCACGCCAGCTAGTCTGCCCGATGACAGCACTGGCACCCGTGGTACGATTTTTGTTCCTAGTGCAGGCGGCGGCGCAAACTGGCCGGGAGCTGGTGTTGACCCTGAAGCAAATGTCTTATTCGTTCCTGGCTCAAACGGCGCCTTTTATCCTTTTATGGGAACGCTGCCAGAAGATGAATCTAATTTTCGTTTTTATCGCTTGGCCAATCGAGGTGTTCCAGGGCCGCGCGGCTTGCCTCTGCTCAAACCGCCTTACTCTACCATCACAGCCTACGACATGGATCGAGGCGAAATTCTATGGCAAGTGCCAAACGGTGACGGTATGGCTCGAGTGGAAAACAGTTCTGCGGTTGAGGGAATAGACTTACCTCCTCTTGGTGGAGGTGGGCGTCACCCGGTATTAGTGACGGCAACGCTACTTATACATGGGCAGAATGCTGGCTATGGCCCTTTGCTTATCGCTCGCGATAAAGAGACAGGTGAAGAAATTTCTTCTCTCGAACTGCCGGCGAATCCAGGGGCTGCGCCTATGAGTTATGCGGTCGATGGTAAGCAATACATCGCAATTGGTGTCAACAATGCGCCAGTGCCTGAGCTCATTGTTTTCGCGTTGCCAGGAGAATAGCTGTTAACGGTGTCTTAGAAGAGCTAGTCAAGACTTGGTTTCAAAGTGACACCTATAATGGTTCTTCAAGAAGTTGATACGACCCTTAAAAATTAAAGCTTACTAGCGGTATGCCATTGGACAAAGCCTTGAATTGGATATACTGTTTCTTCTTTTGAAGAAATCAAGATGGAGAAATCGTGATGAGAAAAGCTGAGCTCGCCTCAATTGTAATCGGATTGGCGCTCCTTGGAGGAGTGTTTAGCTGGATGGTCACGGCTCCCTACCTTGGAAACACAGGACTCTCGCGTGTACCAGGCGTCATTCTGGGTGGAGACATCGCCGAGGTACCGAGTGACTTCACTTCGCTTAATGAAAGTGTTCGTGGCCCATTGCTGATGAAGCAGAGTGGTTTTCCTCCCTTCGTAAATTATCTGTCTTGGGTAGGTACTTCCGAGGGTGTTATTACTGCAACGCGTCCTGACGGAGGGCTTTGGGCGCAGCGCGTTCGAGATCGAGGTGGTAATGGCTGGCTGCGCATAGGTGAAGAGACTTATGAGATGGAAGCCTTTGAAATTCATGGCGATGAGCGTATTGCGATGATGGAACAATGGGCTTCTAAATCGGGCAGAACATTAGACGAGCCACTTTATGAGGGATCAGAGCCACTTCGTGATTGGGAAGTTTTCTTTTGGAAGCCTCGGTCGTAGATTGAAACAAAAATAGTTTTTGCAGAACCGCATCTTTTGTTAACAGGGTTTCAGAGCAGGTTGTTTGTTAGCTGGGTATAATTTTCTAAGATTTGGCTTCTTGCATAAAACTGGCTTCAGTTTCAGCGACTGTCTCGTTCGTATCGGTTCTGATCATCTTCCCCAGCATCACAATTAGCCTCCCTCTTTGCTTAACGCAATGGCCTTCGAGTTTTACTTTTATGCCAGTCGGCAAACTACCTTTATATCGGATATCACATTTAGCTGTGAAGCCGCGCATGCCATTCAGATGAATCCAGTTAGCCATTACATCATCTAGCACACTAAAAATAATGCCTCCGTGGGTGACTCCGTCCCAGCCGCAATGCAAAGCGTCCGGTGTAAATTCTGAGCGGCATACACTGTCATCGTCTAGGCGAAATATTAGCTTAAGGCCGATATCATTCGTTGGCCCACAGACGAAACATTTACGGCCATCTGCAGTCATATCATTCACGTAATAATTTCCTTCTATCTGATTGTAGTCTCGATTATAAGTCTATAAAAAATTGAAACAATGTGGATCGCATATGAATATTTGTCTGAACTAATTGATTCTATAAGTTTGTATTGTCCAGCAGGCTATTTTGATACCTAGCCTATTCTTATTTTAATTAGTCGATGAATGTATCGCCATCAAGTTGCCCTGCAATTTTTTCTGGGATTGTGAGCTGTAAGTGGGTGGTTATTGAAGGCAATATATCAACTATCGCCGATGAATTATTGTATTGGCTATTTAAATTGTTACTGTTTGTTGCAATCCAAGTTGTGCGTTCTCGCTTACTTTGACCGCCATGATTTTTTCCCGTGGTAACATCTCGCCCATGATCTGTTGTTACCACGATCAACCAATCTTCATTAGTAGTGTGTTGCCTGAATTGCACGGAATCCCAAATCCTGCCAACAAAGCTATCGATGAGAGTTACTGATTCGATGAATTCGGGCCCATCACCAAACATGTGGCCCACATCATCTGTATATTCTAAATATACCCAGGATAAATTGGGGCCATACTCTCGAACATATCGCGCAGCTTCTTTGCTAACCAAATCATCGATAGCTTTTATGTAGTTTCTGCCTTCGTCATGGGGGAAGCGTTCTAGATCTCGCTCGAATCCATCAAAATAGTAATCCAACTTAGTTCCACCTGCCTTGCTTAGACCATCACCGACTAACCGAGTACGGTTCTCCAGCCATGTCGAGAACAGCGCGGTCTGCAGAGAAGGGTTAAGATGTTTAACAATTCTAAAAATATCCCAATACTCATAGTTAGGATTATCAATAGCGTTGTCATAAACGTTGTGTTTGTTGGCCCAGGTTCCAGTTAATAGGCTGTTGTAACCGACTGCAGAAACTGTTGGGCTTTGCGAGGGCCCACCAGCTTCGCCGCCGACATAGGATCTTGTATAGCCTTTAGTTCCTGCAAGATCATCAATATTAGGAGTGTAAGTCTGCTCAAGTACATCTGCAGGTATCCCGTCGACGATGATGAATATTGCCTTCGGTGTTGATTCTGAAAAGTTATTTGATAAATGGCATCCAGCGAGAACGATCAACCCAAGCATTGTAAGGAAGAAAATTCTATGATGCGTCAATACAAACGACGGAACTAAGGGCATGGATCGATCTCTTTGGTTTTGTTTGCTATCTAGGAAATTCTAACAGGGATTAAATGGAGTCTGATAGACTCAGTGATAATGAACTCAACCATTTTTCCGCAGAGTGCCGGTTCGTAATGCAGACAATTCTCTCGAGCGCTGTTATTGCAGTGTTGATTGCTTCGTTCCTGATAATATTGCGTTGGGGTAATCTTATTCTTACTGGCCAGATGCCAGCTCGCTTTTTTGCCTTTTTTGCGATTTTGTTTACTTCAGGTCTTGATGTGGGGCTCATCATGTTCCCGCTGACAGAGTTTCCGATCTACGAGTCTGAACAGGTTTATGGCTTTACCAATCCTATTGCTATTGAGTTTGGTTTCTGGGGTTTTTTTATTTGGACTTTCTATTTTTTAACGACATGTTATTTCTGCATCATTGAACCACGCTTGAAGATCTTTGAAATTCCTTGGGTGAAATTCATCAACAACGTCATCATCATTGCCACCTGTGCATTTACTGGCTATTTATTTTTACAATACCTGCCGGACTATTTCCCAGGGCTTGGCCCATTTTTTAGATTTTCCATCGTTGCCATTGTGCTTGTGGGAGCCGTTTATTCCAGTACCGATATTCGTTATGTCAAAATTCTAAGTTTGTCCTCTACTTGGCTATTCTTCGCATTAATATTAGTGATGTGGGCTTTCGGTGGATTGGGTCTGGGCGGCTTGGCTATCAACCTTCTTGAAATCAGTGACTATTTTATAAATATCTATCGTTTTATTTTGCCTTTCTCAGATTACCATGCGTTCTACTTATTCTGGTGGTTTGCCTGGAGTATCATGATTGGGCAATTTGTTTCCCGATTTGTTGGTGGTTTGCGCACTTGGCAGCTATTGATAGCCTTATTAATTATACCTTCCATACCAATCGCTATATGGTTTTCTGTGCTATTTGAGGTTTATGAGCAGGGTTTAGATATTTCTGGTTTTATAAATGGGTTTATGATTTTGGTAGGAGTTATCTTTGTTACTAACTCTTTAGATTCATTAACACGACTTTATTCAGAGAATCTTCAATTGACGGTCGATCGGCTTGGCAAGCTAAAATACATTGGTATACATTGGTGTTTATTGTATGGGCTAATATTATTTTATCAATTTACGCCATTACAGATTGAATGGATCGGATTAATAGTTATTGGTTTCTATGCTGCGATATCTGTATTAATTTATTTTCGTAGGCAAATGCTTACACTTTCGACAAACACTTAGATAGGGGGTCACCTTGGATGAATTCGACTACATAATAGTAGGCGCGGGTTCAGCGGGTTGTGTATTGGCAAACAGGTTGTCCGCCAATCCGTCTCACCGTGTGCTGTTAGTCGAAGCGGGTGGCCATGATAGAAATATCTTTGTGCAAATGCCTACTGCATTGTCCTATCCCATGGCCATGGATAGATTTAATTGGGGTTATTATTCTGAGCCTGAGCCGGGTCTAGATGGCCGATGTATTAGCTGTCCTCGTGGTAAGGGACTGGGTGGTACCTCATCAATCAATGGTATGGTTTATGTGCGCGGCAACCCTCATGATTTTGAGGAATGGGAATCCTTGGGGGCAGAGGGTTGGGGTTATCGAGACTGCCTACCTTATTTCAAGAGAGCTGAAGCATGGGTGGGAGGAGGTAATACCTACCGAGGAGGAGATGGTTATCTTGGAGTGAGCGCAGGAAATGAAATGCGTCTGAATCCTCTCTATCGAGCTTTTATCGATGCGGGAGTCGAAGCTGGTTACCCAGAAACCAAAGACTATAATGGCGAGCATCAGGAAGGCTTTGGTCCTATGCACATGACCGTGCGTAACGGAGTACGCGAGTCAACAGCACGTGCCTATTTAAAGCCCATCATGCATCGATCGAATCTTACAATTCTTACTAATGCGCTGGTTCATCATATTGAGTTTCTAGAGAATCGAGCAATTGGTATCCGTTTGGAAATAGGTGGTACTCTGAAAACTATTCATTTTAAGCGAGAGTTGCTTCTAACTGCGGGAGCAATTGCATCTCCAATGTTGCTGCAGCGGTCAGGTATAGGCAGCGCAGAGAGCTTAAGTGCATTTGGCGTAAAGACAGTACGTAACCTGTATGGTGTCGGTGAAAATTTGCAAGATCACTTGGAAGTATATTTTCAGTTTCATTGTAAAGAACCTATAACTTTAAATTCTAAATTAAATTTATTCAGTAAATTTTTAATAGGTGCCAAATGGCTTTTATCTAAAAAAGGTTTGGGTGCAACTAATCATTTTGAATCTTGCGCGTTTATCCGTTCAAAGAAAGGATTAAAATCTCCGGACATCCAATACCATTTCTTGCCTGCTGCGATGCGCTATGATGGAACACCTTCTATTGATGGCCATGGGTTTCAAGTTCACGTAGGTCCGAACAAACCGAAGAGCCGTGGGTGCGTGAGAATAAGTTCAGCAGATGCTACGGCGGCACCCAGTATTCTTTTCAACTACTATCAGCATGAAGAAGATATTCAATCTTGGCGACAATGCATTCGCCTTACTCGAGAAATCATGAAGCAGCCAGCTATGGATAAATATCGTGGAGCAGAAATTCAGCCAGGATTTGATGTTAACAGTGATGCCGATATAGATGCTTGGGTAAAGCAGAACGTTGAAAGTGCTTATCATCCTGCAGGTACTTGTAAGATGGGTAATCCAGGAGATCCTCTGGCGGTTGTTGATAAGAATTGCAATGTAATTGGAATAGAAAATTTGCGCGTAGTTGATGCGTCAGTTTTCCCAACTCTGCCTAACGGTAACATAAACGCACCAGTTATAATGGTGGCAGAAAAAATTGCTGACGTAATTTTGGGCAAAGAACCTCTCGCACGGTCAGATGTGTCGATAAAGGTTCCGATAGAATGGCAGAAGCGGCAGAGAGAAGGAACCCCAATAAGAAAGGCTGACGCTATGTAATCCGGAGTTCTGTGGTCACAAATTGAGTCAATCAGGCTCCAATTAGCAGTATTTGAAAATATTCCTCTTAGTCATCCACTGACGGGATACTTCCTGAATTTTTACCCTCGATTTCCCAGCGTCTCCAGCCGGCTAAGATTCCTGCCAATCCATGATTACCTTCATGGCAAGCAAATTCATAAATTCGCTCAGACATACGACTCATTGGTAATCTAGCGGACCAGGATTGTGCCCATGTATTTGGATCATCCACTGTGAATTCGTAGTCTAGCGTATTCTCATCGAGCCAACTAATGCGCTCTTCAATTTTCATTTCAGGAGAAGTGTTACGCCAGCCATAATCAGGGTAAAAATTTTGTGTGCTAATTACTAAGGTATTATTTTCCCAGCGAGCAATTGAATTCCCGGTCCACTGGGAGAAAGGTGCGCCATGGTCGCTGGCGAAAGGGATTATGCGCGCGTGATGAACCATTTCAGTCATTATCATTACATAATGCTCTGTCTGCACCAATTGCATATTATTATTGTATGAACCAGAAACCATTGGTGGCCCGGTGCGGTTATTAATAATACAGCGGTCGTTTAATGTACGAGCTTCTGGTCCAGCGCTTTCTCTTCGAACTTGTTGAGTGTAGGCCGCACGTTCTCGGCCAATCGCGCTGAGAGCAGGTAATCTGCCATTCGGTGGATCGAATACCAATGAAGTTCGATAATCTCCGACGGTATCCGTGCCGCGCTCATACCAGAATTCATTATAGGAAATCACACCCGGTGGATAACCTGCGCCACCTACAGAGTCGATAATGAGATCTCTATTCTGGCGTCTATTCTCATAAGCGGCCCATTCAGCTGCTTCCTCACGGGTTAGTGTTGCTTTGTCCGCGAGTTCTGTTGGTCGTTGCAAAGGAGTAAGAGTACGGAAAGTATAGGTGCCCTGTAGATCTGGATGACCATGCTCAGTGCGTGGCATTTCCTGTTGCGCCTGGAGTTTCGAACAAAGTGCCGCTGATACAATTAGTAGGGCGAACAAGTTTTTAGTCATTGGAGTCTCCAGCCAAGTAGTAGTTATGATTGACGGCAAATGATGTAAAGACAGTACTCCTATCTGGCGATTTTTTGAAGTGTTTAAAGCAAAGAAGGAGGGATGCTCTGTAAATCACCGAATGGTCGATGGTGTGCTGTGAGCTCGCGTATCTAAAAATACATTTATTCTCATGGAGCTAATGCTCTGATCAATTCGTTTGCATTAAAAACTACCAGTTATCTCGCAATCGACGCAAACCAATAAATGTCGATTGATCATCCAGCGCACTGGCTCCAATTCCTGCACGTACTTGCGCCTGATCGAGCCTGAAGAAAATATTTATTTCGCGTTCAATACCAATATTGCTTACAAAACTCTCAGCATCTAACCCTTGCTTAAACTCCTCTCGTAAATTCAACGCTGATTGATTGTCAGGTTCGCGGTCGAGAGTGAATTCTAAATTATTTCGAATATAGTCATGGCCTGGGAAAATTCGCACATCGTCAGAAAGCGGGAAAATTTGCTCTACAAAAGTGTTGTACAAGACTTTAGGCTCGCCACCAAAATCACATCGACCTACGCCAGCATTGAACAATGTGTCACCACAAAACAAAGCTGGTTGTTCTGCATCCGTACCTGAGAAATACAAACAAATATGGCTCATTGTGTGGCCGGGAGTGTCCATTATCTTCAGTCTCAGCTTTCCGCATCGCAATGAATCGCCAGCTTGCACTCCTCTATCAACATTGGGTATCGCGCTCATGGCTTCTGTATGAGCAACTAATTCAGCCCCGGTAGCATCAATTACTGGCCCATTGCCACCAATATGATCATGATGATGATGGGTGTTGGCAACCGTTTTGATTGTCCAACCTAGGTCTGCAGCTACTTTCAAGCATAAGTTGTGGTCCAGTGGATCTATAGCGATTGCTTCCAAGGTTTGTTCGCAGGCCAGTAAATACATGTAGTTGCGTAAGTTGTTTCGAATGGGAATTTGTTTGATTAACATGGCTTCGTTTAATTTTATGGATAGTGGTCAGAATGATAGATTAGGCTGTACGTTTTGTAACGAACTTTGGTGCCGCCTGAATTTTAATTTAGAGTAGTGAACGGGTAAGCCTAATCTAATAAGGGCACTAAGGCTATTTGGCTTTAGAGGTGTTCGAAAGAAAAACAATTTTTTACCCACTGCCAACTAGCATTCACTCTAGCAAAATAAATATTTTTTGAAATTAATTCAAATGACTGGAAAAGCTACAGCTATATTCAAAAGACGATGTTTTAATGGGCTGATATTTTACGCTACTCTCAGAAATTGCATGTTCCTACATTTCTTAGGTAGTGAAAAACAATAATAAAAGGACCAGTCATGACCGATCGTACTGAAGATGCCGAGGACAAGATCAAAATACCACCAGTTGCATCAGTGGATAATCCATATGCTAATACTAGTGCCAGGAATTATGCACTGGTGGTTCTCACCCTCGTCTACACCTTTAATTTTATCGATAGACAATTACTGTCTATTCTGCAGGAGTCAATCAAGATAGACCTGTCTCTATCGGATAGCCAATTGGGGTTGTTGACCGGTTTTGCATTTGCCGTGTTCTACGTAACTGCGGGAATTCCAATTGCTCGTTTAGCAGATAGAAGCAACCGAAGAAATATAGTCGCTGTCTCGGTAGGGCTTTGGAGTTTTATGACAGCGATAAGTGGTTTTGTCCAAAGCTATAGTCAACTGCTGGCTGCAAGAATTGGGGTCGGTATCGGTGAAGCAGGGGGAAGTCCACCTTCTCATTCAATTGTCTCGGATATTTTTCCGCCAGAAAAAAGAGCAAGTGCTCTCGCATTTTATTCCACCGGTGTAAATCTCGGCATTTTATTCGGTTTTCTGTTCGGCGGATGGCTCAATGAGTTTTTTGGGTGGCGGGTTGCTTTTATGGTAGTGGGGGTGCCTGGAATTATTTTGGCTATTATTGTGAGAGCCACAGTGCGTGAACCAGTTCGCGGGCTGATTGAGAATAAGAAGGTCTCAGAAAAACAAGTACCGTTTCGGGAAGTAGTATCTCTTTTGTGGCAACGCAAGACATTTAGGCATATGGCATTTGCTTGTGGCCTTAATGCTTTTGTCGGATATGGAACAGTAAATTGGATTGCCTCCTTTTTTATTCGTAGCCATGAAATGTCGACAGGTGAATTGGGAACCTGGCTGGCATTATCTACTGGCCTTTTCGGCGCTATTGGAATTCTTTTCGGTGGAATTTTAGGTGATAAGCTCGCCGAAAGAGATAAGCGCTGGTATCAATGGATACCCGGTCTTGCAACAATTCTGGTTGTTCCATTTCTGCTGATCGTGTTTCTCACAAATCATCAATATGTTGCGCTGGTGAGCGTATTCATCCCTGGATTATTACAAAATGTTTATCTGGGCAATTCGATCGCAACCACTCATAACCTGGTGGGATTGCGCTGGCGCTCGACTGCTTCTGCAATTTTACTGCTAGTAATTAATATTATCGGACTTGGACTTGGCCCTTTTGCAATCGGCTTCCTAAGCGATTTTCTTGCACCAACTTTAGGAGCTGAATCTTTGCGCTATTCCATGTTGATACTGCTGCCGACAGTAATGATTTGGTCGAGCATCCATTTCTATTTAGCCTCCCGAACGATGTTAGTGGAATTGGAGCAAGCACCTGAATAAAATTATTCATCGGTTACAAATTTAGGTATGCTCGAAATAGGATTGCAACTAGTTTGATCGAAAAAACAGCATCGCTAAATTCAAGGAGATCTTTCTCATCTAGCAACTGATTATTGCCGGAAGCTATGTGGAGTGAGAATGGCTTGATTGTGCCGCAGCAATCAGGCTAATTTATATTTTTTGGTGTTATTTTCTTTTCCCACCAAGATTCAATTTCTAAATAGTGGTGTTATCACCATATGATAGTAAATTAAGTAGACAGCTAGACGCCTTAGCTATGAACAAATGGAATAGTAAATGCTGCAAAGAAAGTTAAAGTTATCGATTACCTTACACGCGCTTCTCCTTACACCGTTATTTGCTTTTACCCAATCAGCACAGGAATTACAAAGTGAGACTGAACTAGCGGATGGGGAAGCCCAATACCAACTTTTTTGTGCAGAATGCCATGAGGGTGCTTTGCTTGAAGCGCCAAGAAGGGCAGCCTTCGACCTCTATACCCCTCAACGAATTGTGGATGTACTTGAATTTGGTTCGATGGCTACTTCAGGAATGGCTTTAACCCGGGAGGAGAAAAGAAACGTGGCTTATTATCTTTCTGGTGATCGTTATGATGAGTCCCGCACCGAGACAGCCAGTTTTAGTTGTGAATCTAAATTGGATTCATCTTCATCTTTAAGCCAAGCCATAGTTTGGAATGGTTGGGGTGGTAAAACCGGAAACACCCGACATCAAGCTGCTGAGACCATTATTAATAAAGGCAATGTAGATCAATTGGCGCTTAAATGGGCATTTGCATTTCCGAGTGCGACAAGAGCTCGATCACAACCAGTAGTAACACCGGAAGTGACTTATATTGGGAGCCAAGAAGGAGTTATCTATGCGTTAGACAATTCCTCTGGCTGTCCATGGTGGACTTTTAGTGCCGATGCAGAAGTTCGTGGCGCGATCTATGTCGATACTGACGAGCTAGGCATACCCGAGACACTTTTATTTGGAGATTTTGCTGCCAGCGCTTATGCCGTTAATGCACAAACCGGCAAGCTGATTTGGAAAAAGAAAGTACATGATCACCCTCAAGCCACACTCACTGGATCAGTAATCGCTCATGATGATATCGTCATCGTGCCAGTCTCATCTCTGGAAGTTTTGTTAGCGGCGAGAACGGAATACTCTTGTTGCTCATTTCGAGGTGCGCTTGTTGCGCTAAGCATTAGTAGCGGCGATGAACTCTGGCGAACCTACACTACAGATGAACCGCGACCAACTATTATTAGCACGGCAGGCATTCAACAATACGGGCCATCGGGTGCGCCTATTTGGTCGAGTCCAACTATTGATGCGGAGAGAAACCTGGTCTACGCTGGGACTGGGGAAAATTATTCATCGCCTGCCAACGACTTAAGCGATGCTGTTTTGGCTTTGGATTTAGACACTGGTGAGATCGTTTGGTCGGCACAACTAACCAAAGACGATGCCTGGAATGGTGCCTGTTCGAGAAATACGCCTAACTGCCCGGAAGAAGACGGGCCCGATTACGACATTGGTGCATCGCCAATTTTAACGCAGGATGAGAATGGCCAAGACATCATTATGGTAGGCCAAAAATCAGGTATGGTCTATGCTTTGGATCCGGCAAACAATGGAGCCTTGATCTGGGAGCAGCGGGCTGGCAGCGGCGGCACCATGGGCGGTATCCACTATGGGATGAGTGCGAATAGAGACAAACTCTTCGTGGGAGTTTCTGATTTGCCGACAAATAATCCCTACAATGTGGGGCCTGCACACCCAGGTGTACATGCCATGAACCCCAGCACGGGAGAAATTCTTTGGCGTAATGATTTGCCGGATAAATGCGTAGACAGTCAGTTTCTCTGTTGGAGGGGAATTTCAGCCGCAGTGAGCAGTACGCCCGAGCTTGTCTTTGCTGGTGGCTTGGATGGAATTTTGCGTGCCTTCGATGTGGACGATGGCGAGATTCTTTGGGAGACAAACACCAATCAAAGTTTTGGACTGCGCAATGGTATTGAAGCCAGAGGTGGTTCTATTGAATCAGATGGTCCTGTGATTGCAAATGGTCAGGTCTATATCACGTCTGGCTATGAAAAATGGGCGGAAGCACCAGGAAATGTATTGTTGGTTTATTCGCTACAAGGTGAATAAGCATACAGTCATTTCTTGTGATCAGAGTTTTGCGAAGGCGTGATGAATTTAGATTCTCAATAAGGAATTCAGTCAACTAATTATGAATAACAAAAACCCTTGTTCAGCTAAAACTAGAATCGGAATACGACTCTTGAGCCTGATAATTTTGGTCGCTAGCAATTATTTCGTAATGGCTTATGAAATTGATCCCGATGCATCGATTGCTGATTCACCGACTTCGATACTTGGTATTAACCATATCGCTCTTTCAGTAAAGGACCTCGATTCCATTCTAGAATTCTATCAATCTGCTTCGGACTTTAAATTGATCAGTAGAGAAACTGTTCGCAATAATAGTGCAGCAGATAAATTGTTTGGTCATGAAAACATAGAGTATGAAGTGGCCGTACTCGAAGCGCCAAATATGCTGTTTGAACTTACCGCGTTTAGTCATAACCGGAACAAGTCGCTTAGTAAGATGCCAGTGCAGGGTCCGGGGATGACTCATACTTGTTTTCAGTCGCCAGCACACCTTTCGGGATACGATAAATTTAAACGAGCTGGAGCAGAGATGCTCAGTCGCGGCGACGGCCCTATAGATCTATTGGGTCAGGGAGTAACCTATGCTTATGCATATGACCCAGAAGGAAATATGCTCGAGCTAGAACAGCTTGATTTTGATCGCTTAGGCGGCGACCGTCGAAGTCCTGAATGGATTGAACAAGGTTTTGACATGTGGATGACACAAGTGGCTTTGGTAACCCACGACATCGAGCGACTAACTGACTTTTACTCTGAAATAATGGGTTTTGATCCTTATCGAACCGCTGATATCCAGGGGCGTCCCACCTTCGATGATGCTACTGATATTGACAATTTGTCTCTCAAAGTTATGTTCTTCAAAATGGCTGCACAGTCGAAATCCATGGAATTTTGGGAATATGTTAGCCCTGCAACGCCCGAACAAGTTGGTGAACGTAGCAGTACAGATTTTGGTTATTCTTATTCACTTGAGGTGGGCGATATTCAAGCAGAGTATTTTCGCATGGTTGGTTTGGGCGTGGAGTTCGTTAGTGAGCCAGTGCTGTTAGGAAACTTCTGGCAGGTCTACGCTAATGATATCGATGGCAATGTTTTTTCTTTACGTCAGGCAGTAGATCCTAATTCACCTTACTCAGTGCCGCAGCTGGAATTGTAGTCATAATAGAAGCGAGGCAATCATAAAGCGACTTTGTTGCTTCACCCACCTAGAAATTATTTTGTTATTAAGTATTTTGTAATAACTTAATATCCCTCTATTCGTGTTAGCAAATTCGAATTCTTAATAATTGAAGAACTTTTGCAACGAATTAGTCATATGGAAATTAATAAAGAAAGTTGAGGAATAGAATTATGGAGTATGACGAAGTTGTATTAGGGAGAAGAAGTATTCGTGGTTATCAGAAAAAGCCAGTCCCACGTGAACTAATAAAAGAAGTCTTAGAAATAGCAATACGTGCACCTTCGTCTCTAAATACACAGCCCTGGAATTTTTATGTAGTAGCGGGAGAGGCCCTAGACAAAATTCGTGCAGGCAATACCGAGCGGAACCTTGCGGGCGTCCCCGACTCAAGAGAATTTAGAAATCATGGTGCTTATGAAGGTGTGCATCGTGAGCGACAAATAGGTATTGCTAAACAACTTTTCAAAGAAATGAAAATTGAACGCGAAGATAAAGAAGGAAGACAAAGTTGGGTGCTGCGTGGCTTTAGGCAGTTTGATGCTCCGGTGTCAGTAGTTGTAACTTATGATCGATCGATTCACGGCGGTGATATTGCGCCTTTCGATTGTGGTGGTGCAACCAATGCTCTCGTTAATGCGGCCTGGTCTCGTGGTCTCGGCTGCGTAATTAATAGTCAGGGGATTATGCAGTCCCCGGTTGTTAGGGAGCATGCGAATATCCCTGATGATCAAGTTATCATGATCTGTGTAGCCATGGGATTTCCCGATGACAGTTTTCCCGCCAATGTGGTTGTCTCTGAGCGGAAGACCGTGGATGATGCAGTAACATTTGTAGGGTTTGAAGATTAAGTAAACTGCGTGGATTGCAATCAAATTTTTGAGTGACTGCTATCGTTTTCAGATCAAAGCAATGAAGAATGGAGATCGCTAATGTCGCGAATGTGTCTATCTACTATTGTTTTAGCCAGCCTTGTCACCTGCTCACCACAGGATACACAGACCTTAGCTGAAGATTCAATTCGACTTCCCAATATAGTAATACTATTTACCGATGACATGGGATACGGCGATCTTGGAGTATCCGGGCATCCGTATATCAGGACGCCAGAGCTGGATCGCTTGGCCGCTGAAGGACAACGTTGGACGGATTTTTATGTTGCGGCGCCAGTGTGTTCTCCGAGTCGCGCGGCACTCTTAACTGGCCGATTGCCGGTGCGAACCGGGCTATACGGACGACAAATGGGTGTCTATTTTCCAAATGAACCAGGAGGCTTTCCTGATGAAGAGGAAACCATTGCTGAGTCCTTAAAAGATCAAGGTTATGCAACGGGAATCTTTGGAAAATGGCACCTAGGTGATGCCCCGCATGCTTATCCAACAGTGCATGGCTTTGATGAATGGTTTGGTATTCCCTATTCTAATGATATGGATTGGGTAGGCGATCCTGATTTTGATGAAATGCGTGCCATGTTAGCTAGCGGTGAAACTGAAGAGGGCGCCAGAATTACTGCTACTAGGCCCGATAAATATGCTGAGCCGCGTCCCGAGTACTGGAACACCCCATTGATAGATAGCTCAACCGGCGGAGAGTTCACTATTGAACAGCCAACGGACCAGAGATTATTGACGCGCCGCTATACAGAAGCGGCAATCGACTTCATGACTCGCAATGTAGAATCCCCATTCTTGGCGTACGTTCCTTATACTATGCCTCATACGCCTTTGTTTCGAAGCCATGAATTTAACGGTCGCAGCATCGGGGGTCGTTATGGCGATGTTATAGAAGAAATCGACTGGAGTGTTGGCCAGATTCGAACCGCGATAGAGGAGTTAGGTGTAGCAGAAAATACACTGATCGTTTTTACCAGCGATAATGGCCCCTGGTTAACGATGGGTGTTGAAGGTGGTCGTGCTGGGTTACTGCGGATGGGCAAGGGAACAACTTTTGAGGGAGGTATGCGGGTGCCTACGATTTTTTATTGGCCTGGCCATATTCAACCAGCTGTAATTAGTGAAATCGGCTCGACTCTCGATCTATTCGCCACGGTAATGAGTCTTACTGGTCAGGAAAATACTTCGGGTATCGACGGAATTGATTTGAGTAATGTATTGTTTGGACAAGGCAATAGCTCCCGGAATGAAATGCCTTACTATCGAAGAGGTGAATTATACGCCTATCGTCTGGGTCCATGGAAACTGCACTACAGTTTTCAGGGCGCCTATGGCCAGCCGCCAGACTACATAAAACTGGAAACCCCAGCACTTTATAATTTGCTGAATGATCCTTCCGAGAGATTTGATGTCGCGGAAGATAGCCCGGAAGTCGTTGCTGAGATAGAAGAAGCAGTTAGACGTCATCGCGGAACACTTGAAGTAAAACCACCACTTTTCGATGTGCGATTAATGCGTTAGAAAACCTTCAACCCATCGGAAAAATGAATTGTCTTAAAGCGAAATGTAGAATAGGTACTTTTAATTACTGACTATCCCAATTTTCTAAAATGTATTATTGTCGATTGCTTCGCCTTTTTTGTTTACTTTACAAAAATTAATCTGAATATGGAGGAATTATGAGAAATTCTCGCTACCTGTCTCTATGGTTAACTTTGTTATCTCTAGTTATTAGCTCATATGCAGGCTTATTATCAGCGCAGTCCTCACCTCCTTCTTCGCCACCTGCTGATTGGGGTCCGATCTCAATTAGTTTGGAGGAATATGAATATCCTTATCCTGTTGAGTACATGAATTTCAGTGTCTATGGTGAAGATGTGCGCATCGCGTATATGGATGTTGCGCCGAGAGGACCTTCAAACGGGCGCACAGTTATTCTTCATCATGGTGGTTTGTATTACGGTTGGTATTGGAGAGCCCAAATAAGAGCACTGAGTGAAGAGGGCTATCGCGTAGTGGTGAAAGACCGGCTGGGTTGGGGTAAATCTTCTAAGCCATCAATTCCCTATAGTATCAATTTATGGGCTTCTAATACTGCACGCCTAATGGATTATTTAGAGATTGATCAAGCCGCGCTCGTAGGTCATTCCATTGGTGGGCAAATGGTCACACGCTTTGCGTTTCTCTATCCAGAGAGAATTACTCATCTCGTCACTGTGAACCAGGTTGGTCTAACGGACCGGCGCAGTGGTAGAGGCTTTCGCCCATTAACGGGAGAAGTCGATGCAAACCCAGACATGGATGCGGTTTACTCTGGCCTGCTGCGCTGGGCTTCTGAAAATTATAGCACTTGGCAGCCGGAGTTCATTGACCATATGCGTATCCGCTACGGCCAGCGGTTGAGTGGAGATTGGCCAAGGCTAGCTTATGTGAGCAGACTGACTGGTCATATGCGTGCTATGGACACAGTTGTTAATGACTGGCCCCACATTCAAACGAAGACTCTAATACTAGGTGGCGAAGAGGACTATCCTACTTATGCAGCTGAAGCGCAGCATGCTGTAGATATTTTCCCAAATGGAGAAGTCTTTTTAATTCCTGGAGTAGGGCACAATCCCCATGAAGAAGTGCCGGACGTGGTGAGCAAGGAGTTGATTCGATTTCTTGGGACCTGACTTTTAATACAAGAGATGAATTTTCTGCAAATAATGGACTTATCATTCTATAAAACTTTTAATTGTCTGCACGAAGTTGGGGACAAGACAAGGTGCAAACCAATGGTTACACTTCCTCCACTCAACATCACGATAAAAACCATAATACTGAGGTAAATAATGTTAAAGCACAAACTTGTCAGCGTTTCTGTTGCCTGTATTCTCTTGGCTTTTAATGGACTGCTGAATGCAACAGAATTAAGGTTAGTGCGATTTGGACCTGTCGGAGAGGAAAAGCCTGGCCTAGTTGACGCTCAAAATCAGATTCGCGACCTTTCGGCATTTGTCGACGACATTACACCGGATCAACTTTCAGATGCAGCGCTTGAACGGATAGCTCAAATTCCAATTAACCAATTATCTGTTATAGAAGGTGATCCTAGAATCGGAGTGCCACTTACAGGAATAGGAAAAATTATTGCTATTGGATTTAATTATGTGAACCACGCTGCAGAAATGGCAGTGGAACTGCCGACAGAACCATTGGTATTCATGAAGGCTACCTCAGCTTTAACGGGCCCATTCGACAATATAATTCAGCCGCGTAATGGCCGTAAGCTGGATTATGAGTCAGAACTAGTCATAGTTATTGGGCGTAGAGCGCAATATATACGCGTAGAAGAAGCCTTCGACTATATTGCCGGTTTTACTGTAGGCCACGATGTTTCGGAGCGTGCATTTCAGCGCGAGCGCGGTGGTCAATTTACTAAAGGTAAAAGTGCCGACACTTTTGCGCCTGTCGGTCCATATCTGGTAACACGTGACAACATTGAAGATGTGCAAAGCCTCTCAATTTGGTCCGAAGTGAATGGAGAGATGCGGCAACAAGGGAATACCACAAATATGGTTTTTGGCGTCAAAGAAATTGTCAGCCATTTAAGCCATTTCATGACTCTCAATCCGGGCGACATCATTTTTACCGGAACACCAGCGGGTGTCGGAGATGGCATGGACCCGCCAAGCTATTTGACACCCGGCGATGTTGTTCGTGTTGGTGTCGAGGGCCTGAGTTCGCAACGACAAACTATTGAAGCGTCTCATTAATAGAGTAGAAAGAAACATCTTAAAAGTGATCGTAAGTGGCTGTTGAACGATACAGGTTTTCGAACGCCATACTAATTTCAATTATATTATTTCAAAAAAGTACGGGTACGATTTTTCTGGAATAAACAATTCTAGAAAGCTTTGGATAAATTATAGGAGAGTCAAGTTTTGCGAATGGTCTTAAGAATAGTGGGTACCATAGGGTCTTTGATTTTCTGCTCTATTAGCTCGGCACAATTGGCGTCTGCTGGGACGACCTATGATGGGTTAAAGATAACTCTTTGCGGGACCTCTTCTCCATTAGCAGCGCCAGGACGAGCGCAAGCCTGTGTCGCGGTCGAGACACCTATGCATCTCTATCTAGTAGATGCAGGTTCTGGTTCGGCAGCCACAGCTAATCTTGCCGGTGTTCCGACTGAAAAATTGCGTGGTATTTTGCTTACGCATTTTCACTCTGATCATATCTCAGACATTGGTGATTTCAATCTAAATTCCTGGGTAGCTGGCAGGCCTCAGCCACTTCAAGTCATTGGCCCCGATGGTGTTGATCGCATCGTTGAAGGACTCAATATTACCTATGAGTTAGATCGTGGATATCGAGTTTCTCATCATGGCGCAGAGTTTCTTAATCCTGAGCTTGGCATTCTTCAGTCCCGCAGTATCAATGAAGGGGTTATTGTTGATGAAGATGGGTTGCGTATTACTGCATTCGAAGTTTCTCACCCACCGATTGAACCAGCCTTTGGTTACCGACTAGATTATGGTGGTCGATCAGTTGTGATTAGCGGGGATAGTCTCGTCACCGACAAGATTGTGGAAATATCTGATGGCGCCGACGTCGTACTGCATGACGCGATGGAATTACAACTAGTACAAACTGCGGAGAATGTGTTGCGTAACGCGGGTGTCACTCGCACTGCTACGGTACTGCATGATATTCAGGACTACCATGCAACCACTGAAGATCTTCAGCGTTTGGTAGATGAGGCTGAAATCGGTTTGTTAGCTTTATATCATTTGGTACCAGCACCACGGAACGCTATGGCTGTTGGAGCTTTCAATCGAAGCATTCCGGAAGGAGCGCTTATAACAGAAGACGCAATGGTAATATCACTGCCGTCTGGTTCTGAAGATATCCTAATCGATTAAATTCTGACGCCCGTAACTAATCAACAAGTAAGCTTTCTATCTAAGCCGAGAGTGACTTCAAAAGATCTTCAGCATGTTGTGACGCAAAAAGTCATGAGGTCATATGACGTTCAGCAGCAACTATTCCGCTGGAAACTGATAGTTCTCGAAGGTATTGCGCAGTCCAAGCTTGTTTATTTTCCCAGTTGCGGTGTGAGGCAACTCGTTAATGAAAGCGACATCATCAGGCATCGCCATTTTATGCAGTTTGCCCTTTAAAAATTCCAGCACGTCCTCTCTTCGTTAATGATTTACCCTTTTGTATTACAACGATTAGTAATGGTCGCTCAGTCCATTTAGGGTGATAGCGACCTATTACCGCAGCTTCTGCGATATCAGCATGGTTTACTGCTGCATTTTCTATCTCGATTGAGCTAATCCATTCTCCACCTGATTTGATGACATCTTTAGTTCTGTCTGTAATTTGCAGATAGCCGTCAGAGGTAATAGACGCGACATCTCCAGTTTGAAGCCAGCCATCTTTATCCACTGGGCAGTCTTCTTCGCCAGGTACATCCGATAAGCCATAATAACCATTGGCGACCCATGGGCCTTTCACTTTTAGCGCGCCAAACGCTAAACCGTCCCAGGGTAATTCTTCGTTGTTCTCATCAACGATACACATTTCTATGCCAAAAACTCCACGGCCTTGCAGGCATTGTAAATCTGTAACTTCTTCTGTTGAGAGCTTTTCCATGCCATTCTTCAAGCAGAATACGGTACCCAGCGGGCTAGTCTCTGTCATTCCCCATCCCTGTACAACGGTACAGTCATGTTCTTCTCTGAATCGCTCAACAATAATTCGCGGACATGCAGCACCGCCAACGCTTGCTCGCTTAAGGCTAGGCACAGACTTCTGATTTGCTTCGAGATAGTCGAGCAGGGCTAACCAAATAGTGGGCACCCCGGAGCTGACTGTGACGTTTTCTGTGGTGATCAAATCATGCAAGATTTCACCGTCCGCCATTTTCGGCCCCGGCAGTACTAATTTCGTTCCCACGATCAGCGCCGCATAAGGTGCTCCCCAGGCATTGACGTGGAACATTGGCACTACGGGTAAGCTGGTTTCCATAATGGATGCCCCAGTTACGTCGGGGAGTGATCCGGAGAGCGCATGAATAACTGTTGATCGGTGACTGTAAACTACACCTTTGGGGTTTCCTGTAGTTCCAGAGGTATAGCACATACCACTGGCGGTATTTTCGTCGAATTCCGGCCAATCATAGTTATCAGATTGTGACTCGAGTATTTCTTCATAACATAAAATATTAGGTAAAGTGGACTCAGGCATATGAGCCTTATCAGTGAGAATCACTATTTTTTCAACTTTTGATAGATGGGCTTGCAATGCCTCTAGTAAAGGCATAACTAAGACATCAACAAATAGAATTTTGTCCTCTGCGTGATTGATGATGTAAGCCACTTGCTCAGGGAAGAGTCTTGGGTTAATTGTGTGACATACCATGCCACTGCCGGAGACAGCATAATAAAGTTCCATATGACGAAAATCGTTCCAGGCAAGAGTGCCGATCCTGTCACCAAACTTGGCTCCTAATGATTTCAGCACATTTGCGAGCTGCCGGCTGCGCTTAGCGAATGTTTTGTAGTTCTGTCGGTGTCGGGGGCTATCAACTGTTACTGATACCATCTCAACGTCTGGAAAATTTTTCTCAGCGTGTTTTAGTATCGATGAAATCATAAGTTGAGTATTCATCATTAATGCTTGCATAACTGTTCCTTAAAAAAATCGGGCAGGCCAAATCGGTTTTATTATCTCTTAAAATTTAAGTTTAATTAAGGGAGTCACAACAGAAATCAAACTAATTTCTGTAATCGGTCTTACAGTCTTATTAAATTGCAAGTTTGATTTCAGAGCCCGGGAGCGAATTCGACATACGATCATCGATAAAGGCCACCTTTACCGAGACTTTATGTATTGATCGAAGATGACTAACCACTGCTAGATTTAATACGAAAGCTAAAACTAATTTGCTGGTATTACAGGGTATAATCTCAAATTTTACAGTAGAGTCAGGTACATTTGTTATTCTTTTTGCTGGAGAGCATTTCTCTTTATCTAGGTTTCCAAAAAAACACTTCAAAATCACGAAGTGACGCTCCACCTTCATAGAGCGGGTCATCTAATGTTCTGCCGACCATATCGGCCCATTGCCCCATCATATCGATGCGATCGTCACCGAAAATTTCGACCGCCTCCATCGCATAAGTTGCATCACCAATGCGCAGCCATCCATCCCCGCCGCGATCTCTTACTCGTCGTGCCCATAGAGCGCCATCCGGTTGAGTAGCTGTGATTATTCCTTCAGGCGCACCTACCCAAGATAGATAGCTAACGAGAGACGGGAATCCAGCTTGCTTCATTAGTAATGGCCCCGGATTGCTTGCATTGAGCGGTGTGAAGTCGTCCAATGCAGGAGTCGGTGTGCCCCCAATGATGACGCCAGGCATGCGAGCAAGTCCCGTATTCCCTAGGTAAGGCGCCGTGAATATCCAGCTAAGCAGTCCAACAATTAGTCCTGCTCCGATTAAGATTCCAGTGCGGCTTCGATTATTCATTATGCATCCTCTTGAGCAATGATTAGGAATAATAGCCAGAATAATCAACCAGGGATAGATTTATATTTACTTGCAATTGATGATGGCGAGGCAAGTAATTTGGCTCCAGATATTCAACTAAAAGAAATAAAAATTCTTCCATCTTTCAGTAGAATTCTCAGGGTAATTATTAAAAAATTTATCATGTTTAACTTTACTTCGGTTTTTATTGTAAGCTTATTGAAAACTAAAGAGGTGTCTGACATGCGCGAATCCAAGAACGAAATAAATAATGAAAAAAGGAACGATAGTTCAAGAAGAGATTTTATTACCTCTGCTGGCACAGCAACAGGGCTTGCAGCCTTGGCGACTTTATTGGGCGGCAGTAAAATAGTAAACGCCCAAGAGCTAGGTCTGAACGCTATGGGACCAACTCCAGAGCAAGCTCAAGCATTTATGCAACTTCCAGATGAGCCGGTAGTTATGGTAAACCTGCTTAAGTTTAGCGATAGTGGCACAGGTGCTGAAGACTACGCTCAATATGGCAGAGATGTTGCAAAGATTCTTGAAAGTATCGGTGCCGAGATTATCTTCTCTGGTGTGTGTCAAGCTACATTTATTGGCGGCGCTGAGTGGGATAGTGTAGGGATGGTGCGCTATCCAAATGCGCGTGCATTGCTGCAGATGGCACAGTCAGCCGAGTATCAAGCCATCAGCAGCAATCGCAGCTCTGGTCTGGAAGGTCAGGTGAACCTTGCTGTGTTTGAAACTGATAGCTTGTAAAAACTGTCTTCAATGAAAATAGTAAAGAATTTCTGCTGCTAAGCAGTGATTCTAGAACTTGGTTAGGGTGGACAATAAGAATTAAGAGAATCACTGGCACCTATAAATTCAAAGCATCAAGCGAGAGAACTTAGGTATTTAGCGATTTCTTCTGGTGCGCTTTGGTTGCCTTTGTGTTCTGCTTCTGGATTATAATTCGTATTTGTATTCACATCATAAGTCCAGTAGTCGCCATTCTTGTCATAGATGATTTCGATTCCGGCGATGCCGATCTCTGATTGCCTTAAGAATGATTCATAGTCACTGATATTAGGAATTGAAAAATCTTTGATAATTGTAAATTTCGCAATTTCTTCCGTCGGGCAATTGGATTCAAGCTCACAAACTTCAGCAGGGCATAATTCAAAACCTTGAGAGGTGTCGACTTCAACCGCATACAAAAATTTACAATTTACAAATTCCATGCGAAATATGGATGCCGTCGGTGCTTCGATATATTCCTGCAACAAAGTGATACCATCCGGCGATTCTTCAAAATCATCACTGTCGAGGTAGGCTTGCAGAGTCGCGTCATTATCAAATTTCCTCACACCTAAGCCTTTTCCTGCCCGGTTATGCTTGGTGATTAGTGGAAAACCAATTCGCAAGGCACCGCTTGCCAGATGTTCTTTGGTGATCGCACAGAACGTTTTAGGCGTCTGAATCGAAAATTGTTCGAGGCATTGATATTGTCGCATCTTGCTAATTTCAAGATCGAGTGCTTTGGGACCGTTTACGACAGTTCTGTTATGCCTTTCTAACCATGCAAGTATCCCAGCGGCTAACTCAGGTTCATAACGGTGACCTCGGGTATGAGACGAGGCGCTCATTCTATTCCAGTAAACTGCATCAGGGGGAATTTCAGAAAGATCGAGACTCATATTTGGCACATACCAAATATGATAATCAATGCTGAGTTTTTGAAAGGCGGTTTCGAATGGGGCGATCCATTCATTATTTTCGTGAATTATTATAACCATGATACATACTAATAGTTAAGAAGGTCCGCAAGAATACCAGAAAACAGGGGTAGGCCAAATTTCTGAGCCGATAAAAAGAACTTTGATTTATTGAGTATTAATCTCTGGCTCATTAATTAGGATTCTATTTATAGTGCTACCGTTTTTTTGATTTGGTCGTTCTACGATTCTTTCGGGAGAACTATAACTGCACCCAAGGGGCTCTTGTTCGCCTCATTCCTCATTTGCCAGGATTATCTCGAATCCGAACGATTAAGAATTTGCTGCAAACGTTCTTGGGGATTGCCTTTTACGACGCTATGGTCCAGGTCATATTCTTTAAGTTTTTTAAGGTACAGATTGAATAACTCATTCCGGTCGTGTGGATTTTCTCGAAGGGGATCAGCTTGCCAGGGAATTTTAGAATCACACAAAAAATAACGTCTGGTCGAAGACTGTTGATTGATGTTGTTTTCAAAAGTTTTACAAATCCACTGGTCACAGTGACCATACTTAACTTCGCTCCAGATCATGATAACAAGCAAATCTGTGTCGCAAACTAATTTTTCTGGCGAATGAGAAAGAAGTGCTTGTTCCTTTTTATGTTGCTGCTTGGCAATTTTTAGCAAATCAGATTTATGGTAGTAAATCTTTTCTTTGAGGTAATCTCTGGCTATTTCTGGAACAAGAGGTGTTTTCCATGAATTAGAAAGTTGGCCCGCTAGCGTGGTCTTCCCAGAAGATTCAGGGCCTGTAATAACTATGATTTCAGTGCTCATTAAATTAACTCTTATGCCAAGCTCAATGATCCAAAAACTCTATTCCTAGTTAAATAATATCTAAAAAGCTGGATAAATGAATCTCTTTATAACTATTAGCTCAGCTAATGTTATACTTCATTCTGTTCCTTAGGGGTGGTCAATTGACCTGAGACTCTGGTACGCCAGTTAACCCTAGAACCTGATCCGGTTAATACCGGCGTAGGAAAAGGATGCATTCCACATCTCATCACACGTCCTAACAGTGCCGGGTCTCTTAAATTAAAAATTTTGGAGAGGCTCATGTTTGATACTCGTTATAAACTATATACCACCTTATGCCTATTTTCCTGTATTGGCTTCATGCAGAGTCTTACTGTCGCCGCAGAAAATACGCTTGAAGAAATTATCGTTACCGCAGATTTTAGGGACCGAAAGGAATTGAGTACACCAATCAGTATCACAGTGATGACGGAGGAGATCATAAAATCTAGAGCGGCTCAACATTTTGAGGAGCTGGTGAATGCCATCGCCAACGTAAATTATGCTGCTGGTTCCAATCGTGCACGCTTCTTTCAGATTCGCGGGATCGGTGAGCGGAGTCAATTTGTAGCGCCAATCAATCCCTCGGTCGGTTTTTTGGTGGACAATGTAGACTTCAGCGGGGCTGCTACCATTGCCACCATGATGGATGTTGAGCAGGTTGAAGTACTGCGAGGGCCTCAAGGAACGAGATACGGTGCTAATGCATTGGCTGGCCTGATCAACATCAAGACTCATGACCCACAGGATCAGTTTGGAGCAAATTTGAAAGTCGGAGCTGCAGACTTCAATACAAAAACAATTGGAGCAATGCTTACTGGTCCAGTGTCTGAAATGGTAAACGGGCGGTTAGCCATGGAGAGCCATCGTTCCGATGGCTACTATGAAAACGACTATCTACAAACGAAGAAAAATAATGCACAGGACGAGCTATCGATTCGAGGAAAACTAAGCGCAGAATTGTCTTCCACGTGGAGATTAGATCTAACTTTATCTCATGTGAACATCGACAATGGGTACGATGCTTTTACGCTGGATAATTCGCGCACAACTCTTTCTGACGAGCCGGGAAAGGATCAGCAAGAATCTGATGCATTAGCAATTGATAGTACCTGGCAGCTGAATAATTTTGATTTGAAATTCATCGTGAGTCTTGCTGATTCAGATATGGAATATGGCTACGACGAGGACTGGACCTTTGCGGGAATTCACCCAGATGGCTATATGTCGCAAGATAATTATATCCGCAACCGGAAAACCCAGAGTCTGGAGTTAAGGTTTTTGTCGAATGACAGTAGTCGACTATTTTCCAATTCTACAGATTGGTTGTTCGGTGTGTACACACTCAATAATGATGAGGAATTAAGGCGAGAGTACACCTATCTGACTTCGGATTTTTATAGTGATTATGATTTTGATACTACCGCGGCCTTCTTTCAATTGGACTCGATGCTTAGTGAAAAACTGACTTTGGAAACAGGCATAAGAGTAGAGAGGCGCGACACGAATTATCAAGACTCAGAAATGCTTAGTTTTTCACCCACTGAAACCCTCTGGGGTGGTCGAGTCGCAATCAAGTACTTATTGAATTCGAATAGCATGGCCTACGCCAGCATTGCTCGTGGCTATAAGGCTGGAGGTTTTAACACCGACGGAACATTAGATGCAGATTTGCGCGAATTCGACGAAGAATTCCTTATTGAATATGAGTTAGGTGTAAAATCGAATTTGCTTGATAACACTTTGCATTTGAAAGCAGCTTTGTTTCATGATGACCGGAATGAGCAGCAAGTAAAGAGTTCCACTGGCAGAATTCGTGCTAACGGCAGCACAGAATTCATCGATTTCATAGGCAATGCCGCGGAAGGAACGAATAATGGTGCGGAGTTTGAAGCAGTTTGGTATCCCTCCGAGCGACTGGGGCTCACAGCCAGTCTAGGGTTGCTGGATGCAACGTTCGACTCTTTTCTGAATTCTAAAAATCAGGATTTATCAGGGCGTGATCAAGCCCATGCCCCAGGCTATATGGCGCATCTGGCCCTTGACTACAATGTGGGCGCCTGGTCTATCGCAGGCTCCCTTGATGCTAAAGACGATTTTTATTTTTCCGACAGTCATCACGTGCAAAGCGATCCCTATGAATTATTGAATATAAGGGTCCGTTATTCTACCGAACGATGGAGCCTAAGCCTTTGGGGTCGTAATCTTACTGATCAAGATTATGCTGTTAGAGGGTTCTTTTTTGGGGAGTTCGGCAATGATCCAAGAAAAGGCTACGCGCCTGAACCTTATCTTCAATTCGGTGAACCTCGAATAATCGGTGTTACATATGAAGTACAGTTATGAACACAACAGCTAAGAGGTCGATAGCTATGGAAGCGTCAGTTGATATTAGTCTTTATCACTTGGCAGACGAGCATATTCCTACCATCAATGAATTTGTCGAGAAAGTTCAGCAATACCCTGCGATCGCGGCAGTACGCAATGATCTTTCGACACAGCTGTTTGGTGACTATGAGCAGATAATGGAGCTTTTGAAGATTGAAATTAGGCTAAGCTGGGAGCAGTGCGGGAAGAGTATTTTGGTTGTCAAATTTTTGGGAGCCGATCTTCGGGGTCTGTCTAGTGGTTGAATTTTTTAACAGCTGTCAGTGAACAATTCCTACAGAATTCTTTGTTGGAATTGACCGCGGTAATATTTGCGATTGTCTACCTGCTTCTTGCAGTCAAAACAAATATCCTTTGCTGGCTTGCGGCAGGTATTTCTGCTCTCATTTTCTTGTATATTTTTTGGGGCGCTAAATTATACATGGAGTCTGGTTTACAAGTTTACTATCTTGTTATGGCAGTTTTCGGCTGGTATCAGTGGAAACTTCCTAGTGACAGCTCGACGGCCTTGCCGATCTCTAAGTGGAGCATGCAACAACATGCAGTAGCCTTGGCTCTTATTGTTTTTTTTACCTTTATATCAGGACATCTTCTGAATTCAGGGACAGATGCTCAATTACCTTATATGGATTCCCTGACGACTTGGGGAAGTGTTGTTACTACTTTCATGGTGGCGCGCAAGATACTAGAGAATTGGATCTATTGGCTGGTAATTGATTTAGTTTCAATTTATCTCTATCTCGATCGTGAGCTTTATTTCACCGCAATACTGTTTGCTGTGTATATAGTCATTATCTTCTTTGGATGGTTCTCATGGTTAAAAAGCTATCAGCAAAAAATGAAAACCATTTAAAAGATGCCAGAAAAATAAATCGCTTTTAACAATATGTGTCGAACTATCCTAGCGAAGCGAGAAATAGCAATAGCAAACGCTCAATAATATTTCCAATTCCTGGAACAATAATAATAGTAAACACAAGCACAATTAAAAAAACTCCCTAATTTCTTGTAGGAAGACTTCATCTTAGGCCTCCATTAGTTTTCGTGTTCCGCGGTGCCAGTTCGAAAAGCCAAAGCTCTTCCGCCTCAACTTCGGCAGCTGTCATCTCAACTGGGTACTTTTCGGTAAATGCCTGGGTTATATGCTCAACAATGGGGCCTGTCTTTATTCTCACCAAATTACGTTGGTAGCGTTTGCCTTCAATACGCATTATCGCGCGACCATCTCGTTCTGCTTGTTCTGGCCACCTCTTCCATAGACGTTGTCGTAAACCACCCATGTAATTGGAATTTAAATAGAGTTTGCCATCATGTTCTACAACCCAAAGCGTTCTTGAGTTGGCTGGGTTTATGAGTTGTAGCTCGAAGGTTCTAATATTGCGAACGAAACTCCAGTCTGGTTCCTGTCCAATCACCATCTCGCCTGCAATGAGCGGGCCGCCGCTGAATAGCACAGACGGCCCGTCAGAAAATTGTGCTTTTATTGCAAGAGAACCGAGTAGTGAAACCGAAAGTAGCACTAGGGTTGCACATACAAATAATAGCTTTTGCATAAAAGTAGAACTGATACGGGACATAAGTTTGTTCGCCAACGTTTCTAAAAAAGAAACCCTTCGCTATTGATTTCGGAGGTTTTTAACAGCCACGCTAATTAAAGTAAGTTTTCAACTAAGAACTTGCCTATGAAGCTAATTACGGTAATTGAAATAACTGCGCAAGTGACGCTTTCTCTTCATCGCTTGCTGTGTGGTTGAAGCTTGCAATAATTGCCGCTAGTGACTTTATAGCCTCTGGAGCTCCAGCAGCTGCTTGAATCTGAGACATTACTTGCTTGCCCTGCTCATTCGGAGAGTGCTGTATGTCAGATACAGAGCTTGCGATAAGACGTACACCCTGCGGTAGGTTGTTGTTGCCAGAGATTTTTTCCAATACAGTTTTATTTTCACCAGATGGGAAATGGTTTATTGAAATTACGATACTTGCAATTTCTTGGAGGGCTTCAGTTACTTCTTGATTCTGCGCCATAGAGGCTTGCGAAAAAACACCAATTAAAATTATTGCTAAAATTTTTCTCATAATTTCCATTATTTATGTGTCCTCTAAATAGAGTCAGAAGTTTTTATATATATTCGAGCCTCAACATTAAATCATTCATTAGTGGTTGCCCTGCACAGTACAATCGACAAGTCAGGGCTTAAAAGGGATAAGAGGCTTAAAAGGGATAAGAATTGAACGCCTATGTAATCCACAAACAAAAATAGACCTGATATCTAATGCAAAATGAGTTATTAAAGTTCCTCGTTAATTTGATTCAAAGCTGGAGTCGCACAATGTGAATAATTATTGTATTTTTGATGTTCTGTATTAGCATCCGAATGAGGTGGCGACTCGAATGTGGATTCTCGCAGCATAGGAATTAACAGTTAACATTTACCGAATGGGCACTACTTATGTTTTTTTACTTTCATCTTAAACCTTATTTTTCTATAGCCGTGCTACTTACTATTGCACTTGCCGCTACTCAGCCAAACTTGGCTCAGGAACAGACCGCGCAAGGAGAGATTGATAACTGGGTGGCCGATACTATGTGTGCGGTAGATAATCGTGCGATAAACCTTGAGCACGCACCTTCCTTCACTTTTACTCAATCTGATGGAAATAACCCGCGTCATCTAGAAGCAGCACAGGCAGGCCTTTCTACGGCCGATTTATCTAATTTGGAATTGGCTTGGGTGGTCGCTTTCCCTGACACCTCGGGTTTACGAGCCGCTCCAGTGATTATTGGCTCAACTATTTTTTACTCTGCTACTGATTCAGGCCGGGTCTTTGCACTGGATACCAATAGTGGGTGTGCTAAATGGGTCTACGAAGCAGACTCACGCCTTCGCTCTTCTTTGGCCTATTCAGAAATCGATGACTTGCGGCTGCTGGTGTTTACCGATTCAGGAGGCATGGTTCATACCATTGATGCGAAAACCGGCGAGCTGATTTGGATCGTGAGCGGACAAGCTTCGAATAATCAGGGAATGCTGACCGGTACACCTGTTATTCATGAAGATAAAATTATCGTACCAGTTTCTGGTTCTGGCGTTATTACTGGGGGCAACCCAAATTATGAATGCTGTGAGAATCACGGTGCAGTCACTGCACTGAATGTGCACACGGGTGAAAAGCTCTGGGAATACCACACTATGCCAGCAGCTGAATACACTGGACAGCTCAGCTCTACCGGCGTCAAACAACGTGGTCCTTCAGGCGCACCCATCTGGACTACACCTACCATTGATGCAAAGCGTGGTCAGGTTTATGTCACGACCGGTGAAAATACTTCGCATCCTACCACCAATACTAGTGATGCAATTATTGCCCTGGATATTGAGACAGGAGAGGCAAACTGGGTTTTCCAGGCGCTCGAGAATGATATGTGGAATTTCGGCTGCAGTGCTCGTGGTCCAAACTGCATCATTCTAGAGGATACTAACTCTGTGGATTTTGATTTTGGAGGTCCTGCTATTTTAGTAGGAACAGATGAGGGGGAGTTGCTTATTGCTGGTCAGAAATCTGGTGATCTTTGGGCATTGAACCCCGAGACAGGTGCGCTGGTCTGGAATCAACGCGTCGGAGAAGGAACGGCGTTGGGCGGCAATCATTGGGGTATCGCCACGGATTCTGAGCGCGCTTTTATGACTATCAACGATCCTGGGGGTATGAATGGAAACAGCCGCCCGGGGCTCTTTAGTTATTTTGTTGGCACGGGAGAGCCAAGCTGGTTCTACGAAGCCCAGCCTGAATGCAATGACCGGCGCAGCGAACGGCTTAGACGATGCGAATCACTCTATGGTTTCTCTGCCACGCCACTATCTGTGGATGGAGCAGTCATCACTGGAGGACTCGATGGACGATTGTTCGTATTCAACTCGAGTTCAGGCGAATTGATTTTCCAATATGACACAGTGAAGGATTATGAAACTGTTAATGGAGTTGAAGGTTATGGAGGCTCGATTGACAGTCATTCTATTGCCGCAGGATCGGGCATGGTGTTTGTTGGTTCCGGATATGGTCAGTTCCGTCAAGTGCCTGGCAATGTATTACTGGCCTTCAAGCCAGCGGAATAACGCTTTTATCGAACAGCATTTAAACACGAAGGATGAGATAGAATAAGTACTATATTTATAGGCTTGACTCACAATTAATTTATATTGCTGCTTCGAAGTTTACCCTTGGGAAAGGTTAGGTAATTCATGACTAAAAGAAAGGATAAAAATCAGGACTAAACAAGATTTGTACTTACCCCGCGTGAAACGGCGGGAATTTCTGCGCGCTAGTGCTGGCGGAATGGCTGGTGCTTGGATGTCTGCCTGGCCGTGGCAAAAGCTCGCCGCACAACAGGATCTAAATCCATTTGAAGAAGATTGGGATTCCGGAATCGTCAGGCACTTATTGCCAGCAGTCAATGAATCAAGAATTTTGATAAAGGCTTCATTTGATAGAGCACTCGGTCAAACGCCTCAATTGCAGATTCAAAATGGCAGTAACAACAAACTAGTCGAAGGGTTTTTGAACGATACAGCTGGCGAATTTTGGCAGTTTTATGCGACCGAGTTGCAGCCCGATACAGAGTATGAATTGTCTCTCCAGGACAGTGACGGTAACTCACTCTGCGAGTCATGGCCCTTATCAACTTTCCCGTCACCGCAGCAAAATCCCGGACGGGCCAGGGTTTTGTTTTATTCCTGTGCCGGGGGGCGAGAAGGTGAGTACTTCGGAATTGGAGATCGGCGCGGCAATCTACCAATCGCTATACGCCAAAGGCTCCTGCGAAGAGGCTTATCCTTTGCTCCGCAAGCAGCCGTAGCCAATGGCGATCACATATACTGGGATCTTCATACCTGGCAGGGCGAGCGAGCTGGAGAATTAAGCCCCCAGGGTCAGCAATCAAACTTTGATTTTGCGGCTCGAGTAATGGGAGGAAGCAACGAAGAGGCCATGAAGCTGGCGGCTGGACCTCAGATCGTTCCACTTTATGGCACTGCCTTTAGATCTACACCTGTATATTTTCTTCAGGATGACCATGATCACTGGGAAAATGATTCACCACTTACCTATCCGGTTCCATGGTTCCAATTACAACTGGCTCGCACCACCCAGCAACTTTATTACCCTGAGTTTCTTCCTGATGTCACGCGATCGTCTGGTTTGCCGTATTCCACGAGTTCTGCTCGCGGAGAACTTTCCGAGAGCTTTGGCACATTACGTTACGGTCAGTTATTAGAAGTACTACTCTATGATGTGCGTCGCACATTAAATGTTGGTGCACTTAATTCAGTTTTTCTTGATAGTAATGTTGAAAACTGGCTAGCTCACAGGACAGCTTCATCAGATACTCGCCACCCTCGTTCACGTGCCCTCCAACCCCCCTGGCTGGACGGCCGGGAAATGGGGGGAGTGGTACCCAGATGTATTGCACCCAGAGACAGGCCAATTGACTACTCAAATACCCAAGCCTCATTGGCGGCAGGGTTGGTTGGATCAGCACGATCGAATCATGCAGTCACTGGCGGATATGAAACACCGAAACCCACTAGTGATAGCTGGCGACCTTCATGCGACTGGCGTAGGTACAATGCATGCCGCTGGTTATCGAAATTTCGATGACAATCCAATCACAAATATTCTTTGTGGTCCCGTAGGCACATCAACTCAGGGATTCCCATCAGTTGTTCGCGGTGTGCGTGCAGCCCCATCACAATATTTAAATTTTCAAGAACAAGTCCCGCCGTTTGAAGAGCATGGCTTTACTATTGTAGATTTTGAGCAGGATAAAATCGTGGCCAAGCTTTTTAAATGGGATGTGAATAGCCAGCCATTGGAAGCTATTGATACTTTGCAGCCTTATCACACAGTGGAGTTAGATCGACCCTAATCTGGTTCGAGGAAGCTATTTGTGGCAGGCTTTTGCGGCATTTCAGCTGTTGCTGCCCTTAAAAGCGTTGAGTGCTCTTGCCCGGCCAAACTTGTGATCTACTAGCGGGGATGGATAATTAGGCGGTCGCCTATCCCCAGGTTCGTGTATATGGCTATCGCTCAGTTGGGCTAATTCAGGTATGTAGCTCCTGATATAGTTACCTGCTGCGTCGAATCGCTTTGATTGGGTTACCGGATTAAATATTCGAAAATAGGGCGCTGCATCGACTCCTGTAGATGCGCTCCATTGCCAACCGCCATTGTTAGATGCGAAATCCCCGTCTATTAGATTTTGCATAAACCAACGTTCTCCCCAGCGCCAATCTATTAAAAGGTGCTTGCTCAGGAACATGGCAGTGACCATGCGGACCCGGTTATGCATCCAACCTATGGACAGTAATTGGCGCATGCCCGCATCGACCAATGGGTATCCAGTCTGGCCTTGACACCACTTCTCAAATTCCTCTTTGTTATGACGCCAAGGGATATGATCGGTATTTTCTCGATAGGATTTATGCATACAAACATGAGGGAAATGATTCACCGTATATCTATAAAACTCTCTCCAAAGCAGTTCGTTCTGCCATGTCTCGACGCCGGTGTTATCGAAGTATTTTTGTGCAGCTCTCCAGCAATCAGCCGCAGAAATTACTCCAGCGGCAAGGTAAGCTGATAACTGACTTGTTGCATTAAGGGAGGGTTTGTCGCGTTGTTCTTTGTAGGTAGAGATTTGATTTTTTGCGAATGTTTCAAGCCGATCACATGCAGCAGATTCACCTGCTGGCCAATGCAGTTCCCATTGGGATTTAGCTTGCGGCCAATTAATGCTTGCTATCTCGAGTCGGTCCTCGAGACGGTCGGGTATTGGTGGCTTCTCTAGATTCTTCTCTATTTTAATTCGCGAATTAACGAAATTAAAATTATTCTGGATTTCAACAAGTGCTTTTCGGGCAAAAGGCGTAAAAACTTTGAAAGGTGAACCCGATTTATTCAGAACGAATTGAGGGGCTCCGAGCAGTAGATCTTCAAAACTTGAAATTGATATCTTTAGCTTTGAACATTCTGAATCAACTAGTTGGTCGCGCCTTCTTTCATTTAGTGGATATTCTCGATTATAGTGAAGTTGTGCAATGCTAAGGTGTTGCAGCACCTTCTTAATAAGTTCAGGTATTTGCTTATAACTAGCTACTTCAAAAACAATTAGGTCTACATCTAGTTTTTGCAATTCGCTCTTTAGCTCAATTAGATTTCGGCGCCAGAAGTCTATCTTGATAGGAGCATCATCATGCAATTGCCACTGGTCTGGAGTCGCAATGTAAATTGCATAAGTAGGACCTGCTTCTAACGCGCTAGATAATGCTGGGTTATCCCGAACACGCAAGTCGTTTCTGAACCAGCATAATTGGTTATGCATGCTATAGATTCACCGTGGTTGTAATAGCTGTGTGTCTAGATGCGATTTCGAAGGCTTAGGTCTTCAGGATAGGGTTGAAGAAACGCTTGTTCCTGCATGTATTTATTTGGATGACTATGAAAGAAACCCTTCAACAATGAAATAGGGACGATAATGGGTAAGATGCCAACTCGATATTGTTCGATCACTTCGCATAAAGACTCCGTCTGTTTGCGATCGAGTTTGTTCTTTAAATAACCTTGCATGTGCATTAAAACATTTGTATTCGTCTTCCTGGTTGCTTTGCAGCTTAGGGTTTGCATGAACAGCTCAATATAGCTCTGAGCGAGCTCTTCAATAGCAATCTTTCCACGGTTGGCAAGCATTCGGCCAAGTTTCAAGCAAGCTTCAGAGTCATGTGACATTAAAGTGTACTTATAGCGGCTATGAAAACCTGTTAAGTCACTAATTTTAAAGTCACCTTGAATTAATTGCTGCCAGGCATTATACGCGAACACTCTATTGATAAAATTTTCTTTGAGTACTGGGTCGCTAAGACGACCGGCTTCCTCAACCGGGAGTAGAGGAAAGTTTTCCATTACTGCCTTTGCAAAAATACCGGAACCTGGCTTTTCGTTTGGCATCCCGTTTTCTCTGTAGACTTTGACTCGAAATACGCCGCAGCTGGGGGACCCTTTAATGAAGATATAGCCAGAGATATCATGTAATTGAGGTATAGTTTTTTTTCGCAAAAGCTTTTAGCTTGTCAGTAACGTCGATGCTTGAATCATCCACGCCTACCGCCCGAGGTTGTTGTGTCTCACCAACTAGTCTAATTGGCTTTCTAGGCACTCCTAAGCCGATCCCCATTTCGGGACAGACGGATTTGAATTGAAAGTACTTGGCTAATTCTTTAGTGCAGACAGAAGAGTGTTTGTGTCCGCCGTTGAAACGTACTTTCTCCCCTAAAAGGCAACTGCTAATACCAATCTTGATTTTTGACATTTTTCTTCAACTTGTCACTGCAACTGATATACCGCTATCGAATATTTTTGCTCAAGATCCAGTGGCTGCAGTCAGCTGAGTTACTGGGATTGATTTAACCTCTACCATTACTTCATTTCTTCTCAGGAATGGTAATACATACGGTGCATCGTATGCGGCCGACTCAAACGCGCCGATTGTCTCGACAGCAGCGGCATCAAGGCTTTCCGATAAACGCTCCTTATGCTTGTCATAGTTGCGTTCAGTCCACCTTCCAGAGTAGCGAACTACGGCCATTAGTTGACCACTTACTAGCCTAAGGCTAATGCGCTCATCACCGGGGGTCGGAGCAGTTTCCATCGAATACTTGCTGGGAAGCATAAAAGAGATCCGCCAACTATCTTCGGTTTCAACTCGCTGGACAGGCGCGGTCATAGCAATTTCTTCACTGGCCGCAACTAGCTGAACGGGCGCAGTCATGTCTATGTCCGCCTGGGTATTATTGTTGCCAGTGATGTATCTGAAAAGTCTCATGAATCCTTCGTTAGATGCCTTCTTGTATTTGACTGACTTATCGACAAAGGTTTCTGCCACAATATAAGGGTCGTATTGCCTGTATTCCACTGTTTCATCTTCGTAAATGACTGTGTATTGCGGAGTCTCGATTGCCTGCGCACTAGTCGCCATAAGAATAACCATCAAAGAGAGGATGAGTTTGTGTCGCAAATTAAAAGTACAGTTCATTCTTAACTCCAAGTTGCATTTCTTAATATACAGCTTAGTACGCGACAGTATTGAAGTTGGATCAATACAGAGTAGTAATTTTAATTAAGGAGTAATTTATAGAGGGGGTTTGATTTCTGATGGGTCCAGAAGTCAGTAGTCAGCACACTTTGCCGAGTGCTGACATTCCTATAGTGGTTGAAGCAAGGTTCTTAAGACTGATGCGCGATAGTTTTACGAAATTTGAATCGGTTAATAGGATTGAAAAGCCGGGCCAGACCCTGAGTAAATGTTAGCGGACTATCAAGCACCGCGAAGCAGAGGCAACCCTCTTCACTCACTGGCTGATGCTCATCCTTGTTGTTTCTAATCAAAAAATCAGCAGCTTCATATGTTCCTGAGGCGTCACTGAAAGAGCCATCGAGTACGAGTGTTATTTCATTTCCTTGGTGTCTGTGCATTGGTGTCTGACTACCAGGGCTCATATAGATAAACTCACATTGTGTTTCAGTATCTATATTTACCTTGGCCTGGTTAATGCCCCCAGCCAACTTCTTCCACTCTAAACCGTCATTAGCTGCCTTAGCGAGAACTCGAGGTAGCGTAAAACTGTGATCCAGCATATGAATCTCGGTTATCGGAGATTCCTGGGACGGTGGAGTGTCTGCTGTAGCCTGCTGTGGCTGCTTAATTATACTGGCTACCAGATCGGAGAAGTCATTTGCGACTTCCTCTACAGGACCCTCGGACCAAGAATGCACTTCAGCCGATTCCAGGTCGCCGTATTCTTGCCTGCATTTTTGGCATAGCTCCAAGTGAGCCGACAACACGACGTTCCATCCAGTTGGAAGACTTCCTTGTACATATTTGTTAAGCATTTCTGTCGTGGGATGACAGTCTAGATCGATATTCATAGATCAACCCCAATAAGTTGTCGTAGTTTGGCAACGCCCAACCGCAATCGCGATTTGAGAGTTCCTAAGGGTATTTTCAAAATTTCCGCCGCCTCATCATGGGTGCGATCGAAGATGTAAACTTGCTCAATGACCGCCTGTTGAGGCTCCGGTAGTTGCTTGCAGTAGCTCGCAATGATCGACGCCTCCGCCACCAAACTTCCTTGCTCCTCATGGAGGGCTCCCTCCGGCAGAAGCGCGGATTCAGAGCCATTGTCCTGAGGCCAAATATCATCGGCAGTCACACAGTTCGGTTGGCGTTTAAGCTTCCTAAGCATATCGAAGCAGCGGTTTCTCGTAATTGTGAAGATCCAGCTTTGTGCAGTTCCCCGGTCAAGATCGTATAATCGGGCTTTTCGCCAAACGTTGAGCATTGCCTCTTGGACCAGGTCTTTTGAAAGTTGCTCGTTTCGAGTTAGCTTCATACCCATCGCGTAAATTTTGCTGGAATAACGCTGAAACAAGCGATTAAAAGCTTCTGAGCTCTGAGAGTTACCTGTTTCGACCAGCAAATATTCATCGCTGTCAGGATCCACAGGCGTTAATAAGCGGGCATTTGCAGCATTCGCTGCAGACTGATCTGTGTCAGACATAGGCCGGAGGGTAGGATATTCCTTTCTGAGAACTGCACTCTTCATACCCCTATAACGCGAGTATTCCAGTGTTGGATCACAGATTATTAAAAAAAGTTCTCTTTGTGATCCAAACTTTAACAAAAGCCGTAGTTTATATATACCAATTTAGAGTAGACGGCATTCTAATGAAAGCAAATCGAATATTAAGATCGGCGTCCGAGCTGTCTAGTGCAGAGTATATAGCCGACCGAGTTAAAGTTGCCTACCAGTCGTTAGGAAGCGATGATATCCCTGAGCTTGAGTCCCTCTATACTGAAGATGTGCACTTCGAGGATCCCGCGAGAGCACTCCAGGGGCGCAAGCCCTTGATGGATCACTTTGCCTCTCTGTTTGAAAACCTGCAAAGCTGCAGTTTCAAATTTCATCAGGTATTAATTAACGAAACAGATATCTTTATGTCCTGGACTATGTTTGTTGCACATCCGAAATTAAGAAACGGGGCGACAATTCGGGTAGAAGGCTGCAGCCTGCTGAGGACTCGGCATGGCCGAATTTATTATCACCGAGACTATTACGACTTGGGAGCAATGGTATACGAGCAAGTACCAGCTCTTGGACTCTTTATCAAAAAAATTAGGCAACGGTTAGGGCGATGAACATTCTAATTACCGGGAGCAGTTCCGGTATTGGTATGCAACTAGCTCGAGATTACCTTGCCGGGGCAAATACCGTCTACTGCTGTGGCCGAAATACAGCCTCTCTGAAAAGCCTGATCCACGACTTCCCTGATTTTGCCCAAATTCTCTGCTTCGACACTGCAGATCGAATTGATTGTTCCGAGCGATTGGAAGAATTGCCAGCTCTAGACTTGGTCATATTAAACGCCGGCACTTGTGAGTACATCAATGCCGCAAACTTTGATTCTGAATTATATGAACGGGTGGTCAAGACTAATTTGATCGGAACCGCGAACTGTCTCGAATTTCTAATCCCTAAACTTAAGCCAGGCGGGTCTTTGGCTATCATGGGCAGTAGTTCCTGTTATCTACCTCTGCCGCGAGCCGAAGCTTATGGAGCCTCAAAAGCGGCTATTGAATATTTGTCTAAGACTCTTTCAATAAGTTTAAAACCTAGCGGTATCCATGTCAGTCACATTGCGCCCGGATTCGTCGAGACTCCATTGACTGCACTTAATAACTTTCCTATGCCGATGAGTGTGTCGGTCAAATTTGCGTCAAAAAAAATTCGTTCTGGACTAAGCAAGAAAAAATCTGAAATTCATTTTCCGATTTCTTTTACATGGATTCTGAAAGCCATTCGTTTGTGTCCTTTTGGCGTACAAAAACTATTGATTGAGAAGCTATTTCGATCTTCCGGCCCAACACTGAATTCGGGGTAGGTAGCGATGGGCGCCATGAAAATAGCAATTGTCGGAAGTGGGATTTCCGGCCTAACAGCGGCCTATTTAATAAATAAAAAGCACGATGTGACTATTTTTGAAGGCAATGACTACGTCGGTGGTCATACTCACACCGTGACGGTGACGTTGGACGATAAGAACTTTCAAGTGGACACAGGATTTATCGTTTGTAACGATCGGAACTATCCGAACTTTCTAAAACTGATGCAAAAGCTAAATGTAGACATTCAGCCGACTGAAATGAGTTTTAGCGTGCGAAACAGCGCACTCGGTCTAGAGTACAATGGCCACAATTTCAATACTCTATTTTCACAACGCAAGAATTTTCTTCGCCCTTCTTTTTATAGCCTTGTCAGCCAAATACTCAGATTCAACAAAGTCAGTAAACTCGCGATCGAAGGCGGACTAATTGGTGATACCACATTGGATGATTTTGTGGCTGAACATAATTTCAGTGATGTATTCAAAGACAACTATCTGCTTCCAATGGTGGCGGCTATCTGGTCGTGTAGTGTCGATCAAGCTGGAAATTTTCCTCTTAGTTTTTTCCTGAATTTTTTCCTTAACCACGGTTTGCTAGATATCAAGAATCGGCCGCAATGGTATGTCCTTAAAAACGGTTCAAGTAGTTATGTAAAACCTATGACCACTGATTTTTCTATGCAGATTAAGTTAAAAACTCCTGTTCAATCGGTTAGGCGCACTGAAACAAAAATTCAGTTGAAAACTAGGGAAGGAATGGAAGAATTTGATGAAGTTATAATGGCTTGTCATAGTGATCAGGCGCTCAGTTTATTACAGCAGCCAACTCATAGTGAAAAGGCAATCCTTGGGGCAATGAAGTATCAGAAGAATGACGTAATACTCCACAGTGATGAGAAAATTATGCCTCGTAAACCGCTGTCTTGGGCAAGTTGGAATTTTCTAGCAGGGGAACATGAGTCCAAAGAGCCGCCTCTCGTGACCTACTGTATGAATATATTGCAGGGAATTAACAGTCACAGGTCCTTCTTGGTTTCATTGAATGCAAGGCACAAGATTAACCCACAAAAAATTCTCCAAGAATTCAGTTATGATCATCCTGTATTTTCTAAACTATCCATGGAAGCGCAGCATCGCAGGCATGAAATTTGTGGCACCGATCGGGTTCATTATTGCGGCGCCTATTGGTATAGCGGTTTTCATGAAGATGGCGTGCGAAGTGCTCTGGATGTGTGCAAACGATTTGGGTTAGGGCTTTAGAATTCTGTGAAAGTTGAATCACCAACTCCGGCTAGTTTCGAAAGTGCGATCTATAAAGGTGTAGTACGGCATCGTCGTTTCACGCCACGAAAACACGAATTCAACTATCCAATATTCATGTTGCTGCTAAAAGCCGATGAGATTCCTCGCGTAATGCAAAAGTTCTGGCAACTTGGCACCAACGCATTGCGATGGGCGCGGTTTAATAAGGGAGATTATGTTGGAGGCAAAAGTGAAGATTTTAGCCGGGCTGTTAAATCCAAGATTGCGGAGAAACTTGGCATAAAAGTGAAAGAAGTAAATGGGGATGTTTATTTCCTTGGCCACTTGCGTTACTTCGGACTCTACTTTAGCCCCTTAAATCTCTACTACTTAAAGCAAGATGAAGAATTTACATACATGCTGGCTGAAGTTAGTAATACCCCTTGGAATGAGAAGCACTACTATCTGGTTGACTTGCAGCAGACCCAGCAGCATGCAAAGGAATTTCATGTGTCTCCATTTATCCCGATGGGACAAGACTACAAATGGCGGATCGTTCCCCCCTCTAAAGATCATGAACGGTGTTTGGTGCACATCGATATATTAGGAAAAGCTGAAAGTCAGGACAAAATTTTCGACGCAACGCTAAGCCTTAGTCGAGTGACACTGAACCAAAAACATTTGATGCACGTACTAGTGAAAACTCCAATTCAAACGTTCAGCATACTGACTGGAATTTATTGGCAAGCCTTGAAATTATTTATAAAGCGAGTTCCTCTGCATAAGCATCCAAACAAAAAGATGGAAAAAATCAAGAAGGGCATTGTATGAATCAAAAACAATGGATAATTAGCTCAAGCAGGGCGAAAAATCTCAAAGGAAAGTCTGAAAGATCAGGCGACTTTCTGCGCAGGATGTTTGTGAGAATACTTCTTGGTGCGCAGCATGGCCATTTTCTGTTGAAAGAAAATGGTAGTGTGATTGCAGAAGTTGGAGATAGAAATGACTGCTTAAAAGCAGAAGTTGATGTCCTTGATTCTAGAAGTTATGCAAGGGCTCTGCTGGGGGGTAATACCGCAGCCGGTGAGGCTTTTGTGGATGGTTGGTGGACTTCACCTGATATCACGCAAGTAACTCGGTTTTTTTCACGCAACCTCGAAATGATGGATCGATGGGATAAGAAATTTGGTTGGCTTTTAAAGCCTTTTAGCTACCTGCGTTTATTGCGGCGCAACAATACTACGAGCCAGGCTAAAAAAAATATCCTCGCACACTATGATTTAGGAAATGCTCTGTACCAGTCTTTCCTAGATGAGCGAATGCAGTACTCTTCGGCTATTTTTCAAAGCCCGACTGAAGGCTTGGCACAAGCCCAAGTTAACAAGTTAGTGCGCCTTTGCGAAAAACTTGAGCTTACAGCCGAAGATCACTTGCTTGAGGTTGGCTCGGGTTGGGGTGGGCTGGCGATCTTTGCAGCAAAAAACTATGGCTGCAGAGTCACCACTACCACAATCTCTGAAAAACAATATAGTTTTGCTAAAGCAGCGATTCAGGTAGAGGGCTTAGAAGATAGGATTGAATTGCTAAATAAAGATTATCGTTTGCTAGAAGGGCATTACGACAAAATAGTATCTGTAGAAATGATAGAGGCGGTTGGTCGCAAATTTCTACCTGAATATTTTGAGAAACTAAATGATCTCATGAAACCTAACGGTTTGCTTATGTTGCAAGCTATTACCATTGCAGACCAACGATTCGACTCTTATAGAAAAAATGAGGACTTTATCCAGAAGCACATCTTTCCAGGTGGTTTTCTCCCATCTATGAATTTAATATCAGAATTGATTTCTGAAAAGACTGAATTCGTAACTCGAGATTTAAAAGATATCGGACTTGACTATGCTTGTACTCTTGATCATTGGCGTAAGGCGTTTCTGGAGAATCAAAATGAATTGGAATCACTGGGCTACGATCAAAGGTTCAAGAATCTTTGGCTCTATTATTTAGGCTATTGTGAAGGAGGTTTTCTGGAGCGCCGCATTAGCGCAAAGCAACTACTTTTTAGTAAATCGTCCCGTTTTTAGTTCTTTCATACAATGAGCATAATTAAGAGGCTCTTAATAAGTAAGCCATTTAACTTTATGGTGAACAATCTGATTTGGGTTGGGTGTGTGATTGGCCGCGAGGAATATACGTGGCTTGTTGCTCCATTAGTAGTCATCTACATTTCCATCTTGGTAGTAAATAGCAGTATAAGGATAGAGCAAGTTTTTATTCCTGCATTCATTGGAATTACAATTGACTCGCTTCTCACTTTGGTAGGCGTATATCAGTTCGCTAACGCAAGTATTCTGCCCCCTCTTTGGTTATTAATCTTATGGATAGCGTTTGCATCTAGCCTGACCAGTTCTTTGAGCTTTCTTGGGCGCAGGAAAATAGTTGCATCAATCTTTGGAGCGGTCGGTGTTCCGATAAACTATCTTGCAGGAGCAGGTTTAGATGCTGTTAGTTTTGGTCATTCGTATTTTATAACAGCTATTGGCCTCTGTGCCTTATGGGCGGCGTGCTTACCTTTACTTTTTTATGCGACTCAGGTTCAAGTAGCTAAAATTAGAGGCTCGCTTTGGGATAAGTGGTCAAAAACAAAGAGTACCGATTATTAAAGTCCCCCCCCCTAATTAGACTAATTTAAATTTAATCAGTTATTGTGGCCAAGAATATTTCTGCAACTTGAGTTGTTTGCTTTCTGAATTCTGTTATTGTTTTTGCTTTCTTTTTTATGCCGCCGAGCGCGGTGATTAACAGTTCAACAAATGATTTTGGTGTAAGTGGCGTATCCTGAAAATTTGCTTCTCCGCATTTTTCAGCTTCCTTTAGCGTATTCGAAAAAGCCGTAACAAGTTTTGAAAACCCTTTCGTTAGAACATCTGCTGCAAGGCTTTGACTAATATCCATAAGCTCTGCTCCGTGGGGTGAGCTTGAAACAGGCTCATAGAAAGCTTTTTCAAATGCCAATAATGCATCAATAAAACGCGTATTCAGAGTCGCCTCAACAGATAAGGCAGATATAGCCCTTTCTATTGAGATATCAAGCCGATTGGCTGCCAGCTCATAGAACAAGTTTTCCTTGTTATCAAATATCAAATAGAGGGCTGGACGGGAAATATCGGCAGCTTGAGCAATATCGTTCATCGTTGTGCGTTTATAACCATACTGTGCAAACACCTCGGCAGCGGCCTCAAAGACAATATCTTTTTTAGCTTTTGCTCGCCTAGTAGTTTGTTTAGATGTTGGCATTTCTAAAAATTTGGTCTCGAGTAGTTTGTTTTTCTGGATAATGTCTGTCCCTTATTATATCATTACATTCTGACAAATTAAACCTAAAATGTCAGAATATTTGACCCATTATAAACTATGTAGCGGGATTCTTTCTGTAAACGCTTTGACTAGCAACTCACGACTGATGTTTCTAAAAAAGCCTTTGAAAAATTCGATCTGAATTGATTGTTGGAGAATGTGATGAGTACTTCTTTCTGGGTAAATGGCATCAGGCAAACGGTGGATGTGGATCCGTCTAAGCCGTTGCTATGGGTTCTGCGTGAAGAATTGGCGCTTACGGGAACAAAATTTGGTTGTGGCATTGCTCAATGTGGTGCCTGTACTGTCCAGGTTAATGGTCAGGCAGTGCGCTCTTGTGTAACGCCAATTTCTAGTATTGAAGGCAGTCAAGTGGCAACAATTGAAGGTCTAGGCTCAGATTCAGGTGATTTACACCCGTTGCAACAGGCTTGGATTCAGCATCAGGTTCCGCAATGTGGCTATTGTCAATCTGGGCAACTGATGTCAGCCTCGGCGTTACTCGACAGTAACCCAAACCCAACAGATGCAGAAATTGATGCGGCCATGCAAGGCAACATATGCCGATGCGGCATGTATGGGCGTATTCGCAAAGCAATCAAGTCAGTCGACGTTGCTGCATCCTCAGAAGATAAATTGTTTTACAACGTAGCGGGGGTTGATCATGGGTAAGTGGACCAGGCGTGCATTTATAACAACCGGTCTAGTTGCCGGTGGTGGAGTTGTGGTTGGTATTTCCATGCGACCCGGCAATCAGGTTAAAGAACTTGCTGGAAAAGTAGGGGACGAGGGCGGTCAGTTAATTCACTCCTATGTCAAGATCGACAGCGAGAATGTAATCACTGCAATTATTCCTCATTCTGAAATGGGCCAAGGAGTGCAAACCTCCCTGGGCCAAATGCTTGCGGAAGAACTGGATGCAGATTGGGATCGGTTGCGTATGGAAGAAGCACCTGCCATAGGTGAATATTCTACCTATTCTGCAGGGCGGGGCTATCTTCTTGCCGGTATAGACTTTCCAGAAATTTTAATACCAACTGTTGATGGTGCAATGATGCGGGTTGCTGATTCGCTCAATATGCAAATCACCGGTGGCAGCATGAGTATTCGCACGACAGGAGCCATGGCGATGCGTATTGCGGGCGCAGCGACTAGAGAAATGTTGCAACAAGCCGCAGCAAAATCATGGGGCGTGCCGGTAAATGAAATAGTTACTGAAGATAGTCATCTCTTTCATGCGGCAACTAGCCGAAGAGAGCCGTATGCTAGTTTTGCGTCGACAATTGCAGAAATGACTCCTTCACAAACACCTTCTTTTAAAGATCCATCAGAGTACAAAATTGTAGGCACTCATAAGCCGCGACGAGATATTCCGGCAAAAGTGGATGGTTCATTAAAGTTTGCATTGGATGTTCGTCTACCAGGTATGCTTTTCGCTTCGGTTGTTCGCTCGCCGGTTTCAGGAGGCAGCATCGTAAATGTTAATGATAGTGCAGCCCGAGCTATAGAAGGTGTTGTGGATGTCATCGTGATTCCTGAATCTTCAGTAGATAGCATGCTAGGAGCCACCATATCTGGGGAGGCTGTGGCAGTTGTAGCCGACAGTTATTGGACAGCTAACCGAGCCCTGCAGGAACTCAGTGTCCAGTGGAGTGAAACCGGATTCGAATCTGTTTCTAGCGACGACATCTTCGCCCAATTTGATCGCGATATTTCTTCAAGAAGAGATCGTCAGACAGATCGCCTTGAAGGCGAAGCTGATTCAGTATTCTCGACTGCAGCTAAAGTTATCGATGCTGACTACCATGTCCCTTATCTTGCTCATACCTGCATGGAGCCATTAAACGCGACTGCAGATGTGCGCAACGGTCGCGCCGAAGTTTGGGTTGGTTGTCAAAATCCGTTGGGATTCCGTCGTGATGTTGCCAATGTTCTGGGCTTGGATGAAGAGAATGTCATGCTTCATAATCATGCTATGGGTGGAGGGTTTGGACGCAAGGCACGACCTGACTACGCAATTCAGGCAGCACAGCTGGCGCAAGCAATGGGCAGACCTGTGCAGTTAATCTGGTCACGTGAGGAAGATGTACGCCAGGATTTCTACCGTCCTGCGGCGCAGAGTCGCTTTCGTGCAGCTTTCGATGCCGATAATAAACTTGTTGCTTGGGAGAACACTTATACAAATAAGAATGAGCCAATCGAAGCTCCTTTAATTCCCTATGCTGTTCCAGCTCAAGACATAGGTTTTGTGAGTAGTCCTACGCATGTGCCATTTGGTGCATGGCGGAGTGTGGATCATTCACAGCATGGCTTCTTCACTGAATCGTTTATTGATGAGGCCGCCAATGCCGCTGGTAAAGATCCTTTTGAATTTCGTGCTGACTTACTTAATGACAGTCCGCGGCACTTAGTTGTGTTGACAAAAGCCGCAGAGGAAGCGGAGTGGAGTAAACCTCTGCCCGCAGGTCGCGGTCGGGGAATCTCTCTGCAGGAATCGTTCGGCTCGATCGTTGCGCAAGTTGTGGAGGTGTCGATTATTAATGGTGAAGTTTTCGTAAATCGGGTTGTCGCCGCAATAGACCCGGGCTTAGCTGTTGCGCCGGATGGAATAGCAGCTCAAGTCGAGTCTGGCATAATCTACGGACTATCAGCAGCACTGCATGGTGAAATCACGATTGAAAATGGTGCCGTAGCCCAAAGCAATTTTGATGATTATCAAACGTTAAGAATGAACGAGGCTCCAGTTATCGAAACTCACGTTATTAATAGTGGACATGATATTGGTGGCGCCGGTGAACCTGGAACACCTGGCATTGCGCCAGCACTGGCTAATGCTGTTTTTGATGCGACTGGAATACGTGTACGTCAGCTTCCACTGAAAAACTTTGATCTCGATTTTCAGGTTAAAGAAACAGGTGTGGCTGGTTAATCATCATAATAGAATTGGGTCTGGGTAAAATTTAGTTTTTGCTTTGGTCCCTTTTCTTTTTTGAGGAAACAAGCTTTTAAAGCATTCTTTAATAGAAACTAGAGAATTTCTAATGGCTGCCTTAAATAATTAAGAATTTTTCTATTGTCCTTACTAGTGATCGCCTCGACCCATGAGTAACAATCTGGAATTATTGTTCTTCCACCTTTCCCGTCAGCACACAGGCGTTGTTTTGAAAAAAGCGATCTGGTGGAATGCCTCGCATAACTGTCATGGCATCACCCCAGCTATCAACAGAAAAATTCCCATTGTTACCTAGGGGACTGCCTACAGACTGTTCGTAGAGCGCGCCGCAGTCTTTATAATCATAGGCACTAAAACACCCAGATAGTGAAAATAGAATGATTGGGAGGAGAGCTTTCATTTTGTTTCCAGTACCAATTGTGATCTCAATTAACATAACTTCTTAGCAAGTATTTACTCATTAATTTCTTTGGTACTAATCTATGAGCCGGTACCCTGAAGGAGTGTATTCAATAGAGCTAGGAAAATCCAGCTCTTCGATTTTGGAGTGGCCTACAAAGACAGCATCTTCTGTTGACCTGCTGGCTCCATAACTCCTCATAAATGTACTCTCAGTTTCGCGATCTGGTATCTGATCAGTTAAAGCCATGCGAACTATTTTGGCAACCTCTTCAGGGTTGTCGCGTTGGGGGTAATGGCCTGCTGTTGGCAAAACCCAATAGCTACTCTCGACCTCTCGATCGTTCAAATAGGTGTCCCAGACGTAATTTGGTATTCGAATTGGATTAACGCCATCTGCCAGCCCCCAAAGATAAGCCACGGGTACTGGGCTGCGAGGTAAATTTTCCAACCAGCGCACTTCATTTGCCTGACGTTCTAACAAGTAGCGTCCAACATAGAGTAAGGAAATATTGCCCTCATTGAAGGCGAAGATATCGGAGTAGGCTAGTGCCTCTGGTTCACCTTCAGTGACTCGTGGTAGTTCCGAACGCGCTGCTATCATGCGCTCGCCGGCTTCGGCGTCGAGCAGAGCCAATTGAAAAGGGACTAAATTGGCCAGTGGGAGATACATGCCACTGTTTGATAAAAAATGATAATTGACCTTATAGCCAGGGCTAGGGTTATCCAAGTAATTACCGAGGAAAGCCAGGCCGATGCTTACACCACGATCGTGGGTGAAGAGCGCGAAGTCTTCGAATTCCAAGACTTCGCGCACGAAATGATCCACGATCTCTGCATTTTCTGCGAGCATATAATTGTAGCCATCAAGCGGTTTATCTGAGAATCCGGAACCAGGAAAATCCAGCGCGACGATATGATATTCGTCTTCAAGAAAGGGAATCATCTTGTAGTAATCGAAACTGGAATTCGGGAAGCCATGGATCAACACGAGTTTTGGATTGGATTCATCACCCCAGGTTCTATAGAAAATATTTACTTTCGCAGCATTATTATCAGCTGTCGTTGATGTCCATTCGAAATAGTCTCCACCTTGGTACCAGTCCCGAGCTAGGTCTGAATAGAACACAAAGTCATCATCTTGTGCCTGTGAGATTTGCGCGCTGATTAGCAGCAGATAGAGAAATGAGAAGAGCAGAGAAACTTTATTCCATGACGTCATGATCGGCACCTGGTGTTCTGAGTAATGGTTTGCCTTTGCTAAGGATTGTAGCGAATAGCTTCAGTATACGGTATGTTTCCGGAGAGTATTGTTACTAAAAGTTTCACATTCGTATATGCTTTAATCACTATTCTTAGCTAATTGGATTAGTGGCTTCCGCCTAATGGTATTTTTGTGTTGGGTCGTTTCCAAACAGGTTCTTCTAAGTTTTTACTTCTTTCTGGTAGTGCTCTGTGCGCCACTTTTTGGTGATGGCATTAGTGGACGTTTAAGTTATTACTTAATGATCAAAGCTATAACGGAAGAGCGAAAATTAAATTGAATGATTGGATAAATATATTTAGATTTTACTGATTATTATGCTTGTTAGCTGGCTATAGAATTTAAACATACTCGTTTTAAAGAATAATAAAGGGGAAAATAATGAAAAATATATTGATAAAGGTATTAGCAACTACGTCAATTCTTTTCGGATTTGGGTCACTTATCTATTCACAATCAGCAATGCCACCGGGCAGATATATTGGTAATGACGACACAGCCGGTGCTTTGGCAAATTCCTTGGCAGACAGGCCCAGTTTTGGCGTTAGCCGTATCGACAACGGTGATGACTTTGACATTAACTTGATTAGTCGCACGACAGGTGCCGGAGCGATAATTCATCCCGATGCCACTGAATACCATTACATCACTGAGGGTGCAGGCGTGCTTGTGACAGGTGGCGTTTCTGTGAGGCCTGCTGATGGCGGGTCGGCTAATATTGAAGGCGGTCTCGCGCAGCGAGTCGCGGTAGGGGACATGGTCGTTATCCCTCAAGGGACGCCTCATCAATACACTTCCGTTGAGGGCGTTGTAACTTATCTGGAAGTACGCTTCCACACGGAAAAGTACTCCGGTGGCAACTAATAACGTCGTTGTCTACAAATAGAACATCAATTTATCGAGGCCAGAGTATTCCGAACCGAAAGACCGCTGGCAAGATCAATTAAATCTGGCCCTTTTGCTAAATCAATTAGTGAACTGAAACGCTCAATTGCAAATTGTGCTTTCGCATGTGTCCAGGAATTGGCTAATTTAAGTCGGTCGAAGGATGAGGAAAAAGCAATATAGACTTTGCTTTATGTCGACATAGGTTGACTTAGACAATAGCTAGCACGGCGATGATTAAGTCACGATCCCGCAATTCGAGCTGCTCCAAAGTGGACTATTTTTTCTACTGAGACAAACCTTGGCAATCCAAAAAAGTAAATCTGGCGTAGTACACCCTCGTATATCGGGGAAAAGATGTTGTCTAATCAGCGGTTAATTTCGAGCCTCGCATTCTTCGGGTTGCTTCCATTTTTAGGGGCCACATTCCTGACGATGGCTGGCGTATTGCCGTTAATGATGGATCCAAAAAAAATATTCGTGGGATATAGTGTGGTAATTCTAGCTTTTTTAAGTGGTTCACTTTGGGGCAAGGTGCTTGATCAAGCGGATTCCATTCCAAGCAAAGTTATACTCGTGGCTAGCAATCTTATCGCTTTGTTGGGGTGGGCTAGTCTTGGGCTTTCAAATTATTCCCTTGTAATCGCCACACTGGGTTTGGGTTATATCTTAATTCTTAGTTTAGAGTATCGGTTTGCAGGCTTGTTGTTTGGTGATATTAGCCACACTTATTTTAAACTCCGATTTAAGTTAACAAGCATTGTACTTTTAATTCACGTGCTTATGGTCGCCTTCAGTATATGAAAAAACTCAATTTCCCACTAACCCTGTTTTTCGATAGTTACTGTCCCTTGTGTGTCGCTGAAATGAATCAATTAGAGGCATTAGATATAAAAGGGAGCTTGCGCTTCGAGGACATACATGCGGAAGATTTTGTTAACCGCTTCCCGCACATAGATCCAAAAGCTGCCGACGAAAAATTGCATGCAGAGTATTCGGACGGGCAATTGCTTTTGGGATTAGATGTAACCTGCCAAGCCTGGAGCATTGTTGGTAAAAAGCCTTGGTTAGCAGTGTTGCGATGGCCTGTAATCCGCTGGTTTGCGAATATGGCCTATTGGGTGTTTGCAAGAAATCGTTATTCTCTTTCGTATTTATTCACCGGTGTTCGCCGTTGTGAACGTTGCTCAATATCGCGTTCTAGCGACTCGCACTTGCAACAATGAGTGAAGCTAGGTTTTCATCAGTTCTAGTCATTGGTGCCAATAGTGCTATTGCTGGTGCCTTAGTGTCGAAATTATTGGAGAAAAACCCAAATACCAAAGTGGTGGCTATCAGTCGATCAGCGGAGCCCACTGCCACTAGTTGCCACGAAAGCCAAATTCGCTGGATCCAGTCAGACTATCTCTGAGCAGTCGATGTCTAGCATTTGCGCCACCCTTGGTTCCAGCGAAGAAAAATTTGATCGTGTTTTTATCTGTAATGGAATCTTGCATGAAGGCGAGATAGGTCCCGAAAAGCGCTTGCAGGAAGTTAATGTTTCCTCACTTAATAAAATATTCCATGTGAATGCCTTTATACCTATTTTGTGGTTAAAGCACCTAATCCCTATCATAGAAAAAGACCTACCATCGGTGGTGACCGTCTTTAGCGCGCGAGTCGGAAGCATTGATGATAATCAGCGAGGAGGCTGGTATGGATACCGTTCTTCAAAGGCTGCAATGAACATGCTGCTTAAAACTGCGGCAATTGAGTACCGGCGCTTCTCTGACAATATAAAATTTTTAGCCTTCCATCCAGGCACTACCGATACCCCGTTATCAAAGCCTTTTCAAAAAACTGTGCCGAGTGGGAAACTTTTTAAACCTGAATTTGTTGCTGAGCGACTAATTACGCTTATCGAAAATCTACCTGAGGAACCAGCACTAAATTTTCTTGATTGGGAAGGTAAAACGGTAACTTGGTAAGGTGTCAGGTGGTCTGTTTTTGACTGCGGGAAAAACAAATCCTTCTCTAAATAATCAGCTCAACTTTTCAACTTCAATATTTTTTATATTGAAGTCATCTAATTCAGGTATTTGGGCGTACAAATCTACAAAGCCAATGAGATGTAGCGAGATGATTAGTTTAGAGGTCAGTCAGTTAAGTAGAATCAGAAAAGTGTTCGCGATCATTGGGGTCAGCTTGTTAATCCTGGCGACTCTGATGTTAGTAAGCACGCTGGTTGGGGTTTTTGAGCTTGAATATTTTGAGTTCTTTGGTCATTCCGGGCTTCGAACGGTCGCCGCCATCGCAGTTGCTGGCTGCCTACTGGCTGCCTTTGGTTATCACGAAGAGAAATAGGAGTTTTAACGTGTTCAAACAATCAGACATTTTTATTCTTTTGGCAGTAACGATTTCGTTCATTGTTTCCGCCTACCTTTGGTTCGCAGGTCAGCAAGAGGAAGGCCTTTTTACCGCCATATGGGTTCCTTCAATTTTGTGTTTTGGGATCTACTTCAAACTCATGGCAATAAAAGGAGCTAAATAATGAGTGCCGATGTCCTATTCTATATAGCCATTTCTGTTTTTTTGTTGATGGTGACTGGCTTGTACTTCTCGGTGCAGGAGTTTTTAAAAGCTAGCAGGGAGCCTTCGTTAGCTAAGGAAAGAGTCGGCTCTGGCACTTACGAGACCTGAGGTTTCGTAAACGTAGCAGCTTACCTGGTTAGAGACCTTTGGAGTGTAGAAAATTGCAATCTGAACAGTAACGGTCAAGGAAATGGATCTGCAAAAATTATAAATTTCGAGAATCTCGGAGGGTAGCAGAAAAAAGGAACATGCGTTTTCACGTCTGATGCTTGTTGGTTAATCTCAAAAATCATCATGGCTCAATCCCCCTTCCCAGCCCTAGGGAAATCCAGGTGCCTGAGAGGCACCTTCCTTGTAGTAGCCCCTATCCCTAAGTTCAAAAGATCCCCTTCTATGGGTAACCCTTGACCGGCCATGCGCTTGTTGGGAGAATCAATAGCCTAAAAATCACAAATCCATAATAAGAATTAGCAGGGAGCCCGGTAATGGTAACCCGATTCAAAACAGCAACTAATATCCTTGCTTCGGCGCTGATTGCCCTGATATGCACTAGTAATGCAGTTCTTGCACAATCTTCAAATAATTACGAACCAGAACGATCCTGGGATGGGAACCCTGATCTCAATGGAATTTGGCAGGCGATTGGCACCGCTCACTGGGACCTTCAGGACCATGAGGCTAGCGCAGGATTGCCTGAGATGGGCGCAATTGGGGCTATACCACCAGGACAAGGTGTTGTAGTTGGAGGGGAGATCCCTTACCAAGAATGGGCGCTAGAACAAAAACAGGAAAACTGGGCGAATCGGCCCGGCGCAGACCCGGAAACCAAGTGTTATTTGCCTGGAGTGCCTAGGGCCACTTATCTACCGTATCCTTTTCAGATACTTCAAGGCACCGGCAAGATCATGATCGTATACGGGTACGCTGAAGCGAATCGTACTATTCACATGGATAAAGAAACTCCGGAAGCGGCACCGCTGGATACGTGGATGGGTCGCTCTCATGGTCGTTGGGAAGGTAATACTCTGGTGGTCGATGCGCAGGACTTTAATGGCGAAGCCTGGTTTGATCGCGCAGGAAATTTTGCCAGCAGTTCTTTAAAAGTAACAGAGCGTTATACCCCAATTAGTCCCGATGCAATGATGTATGAAGCCACGATTGAAGACCCGGCTGTCTTTACCCGTTCCTGGCAAATTAGCATGCCGCTTTATCGGCGCCTAGAAACTAACGCTAGAGTTGTTGAATATAAATGTGTCGAATTTTCTGAAGAAATTCTTTACGGCCATCTAATGAAAAAAGCGGAAGAATAAAAAAGCTTATCAGCACACCATAACATTAATAGTGAAGCCCTTTTTCACAGACTGAATCAATCACCTATTGGAGCTTAGCACCATGAAGTGTCGCAACGTAAAAACTGAAACTCTAGGCAAGCTAGGTATTGCCTCACGTAATTTCCTCGCCCTTGTTGCTTTTTTTTCGCTACCCTTAGCTGCAGTTGCAGCAACGCCTAACCATATTACTATTGCCTTATCCAATACTAGCGAAGCAGTCAATTGGTATGAAGAACATATGGACTGCCAACCTATCGCTGGTCGTGATAACGCAGTTAGTTGTGGCACTACAGAGATTGAATTTCTTCTGGGGGCAACCGTAGGTGGAAGTCAGGGCACAGGCGTTGACCACATCGGTTTTTCTGTCACTGATTTAGACGCAAAAATGAATGAGCTTGAAAACGTCGGGGTAAGGGGCTCGGGAGTCAGGCTGCTTCGATTTGACGATGGGTCTTTGGTGCGAGATATTCCCGGCCTTTTTAAAATTGCTTTTATCTTCGACCCTTGGGGTACAAAAATTGAGCTGGTACAAGATGCTGACTTGCT
>CAXYEH010000027.1:0-43510 GCA_964275945.1 uncultured Pseudomonadales bacterium
CAGCACTATTGAAGTCAGAATAGAATTGATCTCGTGATTTCCAAGGGGCACCTATTTCGGAAACTTTTGATGTTTTTGAATCGCTGTTTATCCAAGAAGGTAGTTTTATATTATCGGTTTGAAAAGAGGCTAGTAATGAGGGGAACGTCTCTTCGAAAGGAAAATCTTCACCCTGGGGGAACCAAATAAAATGTCCAATTCCTAATGACGGGAAATCTTCTCCTTGGTTCCAACTAGTAAGGCAATCGAATTCTGCAGCGCATTCATTTGCAAAGATGCGCTCACCTAACCAGATGAAATCGGTTTCATTTAATTCGAAGATCTGGCTATAAGCCACATTCAGAGTTGCAAATTGGCCCAGCAATACCCCTAAAACCCAGTTAAATCTGTTTGAACTCGTTGGCATTTAGTTTTGTTCCTCAATTCTAGAGCAAAATTTACACTTTGGGCCTATAAGCCCAACTGAGACCCGAATATACAAAGGGTTTGCAGAGATTCGCATTAGAAAACGCCGAACCGGAGCTTCAAAAGCAAGTTAAATAGCATCTGTAGTTGAAGTTATCGGCTATTGTCTTCTAACCGAGATTTCCGAAAAGTGCGCTGTCCCAATATTGATTCCGATTGGACTGTGATTTGGCGCGATGCTTTTCGACCCATGAGAAATTCGCTGCTAGAAGATTGATCTTTAAGAACGACCGGTATTATAGTTCGAAAAACTTCAATAAAAACAGTGATAAACCGAATAGTGTTTTTAGAAAAACGCGTTTTACTCGGTAATTTATGCACAAAAATTACTTGAGTGTCATAAAACCCTTAAAAATAGCAGGTTTTATTTTTGCTCGACCCTTCTAAAACTCATAACTAATTGAATTATAGATGAATTATTGTTTGATTAAAAATTGATCAGACTGTGTTGTTTGTACTGACTTTCGAGGCTCACAGGTTTATTTTTAGTTTTATCCACTGACTTATCCACAGAATCTGTGGACAAAAAACAATGACACAGGCCATTTTTAAAACTCCTTCTTCCTCAATAGCTTAGTGAAAATCCTTCTTAGTATTTTTAGCTATGACCTCTAAGTACTTGTGAATATTTCGTACGCTTAAAAAAATTGTCCTTAACTTACTGCTGCATACTGCGGATCGATGAATTATGGTATGTTGCTTTTCAATATCCTAGTGAAGCAGTGCAATGATAGAACTATCTAGTGAAGTACCATTCCTCTGGCGACTGAGTCCCGAAAGTAATGAAGGTTATTGTTCGGTCTCTATGGTGGTGCCTTGCCCCCCGGAAACAGAGATTAAAGACCTCACGATCGAGACAAGTGTTGTCAGTCTGTCTTCTGACAGCTCGCGCTCTGAAACCGAAGAAACCCTCGAATGGAATCAGGAGGATATCGATTTGTTTCTGCGTCTGGTTAATCAGCGTCAGCTGTTAAAAAATCTTCCATTGTCGGATACAGTCCGAGTCGATTTAACTGATCCAGATATAATCGACATTATCCATATTGTTGCGGCCGCCGGCTTTGGTGTGGCGTTTACATCCTGCGGGCTCATTAAGGAAGCTGACGGTAGTTTTCCGATTCACAATTTTGAGATTGGTTCATTTGCTTCTCTTAATACTCTGAATGGATTCATTCCCTGCGTAGTCGTTGATGTCGAAGATAATGATGTGGTTTGCGTACTCTTAGACGATATTGATGTGCGCGGGATCGAAGAATATGAATGTCTGTCCCGTCACGATTTATTATTGGTAAAGCGCTTGGACGTTTTGCATCCAGAATTTTCTGAAAATCGAACTGTGCCTAGTTCAGCGGTACTTCACTAAAATCCTTTCTAGCAATCAACGAATTTGATTATCCGGTCAGCCGCTTGCTCGACAGTAATTTCAATCGTGTCGATTACGAGCTCAGGTTTTAAAGGACTCTCGTAAGGGCTGTCCAATCCTGTAAAATTCTTAATTTGTCCAGCTCGTGCTTTTTTGTAAAGCCCTTTGGGATCTCTTTGTTCACAGACCTCTAGACTTGCGTCGATGAATACTTCGATAAATTCGTCATCATCAAAGAGAGTGCGGGCCATATCTCGTTCGGCTCGGAACGGTGAAATAAAACTAGTGATGACGATAAGGCCAGCATCCAGCATCAGGTTTGCAGTTTCTGCTACTCGCCTAATGTTTTCGACGCGATCGGCATCCGTAAAACCTAGGTCCTTATTTAGCCCATGACGAACGTTATCACCGTCCAATAGATAAGAGTGTCTGCCCTTCGCAATGAGTTTTTTTTCGATCAAATTGGCGATGGTTGATTTTCCTGAGCCTGATAAACCGGTTAACCAAATAATTTTAGGAGTTTGTTGTTTTATAGCGGCACGGCTCTGTTTGTCCACATCCAAGGCCTGCCAATGAACATTGCTGGCTCGACGTAAGCCATGGCGGATAGTGCCGTTAGCAACTAGAGCGGTGGTGTCTTTATCAAAAAGAGAAAATGTGCCAGTTGCAGGGCATACTGAGCCTGAGTCGTAAATGATAGGCTGGGTGAGGGCAATATTGGCAACGCCGTTGCTGTTTTTGGTCAGAGTATTAGCGGCAATTTGTTGTCCTGATTGCTCATCAAAGCGATATTTTAAGCGGCTAACAGTGGCTTCACTATTACCGCTTATCGCCTTTATCGTATAGGTTCTACCTGGCAACAGTTCTCGTTCGCTGAGCCATTCAATCTGCGCTTCAAACTGATCAGAGAATTCAGGTCGAGAATCAGCAGCCGCTATGATGTCATTAGGCTTCATGTTCACTGAATAGGTAAGGTCGAGCACTAACTCTGTTTTCGCCTCAGCTTCTGTGCAGGCAGTGCCGCCTTGCTGCATTTCAAGTATGGAGGTTTGATGGCCTGACGAGGCGATGACAACACTATCGTCTTTCATGAGCTTGCCACTGACTAAATATCCGGTAACACGGTTAGAAGACTCCACTTGAGTGACCAGAAAGCGCATTGGTTCCATGGTTCTTACTACCCTCTCCTATCTTAAGCTTTGCTACTTGGCCCGCTGATTAAAACGGCGCCCAACTAGCGATGAAGTAATATTAACCTTTTGAATATCAATTGCTCCTCCGGCTATGCCCCAACCCCAAGCGTCTCGCATTTTTTGCTCAATTGGAAATTCACGAGAGTAGCCGTAACCACCCATAAGTTGCATTGCTTTGCCAGTAACTTCTCTTGCTGTTTCATTGGCGAAACACTTCGCAATTGAGCTATCGGCTATAGAGGGTAAGCCTTTTTCGGCGTTCGCTACTGCCCTGTATAAGAGTAAACGCGCCGCGTCTAGTTTTAATTTCATTTCTGCAAGTTGAATTTGAACGGCTTGAAAATCGACTAATGGTTTTCCAAACTGATTTCTCTCTTGGGTATATTTCATAACAAAATCGAAGGCAGACTGAGCGACTGCAAGTGACATGGTAGTGTTTCCGCAGCGTTCAAGATCAAAGGCGTCCATTAACTTGCCGAATCCCCCTGCCGGGACGAGAATATTGTCTGTCGAGACCTCGACATTGTCGAAATACATATCCGCGCTATAGATACCGCGAAATCCCATGTGATGATCACGCTTGCCGAAGCTAAAGCCCTCGGTTTCTTTTTCTACAACAATGGCGCCGATTCCTTTGGCGCCCGGCTCATCGGACATTCGACAATAAACAACATAGGCCTCGGAGTGTCCAGCGCCGGAACACCAGCGCTTGGTTCCATTTAGGATAACTTTATTTCCATCAATAGTAGCTCTGGTTTTTAGGTCTGTAAGTGCTGAGCCGGCATCGGGTTCTGACATCGAAACCGCGAGCACCAGATCTCCAGAACAAATATTCGGGAGTAGCCATTTCCTTAATTTTTCGTTGCCAAAATGAGCAATTGCTAAGCAGGGACCAAAACAGGATTCAAAAATCGGAAAGGCTACGGCAATTGAGATTTTAGCGATTTCTTCTAGGACAATTACTGCATCGAGGTGAGAGCCACCAGCGCCTCCATCATCGATACTTAAATTAATGCCAAGATAGCCTAATTTCGCGAAACGCTTACGAACTTCTAGGTTTGGCGGCTCATCAGCTTCCTCCACAGCCCTAGCGATCTCAGGTAGTTCTTTGTGTGCAAATTGGCGCACTGAATCCTGCAATGCGCGTTGTTCTGCGGACAAACTAAAATCCATAAATACTCTCCCTCTAATCTGGAAGTGCATCATATGCATGGGAGCTATCGGCTGCAATCCAGATAGACAAATTTCTAGAGGACATGGTTAGGGAAATTTATATAGAAATTACTGGTTTGGAGCCCTATTAATCCTCTGGAACTGGAGGAATCCTGTTATAATCGCCGCCTTTTTTCGGCGGCATCAAGCAAATCTGGTTGATTTAAACTCATGATGGCAGAAGCACTGCAACAAGAAATCCTGCGGCGACGGGTACTTGCAATTATTTCTCATCCCGATGCTGGTAAAACCACTATTACTGAGAAATTACTGTTGCTTGGCAATCTAATTCAAGTGGCTGGTACTGTGAAAGGCAAGAAGTCTGGCCGTCATGCTACTTCTGACTGGATGACCATGGAACAGGAGCGAGGAATATCCGTAACGTCTTCGGTGATGCAGTTCCCCTACAAGGAACGCATGGTGAACCTTCTTGACACGCCTGGCCACGAGGATTTCTCCGAAGACACTTACCGTGTTCTTACGGCGGTTGATTCCGCGCTTATGATTGTTGATGGCGCCAAAGGCGTGGAAGAAAGAACTATCAAGTTGATGGACGTTTGCCGTTTACGAGACACTCCAATTTTTACTTTTGTAAATAAGCTTGACCGAGACACTCTTGACCCTATCGAAATTCTTGACGAAATAGAAGATGTATTAAAGATTCAATGTGCGCCTATTAATTGGCCTTTAGGAATGGGAAAAGAGTTTAAGGGTGTCTATAACCTCTACACGGACAAAATTCATGTCTATCATCAAGGTCAAGGACATCAGATTCCTAAAGATACCCAGGTAGATGGCACCGACAACAAAAAAGTTAAAAAGCTACTAGGAGAATATTCTGAAGACTTTATTGATGAAATAGAGTTGGTAAAAGGCGCAAGTCATAAATTTAACTTGGATGCTTACTTAGGGGGAGAACTGACCCCTGTATATTTTGGAACCGCTCTCGGGAATTTCAGTGTGCGGGAAATGCTAGACGATTTTGTAAAGTGGGCGCCTTCGCCTAGAGATCGAGAAACTGAGTCTCGAATAGTTGCGGCAAATGAAGAAGCATTTAGTGGGTTTATTTTTAAAATTCAGGCCAATATGGATCCAAATCACCGTGACCGAATTGCTTTTATGCGAGTTTGTTCTGGTGAATACAGGAAAGGCATGAAAATGCGTCACAGCCGACTTGCGAAGGAGGTCAAAGTTGCTGATGCAGTGACATTCCTGGCTGGAGATAGAACGCAAGCTGACGGTGCCGTATCAGGAGATATTATTGGTTTGCACAATCACGGTACGATTCAGATTGGTGATACATTTACTACTGGAGAAGAATTAAAATTTCGCGGCATTCCCCATTTTGCGCCAGAGCTATTTAAAAGGATTCGTTTACAAGACCCACTTAAATTAAAGCAGCTGCAAAAAGGTCTTACTCAGCTTTCGGAGGAAGGTTCGACTCAGTTGTTTATGCCGCTGAGAAATAATGACTTAGTGGTCGGTGCGGTAGGGGTTTTGCAATTTGAAGTAGTGGCTTATCGACTCAAGGATGAATATAAAGTGGAAGCTATCTACGAACCGGTAAATGTCTATGTGGCTCGATGGATAGATTCTGAAGACAAGGTAAAGCTGGAAGAGTTTAAAAAGAAAGCTCATGAAAACCTGTCTGTAGACGGCGGTGGTTATCTTACTTACTTGGCGCCTACGCGCGTGAACCTGAGTTTAATGGAAGAGCGTTGGCCTGAGATCCATTTTCGCGCCACTAGAGAGCACTAGGTATAAAAGTCATGCCAAACTGTCATATGGAGTTTTCGGTTAGTGCTAATGATGGAATGGCTCGCAGGGGTGTTTTGGAGTTTCCTCGTGGCCAAGTTCAGACTCCCGCGTTTATGCCGGTGGGCACTTATGGCTCAGTAAAGGGATTGAATCCGCAGCAAATTAAAGAAATTGGTGCCGACATTATTTTGGGGAATACCTTCCACCTAATGCTGCGTCCAGGACCGGACATAATCAATCGCCATGGCGATCTCCATGAATTTATCGGCTGGGATAAACCCATACTGACAGACTCAGGAGGATTTCAGGTATTTAGTCTGGGAGACATGCGCAAGATTTCGGAAGAGGGGGTAAGATTTCGTTCGCCGATCGATGGTGCTGAAATTTTCCTTGGGCCTGAATCAGCAATTGAAATCCAGCATAAGCTTGGAGCTGATATCATTATGGTTTTTGATGAATGCACTCCTTATCCCGCCAGTGAAAAAACTGCAAGAGAATCTATGGAGTTGTCTATGGCCTGGGCTAAACGCTGCAAGCGGGCCCACGGAGAAAACCAGGCGGCATTGTTCGGCATCATACAGGGCTCTATGTACAAGAATTTAAGAGATGATTCCTTGGCTGCTTTGGAAGAAATCGAATTTGATGGCTATGCATTGGGTGGATTGTCAGTTGGAGAACCCAAGGCAGAGATGATCGAAATAGTGGAGCATTCGGCAGCAGCTCTTCCTCGTGCTAAGCCCAGGTATTTAATGGGAGTAGGGACACCAAATGACATTGTTCATGCAGTCTCTCATGGAATAGATATGTTCGACTGTGTAATGCCGACACGCAATGCCAGAAATGCACATTTGTTTACCTCTCGGGGCTTATTGAGGCTCCGGAACTCACGCTATCGTGATGACACGCTCCCGCTAGATGAGAATTGCAATTGCTATACCTGTAAGAATTTTAGTCGAGCTTATTTGCATCATCTGGACAAATGTAAGGAAATATTAGGTGCCCAACTAAATACAATTCACAATTTGCACTTCTATCAGCAGCTCATGTCTAGATTGCGTGCGTCCATAGAACAAGGTAGATTGAGCGCCTTCGCTAGCCAGTTCCAGAGAGACCAGCGGGGGTTAGCTGAATCCTAGTGAGAACCTGTGATGCGAGGCTAAGTGCTAAGGAAAAAACGTTGCAGTCGAGCGTTAGTAGAAGGCTTTTTGACTTGAAACCGAACTTAGTGCCCCAACTCTATTGAGAGCGCTATTTGGGTCGATAAAACTACACAGCAGTAGAGACAATAGACCGAGAGAGAATCCATGAAACTATTTTTCCCAGTAGCCTATGCTCAAGAAGCGGGCCAGGCCCAGCAACCTTCTCTAGCCTACAATTTAATTCTCTTTGGCGGTATGTTTTTCCTTTTCTGGCTTATATTGTGGCGGCCACAATCTAAGCGTGCTAAGGAACATCGTGAATTGGTTGGCGGAATTTCGAAAGGTGATGAAGTGATGACCTCAGGAGGTCTTTTAGGAAAAGTTACGAAAGTGAATGATGATTATATTGCTATCGAAGTCGCTGAAGGTGTTGAACTTAGAGTGCAAAAGTCGTCGGTTGCCGCGGCATTACCAAAGGGCACTATTAGTCAGATCTAAACTACTTAAGCAATGTCTTGTCACGTAGTCTATAACAACTCTAATTAAACTATTGTAAGAAAACTATGTTGAATCAGTATCCAGCTTGGAAAAACGCACTTATTCTAGTTGTGGTATTGCTGGGGTTTCTTTACTCCATTCCGAATATTTATCCTGACGATGAAGCGATTCAAGTTTCTACTGACAGTTTGAGTCTTAACGAGTCAGATATGGCGTTAATTACGACCGCGTTAGAAGCTGCTCAAGTAGAATTTTTTGGTGAAGAGGTAAGCGAAGAGAATATCTTAATTCGATTAAATTCTGTCGATGACCAGCTCGTTGCGAAAACAGCCATCGAAGACGCATTAAGTGATGATTATATTGTTGCACTAAATCTTGCTCCCACCACCCCTGGTTGGTTGCAAGCTATCGGTGCGGGAAAAATGAATCTTGGTCTAGATCTGCAAGGCGGTGTTCATTTTCTTATGGAAGTGGATATGAGTGCTGCGCTTGGTCGGCGTATGGAAGACAATCTGAGTAACGTGCGCTCGATATTAAGAGAAGAAAGATTAAGAACCCGTGGGACTGAAGTAGTCGATAACAATCATTTAGAAATACGATTTGCCAACGCAGAGATCAGATCTGATGCGCGGTCAGAATTAATTGATAACTTTCCAGATCTACAGTTTCAAACCCGTGAAGTCGGGGATTTGTTTATTCTCGATATGCGGACTCCAGCTGAAGTCGCATTGCAGGTAGAACGGGATACTTTGCAAGCCAATCGCACCACAATAATGAATCGTGTTGATTCCCTCGGCGTAGCAGAACCAACAGTGCAACAACAAGGGGCAGACAGAATTGTCGTAGAATTGCCTGGCATTCAGGATCCAGCTCAAGCCATCCGTTTTTTACAGCGCATTGCGACCTTAGAGTTTCATTTGGAGGCTGAACCAGGGGCTTCTGCGGTTTCTTATGAGAGTTATGAATACCAAGGACAGTTAATAGACGTTGATAACGAGGTGATACTGCAGGGTGACCGTATTAGCAATGTCCGTTCTACACTGGACCAGAATGGGTTACCTCAGGTTCAGATAAACCTTGATGCCCAGGGTGGTAATCAAATTAATCGTGTAACTCGGGACAATGTTGGCCGAATGATGGACATTCTGTTGAGTGAAACGAAATCACGTACTATCACTACCCTGGATGAAGATGGTAATGAGATAGAAGATGTTGAATTTTATGAAGACAAACGATTGATCAGTCATGCAACTATCATCACCGCGCTACCAAGAACATTCGTTATAACTGGACTAAATGCTAGAGAAGCAAATGATTTGTCGGAATTAATTCGCTCTGGATCTTTGGCGGCGCCAATGACTATTGTTGAACAGAGCGTGATTGGACCAACGATGGGGCGAGAAAATCTGGAGGCAGGCTTTAACGGAGTGTTAGTAGCTTCGGTGCTTGTTCTCGTATTTATGTTGTTCTACTACCGTGTATTCGGTGTGGCTGCAAATGCTGCTCTCATTATGAACATCTTGCTTATTTTTGCGGTCATGTCTTCTGTTATTCCTGCCACTCTCACACTTCCAGGAATTGTTGGAATCGTGCTGACTGTGGGTATGGCGGTGGACGCGAATGTTTTGATATTTACGCGTATAAGGGAAGAATTAAGTAATGGTATGTCGCCACAGCAAGCGATAGATGCTGGATATGACCGCGCCTTTACCACCATTCTTGATGCTAATCTGACTACCTTCCTCGTTGCGCTAGTACTCTTTACGATTGGTACCGGTCCAGTTAAAGGGTTCGCGGTTACCTTGATGATTGGCATTATAACTTCAATGTTTACTGCCATTGTCGGTACGCGGGCATTGGTCAATTTGATTTACGGGGGTCGTTCCGTACAACAACTTTCAATTGGGAAGTACAGGATGCCTGATAAACCAGGCATTAAGGCGGCTTAGAGGATCTGATTGGCACTATGCAATTACCTTCAAATATAGATTTTATGGGTGTGAGAAAGATTGCTTCAGTAATTTCTATAACACTCGTTATTGTTTCAATTCTCGCTTTATTCTTTAATTCCTTGCAATTTGGTCTTGATTTCACCAGTGGTACTTCTGTCCGTTTAGGTTACTCAGATACAGTGGTATTGGGCGAAGTCAATTCTTCATTAATTAATAATGGCTATGAAGATGCAGTGGTCGTTAGTTTTGGGTCGGATCGTGAAATTCGTGTAATCCTGCCAGTTGATGAAAGTGTTGAAGTGGTCAATCAAGCCGAGCAGGCTGCCGAAGTTGGAGAAACTATTGCAGCATTGTTGAGTGCTGGAAGTTCGAGTGACGTTACCTTGCTCGGTTCAGATTATGTGAGCGCGAAAGTCGGCGAAGAATTGGCGGAGCAGGGAGGTTTGGGCATGTTGGTGGCACTAGGCATTATCATGGTGTACATCGCCGTGCGCTTCCAGTTTAAATTCTCGGTTGGTGCTGTTGTTGCTTTAGCTCACGATGTAATCATCACTTTGGGGATTTTTTCCATATTTGGGATCGAGTTCAATCTGAATACCTTAGCAGCTATGTTGGCAATCATTGGTTATTCCTTGAATGACACGATAGTGGTTTCCGATCGCATAAGAGAAAATTTCCGTCGAATGCGCAAGGGCAGTCCGATAGAAATGGTTAACACCTCTCTTAATCAGACGTTAAGCCGAACCGTAATTACCTCATTCACGACTTTGTTAGTGCTTTTCTCTGTACTGTTAATTGGTGGAGAGACCACGCAAGGTTTTGCAATTGCGTTAATTATCGGTGTGGTCATAGGTACCTATTCGTCAATTTATGTCGCCTCGAATGTCATCCTTTATATGAATGTAACTAGAGAAGATTTGATGATTCCAGTTAAAGAGGGTGCCGATCTCGATGGCATGCCTTAGTAACTCCGCGAGTTTCAGGTATCTATAACCTTTTGGATACTTGCTTTCAGTAAAGTTGAACTGTCTCTAAGCGATACAATCAAAAAGACCACAAGTATTTTGTCGATGAATTTCTGCTTGGCCTGTTTGTTCATACTTGCTATGTTTTAACATGGCAAAAAGTAGTGCTTTTCAATGGCTTGGATTATGGAGCAAATACAGATAGTGCTTAGGATGTTTTCCTTGATTGAGGAACTAAGAGTCTTTTGGCTGAAGATGATAGTCTTGAGTGTGAGTTGCTTGCTGGGTATCTCGCTTCAGGCGCAACCAACGGATTTATTTCCTCAACCAACGCAGCTTAAGCCGGCGGTAGACTTTTGGATAAAAGTGTATACCGAGGTTGACACTCAAAGTGGATTTCTTCATGACTCTCAAAATCTTTCAGTTATATACACTGCTTTGGAGTTGGATCGACGAGTCATAGAGCGAGAGCGATCTCAAATCCAAGAAGACCTTCGAGTTCTGGCGGGTGGCAAGCGCAGTGATTTGTCACGGAATCAACAGGAGGTCCTCCAATTATGGCCAGCAGACGTTAGTAATGAAACTTTACGTACGGCTGCAAATAATGTCCGTTGGCAATTGGGGCAATCTGACCGATTTTTAGGTGGGCTTAGAAGATCGGGGGCCTATCGCGCCCATATCAACCAAGTGATACGGGAGAAGAGTCTTCCGCTTGAGCTAGGTGTACTGCCGCACGTCGAATCTTCTTTTAACCCAGGCGCTTATTCTAGCGCGTCGGCTGCAGGCATGTGGCAATTCACAAGGCTTACAGGTAAGCGCTTTATGCGTATTGACCATATTGTTGATGAGCGGATGGACCCTTATACCTCTGCAGGCGCAGCAATGAGCTTATTGGAATATAATTATTCAGTATTAGGGACTTGGCCACTAGCCCTTACTGCCTACAACCATGGTGCAGGTGGAATATCCCGTGCAGTCCGTCAAACCGGAACCCAAGATATTGAAAAAATAATCGCCAATTATCGGGGCCGAGCATTTGGCTTCGCATCCCGCAATTTTTATGTACAGTTTCTTGCAGTAATTCACGTCGAAAATAATGCACAACGTTATTTTGGCGATATTCGCCTAGATCAAGCGCCAAGTTTCTATGAAGTGAAAACCGATGCTTTTATCGATGCGGAGGTGTTTGCTCGTTCTGTCGGTATTAGTCTCGAGCAATTACAGGCAGATAATCGAGCACTCCGGCCAGCAGTATGGGAAGGCAACAAGAGAATTCCACGTGGCTATACGATTAAAGTACGTGAAACCGCGGTTTCGCCTGGCAATTTGTTAGCCAGAATCCCTGATGATTTTAAGTTTGCAATACAGACCCCTGATGTTGCCTATGTTGTTGAGCGAGGCGACAGTCTCTCTGTTATAGCGGGCAGGTTTAACACTTCTGTAAATCGTTTGGTGGCACTAAACCAATTGCCTAGCCGTCATCGAATTTCGATAGGACAGCGTCTCTTGCTGCCTCAAGACAATATCAGTGCTCAGCAGCTCATCGATCAAGCAGGTGGAAGTCCTCCAGAAGATGGAGAATATACAGTACGTAGGGGTGACACGGTTTCCCTTATAGCCGCTCGCTATGGTGTAACCGAAGCTGAATTACTTAATCAGAACGGTATTCAGGATCGAAATAGGATTTATCCAGGGCAACAGATAAGATTGCCCGGATTTGGTCTTGCCGCTGAGCAAATTGTCGCAATTAAAGCCAGTGCGATACCGGTTCTGTCGACTCAGGTACAAAATTTCGATGATGCAAGTGAATCAGTCCCTGAGGGCGTGATCCCACCGTCTGTTATCGAAGCAACAACCAGTGAAGAGGAAGTTGCGAATTCCAGTCCTGAGCTAACTCAGCTAGCACTTAATGCGACAACAGAAGAAGTTCTTCCTCCAGCGGCAGTGCTTCCGGATAACCAAGAGTTAGAAATGCCAGTTACTCCAGAGGAAGAAACTGCCGTTGCATTGGATCCAACACTGGATGTTAGTGAAAGTAATGAGCAGTTAGCTGAAGCGCTTTCTGCCGACCCTTCAGACTACACTGTGGCCAGTAACAACTCAGTAGAAATTCAAGCGTCTGAAACCCTTGGCCACTACGCCGACTGGTTAGGCGTTCGTGCTTGGGATTTACGTCGTCTGAATAATATGGCTTTTCGGGATCCTGTAATCATAGGTGATCGACTGATACTTGATTTCTCCCGCATAAATATTCCGGAGTTCGAATTGGGACGCCGGGAATATCACTCGACTCTGCAACAGGAATTCTTTAGCAATTACCGAATTCAAAATGTTGAGACTTATCGTGTGCAATCTGGTGATAATATTGGTGGCATTGCGAGAACTCAATATTCCACGCCTGTGTGGTTGCTGCGTCAATATAACCCAGGGCTAGATTTTAATCGGATTCAAATCGATCAAGAGATTATATTCCCGGTTTTAGAGCAAGTTAATTAGCCAAAACTAAAAAGTTCAGAGTACGCGGTTCGTAATCCTTCTGTGGTAAACCTTGTTAGGTCTGCTTTAGGAAGAGCGCTTCCGTCTTTTTTTAAAGCCAGCAAATGTTTTAGACGTTGCACGATTAGCTGAGCTGTATCAACGGTAGTTAGTTCATTGTCGTAAAGAAAGTCTGTCGGCAGATATTCGGGGTAAGCGAGATCATTGGGGGCGAGGGGTGTGCAGTCAGCAAGGCAGGCTTCCTGGAGTGCCAGCCCCTGAAAGTCATGCATTGCAGTGGATAAGATTACGTCGCAGCGAGCAAGTAGATCATAATATTCTCGTTCTTCTCTTATGAATCCATAGGCACCTGCTTCTATGGCTAGACTGTGTGTGTATTCACTTAACAAACTTTTTATTTGATCGAATGCCGGTGGTTGTTGGCGAAAATTTTCGCCAACAACATGAAATCGAATAGGTAAATTTTGTTTAATCACCAATTCTATTATAGCTAATAATAACTCTGGTCCTTTGTCATATTCCCAGCGATGATTCCAAACAACCTCTAGTAATTCTGAGGTAATTGGTGTCATGGCTTGTGTTTGGGGGATTTCAATTGGGACCGGCACTACTACGGCACTTTCTAGTTTTTCGATAATTGAAGGTGGGAATTTATCCGGCAAAATATTAAAAAGATTCCTGGCACCATTAATGAAAGTCGATTTATTGAAGGTAGTGTTAAAGACAATCTTGTCTGCACATAAAGCCGCATAAATTGGAACTAGTAGGGGTTCAATATTTGTAGGTTTCCTGTCTTCTTTCTGTTGTTTGTTGTTCGGATAAGCAAACTGATTTTCATGAAAATAGACGATTGTAGGCACTCTGGATAATTGCGGAACTAATCCACGTAAACTGCTTAAATCCGTCATCGACGTTGCTAGCAAGAAAACATAGTCGACGCATAATTCATCTCGATTATATGAGGCCCAGTGCAAGCTATTGCTGCGTATGCGCCAACTAAAGTTGCGCGGGGGTAAAGCTAGTTGCTTCCAATGAATTTCGGGAAACATAGATACAACTCTTTGGCGCCAGAGTTTATGGCTTCTGGCATCATAGGCTGATAGTAACAGGGCCTTATTGTTCAAAATTTTGTAAAATGGGCATTAAAAAGTTAGCCTTAGTTTGCTTTTTTATTAGCAAAATAAAAAATTTCTAACACAATTTCATCAAAGATTATCCGAGGATAGGAATGAATATTAAATTGCATGGAATGTATCTAAGCAACTATTACAACGTAGTTAAAACAGTATTGCTTGAAAAAGGCATCGTATTTGAAGAAGTTAATCAAAGCCCTTCGCAAGAAGACGGTTATTTGGGCAAAAGTCCAATGGGGAAAGTGCCTTGCTTAGAAACAGAAGCTGGGTATCTTACGGAAACTTCAGTAATACTGGAATACCTTGATGATTTAGGTGAGGGGCGATCTTTTTATCCAGAGGGTAGATTTCAAAAAGCAAAGGTTAGAGAGCTGATTCGCTATCTGGAATTGTATATAGAATTACCTGCCAGACGACTTTATGGTGAAGTATTTTTTGGCAAGCCTGAGAATGAAGTTTTACAAGCTGAAGTAAAATCAATACTAGAAAAAGGTTTTACGGCATTGTATCGCATTGCAAAGTTTGGCCCATACCTGGCGGGTGATCAGGTTACTTATGCGGATTTCTATGCGCATTTTGCGTTATCGCCAGTAACTCGTGTCTGTAAAAAGGTTTGGGGTTGGGATGTTCGCAGGGACAACCCTGCATTCAAAACGCTGATCGACTTGTTATCGGAAAGAGAGTCTGTGATAAGAGTCCAGGCAGATCAGGCGGCTGATTCCTGACCTGCGGTTAGTTGGAATTGTGAATAGATCAATGAGCATCTTGTGAGCTAAGAGTTTTGCATTCTTTCTAGCACGCCAATATTTGTCGACATATCCAAGATTGTATCGATGTTGCTGGCGATGTCTTCAGCGCTAGCGCCGACTCCTAGGTCGACACCGGTATTTTCCCTTACATCAGCAGAGTAATAACGGCCGCCAGCCGCCTGGATAATTCGGCCGTTAGGGGCTTTGTCGCTGCACAAGTAAACGACGGCTGGGGTCACTCGCTCAGGTGCTAGACGTTCTGCGCTATCCTCAAAACCAGGCAATTCAACCGTCATTCGCGTTGCGGCAATGGGTGCAATTGAATTTGTGTGGATATTGTATTTAGCGCCTTCAAATCGCAATGTATTCATGAGGCCGACTAAGCCGAGTTTGGCTGCTCCATAATTACTTTGTCCGAAATTACCGAATAAGCCAGATGTCGACGTAGTCATGACGATACGGCCATAGTTTTGTTCTGTCATGATGGGCCACGCCAGTTTTGTGCAGTTCAGGCTGCCATTCAAATGCACATCGATGACGGCATGCCAGTTTTCAACCTCCAATTTAGCAAAGGTCTTGTCTCTCAAAATGCCAGCATTGTTTACCAATATATCTATGCGACCCCAATTGCTCATGGTTTCATCGATCAACCCTTGAACGGCGTCCAAATCAGTGACTGAAGCCGCATTAGCCATGGCAATTCCGCCATGTTCATTGATTTCCTGCGCTACGTCTTCAGCAGCAGAAACCGAGCCGCCGCTCCCATCAACACTGCCACCTAGGTCATTAACGACGACTTTGGCGCCGCGACGTCCTAGTTCTAAGGCGTGTTGCTTTCCTAATCCGCCTCCCGCACCGGTTACTATGGCAACTCTGTTTTCAAAACTAATGCTCATTGTTGTTCCTCTACTATCTAGAAATTATTTCTAATGAAAATTTGGACTGAAATACTGAACCTAACACGAAGTTGTTTGATTCTATGCTGCTAGCCTGAATGGCGCAATTTACGACACCTTTTAGATATCTTACACGCAGGAGTGGCCTTATGCTGGGAATCCGCTATCATCTGCGGCCAGGTTTTTAGTCGCTTTCGGGTATGGGCAATTTTAAATGGCATTAGGAAAGATTCTTGCATGAGTGATATTGAACCGGTTCCTGCCGCCACTGTTGTATTGGTGCGTCAGTCTCAGGATGCGCCTGAATTAGAAGTTTTGTTACTGCAGCGAAACTCTCGTTTGGTATTTCATGGGGGTCATTGGGTGTTCCCTGGTGGTCGTATAGATGAGAAAGACTATCAGGATTCGGCTCCAGGATTAGAGTATCCAGCAGCTCTGCAGGCAGCTGTCCGCGAAACCAAAGAAGAAGCCGGGCTAGATATTGATGCAGATCAGTTAATCCATACTGCCCATTGGACTACGCCTCCAAACCTGCCGCGTCGCTTTTGTACCTGGTTTTTTATCTGTCCTATTTTTGAAAAGGTCTCAGTGTCTGTTGATAATGATGAAATCTTAGATCATCGATGGATTTCGCCAAAAGCTGCAATTGCAGATGCAAAAGCCAAGCGTTGGGTAGTACCTAGACCGACCTTGACTACTTTGTCAGATATTGTAGATCACCAAAATCTGGCGGAATTAGTGGCAGCTGTAACAGTCAGTAACATCCGAGTTTTCCCCAAGGCGTCCCAGTACTATCGCCCAGCTGAAATGGGTTGCCCTGATTAGCTGTAAATTTATTTTTTTGTATTTTTCCTTGAGTATCATAGAGTGCTTAATGAAGTGCGTTTCTCACTATTTTCGACCAAAATTACGTATTACTCCGACTAACTGATTTGCCTGAGATTTTGTCCGTATTCTAGCCCTTAATTCCTTGCTTTTCGGGGTGGGTTAATGGGATAGTTAAGGTCGAAAGTTGAATCAATCTGCTTAGGCTTGCGGCCTGTGGGGATGGGGTTTTCTTCCTACACCAGGTTGAAAAGTCATTACAATGGCCGCTGGACACTTTAGTAGATAATCGAGGTCAGTTAGCGCGATAACCTATCTACAATAGAGTCTTTATGTCTTCACCCACTTTTGAAAGTTTACGAACCACACTTAAAACCCTTCGACGAAGGCGAAGTAATTTATTTATCCTTAAGCAGGTAAGTTATTTTGCAATCGCTGCTTCCATTTTTGTTTTGTTTGCGAGTGCAACAGTAGCCTGGTTGAATTTAGATAAAACCGGAACAATATTTCTTTTTATTCTTTGTTTGTTGGCGGTTATTCCGCTTGCTTGGTGGTTCGCTAGTATTCTTACCAGGCGACATACCGATGATCGAAGGCTCGCTCACTATGTCGAAGACCACATTCCGGATCTCGAACAGCGGCTTTTAACTTCATTAGAGTTTAATGAGGAAGATCTTGTTCACGGAAGGGCTGGTGTTTCCCAGCAATTTATTCAACAGCTTTGGGTTGATGCCCAAGAGCATGTGCAGCAACAGCAGCGGGAAGTAGAAACTGTAGCCCCTGCTAAAGCAAGTTGGATTTCATTTGGTTCGGCTGCTGCGGTAGTCGCGATAGTGATTGCTCTTTTTGTTAGCTCTGATGCCCTGCTAAATGCGGGTAGCCGCCTGGCTTGGCCATTCTCAATTGATGAGCCCATCGTTATCGTTTCAGTGCCTGCTGATATTGAGATCAGTGTCGAGCCAGGTGATTTGGAAATGCAGCGAGGTGACAGTTTGACCATCATCGCTCAAGTAAAAAACGCCATCCCCGACACGATCAATTTGCGCTTGCAAGATGATAATTTGAACTGGCGTGACTATAGGATGGCGCAAGACGGTAGCGGAAGTGAAAGTGCTACTTATAGCTATTTTGTCCCCTCGTTAGATGAGGACACGACTTATTACGTAACCTTTCAAGAGCGCGGCGAGCAAAGTTCTCCGCAGTACGAAATTAGTTTGTTCGACTTGCCTCAAATAGAGCAGATCGATCTGGCCTTTGAATACCCTGATTACACAGGAATCGAAGATATTATCGAGGAAGATAGTGGTGACATGGTTGTGCCGGAAGGGACGATAGTTGATTTAAAAGTGACTTTTAACAAAGCAATTTCTGTAGCAAGTGTTGAATTTGAAGAAAGTTACGGCAGCGCTGAGGATGAAGAAGAGATTAATTCCGCTGTTAAATATGAGGATCTGGACCTAACACTAGAAGGGAATGTTGGCGTTGCAAAATTTACGGTGACTCAAGATGGTATCTATCGAATTAGGGCAACTGACTTTTCTGATATGCAAAGTCAGAATCCCCTTGATTATTTTATCCGTGCAATTGAAGACAACCCGCCAGAACTTGCTCTCATTCGTCCTGGTAAAGATGAAGATGTCATGCCTTTGGATGAGGTGATATTAGAGATAGATGCGTCTGACGACTATGGACTTTCCCAGTTTGTCTTAAATTATAGTGTGGTTGGGACAGAAGAAGTGGAAGTAAATTTTCTTCCAGAGACTAACGTGCGCAACGTCTCTGGAAATGAACTTATCTATCTAGAAGATTTAGGGGTCGAGCCTGGGGATTTTGTCAGCTACTTCTTAACCCTTGCGGACAACAACGGACTAGAAGGTCCTACCGAAGTTATTTCTGATATCTACTTCTTGCAAGTTATTCCGACAGATCAAGAGTTTCGGCGGAATTCTGGTGGCGGTGGCGGTGGCGGTGGCGGGGGCGGCCAAGGAGGTGACGATTCTAGTGCATTGGTATCAATACAGAAGGACATTATTGCGGCAACTTGGAAACTAAAGAACAGACAAAGTAAGGTGTCACCTGATGAATTTAGTTCAGATGCTGAAATAATTGCTGAGTCTCAAAAAGACGCAACTGGGCGAGCAAGAATGTCAATTGACCGATTGGCAGAACGCCTAAATTTTTCTGATGACACGTATGATTCCGCAGTTGAAAATCTTTCACTGGCAATTGATCAGATGAATGCGGCTGCTAACGAACTAGATCTCGAGCAAATCACAAGCGCCTTACAGCCTGAGCAATTAGCACTGCAATATATATTAAAAGCAGAAGCCAGTATTAACCGCACTGATATCAGCATGCAGCAAGGCGGTGGTGGCGGTGGTGGCGGTGGTGCCCAACAAGAACGCGACGACCTTCGAGAATTGTTCGAAATGGAAATGGGCCAATTAGAAAATCGCTACGAGACGCCAAACAGCAGTCGTGGCTCTTCGCCTGAACAGCAAGAAGAAGAAAACAAATTAGAAGAATTAGCACGACGTCAGGAAGGATTAACTCGAGCACAACGAAATCTTGCTCGACGAGAAGAGCAAATGACTGAGGAGCAGCGAAGACGTGAACTTGAGCGATTAATGCGTCAACAAGAACAGCTAAGTCGTGAAGTTCAGCAATTGGCGCAGCAGAATAATCAGCGCCAGCAAAATTCCCAACCTCAGCCATCCCAGAATGGTCAGCAGTCTCAATCCCAGGCTTCTCCTGGTGGCAGCTCTAGCGGTGGACAGCAACAGCACAAACTGCCTTGCAGCGGGCTGCACAACAAATGCAGGAAGCGTCAGAAAGCGAAACTGCTTCCATTGCAGCCGCTAGAAGTCAGAAGGCTCTAGAAAATATACGGGAACGGCAACGCGAATTAAGCGAACAGGGTGATCGCTCTGTCAATCAATTGGCACAAAATCTCGGCCAGCGCGGACAGCAACTGTTGCAGCAACAAAGGCAACTTCAAGAAGAATTAGAAAATACTTCGCGACAACAAGGCCTTGGTCAAACCCGTCAGTCAGTGAGAAATTCTGATGAATTACAAGACTTAGTAGAGATGCAACAACAACAACAAAGAGACCTTGAAGAGATCGAAGACATGCTTCGGGCAATTATCGCTCGTGGGGATAATGATGATCAGCGCTTGATGTCGCAGGCGCAAGAAGCATCCAGAGACTTAAGGCCAATTCGAGAAGAAATGCAAACCAGCAATAGAGTGTTACGTAATGGTATGGTAAATCTTTCTGTTGATATAGAAGAAGAAATCGTGGATCAGATCGAAGAGTTCGCCCAACAACTTGCCGGTCTCAACCCAGCTAACACTAATTCACCAACAGATCAGATTGCTCGGGCAGCGCGAGATGCTGAAGAGCTGCGGGAGCAGATCGAAAATCTTGAACAACAGGCTCGCGCTTTTAATGGAGAAGAACAGCAAGCTGGAGCAGGTGCGCCAACAGTGCGGGAATTGCGTGATCAGTTAAATCGCTCTCAGCAACTTGCAGAAAACCTGCAACAACAACTGCAGCAGCAAGCCCAAGCTGGCGGACAACAACCAGGTTCGCAATCCGGCGGGCAACAACCAGGTTCGCAACCCGGCGGACAACCTGGCCAGGCCGACGGGACTGGCGGGCGGCAACAAATTGGTGGTGCCCGCGGAGAAGGTCAGGACAGAGCAGGTACTGGTGGCCGAATTACTACCGATGGTAATAATTTGCCCTGGGGTAATGCTCGTTCAATTCGTCAAATTTTGACTCAACAAAACATCGAGGATTTCCTCAATCAACCAGAATTATTCCGAGAACTATTGGATCCAATTATCGAACTGGAAGGTGCTCTTCGTGCTCAGGCTGAACTTGATGCAATCAATAACAAATTGTATGCCAGCTTAGAGGAAGATATCCCAGACGAGTATCGCGATTTAGTTCAAGAATACTATCGTGTGTTGTCAGAGAATCAGGGGTCTGAAAACCAGGCTCAGTAGCAATGCAATACACAGAACCCAATATACTTACGGCACTCGAAGAAGGCACATTTAGTTTTGCCTACGGCATCAGTCCGTTGCTTTTTGGATTGTTAGTATTGCTGATAATTATTGGCGTCTGGTTTTCTTATTACAAAACTACCAGACCGCTAAGCTCTGTATGGAAATCCTTTTTCGTAGCGACACGTTCTAGTGTGTTGATTATCATTTTATTCTGCCTATTGAGACCTGTCATAACCTCTATGCAGGCTGCACCTCAGGAAACTTACCTGGGAGTGCTAATTGATGATTCTCAAAGCATGGCTATCTCTGACCTTGCTGGAGGGCAAACACGGCAAGCTGCCGTTGCCGAATTTTTTTTCGATGATGGTTTAATTGATGATCTTGCTGAGTCCTTTCAAATACGAACCTTTCGGTTTGATAAAGAAACGCAGCGAATATCTGGCATTGATGGTTTGAGAGAAGAAGGAACGGCATCATCAATAGATCAAGCTTTGCAATATGTTGATGATCAGTTAAACGGTTTACGCCTAGGTGGTCTGATATTGATTTCAGACGGTGCCGATAACGGAGAGGCAGACCCCACGAACACCGCGCAGAGTTTTGGGAATAGACAGATCCCCGTTTTCACTGTAGGCGTTGGGCAGGAAGATATTCCTCAAGATATTGGCATTGTCGATGTAAGCGCCGCCAAGACTGTGCTCGAAGGTTCAGTCTTTACTGTGCAAGTAGGTGTCAATCATCAAGGCTTCGAAGGTCAGGAAGTTGAATTGTCAATAAGAGATGGTCAAGAAATCGTTGCGTCTGATGTGGTTACGCTCGGTGTAGAAGGTGTGCCACGACGATTCGACCTAGAGCTTACGCCGGAGCGACCCGAACTCATTGTTTATGACCTGCAAGTAGAGTTGCAAAGTGGAGAGATCATTGAAGAGAACAACAACTACAGTTTTCTTGTTGATAACACTGAAAAGCCCGCACTGGATATTCTTTATTTGGAGGGGCATCCGCGCAATGAGTATAAATTCATTCGACGCGCTGTGCAGGGTGATGAATCTTTACGCCTAGCGACTTATCTGCAAACAGGTCCTGAAAAATATTATCGCCAAGGTATCGAATCTCCTACTGAATTGAGCAGTGGCTTTCCTTCCACTAAGGAAGAGCTCTATCGTTATGAAGCGATTGTCCTTGGCGATATTGAAGAAAGTTTTTTCAATGCGGACCAGTTGCAAATGATCGATGATTTCGTAGCTGAACGTGGCGGGGGATTCTTAATGAGCGGAATGGTGGATGAGGAATTCATTACCACTCCAATTGCAGACATCTTGCCGGTATCCTTGATTGAAGAAAATTTCTTGCCTGGCCATTTGCGTGGTGGAGTTCGAAGAGGTGATCACCCCACTGGGGAACTGTTTTACCCACGCCTGACAAACAATGGCGAATTTTCGCCGCTATTAAGATTATCCGGGGATGACGGAGAAAATGAAAACCAATGGCGCCTGTTGCCAGAGCTACAAGGCGTGTATGTCACCGGGCGTATTAAACCAGGAGCCACGGTATTGCTCGAACATCCAGTACTACAATATCAGAATCAGCTACTGCCAATTATTGCCCAGCAACGCTATGGCAGTGGACGCAGCGTAGCTGTCACTACTGCTAGCACTTGGCGTTGGCAAATGATGCTGCCATCAGACGATCAGTCTCATGAGACTCTTTGGCGGCAATTGTTGCGTTGGTTAGCAGTTTCTGCACCAGAGCGAATCACCATCGCATTTGATCGAGAATTTTATAATGTCGGAGACGAAGTAAACGTTACCACGACCGTATTAAATGATCAGTACGAGCCAGATAACGATGCAACCCTATGGCTGCAGACTACTAATCCACTGGACCAAGTCACTGACGTACCTATGGAGTGGGACATTGAAGAGGATGGAGTCTATCGAGCTAACTTTATTGTCGAAGAAGAGGGAGTATTTAACGTACTTGTCGATGTGGCGAGTGCTGCGAGCGATTCTGCCATCGACAGCTCAGAGAAGCGCACTGCTTTTGTCGTTACGCCTTCTTTGCGGGAGTATACCAATGCAGAAATGGATAGTAGTCTTCTAGCACGCATAGCAGATGTGAGTGGCGGTACTTATTTTAATTTGTCTGACGTGGCTGGGCTTGCAGATAGTGTAGAGTTCACGCCGAATGCTTACTCAAGAGAAGTTCAACTTGATCTATGGGATCAGCCTTGGCTACTTGCTCTGCTGATTCTTTTATTATGTATCGATTGGATTACAAGACGAATGAAAGGGCTGTCCTAGAAAAGATAGAACTAAGCAAAAGGTTGCGCAAGAGAGCTAATTCAACATGAAACAAAGAATCATTTCGCCAATCAAACTTCAATTGCTAATGCTGCTTAGCGTTTTACTTCTTAGTGGGTCAGCAAACGGACAATTCGAGGAATCTAAATCTGGGACAGAGCTTGTTTCTAATTATTTTCTTGATAGTCCAGACTCTACTAAATATGCAGTCATACTGGTTGGCCCAACAATCGGCGAAGTCAATCAGACACAGTTTAGACAATGGTCATTTTCCCTTCACGACATTCTCTCTCGGGACTACGGCTATAGTTCTGACACCATCACTCTCCTCTATGATAAGGGCGCACCAGCTTTACCTGGCGGTGATAGAGTAGATGGGGCTTGTGATCTGGAGGGGATAGAAAACGGTTTAGCAGAATTAGCAGCCAAGGTAAAAACTGGCGATCAAATTACGCTCTATTTAATTGGACATGGCTCCGGTGCAGAAGAAGAAGCGAAGTTTAATATCGTTGGCCCAGATATAACTGGTGCTGTATTTTCGGACTTGTTAGATCAATTTAACGAGCAAGATATTGCGATTATTAATACCACGAGTGCTAGTTACGGTTTCTCAACTTCGCTCTCTAGTGAAGGTCGCGTCGTTATTTCATCTACTCGTTCTCCTTCGGAGCGTTATGATCCGATTTTCTCCCGGTACTTCATTGAAGCCCTCGACAGTCGCAACGGCGACAGAGATAAAAATAATCGAGTTTCCATGCTTGAAGCTTTTGAATACGCGAAAAGTAATGTCGCGGCTTGGTACGAAGAGCAGGGGCGCTTAGCTTCTGAGCATGCGGGTCTTGATGATAATGGTGATGCTTTATTTGCGCTCAATCCGACAGTAGATGCCATTGATGGGCGGCTAGCAGAAATCGCCTATATCGACACTCTGTTAGATGACACTCAAAATTTGAGCCCACAGGCTCGTGAACTGAAAGCACGGATGCAAGAAACTGAGCGTTCTGTATTCGTCTTTCGGGGGCGCAAACAAGATTTTCTCGAAGCGGATTATTGGCAACAGATGGAGGCTTTATTAGTAGAGTTGGCCGTGGCGACCGGTCATTTCAATGCAGCTGTTGGTATTTCAGATGAAGCAGAATCCATTGATGGCGAATATATCGAAAGTGAAACTACGAGTGAGCAAGCTGATGAAACCCAATCTTTGTAATAAGCCCAGTATAAAAATCAATGTGCTGCTATTTAGCTTATTACTGGTATCACCAGTATTTGCACAAGAGCCACAGACTAACACTGGCGAGTCTCCATTGTTTCGTGGCGAACAGTTATTAATCAATGGCTCCTATGCGGCAGCGGCTGACATCTTCCAGATGGCAGACGGCTTAGATAAAAATGAAGGCATTGTAGGTGCGAGCCGAGCCTTCTTTATGATGGGCAATACCCAACAAGCAATTAGTATTATTGAGAATACTATTGAAGATAACGATTATGCGCGATTTCCTCTGATTAGCACGCAACTTGCGGAAGTAAAAAGGGAAATAGGCCAGTCTGCTGAAGCCCTAGCAATACTAGCAGCCGTGATTGAAGGCCAGTTTGAACCTCCAGTGCGCACTTTAGTGCAGTATGGGAGCCTCCTTCAATTTGTCGGGCGAAAAGCAGACGCGCGGCAATTTTTGGATCAAGCGGTCCAACGCTATAACAATGGTTTAGTTTTCGCTTCTGAAGACGTAGCGATGGTAGCGTTAGCGAGTTGGTTATTGGATAGTTTTTATGATGCGAATAGTTTGTTTAATGAAGCTACCCGCGCTAATCCGAATAATCTCGAAGCTCATACCTTGTGGGGTGATTTGTTTTTAGAAAAATACAACGCTAGTGATGCCGAGCGGTCTTACCAAGAAGTATTGGATATTAATAGCCGCTATGTCCCAGCACTAGTTGGTATTGCGCGAGTTGGCGGAGACGAACGTTCGCTACAAAGAGCCTTAGCAATTAATCCTAACTCCGTGTTGGCATTAGAGACATATGGTCAGTTATTGCTCATGAACAGTCGGCAGGAAGAAGCTGAAGACTATTTTGACCGCGTGTTAAATCTCAATTCGGAAGCCTTAAAAACTCACAGCATACTCGCTGCACAAGCTGCTTTAAACCAACGCGATGATGAATATGCCGAGCACCTCGCTAGAGTGGATAGTTTCAGCCCGAATAACCCGAAATTTCTCGGTGATGTTGCGGATACCCTCGGCAATAATTATCTATTTGCCGAAGCGGTCGAATTCGCCCGTGCTGCAATAGATGCTGACCCAAATTATTGGCAAGGTTATACCCTGCTAGGTAACAATCTTATTCGCTTAGGCGAGGAAGAAGAAGGTAAAGCTAACCTAGAAATAGGTTTCGAGAACGATCCGTTTAACGTGCTTACATCAAATATGTTGAAAGTGTTCGACACTCTTGAAACTTACACAACGGTTGAGAGTGAGCATTTTAAAGTACACATGAGCGAAAACGATGCGGATATTCTTTGGCCTTATTTAGAGCCACTGCTTGAAGAAGGTTATGACACACTAACGGCGAAGTATGGGTTCGAGCCAGAAAGTCCAATTCTTATTGAGGTTTTTGAAAACACTGAAGATTTTGCGGTGCGCTCTGTGGGTTTGCCTGACATTGGCCCTTTGGTGGGAATCTGTTTCGGTAAAGTTGTCACCTTGATATCGCCAGATACATTATCAGCAAATTGGCAAGAAATTGTTTGGCATGAATTCATGCATGTCATTACTTTGCAGATGACAAACAATCGCATGCCTCGCTGGCTTTCTGAAGGAATATCTGTTTGGGAAGAAAGAGAAGGGCGACCTTATTGGGGGCGCAGCCAAGGATTGGATCTAGTCAGGGCTGCAGCTGACGAAAAGCTGTTGCATATTAAAGATCTTAATTCAGGATTTTCTGGAGCTCAAAATAATGCTGATTTAGGATTTGCTTATTTTCAGTCTTATCTAGTAGTTGATTACATTACCGAAGAATACGGCTTTGAAAAATTAGTTGAATTTATCGATCAGTATGCTGTGGTAAAAGAGGAATCGGTTCGTTTCGATGAAGTGTTTCAACTGAGCTTGGATCAATTCAACACGGGGTTCAAAAATTGGATTGATCGACGCGTTGCAGAAATCAATGTCTATGTTCATTCCGAAGATGTGCCTGATGAGGGCGATGGTCACGGTCATGGTGTTCGTGAAAACTCCAGCGCTATATTGGCGGAGCTATACAATAATGCGTCACTAAAACAGCATATGCGGGCACGGATTGAAGAAAATGGGAGAGATTTTCAAGCGCATTTGCAATTAGGTATAGTTTTATTTAAGGAGGAAGATTTTGAGCAAGCCAAATTTCATTTGGTAACTGCTCATGACATGCTTCCTACGTACACAGGATATCCCAGCCCCGCGCTAGTGTTATCACAGATCTATGAAACAGAAGAAAACCGAGATGAGCAATTACGGTGGTTAGAAACCTTGTTGGAAAACCTCCAGCATGACTATGATTCTGCGATGATTCTAGCTGATGCCGCTTTAGAGGATGAGAATCTTGACCGAGCTTCTTATTTCATTGATCGTGCAATTCAAGTAGACCCCTATCGAAGTTCGGTCCATGAGCTAAAAGCACGTTATGCGAATCTTGTTGATGATCCAGCTCTGGCAGTCACAGAGTATGAAGTGCTGCTCAAATTAGAAATTAACGATCCAGTTGAGGCCCGCACAGACCTAGCTGAAGCCTACCTTCGTAACGGTCAAGTCGCGGAAGCTAAGCAGAGCGTGCTATATGCGCTTGAGATAGCACCGAGTTATCGACGGGCGCAGCAAGTATTATTGGAATCTGTCAATGGAAGTCAAAATTAGTGCGATCTACTCTAGTAAAAATTAGCCTCGCTATTGGGTTGGTATTATCTTTCTATTCGGCATTCGGCCAAGTTTTGCAATTTGGTGGTGACAACGAGGATCTATCTATCTATAGCAACGAGATTACTGAATTTACTTGGATGCGCGGACAATATACCAACTATCAAGGTGGTCGATCTTCGTTCAGCCGCAGAGGGTGGTGGGACACAGATTATCCTGATTCTGATGAGAATTTTCTCAGGGGAGTGATGCGCTACACTAATGTAGAGACTAATCCTCGCAACCATGAATATATACAACTAACTGATCCGCGCTTGTACGAGCATATCTTCCTTTATATGAATTGGAAGAGAGTACCCATTGGCTCTTCTTATAGTGGCCCTAACTTTTCGCCAGAAGAAATTGAAGCACTACGTGAGTATATGTTTCGTGGTGGTTTCGTTATGGTTGACGATTTTTGGGGTCAACCTCACCTGGACGATATGTTTGTGGAAATTCGCAAAATCTTTCCAGATCGCGAGATTATTCAACTAGATCCTAGTCATGAAATATTCCACATATTTTTTGACATCGATGAATTTGCACAGGTGCCCGGTCGCATGGTGACCTGGGATTTTGGCGGATTTATGAATCTCGATGATCCAAGCTACCCACCGGAAGTTTATGCTGTTCTTGATGATGATGGACGAGTAATGATGGTGGCAAATTATAATACTGACCTCGGTGATGGATGGGAGCATACATTTTATGAGCCTTACCCAACCAAGTTTACGAACGAGGCGTATAAGATTGGTATCAATTTTTTAATTTATGCATTTAGTCACTGATGAACGGGAATTAGAAATGACAGAAGCAGCAGATACAGAACAACAATTAGAAATTGAAGATCAGGATGATCTCGTGCTGGTAAAACGTATGCAGGAAGGCAGGGATAAAATTGTTGCCGAGATAAAGAAAGTCATTATTGGACAAGAAGATATTATTGATGAATTGCTGATTGCTTTATTTGGTGGAGGCCACGTACTCGTGACTGGAGTCCCCGGGCTTGCTAAAACATTGCTCATTAAAACTGTCGCAGATATTCTTCAAGTTGACTTCAGTCGGATTCAATTCACACCAGATTTGATGCCGGCCGACGTAGTTGGTTCTGAGGTTGTTGAAGAAACTGAAGCGGGTCGAAACTTGAAATTTGTCAAAGGCCCTATCTTTACCAGTATTCTGCTTGCGGATGAAATAAATAGAACTCCGCCGAAAACTCAGTCTTCTTTGCTTGAGGCGATGGAAGAACGGCAAGTAACTGCGGCCGGTGTTACCTACCCAATGTCAAAGCCTTTCTTCGTTCTGGCCACTCAAAATCCGATAGAGCTAGAGGGTACTTATCCTTTGCCAGAAGCTCAGCTCGACCGCTTCATGTTTAAGATTGAATTAGGGTACTTATCTGAAGAAGACGAAGTGACGGTAGTAAGACAAACGACGCAAACACACGACAATGCACTGGCGCATCCATTGGGAGGTGAAGATATCTTGGATTTTCAACGCATCGCGCGCCAAGTTCCTGCGGCGGAAGCAGTCATTCAATATGCCGTGCGTTTGGTTCATGCGTCTCGGCCACAGTCTGATACTGCGCCAGAATTTATTAAAAATTGGGTAAGTTGGGGTGCGGGGATTCGAGCGTCTCAAAATCTAATTCTCGCGGGCAAAGTCAGAGCCTTATTGCTCGGTCGTTATAACGTGTCATATGGTGATGTCAGAGCACTTGCACCTGCAATTTTGCGTCATAGGATACTGTTAAACTTTCACGCTGAAGCAGAGCGCGTTACTACAGATAATGTAATTGAACAATTGCTGGCAGCAGTTCCAGAGCCAGCATCTGATATATAGCACAGAATAAACGGATAATTTTCTTTTATGTCAGATTCGCTTAATTTTTTAGATCCGAATGTATTAGCTGGGCTCGATAATCTCGAATTGCGAGCGCGAGTAGTAGTTGAAGGATTTTTATCAGGATTACACAAGAGTCCCAACCGTGGTTTCAGCGTAGAGTTTAATGACTACCGTCACTATCAACGTGGTGATGATATGCGACATGTCGACTGGAAGCTCTATGCAAGAAGTGACAAGCTTTACATCAAACAATATGAAGATGAGACTAACGTGCGCTGCGTAATTTTATTGGATACCAGTGCATCAATGGCATACAGTTCCGGTGGCATTAGTAAGTTAAATTATGGAATTACTCTGGCTTCTGCTCTCGCTTATTTTATTATGCGGCAGCGAGATGCGGTTGGGCTTATTACCTTTGATGAGCAGATAAAAGAATATATTCCAGCAAAATGCAGACAGCCTCACTTGATGCGTATTTTAAGAGCATTGTCTCAAGTAGAATCGGGGCAGAAAACTGATGTAGTCAAACCATTAACTGACCTGGCATCATCTCTTAATAAAAAAAGTTTCGTTATATTAATTAGCGATATGCTAGATGATGAAGAACGAATTATTAATACGTTGCAAAACTTGCGGGGGATGGGTAATGACGTTATTACTTTTCAAGTTATGGATGATGCAGAATTGAATTTCCCTTTTAATGAAGCTAGTGAATTTATTGATATGGAAAATAATGAATCCTATATCACTTCACCAGCCGCTATTCGTGAAGCCTACTTAGAAAATATCAATGATTTTCTATCTTATTGCCGCAAACAGTGTCAGAGCAGTGGCGTCGACTATTGTTTGCTGAATACTGCGCAGTCTTTAGATGAGGCTTTGTCTTCTTATATGTCGAAGCGGGCCAAGAGTTTCTGATGGTTTTTCTGACCCCTCTTTTTTTACTCGGATTATTGGCTGCGCTAATTCCTATCGCGATTCATTTAATTCGTCGTGAAAAGCCGCCGAAATTGATGTTCAGTACGATTCGATTCTTGAAAAAGACGTCAAAGAAATTAATTCTTTTCCAACATCTACAGCAAATATTTTTGCTACTGCTCCGTTCTGTGGTGATCATACTATTAGTAATGGCATTTGCTAGGCCGCTTATCAATCAATCAGTTGCTCGATTACTAGATGCAGATCCTCAGTCTGCTGTAATCATGTTGGACCTATCAATGAGCATGCAATACGAAGATACTTTTGCTCAGGCTAAACAAGAAGCACTAGGCCTCCTTGGGGGTATGACCGCTGGGGATGAAGTAGCTCTAATTGGATTTTCGGACTCTGTGGAAACTGTTCGTGAGCTGACGACTGATCTTGACAGTATGCGTTCTGCTATCGATGAAATACCTAAAGCAGGCTTTGGTAACACCCGGTATTTGCCGAATCTACGGCTTGCTGATCAAATTCTGGAGGCATCACGTTTTGAAAATCGAGCTGTTTATTTGATTTCAGATTTTCAGGATATCGGTGTTCAGTCTACCGATGAAGGTTGGAATCTTGCTCCAGGTGTTGCCTTTACAGGCATTGACGTCGGTGCTGAAGAAAGCAGTAATTTAGTGCTGACTGATGTGCGTTCACCAGACCAATTACTAGAAGATGCAACAGAGCAGCAAATATTAGCTCGGGTTAGAACAACGGGAACTCTCTATTTAAATGAGGGGGAAGTTACCTTGAGCATTGATGGTCAAATGGTAGATCGAGTACCTGTAGATTTGGGAGAACGATCAGAAGAAGTGATTACCTTCACTACCGTTTTTGAAAGTGAAGGTACCCATGTCGGCGAAGTTCGAGTGACTGGAGACAATTTCGAAATTGATAATTCTTATTTCTTTACTGTCGAAGTATTGCCAAAAATCAGGGTATTGGTGGTTAATGGAGAATCTTCTGAGAACTGGTTTGATGATGAAGGTCACTGGTTTGGTTTGGCTGTGAGTAGTGGCGATGAATCTCCTTTTGAATTGGAAATAGTCGAACCTTCTGACTTAAGCGCTGCAGTCTTGAGGCAGAGTGATGTAGCAGTACTCCTTAATGTAGGAGATTTAAGCTCAGGCCAAGCATCGGCAATTAGTGAATACGTAGAAAGCGGAGGTGCGCTCTTGGTTGCGCCAGGCGATAGGATTAATCCAGACTCATTTAATCGCCAATTCGAAACCATAGCCCCAGCCGTATTGCAAAATCAAGACATGAGTGGGGATGAATATCTGGTTATCGCTGATTTTGATCGTCGACACCCGATTTTGCGACCACTCGATAGCGATTGGTCAGCTCGGTTCCAGGGGCATTGGCGTTTGATTCCTAATGTTGAATCGGATGTATTGATGCAATTCGATAATACCGAACCCGCATTGGTAGAGAGGGAAGTGGGTGACGGAAAGGTCATATTTTTTGCCTCTGCCCTGGACTTGGAGTGGAATAACTTACCGCTGCAAGGTTTGTTCCTGCCTTTTGTTCATGAAACCTTAAGACATTTAGTGCAACCTGAATTGAAGCAGCGCTCCTATCAAATTGGTGACAGTTTCTCTCTTGACCCTAGCGGACAGACAGAAGCAGTAAACGCGGTAGATGCCAATGGGAATGAAATCCAATTCACCAACGATAATTTTGTCATTCAAGCAGCTACTCCTGGGTTTATCACTACAGAGATCGATGGTGAGTCGTCTAGATTTGCCATTAATATATTGCCGGAAGAATCCAATTTTGCACGTACTCCGGTAGAAAATCTGTATGATTCCATAATCAATCCAGATACCAACCCGGTTCGATCCAGAGAAGTGCAAACAGCACAACTTATCGAAGAGCTGGAGCGACCGCAGCGTATCTGGTGGTGGATTCTAAGCCTTGTCATGGTGCTAATCATCGTAGAAGCAATCATAGCAAATCGGACTTACCGCTGAGATTACCCCTAAGCATATTTTCTGTACGGCATCTAAGAAAACTATAGACTTCAATTAGGGTCTGATTCAAAGCCTGCAGTATATGTGTGCTTAATTATATTGGAGTAAAGTATATTGATTAGAAAGTAGCACTTATACCTTTCTATTCTGACATGCATAAAGCAAAAGAGATGTTGGAGTACCAAGCTGCTCTCTAAAATCGAGTGCTAGTCGGACGCCAATAAAGCGCTTCACGTATTAATCCGAAGGGATAACTGATTGGTTGGTAGTTTTTGTAGAGAAATTTTCGAAAAATGCGCTAAAGAGGAAACTTGAAAGTTACTCAATGCTTTAGAAAAGGGGGGAACAAAGAAAAACCCCCAAGCTCCTGACTTTAGCTATTTACAGTCAGCGAATCATTTCCCTAATGCCGCAAAACCGTAAACTTTGAAAATCTTATCATAGTCGTTTTCTCTTTCATGAGGTAATTACAATTTGTCACAAAGCATATAAATATTAGCATTTAGATAAAATCAGATAGAGGTTGAGAGATTATTTTCTGAAGTATTGAACACTTTTATGTATCGAACGAACGTTAGATATATTTTCTTATTCGCTATTAGCATCTGATTCTGGCGAAATTATCCCCATTCGCTTAGCTCTTCGCTCCCAGTTCTTTCTCGCCAGTGCTTGCATATCATCGGTATTGTCAGATTCATCTACTATTTCAAGCCCAAGCAAAGTTTCGATGATATCCTCCATGGTTACAATACCTTCCATCCCGCCAAACTCATCTACAACTAGTGCCATGTGTTCCTTTTTGGAAATTAGCATATCGAGTAAGTCAGGGATTGGCAAAGAGGCGTGTACAATTATGATGGGCCTTCGAATTTCTCTTAGAGGGATGTTGTCTTTATCTTCAACTAGGTTGAGCAACAATTCATCTTTTAGGGCATAGCCTGTGATATTATCGCCATTGTCTCGGTAGAGCGGAATGCGAGAAAACGGTAGTGTTTCATGCTCATCGTGAAATTTTCGTACAGTGGTATCTTCATTGGCAGCTATTACCACTATGCGCGGCGTCATTATGTCTTTAACTAATACGCCATTAAATTGGAGTAAGTTTTGAATAATTTTTTGCTCTTTTTCTTCTAAAGCGCCACTTTCTTTTCCTAGGTCTGTCATTACAGCGAAATCTGTGCGACTAAGTACGGGTTTATTTTTGTCCTTTTTTAAATTACGAGTGATAAGTTGGCTTAGCCAAATTAGTGGGGCCAACAAAACCAGCATGATCTTGAGTGTGCGGACAGTGAAGGGTGTGAGGGATTCCCAGTTATTCGCTCCTATCGTTTTAGGAATAACTTCAGAAAAAATTAGTATGGATAAAGTCATTCCGCCAGCTATTAACGCTTCCGAACTAATCAGTGTAAGGCCAAATAATTCTATAGAGTTAGGGCCGAAGATCACCGCTGCCTGAGATCCTACACCAATAGCACCGACGGTATGAGCAATTGTGTTTAAGGTAAGGATCGCTGCTAAAGGCCTATCGATATCACCCTTAAAGCGAGCAAGGTCTGTAGCAATTTTGGCTTCTTCTTGCTCCTTAATTCCTACATAGGCAGGGGTGATGCTAAGCAGCACTGCTTCTAAAATAGAACAGAGGAAAGAAAAGAAAATACTTCCTAAGAAAAAGGCGACTAACAGTCCCATCAATATTTATCGTCTATCACGAAGCAAAGCTATTCTTACATGATTAGTGTGGTGCTTTCAATTATTCCAAATTAATTGGAGATATTCACACCAAAAGAAAATGGTTTTGACTGGGTTTAGACCCCTAGACTTGGCTCTGGATGCGGCTGAGTCTCAGGTGTGCGGCTTATCAAGCGTCGTAGGCGATCAGGCATGGCTAGCATGGAAGGAGTAACTATTAGCGTTAGAATAGTAGCGAAAGAGAGACCGAAAACGATGGTGGAGGCTAAACCTGTCCATTGTGAAGCGATAGGACCACCTATTTCGATCTCAGCCCCGAGCAAATCGAAAGAAACCCCCATCGCCAGAGGGAGTAGGCCAAATCCGGTTGTAAACGTAGTTAAGAATACAGGGCGTAATCGTTGCACGCCGGTGTGAACGATGACTTCTTCCAGAGACCAGTTTGGATGATCCCGTTTCAGTACATTAAAGGTGTCAATGAGGACGATATTGTTATTTACGATAATTCCCGCAAGTGCAACAATACCAATACCCGTCAGCATGACACTAAAGGTCTGTCCAGTAGTTAACAATCCAAGAAATACGCCAGCAGTTGAAAGCAGGACCGACGACAAGATCAACAGAGCCTGGTAGTAACTATTAAATTGGGTGACCAAGAGAATTGCCATTAACGCCATAGCGAGAGCAAATGCCTGAATTAGAAAAGCAGCTGACTGTTCCTGTTCTTCGTTAGCTCCCCGGAATTGAAATTCCACACCGGCTACAGGAGGATTGGCTTCAATCCAAGCGCTAAGCTCCTGTAATTTGTTATCAGCGACAACACCATCCGCGGGATTAGCTCGAACATAAACAACGCGGCTACTATCAACTCGCTGAATCGAACTAACTTTTTGTTTGGCTTCACGAGTAACAAAACTACTAATAGGTACTGGACCATTGGCAGTGCCAATTCGAATTGAATCTAGTTGGTCGATGCCGCGATATTCTGCTGGATAGCGTACACGTATATCTACTTCTTCTTCGCTGTCGTCAGGTCGATAGTCTCCCATGAAAATACCATTGGTGAGTAATTGAATAGCTGCGCCAATTTCTGTCATATTGGCCCCAAACATGGCGGCCTGGGCGCGATCCACATTGATTTGCCATTCGATTCCAGGAATTGGGGCAGTGTCATCAATATCGATAAGCCCAGTCATTTCTGTTTCCATGAATGCTCGAATACGTTCTGCTTCTAAGAACAATAGATCGAGATTTTCACCAGCTAGTTCTACTTGAATTTCTTTGCCAACAGGAGGCCCTTGCTCAATAGTCACAATTTCTGCGCGTACACCAGGTATCTCCGAGATTGCTTCCCGATACATGCTTTCGATTTCGAAACCATTGAGATCACGAGTCCGTCGGTCGGTCAGCTCGATAAAAATCGTACCAATTAAATCTGGTGCTGCTTGAGCTGGGCCGGCGGATTGAACTCCGGCACCGGATTGGGTGACGATACCTTCGTAGTAACCAATTTCTGCGATGCGATCTTCAGCATCTAACATGATGGTGCGCAGTTCTGCTGGCGAATAATTTCCTCGCGCAAAAATCTGCACCTGAGTTTGCAGTGGTTCTGCCGATACAAAAAATTCAATTCCAGACCCCCAGCGATCATAAGCCATTATGATGCTGATTAGCGTCGTAATCGAGAAAATTAATACAATACCAGGAGCACGAACAGCTCTCTTAAGTACGGCAGCGTAAATTCCTGTTACCCCATTGGTTTTAGCCGGATCACCTTCTTCCAGACTGCGTAAATAAATTTTATCTGCATCACTTGATTTACCAATAAGTGCTCCAATGGTCGGTGCAAAAAGTAATGCATAAAACATCGAGCCTATTAGTACTGCGAATACAGTAATTGGCAGATAGCTCATGAATTGGCCAGAGACTCCAGGCCAAAACATCAGGGGTAAAAAGGCGGCTAATGTTGTAGCTGTCGAAGCAGTAATTGGCCAAAACATACGATGCACTGCTGCCTTGTATGCTTCTCGACTATCCAGTCCTTCAGCCATCTTACGGTCAGCATATTCCACCATGACGATGGCGCCATCAATTAGCATTCCTAAACCAAGCAACAAACCGAATATCACCATAAAGTTATAAGTGAAATTGAGCATGTTGATGATGATGAACGCAAAGAAGAATGAAAAAGGTACCGCTAGAGTGACGAGCAATCCAGAGCGTATCCCTACGGTGGCAATTACAACAAGTAGCACCAATACCATGGCAGTGGCCATATTTCCCGATAGGCCCGCATTTTGCTCGAGAGCGATTGGAACTGAGTTGTTAATGTAAAACAAGGTTACGGCAGGGGGGAGAGTAGGCCGAACTTCATCGACAATAACTTCAATCTGTTCCATAGCTTGAACCAGATTCGCCCCTTTGCGCTTCATTATGTTTAGCGAGATTGTTTGCGTGTGATTCGCATAGGAATAGCGAGTCGCATCTTTGAATGTTCTCCGGACTTCAGCTAGATCGGAGACCGTGAGAACACCCCTTTCAGTGGACGCTAGTGGTAAATTAAATAAATCATCAGCATCTTCTATGAGACCAGGCACTTTAACTGAGAAGCTACCTTGTCCGGTATCAACTTGTCCCGCTGCGATTAAACGATTGTTGCTAGTAACCGTCTGCACGATGGCACTATTCGGAATACCATAGGTCTCTAGCTTGGAAGGGTTAATAACAGCTTCTAGTAATTCTTCACGATTCCCAACCATAGGAGCTTCGAGAATTTGTGGAACCAATTCAATTTCTCGCTGTAAATCTTCCGCTATGCGCAGCAAGGTGCGTTCCGGCACTCCTTCCCCACCAATAGCGATTTGGACAATTGGCAAAGAGACTGCTGACATCTCCTGGATAATGGGTTCCTCGGTCGATTGAGGAAAACGCGCTTTAGCACGGTTTATCGATTCGCGTACTTCAGCCAGTGCTGCGGATGTTTCAAAATTGATATCGAATTCAGTCATGATTGTGGCAGCACCTTCACTGGAAAATGAGGTCACTTCGACTATGCCATCAACAGTTTTGAGCTCTAGCTCTGCAGGTTTTGCTAATAATCTTTCAGCATCTTCCGGTGAAATGCCTTCATGGATGATCGTAGTCACAACCATTGGCATTTGTACGTCGGGATACATTTCTATCGGGATTGCCAAGTAGGAGGCGTAGCCGGCTAGCAAAGTGACCGCAAAGATACTTAGCGTTGTTCGCGATCTCGATATAGCTGCGTCGATATAAGATTTCATGGAATTCCTATTTGTATGGCAAAGGTTTGCCGGCGAGAGTGCTACTGATCCCAATCAAAGTTGACTTCGACAATTTGACCAGGGAATACAATCTCCTGCCCTAAGGTCACTAACGTGATATCGCCTTGCATTCCTGTTACCCAGATTCCCGGATCTAGCTGGTTTGTTTCATCACCAACAATCTGAATATTGTAAAATTGGACTGTGTTGTTTCTACCCAGGGTTTTAATGCCAATAGCTCCCGTGTCATCCAACGTAAGAGCAGAGGAAGGAATTCTATAGGCATTTACATTATTAGCATTTACCTGCAACTCAACTGTTATGCCTTCACGTAAATTCTGATACTGAGGATCCACCTCTATTTCTATCCGGTAGCTGCGAGAGATTGCATCGGCTGCTCTAGCTAAATAGCTAACAGTGCCATCAACATATTCTCCGCTTAACAATCGACCAGAAACTTGGGCGCCAACACTGAGAGCGCCAATATCTTGCTCTGGTACTAGGCCGACAAGCAACATCGGGTTGTCATCCAGAACTGAAGCACACACCGTCCCAATGTTAAGTAGGTCACCTACTTCAATTGTCCGGGTTTCTACAACACCATCGAAGGGTGCAACAATTTTTGTTTTTGCCAGCGCCAGTTCGGTACGAGCTACAGCGGCTTTAGAGGATTCCAGAGCAGCTTTGAGTTGAGCTACAATTACATCGGACTGCAACCCTTTTTCTTGTAAATCAAGTGCGGCAGCATATTCGAACTGCGCTTGCTCCTGACGGCTTAAGGATTCATCCAGATTAACCTGGCGATTATCTATAGCGATTTCGCAAAGCACGTCACCTTTTTGCACTCGCGCACCACGCGCAATTGGCTCTCCAATGACTCGGCCAGCTTCCTCGGCACGAATTTCGACATGCCGAAAAGCTTGAGTTTGTCCACGAACTCTAATTTGTTCAGTGTATGACTGAGGGCTAATGCGCTCAGCGCGAACAGTTACGACTCCAGGACTTTCCGAACCAGCTACGCCTTCAGGTAAAGCAACCACTTTAGTAGGTGCCTGCAGGCTGGCAACATTTACGGTTTCAGCATTGTGTGGAAGCGTCATCCATGCAACCACGGCGGCTAGGATCGCTACTGCTAATAATTGCTGCTTTTTCAATGTTTTCTCCAAGAGCTTCTTTCAGCAATTGCTGCCATCAAGTCCAAAACACACATATACCGTGTAGTGTAAGTAATTAATATTACTCAACTCCAGTAGAATAAGCTTCGAAAGGTGTTGGTTGTTCGTCCCTGTCTTTTGAAATATCCCGAGTCACCAGGCACTTCTGTGTTTTGCGTAACCTTACATCATGCTGCTTACAAAAGTGTTACGTATTGTAACGACAGCCTGAATTTTTGCAACGTCTTTCTGACGTAACCTAACGAAATTATCGAGTGTTTCAACGCTATTATCTGTGTGAAGGTTTTTTGGCCGATTTGTGCTAATTTTTACTGCTTGGAATAATTAGTTAGGGAGTTGAGTAGGCCGTGAAAGATTTAAAAAACAAAGTAGCAATTGTAACGGGATCTAGTAGCGGCGTAGGCGCTGCAACAGCACGGCAATTAGCCGCATTAGGTTGCCATGTGGTAATTAACTACAACTCAAATTCTGCTGGTGGTGATGCAGTTGCAGCTGATTGTGAAAAAGTTGGAGTAGAGGCTTTAGTATTTAAGGCGAATGTTGCGAATGATGGAGATTGCCGCGCCATGGCCAATGCTGCAATCGAAAAGTGGGGACGTATTGACGTCTTGGTTAACAATGCAGGGACGACGAAGTTTGTTGATCACAATAACTTGGAAGGATTGAATGCTGATGATTTCCAGAATATTTATGGTGTAAACGTAATTGGTGCTTATCAAATGACCCGTGCTGTTGCGGAGCAAATGAAGCTGCAAGAGGGTGGAGGCGCAGTCGTTAATGTTGCTTCGATAGCAGGTGTGGCAGGTGTCGGAAGTTGCATAGCTTATGCGGCGTCAAAGGGAGCTATGATAACCATGACATTATCATTGGCGAGAGTATTAGGCCCTGCAATAAGAGTAAATACTGTTTGTCCAGGCTTTATCGAAGGTGAATGGTTGAAGCAGGGCTTGGGAGAAGAGCGTTACGAAGCAGCCAGGTCAGCAAGTATAAAAAGTGCACCTTTAGGCGTAACTGCGAGTGCGGATACAGTTTCTGAATCAATTCTATTCTTTATTCAAGGGCCTGCAGTGGTAACTGGAGAGACTTTGATTGTAGACGGTGGTCGTCATCTAGGCATGACCCCTCTTACCAGGCGTTAGTGGATCTTTCTAGAAAAGCTAGATAAAAGATTGGTGAAAGCTATTTGGCAACGGGACGTTTTTGTAGTTTGCGTTGTAAAGTGCGGCGGTGCATTTTGAGTTGTCGGGCAGTGGCCGAAATATTGCCGTTGTTTTCCATTAGCACCCGTTGAATATACTCCCACTCCAAACGTCGCACTGACATCGGTTCTAGTCTAGTAGATTCATTTGGCTCCATTTTTATCCCATCACTTGCCAGCATTGCGGATAAGATTTCATCAGCATCGGCAGGTTTTGCTAGATAATTATCAGCGCCAAGTTTGATCGCTTCCACAGCAGTAGCAATGCTGGCATACCCTGTGAGAATTAGAATTCGTATCTCCGGAAGTTGTTTTTTTAGAATAGGAATTAAATTTAGTGAGGTCTCTCCACCAAGATTTAGGTCTAGAATCCCGAAAGCAAAATTAGAGTCCTTTGCCAGCTGTAATGCTTCATCGCTAGTCTGCGCGTGTAACACTGAAAAATTTCGCTGTTTCAGTGCTCTACTGATTACTCTGGCGAATACTTCGTCATCTTCGACCAGAAGTATTTTTTCTGAATCCATTCCGATTAGCCTTGTTGGTGATCAGGGAGCGGCAATTTGATTAATGCAAGCGCGCCACCAATTTTTAGATTAAACATTTCTATGCTACCGCCTAAGCGTTGAACCGCGGCGTTAGCAAGAAAAATACCCAGCCCCATGCTTTCCTTGCGGCCAGAAATGAAAGGCTCGCCCATACTCTCCATTATCTCAGTTGGAATGCCTGGTCCGTCATCATTAATAGATATTTCAAATTGTGATGGGTTCGCCCCATTGATCTTGAACTTAACTTCTACATGGTTTTGCGCAGCTTTGATGCCATTCTCGATAATATTAATTACGGCATGTCTTACATTCAGACTAGATGTAACTTTAGGATCAGCAAAGCAATCAATTATGAAATCAATTGATGCGCTTGGATGAATATTCAGGATGTAATCTTTTATGTCTCCAACAAACAGAGACAAAGAAACATTCTCTTCTTGCTCTGGATTATCTTTGTTGTAGTAACGTGTTAACTGAGTCAAAGAATGTCTGCAGCGAGTTACTTGTTGTTTAAGTATTGAAATCTCTTCTTTGATTTCGTTATTCTTTAATTCCTCCGCGTCTAACTTGTCTAGTTCTGTTAAGAGAACGGCCATAGTAGAAAGGGGCGTTCCCAGGGCATGAGCTGTACCTGCTGCCAAGGTGCCAATCGCTACGAGTTGTTCGTTGCGCATTTCATTCTCTCTCGCTTTTGCTAGGTTTAACTCTCGTACTTTTATGACATTTGCCATATGTGTAATAAAAACTGTGATTAGTATAGAGCTCACCAAGAAAATCACCCACATACCAACTAGGTGTAGTTGAAACACGACTTCTTGTTGGGCAGGTCCAGCATCCATGCCGTGATCGCTCTGCAGATCAAGGAGCAGAAACGAGGTATAAATCAATATGCCCATCACGGCAAAAGAATTGACAAATGCTCTAGGCAGAAGTGTCGCAGTCACTGCAAGCAAAACCAGCAAGTATGAAATCAGTGGATTACTGGCACCGCCTGTGTACAGAAGAAGTATTACAAGAATCACAACATCGACTAAAAGATGGCTAAATAGCTCAATGTTGCTAACTGCTCCGCTCGATTTTAGTCGTCGATAGCCTAGTGCTACCGATGTAAGTACTGCCAGGATTAGCGCCGCAATCAAACTTGGCGATACATCCAGGTTTAAAAAAGGTTGAAATATTAATAGTCCTGAAACACTGCTTAAGGTGACAAAACTGCGCAATAACAGCAGGCGTTTGAGTCCCTGGCGCGCCAAAGCGCCTGCATCGGTGGCCATTGGCACAATAAAGCTAAGGACTTCAGAAATTTTTGGATACTTCAACATTACTCTATTCTACCCCAAACCAGCATTTGTAAGTGCTTCTAACGAAGAGGCATTTTGTCGCATGCGCTCGAAGCACTACCTGGTTTGAATGACTAGGCAAAATCTGCTCTGCGGGTTATATTGCCTCGACACAGGATTAAAGCAATAACAGCCAAGCAGAACTTGTTAAATTCTAAAGATTTCTCCTTATTAACAGGGGTTCAAAAAACCTATGCAGAATTGCTTGTCCAAGAATTTGGGCAGTGCCAGTTTTTGCATTATGGGCTTCGTTCTAATGCCTCAGAAGATAAGAGCTACCAGGAACAGCAAAGGCTATTCGCGGAAAAAATATTCGATCTAGGTAATCCCAGCTGCGATAGAAAAAATGATATCGGGGGTGACCGACAGTTGTCTGTTCTGCTATGCGGATTTAGTTTTGCCTATTTGACAAAGAAATTCGAGAAAGAAGGGCATCGAGTCAAGTGGATTGACCAAGAGGTACCTGCAGCTTCTAGTCGAGAAGTCTGCAATTTTTCTCTCGCAGATAGAGCTGTCGGGAATCAGTATTCTGGTGAAAAATTCGACTTGATTGTTGTTGAGGGTAGCTATCATTATTTGCAGCAAATGCTCATGTTGAGCAAAACACGAGAATTGCTTTTCGATCGAGGCAAGCTAATAGTTTTTGGCGAATTTTTAAATGATGATTCTAAAAACGAGAGATCGAAACTTCCTAATCTAAGCAGCATTCGACAACTCGCTGAAAGATTAAGCTATTTGGTGCTAGACGAATTAGACTATACCGCGGATGCAATTTTCAGTATTGGCTTACTTAAAAAGATCGCAAAAAAATCGACATTAGAAATTACGAACGAAGCTACAGTTACTGAAGATGAGTTAATTAGCAATCGTCGCTGCTATAGAGTATTCAGGCTGCAAAGAGATAGTAACCCTAGTGGAGAATATGCTTTTGCTAAATATGGAGATATAGACAGTTTCGAATTGGAAGAGATTTCAACTTTATTTGAAAAGAGTTTCGATACTGCATTTAACCCAGATGTTTGGAAATGGAAATATGACTTGGGTGCGGGAAAGTGTGTGGTAGCGAGAGAGGCTAAAAGCGGAGAAATTGTATCCCATTATGGAGGTGCGCCACGGCAAATACACTATTTTGGTGAGCCGAATACCGCTATACAAGTTTGCGATGTAATGGTGCTTCCAGAGATTCGCAGGCAGTACGGCAAAAATAGTCTTTTTTTTAAGACCGCAGCGACTTTCCTTGAGCGAGAAATAGGGAATACAGTCAATCATTTGCTGGGATTCGGTTTCCCGAATCAGAAAGCAATGAATATTGCATTAAGGCTGGGTCTTTATGAAAAGACTGATGAGTTTCTTGAGTTGGTCTACCCTCTTAATCAACAAGCAGCGACATTTTCTTGCCATTTATCTTCAATAGATATTTCTTGTTCGCAGCATCAGCAAGAAATCGATTATTTGTGGGAGTCGATGAAGCAAGAAACCACTACAGGGATTATTGGAGATCGGCACTGTAACTACATCAAGTATCGTTATTTTGACCACCCATTCGCCCAGACAGATCTCTATCGATGTATTTTTCTAAATGATGAAACAGAAAAACCCGTTGCAGCAGTGTTTTTAAAAGAGCATGAGCACCGGTTGTTAGTAATGGACGTAATATGTCCACTGTCAATCATGAAGCAGGTGCTTACTAGTTTGAGTCAGCTGGTGCCCGAGACAGAATTAAAATTGTGGATTACTAGAGGCTGGCTCGATACGGTTAAATCTGAGACGGCAATTGAGAATCATCTTGGGATCGAGATACCTTGCAATAGTTGGAATCCTGGCCCGCATTCCGCTGACCTATACGGGAAATGGTGGCTCACAGCTGGCGATATGGATTTTATGTAATTCAGCTAAGTTGATAAGGTTTTAGACAAATGAGTACGAACAACATCTACGAGCAGAATCTTGATCAAAATCGGGCAAACTTCGCCCACCTAACACCTTTGAGTTTTCTGGAGCGAAGCGCCAGCGTTTACCCAGCAAAACCATCTATTATTCAAGGTGGGCGAACCTATACCTGGGAAGAAACTTATGGCCGATCTTGTTTGCTTGCCTCGGCTTTGCAAAGCCGAGGTATAGGTACAGGTGACACAGTTTCTTTTATGGGAGCCAACACACCAGAGACTTTTGAGGCGCATTTTGGCGTACCCATGACTGGTGCTGTTTTAAATGCACTTAATGTAAGGCTCGACGCAAAAGCCATCGCGTTTATTTTGGGGCATGCGGAAACAAAAATTTTATTTACCGACAAAGAATTCAGCGCCACGATAAAAGAAGCATTAGATTTGTTGTCTGAGAAACCCATAGTCATTGATATCGATGATCCAAACTTTCAAGAGGGTGAATTGTTAGGTGAAAGCAGTTACGACGATTTTATTAAGACGGGAGATAAAGACTATCGATGCTTTCAGGTTAGTGATGAATGGCAGGCGATTTCCTTAAATTATACGTCTGGAACAACAGGGGATCCAAAGGGAGTAGTTTATCATCATCGTGGCGCGTACTTGAATGCAGTATCTAATGTACTTTGTTGGAATATGGGAAGTCATCCAATCTATCTCTGGA
>CAXYEH010000028.1:0-173440 GCA_964275945.1 uncultured Pseudomonadales bacterium
CGCCTTTAATATGACAAAGGATGATGGTTATGCAATCGGCTCATGGTGGGATGAAAAACGACAAATCATTCAACCCAGCGAATTTCTTCTGACCAAGAGAGGTCGTGTAATAATCTCTGTATATAGCAACGGGCCAGTGGGAAGAATGGATCCGAATGAGACGCTAACTTTAGTAAGGTATTTGAATCAACAGAGAGCTAAAGCCAATGGTTCCTAACTCTTCAATGATAACTATTGGGAACCTCTGATTTTGGCCCCTATTTGTTTGATAATTCATTGTAGGGAAAAAACAAACAAAGTATGACCGACGTTGGATACGCCGGTTGTCGCGCTTAATCCTAATTGGCCAGCGTGCTGCGCGGCAGCTTGTGTCCCGCTGGGGGCAAATACGGCAATGTACTGTTTTCCATCGACGCCATATGAGATCGGCGCCATATCGCTCGCGCCGCTGAGAATTGTTTGCCAAAGTGTTGCGCCGGTCCATTGGTCTATTGCATGAAAGCGGCGGTTGGTGTCTGCTGCGAAAAGCAATCCGCCCCCTGTGGTTAACATTCCATATAAGGGTGTTTCCCTTTGTAATTTCCACAATGACTCGCCCGTAGTCACGTTAATAGCCTCTGGTTGGCCTAAATGCCCTGCTGGAGTTGGAACAGTCGCAATGTACGAGGTGTTATATCCAGTTTCTAGAGAAGGCTCGAGCGAATTTAGCTTCATAACTGAGCAGGGCCCGTTGAATGCTGGTACGTAGTAGGCGTTGGTCAGAGGGCTATATGCGCCTTGAGGTATTTGTCTGTTTTCGCGGCAAATTGTCGCTTCATGATCTGTGTCGGCAGTCATGATTGCATCAGGCTCTATTTCGTAAGCGCCAGTTATCCCATCATATCCGGCTATTATATTTTGGTAGGCTGTGGGCCTCGCATACAAAAATTCGCCATCGGATCTATCGTATGCATAAAAGATAGCATCCTTTGAAAAAGAGCCTATTACCATATCTCTCGTTTCTGCAGGATCAATATTAGGATTCACTCCCAAAGGGTTAAGTGGGTTTGGATCTACGGGTGCATTTACAAGGATCCGATCATATACAGCATCATCATTCCACATGTCTGAGTGATGCTGTGCCCACCAAATTAATTGACCTGTTCGGTAATCAAGCGCGACAGTTGAACCTTGATATAAACGATCAGGATATTCCCCATCAGTTCCTGCTAGTTCTGGTTGCTGTGGGGCGCTGGAGCCAATTCCGAATATAAAAAGCCCACGTACTTTGTCAACTGCTGGCGTCATCCATGGAGACATATTTCGGCGTCGCTCTAATGGATAGATTTGTGGGTCGTCACCCCATGTATTGTGCATGGGATCGTCCGGGGTTGGGCTAGTAAACCATCGCCATAAAAGAGTCCCATCTTCAGTGCTGTACGCGGATAAATGACAAGGATCGGGCGCAGTCCAGGCGGTGCAGTTGTAGGGTACAACCAGAGAGCCGCGAAATCCCACGGGCGCACCGCTTGGTTGTTGGCCAGACCGAAAGTCTTGCATTGCAACTTCCCATTTCAAGCGTCCGGTTTGAGGGTCTAAGGCAAATAGCATTCCGTCGGTTGCGTGTGAAATAAGGTTATCTTCATAGATAAAAACTCCGCGCCCCCGATGCACTGTAAGCCGGGTTTCATATCCCGCAACTTCCGAGGCTAAAGGCCTTGAATATTCCCAAATTAAATCTCCAGTTGCCGCATCGTGTGCTGAGTATTTTTCATTTGAGTGACGAACGTACATGATGCCGTCATAGACAGTCGGTTCTACCTGCATTCCATTTGATCCGGGTGCTGCGGGTGCAAACTCCCAGGACCAGCTTAAACTCAACTCACTTACATTTTCTCTATCGATTTGCTCAAGAGGGCTGTAGCCCCAGTTCTCATAACCACCTCGCCACATCAACCAATCTTCTGGCTCTGGGTTATTTAGCATTTCCTGACTTAGAGGTTGAAAATCAATCTCCCGCGTCGGCTGAGCCCAGCTGTTAAGGCTTATAACTGTGGCCACCAGGAATAGATAACTGAAATTCTTTTGTTTGCTTTTCACAAGTCGCCCTCGGAAATCTGGATTCAGTTCATCTCAATCCTAATTGTTTCTGGGACAGTTGGCCATGCCACAGCGGCACAAATAAAAAGGAATTAGAATTAAGCTGGCTAAAGATTTTGGTTTGTTTAACGTGGTTATTTATCTTATCGCCTGTTGCCAAGTGCAACAACTGTGGTGAGCTATAAATTATTGAAATACGTAAGGATATTGATTTTATGCGTGTTCGCTGTGGTGGATTTGACTAATTTCTGGTCCAATTCCTGTTCAGCAGAAGCAGGACCGAACGATTCAGATTAGACTTTTTTGCAAGCAGTGATCGAGTTTGCCGCTCCAATGCTGCTTTGAGTCGCCTATAATGGGCGGAAAGTTAGGCTTTTAAAAAAACAAATTAAATAAAAACATTAATGAATAATTCTATAAAAATAGCCTGTCTGGGTGCGTCCAAAGTTCAGCAATTGTCTCACGATGATGGGTCACAAAGCTTTGCATGTTTTGGGGACGTACTTACTACAGCAATTTATCTCGTTCGCTCCGGTCTCAAGGTAAGTTTTATTAGTGTGCTGGAGGAGCTCAGTAAGAAGATAATTTGTAAGTCTTTGCAAGAAGAAGGTCTTAATACAGATTTGGTTTTAACCGACGAAAACCATGCATTTTTTTCGAGTGACGATTTCGAAAGTATTCAACTGAAGTTGAGCGAATTCGATTTCGTTTATCTAACTGGTAATACACTCTTGCTGCTAGATGACGCAGGAATAGAGAAATTAATACAACTATTGGTTTCGCTACGAAAACGGGGGGGCAAAGTCATTTTCGATAGCAATCACAGCTCCAAAAGTTGGAGCAGCGATGAACTAGCACGCGCAGTCTATACAAAGTTTCTCCGAGTTACCGACGTAAGTTTGCCTAGTTTTGTTGATGAAGCAGATTTGTTTCAAGACAGGGCCGTCGAAGATTTAATCGCTAGGCATCATGCTCTCGGTATTAGAGAAGTTGTAGTCAAAAACGGAACCGAGGCAAATTGGCTTTCTACTAAACCAGATAAAAAGCCAAGAGAATTTCCTCTGGAATCGATTCAAAAAGCAATTGATAATTCTGGGGTAGGCGATGCTTTTAATGCAGCCTATTTAGCAACGCGCCTAAGTGGGCAAACGTATTGCAGTTCGATTAAGCAGGGACAGCTTCTTGCAGCTGAAGTCGTTGTAAATTCTGGTGCCATACTTCCAAACAGCTAGGTGGCAATTGCATTTTAATTATCGATACCTTTACGACGAGAAAATAAAGCTCTTATGAAAATAATTGAAGAATGGATAAAAAGGGTTAATGATAAAGAGTTAGCAATAAAGAAAAAGGAGAGAAGCATGCCTGTTCGAATTCCCACCTGGTCAGCTTTCCTATTTATCGTGTTAATGCCTTCGATGGCATGGGCCCAACCCTGCGAGAACCTTGCGTCATTCTCTTTGCCAGGCGTGACCGTTGATGCCGCTGAACTTGTTGCCGCTGGAGCCTTTGTGCCCCCCGGAGAGAGTGCTGGTAATGCTGCAGAGGTATCAGTCCCTACCTGAGTTCTGTCGTGTAGAGCTAAGCCTAACTCCTACTTCTGATTCAGATATCAAGATGGAGTTGTGGCTACCTGCTGAAAATTGGAATGGAAAATATCTGGCTGTTGGCAATGGAGCCTTTACCGGAAATATCCGTCACTCAGCACTGGGAATGCCATTGACCCGGGGTTATGCGGCCAGTTCGACAGACACTGGTCATCTGGGTAATACGGCAAGTTTTGCTCTTGGTCATCCCGAGAAAATCTATGATTTCGCCTGGCGAGCGGTCCATGAAATGGCAAAAACTTCCAAGGCTTTAATCGACACCTTTTATGATGAGGGTCTGCGACATTCCTATTTTACCGGGTGTTCAGCGGGTGGTCGTCAAGCCATGAAAGCGGCGCAGCGGTTTCCAGAAGATTTCGATGGCATAGTTGCCGGTGCACCCGGATTGGATTGGACTGGAAGGGCTTCTGCCTCTTTAAGAATTGCTGCCCATTTAGAAGCAAATCCAACTGCGCAGCTAAAATCATCTGAGCGGGAGCTGCTTTATCGGACCGCGTTAGATTTTTGCGATAACAGCGACGGAGTACAAGATGGCTTAATTGGGAATCCAGCTGAGTGTGAATTCGATCCTGAAGTATTGCAATGCGATAGCGAAAACGCGGGGGCTTGTTTGTCAGAAGCGCAGGTTAATACTGCTAAGATGATCTATTCCTCCCCTGTAAACCCTAGGACTGGTCGAGCCTTAACCGGGTTATTACCTGGAAGTGAATTAGGTTGGACCGATTTCGGGTGGACAAACTCTGCTCGAGCCACGGGGTTAGATCAGTTTCGTTATTTAGTATTTGAAGACGAGAATTGGACGATCGATCAATTTAATTTTGAACGTGATGCAGGAGCTGGGGAAAGGAAAGATGACGATACTCTAAATGCGTTAAGTCCAGACTTGTTCGAATTTGTAGCAAGTGGTGGCAAGCTAATCGCTTATCATGGATGGAGCGATCCTCAAATTTCTCCCGCAAATGCAACTCAATACTATGAGAGAGTTGTGAGAGTTATGGGAGGACGCGACAATATCCATAACTCTTTGAGATTGTTTATGGCGCCCGGTATGGGTCATTGTGCCGGAGGTCCTGGGCCTAACACTTTCGATTCACTGACCGCTCTTGAAAACTGGGTAGAACATGGTGAGGCCCCGGATAGTATTGTGGCCATACATCGTACTGACGGCGTTGTAGATAGAAGTAGGCCTTTGTGCCCCTTCCCCGAAGTAGCGGTCTACAGTGGCAGTGGCAGCACCGATGAAGCTGAGAATTTTGCTTGTCAGGCTCCTTAAAAATGATGAGAAATACATCCTGCCTATTGCCAGTGGTAGGTTTGCTGATCAGCACTTCCTGTCTGGGTCAAAATGAGAACATTGATCTCACCGGTGTGATCGATATGCATGTCCATGCAGGCCCTGACTCCAGACCGCGCGCCATGAATGATTGGGAGGCTGTCCAAATGGCCGAAAATGCAGGTCTTCGGGGGTTCTGCTTAAAAATCATTTCACTATGACCGCCGATCGGGCGGCACTTGCTGCGCAACTAGTTGATAGCTTGCTTGTTTTTGGAGGCGTTGCTCTCAACAGGTCGGTTGGGGGGATAAACCCAGAAGCAGTCCGGCAAATGGCAGCATTTAGTGGCGGGCGAGGCAAAGTTGTTTGGCTGCCAACCTTTGATTCACAATTTTTTATAACCAAAGAAGGGATAACTGACCCTTTTGTTCCAGTAATGAAAGATGGCAAGCCCGTAAGAGGATTGCTTGAGGTTTTCTCACTTATTGCTAAGAATAATTTAGTGCTAGCAATGGGCCACTCCTCGCCGCAAGAAGTGTTGGCACTTATACCTTTCGCTAGAGCTGAAGGTGTAGAAAATATTTTAATAACTCACGTTTTTGGTCAAGATGCGAGCTTCAGTCAGATTCAGCAGATGGCTGCTACTGGTGCAATCATGGAGTTAGATTGGCTGGCAGCTTATACCGATCCGCTGATATTAAATGACTATGTGGAAGTCATTCAGTCAGTCGGGGCTGAAAGTTTTATTATCTCCTCTGATTTCGGGCAGGAAGGTAATCCAGATCATGCAAGCGGGATGCGTGCATTCATTGCTGCATTAAGATCAAGAGAAATTTCACAACAGCAAATCGATGTAATGGCTAAACAGAATCCGGCGAAACTGTTAGGTCTTGATTAATGATACTTTGATAAAGATAGAGCCGAGGGCATCTCATGCTTGCGGCTTAACTGTAAACACCGCAAGCATAGCTGCCGGGAATAGTTTTCATTCCTTGGTTTTTAGAGCAGGCTGCTAATTACCCCCCAACAAGCGCTGAGAATTAATACAATTGAAGCCAACCAGCCAGTCATAAAGCCTATGGCGCGCTTTTCCGGCGCGGTGCGATAGCCCACACAAAAAATGATACGCCCGATGAGAAAGACTGCTCCAAGGCTTACTGCTAAAAGTTCATTCAGAAAATAAGAACAAATCCAAAGTGATGGAATCACATAAACTAATTGCTCTAAGGTGTTTTGTTGAACCCGCAATGTAGCTTCGAAGAAAGGGTCTCCTGTTGTTGCAGGGGCTTGTATGCCAGTTTTTCCTCTGGCAGCACCGACCAACATCATAAAGATAAAATATTCAATAAGCAGGGCAAGGGTAATTAAAGCAGTAAGCTCCATAAAGTCTCTCCATAAACGAGGTAATTACAAATAGGCAAAAAATATCTCCTCAATAGGGGGCGATTTTGCTGATTGTGGCTCATAATAGGGTAGTTCCTTTTCTTGTCAACAAGACGAGTATTTGGTCCAGAAAATACTTAGTTAATGTGACGCCATTTTTTAGTAGCATGGGCTGAAAGTCATATAAGGATTTGAAACTAAGAAGAGTATGAAATGAAAGTCACTGATTGTTTCAGTCGCGAAGAAATTCAGGAGTTCTGCCAGCGCAGTGATTTCCATGCTTGGCTTGCGTTTCTTATAAATTGGGGGATTATTGCTTTTTCCTTCGCCATTGTTGCGGTTTGGCCGAATCCGCTGAGTGTGCTGCTGGCTATCGTTTTGTTAGGTGGTCGCCAGCTTGGGCTGGGCGTATTAATGCATGAATGTGGTCACGGGTCTTTGTTTAAGACCAAGGCATTAAATCAATGGATGGGCAAGTGGATTGCGGCGGCTCCTGTGTTTTATCGCATAGATGACTACATGAAAAATCATCTTGAGCATCATCGCAAAATCGGTTCAGAAGAAGATCCGGATCTCCACCGTTATCAGCGTTATCCAGTATCTGCAGTATCATTAAAAAGGAAAGCCGTAAGGGATATTACGGGCAAAACAACATGGAATTATTTTCGTATCGTTTTTAATGCCAACAAAATTCTTTACCTCGATAACGCCAACAAAACTAGATTCAGTTTGAGGCAGCTAGTAAAGCGATTTCATGCGCCAATCACTGTCAATCTAATACTTTTAACCGGGTTAGCTGCGTTAGGTATGCCATTGTTGTATTTGCTCTGGGTTGTTTCTTATTTCAGCTTTTACATGTTTTTTAGTCGGATTCGAAATTTGGCGGAACATGCTGCAGTTCCCGATTTGTTGAACGATGACCCACTTATGAATACGCGGACTACTATCCCGAGTTGGTGGGAGCGGCTGACCGTTGCTCCAAACTCCGTTTGCTACCATTTGGAACATCATCTGGTTCCTTCGGTGCCAAAGTATCGCTTAGCAGGCTTTCATCGAGCACTCATAAAGCGAGGTGTGCTGGATTCAGCCGATATTTCAATTGGCTATGTTCAATTAGTGCGCAAGCTAATAGTGGCACCTACCTAAAGGCTGGGCAGTTTAAAAGATAATCCCCGTAATTTGCTTATAGGTACTTGATTAATTGAAGTGGCAGGCGTAATTTTTATAGCTGGATAAAAGTTTCTTTACTAAACCAAATTGCTCAATAAATTCGGAGGTTTGAATGAATATTCAAAACAGCCAAAAGAAAGCAGCATGGAAAGCAATATTACTAGTGATTCTGTCTGCACCCGCGGTCCTTTCCGCCCAAACAGCAGAAATTCCCCGCTTAGAAAATGGCCTGCCAGACATGCAGGGCACTTGGGATTTTCGAACAATAACTCCTTTTCAACGGCCTGAAGCATTAGGTAATAAGTCCGTCCTTACGGCCGAAGAAGCGTCAATATTTGAAGCGGAAGAAAGAGAGCGGCGTGATCGAGATAATTTTACAGATACCACCACCACGGGGGACTACAACCAGTTTTGGTATGACCGTGGAGAAGAAATTTTGGGCGACCGACGGACTTCATTGGTTACAAGCCCTGCCAATGGTCGCATACCTGCACTTACGGAAGTTGCACAACAACGAATTTCAGAGAGAAGAGCGGCTGCCCGTTTGGCTGAGGGCATAGAGGTGCGCCCATTGGCTGAGCGCTGCATCATGGGATTCAATTCCGGTCCACCAATGATTCCCAGTGCTTATAATAATAATTTGCAGATAGTTCAGACCGACGGATATTTCATGATGCACAATGAAATGATTCACAATATTCGGCCTGTTCGATTAAATGACGCTGTGCATATGGATGTACCGCGCAAATGGGAAGGGGATTCTGTCGGTCATTGGGAAGGGGATACGCTGGTCATTGAAACCAGAAATTTTGCTAGGGATACCGCCTTTGGAAATTCTTCAGCGAATATGCAACTTACAGAGAAATTCTGGATGATTGACGCAGACACGCTGAATTATGAATTTACTATCGAAGACCCGACTACTTGGACCGAACCTTGGACTGTAATGTTCCCAATGGTCAGAGCAGAGCTGCCAATATATGAATATGCTTGTCACGAAGGTAATTACAGCATGGCCGGGATTTTAGGTGGCTGGCGCACACTGGAATCATTAGGGCAGGAAGGGCAGCAAGACTAGCAAGGCACTTCAAAATAGGTCGGAGCAGCATTGGCTTTGTGTACTCCGACCTTTTTTATTTGCTAATTTTTTATGCGTACGCCTGTAAGTTTAGCAATTGCTGACAGGGTTGTTTGTGCTGCATTTAAGCCAAGACGAAAATCATCGTCACTAAACATGGTCCACACATCTAGCGGTGTGTGCCAAGTTGGATTCCAGCCAGCTCCCGTGTGAGCACCCCGTTCATTTTCGCGCAAACTAATCGATGCCACTTCGTTCATGAAGGGCGTCGAATCAGTGTTGGTCATGTGGGGACCAACCGTAGCTGGATAGTCAGTGTTATATTCGTCCGCCGCCGCTTTGAATGCAAATGCCAGTTTCATCGATTCCTCGACAAGACCAGAATTTGATTGAAATTCTATGTTAACGTCCGCCTCAGGCCTTTGGTCGCGGCTAACTTCTCCATCGGCGCCGGGAGCCCCATGATCCCAAAGCATCATGTCATGCTGGATCATGCCTAACCAACGAGGTTCTGGATATTCGCCAGAATTGAGCTGGGTTTTCTATTCCTTGGAGTTCCCTGCGTTGTTCAACATAGGCCGTGGAACCATTCAGCCCAGTTTCTTCGTTATTCCACAAAGCAAAGCGAATCGACACGTCCGTTTCCACATCCGGAGAACTAAAGATTCGCGCAAGCTCCATCACTAAGGCCGTTCCTGACGCGTCATCGTTTACTGCCTCATTCACTCCGTGACCGTCCATATGGGCGCCTAATATATACATCTCATCTGGGCGGGTAGAGCCAACTTTGGTGCAATATACTTCGCTGCGCGGACCATTCGTCGGCTCTTCCCGATTTAACTCCCGAATACGTTCGTTTGGCTGGGCCATTAAATCTCGATTGACGCCTGTGGGGGCGCGATAACCATAAATCGAAGATCCTCCGGGACCGCTTCCATTCCGGCCAACATTTCCTCCTGTAGAGGCTTGTCAGATCAATAGGTGCAGTTGGCTGCACTCCGCGCTTGTCTGAGCTGGTCTCGGTTCGGGATCAAATTCATAGTGAAGGCGTTCGGTATTGCTGCAACCAGCAGCCTGCAGCTGCTCTTCGATCCAGTCGACGGCCCGTCGATTCCGCTCTGTGCCCTGGCGTCGATCGCCAAATTGGGCGAGGCCCTGAATTACAGTTTTATAACTCTCCAATTCCAGGCGGCCAACTAATTCTCGAATGGGGTCGCTGGCTGTCATCTTGTGAATCATCTTGGGCGTTGGCGCTGCTTATGGCCGCCAATGATCCCTATAGCGAGGGCTGCAGCCAAGATAATCAATTTCGGAGTGTTAGTCTATGTTATACGCATTCTGTGCCTCAGATGGTAAACGGTCTGTCCGTAGAGCATAAGCAAGCTTGGTCTTTGAGTCTAGTTGATGAATAATCGACCTACCGCAAAGCAAGGAACCTTAAAAGATGAATTGGGATGCGATAGGAGCTATAGGGGAGAGTCATTGGCGCGCTAGCCGTGGTAACTACGCTCTTAATTCTGCTTATTCAGGTTCGCCAGAATAACAAATCCATGATTGAGGCCAATGCGTTGCAGAAGGCGGCAGCTATTAGTAAACATGCGGAATCAATCGGAATCTGGCGAAGCCAATTTATTCAGAGCCGTGACACGATGACACTCTGGTTAGCAATGAGAGATGGGAAAGAATTAGACCGGGTTGACGTAGCACGCTTTGACAATATTTGGGTAAATTTCGTAAATACTCAGCGCTCCAATTTTGTAGGTGCCAATGTAGTAAAGGAAAAAGGGCTTGCTGCGCAAGCCGCTAGAAGTGTGGCGGTAGAATTAGCAAGTTCTCCGATCCTTTGTGGAATCCTGGAATATCACTAAGCCTTGGCATTTGCTCGCATCCCCAGAATTTGTCGAAGCAGTAGATAAGTGAGTTTAGCAACGCTTCTAGGAATAAGGACCAGCATATGCACCCGGGCAGTCGCAATAGAGCAATCCACCATCCTTAAATCGAATGAAACTCAAGGAGGTGGAAAAATGAAACGCAGAACATTTTTAGCAAACAGCGGCAAACTCAGTATAGCATTAACATTGCCGTGCTCAATTAACACTAATCTATTGGCTGCTACTATGTCTTCTGAGCTAACAAGCCTCACTGCACTTGAGCTTTCAATAGCGATAAAACAAAAGCATGCGAGTTGCGTCGAAGTAATGCAGGCTTATCTTGCGCGCGTTCATAAGTACAACCATAGATATAACGCAATTGTTGCTCTCGCAAGTGATGATGATTTACTTAATCAGGCCAAAGTTGCCGATGCAGAATTAGCTCGGGGGGAATACCGTGGCTGGATGCATGGTATGCCCCATGCTGTAAAAGACTTAACAGCTGTTAAGGGCATGCCCTTTCACTAGCGGTTCATTGATGTATAAAGACCGCATCGCGGAACAGGATAGTGCGATGGTGGCTCGAATTCGCGATGCGGGTGCAATCTTTATTGGGAAAACTAATACGCCAGAATTTGGTCTTGGTTCCCAATCCTACAATCCTGTGTACGGGGCAACTGGGAGTGCCTATAACTCTGAATTAACTTCTGGCGGCAGCAGTGGTGGGGCCGGCAGTGGCTTGGGAACACAAATGTTACCTGTGGCTGATGGCAGCGATATGATGGGTTCTTTAAGAAATCCCGGTGCGTTTAACAATGTAATTGGTTATCGCCCCAGTACGAATGTTATGTCAGGTCGTGATGCAAGTCAGCGACCACTTTCAACTTCTGGACCCATGGGAAGAAACACGGCAGATACAATTCAATTCCTCAAAACTATCGCTGTTAAAGATGTGGGAGCAAACTTCACTCCGATGAATCTATCAGGTATGAGGATAGCCTGGCTTGGTGATCTTGATAACTATCTAGCTTTAGAGTCAGGCATAAAGCCTTTGTGCGAGGCCAGTCTATCTAAAGTATCTGATGCTGGCGCCAATGTTGAATCCGTTATTCCCCAGTTTAATTTTGATGATCTTTGGTTCTGCTGGACCACGTTGCGTCACATCGGGCGAGCGAGTTTTAAGCGATTTTATGATGATCCTGCAACGCGAGACATGCTTAAGCCAGATCTGGTCTGGGAAATCGAACAATCTCAGATATTAACTGAGGGGCATCGAGCGCGAGCGAATGCCATTCGGGGCGAATGGCTAAGAGAAGTAGAACGACTCTTTATGCAATATGATTTTCTTGCGATACCAACCGCCCAAGTCTTTCCTTACCCGAAAACAACCCAATGGCCTAGTGAAATAGAGGGTCGGGCAATGGATACGTACCATCGTTGGATGGAAATCGTCATTCTGGGCAGTCTTGCCGGGATCCCTGTAATCAACGTCCCTGTTGGGTTTGATAACCAGGGCCGGCCCATGGGTATGCAAGTCATGGGCAATTTCGGTGAAGATAAAAAAGTCCTGGAGTTTGGTCTTGCTTATGATCAGATCACAGACTTTCTTCAGCAGCGCCCGGAAATGGTGGAAGCCTGATTCTGGGAAACCTAAAATTCGAGTCGCCGAATTTTATTATGAGTTTCGCCAAAGCTGATTTCTCATCATCTATTACGGTTAGCTGCAAAAAAACATCGGCATTCCTTGGTAGCACTGCCAGATGAGGTGCTGCCTTTTAAGAGAATTGTTAAGGCATAAAAAGTGGTTATGAAATACCAATCAATTTTTTCTTTTTTAATATCTCTTTATGGTTTTGTTTTGATTAGTTCTGCTGCGGCGCAAAACTATATTGTTTCTCGGACTGAGCATGATCAGCCTGACTTGAATGGCGTGTGGAATTTTAATGATTCGACACCCTTCGAACGACCTGATCGTTTTGGTATGCGTGAATATCTCAATGCAGAAGAAATAGCGGCAAGAAACACCGATTTCGAAAATGGTCAGCAGCGCCGAGACAACAGTGAAGCAAATATGTCAGAACGGATCTTGAATGTTCCTACTAACGATACTGGCGCGTATAATTTGTTTTGGTCTTTCTACGACGAGCCCTACCCGAATATTCGAACCTCGCTCATTGTTTACCCGCCTGATGGTAAAATTCCGGCGACAATCAACAGTGTGACCACTCAACACTCACCACCAGGATCCAATCCTTGTAACTATGGGGATGTCGTCATTGCTGACAGGCCAGTCCGTATATCTTGGGGTGGAGTGTCTTGTGATCGGCCGGAAGATTTTGGATTAGCTTCCCGCTGTATGGCGTTTCCCCAAACCTTAGCTCCTTATATCAAAGCAAACTCTTACAATAATAATATTCAAATCTTGCAAACTCGTGACCATGTCATGATTAAATCTGAACTTGGTAATGACCCTAGGATCATTCCGTTGGACGGTCGACCTTTTCTTACTGAAAAGATTCGTAGTTGGACAGGCTCTTCTAGGGGTAAGTGGGAAGATGACACCTTAGTGGTCGAGACGCGCTATTTTACCAACAAATTAGCCAGTCTATTTTTAAGAACGGACTCCTACGGTAGTGCTGAAAACTTGGTCTTAACCGAAAGGTTTACTAGAGTGGATGAAAACGCCTTGGATTATGAATTCACTATCGACGACCCAACTACTTTTACCGACAAAATAACAGTCAAAACAAATATGTCGCTTTTAAATGCGCCTATTTATGAATTTGCCTGTCATGAGGGCAACTATGCTTTGGAAAATATGCTCAGAGCAGCACGAATGATTGAATAGCCTTAAGCTTCGGGTGTATTTCCCAGCGCTGTGTTTTACAGTAATTTGAATAGATTCAGCATCAGTTCTTAAACAGATAGATTGGGGTTCTGTAATGAAAAAAATGGTCTTGATCATTATCAGTTTTCTGGCAACAAATTGTCTGGCTCAGGAAATTGACTTAGAGCGTTTAAGCTTGCCAGACGGGTTTTCGATTTCGATTTATGCAGAAATTGAGAACCCGCGACAACTCGCGCTAGGATCGGACAACACTGTTTTTGTCGGTAGTTTGCGGAGCAGAGTATGGGCGATAACTAATCCTGATGGAAATGCGCAAGGTAATGCGGTAATAGCTATTGCTGAAGGTTTGAATACGCCAAACGGAGTCGCTTATCACGATGGCGATCTCTACATCGGCGAAATCGGCCGTGTCAGCAAGATAACGAATGTCGGTGAAAAATTAAACGAGCCTCAATCGACAGAAACTTTAAATGATTCTTTGCCGAATCGCCGTCATCATGGTTTCAAATTCTTGCAAGTAGGGCCAAATGGAAAGATATATCTTCCCGTTGGTGCTCCATGCAATGTTTGTGAAGAAGAAGAGATTTTTGCAAAAATTCTGAATATGAATCTTGATGGTACAGACTTGCAAGTTGTTGCCAGCGGCATTCGAAATACTGTTGGCTTCGATTTTCATCCAATCTCTGGCGAGCTCTGGTTCACCGATAATGGGCGTGACATGATGGGTGATGATATACCTGCCTGTGAAATAAATCGTATGAGCAGTGAGGGTCAACACTTTGGTTTTCCTTACTTCCACCAAGGAGATTTGCCGGATCCAAATTTCGGTCGTGGGCGCAGTGCTAACGAATTTGTTCCACCAGTATTAAAGCTCGGGGCGCATGTTGCTCCTTTGGGCTTAGCGTTCTATCGGGGCGAGCAATTTCCCAGTAATTATGGCAACACTGTATTTTGGGCTGAGCATGGCTCATGGAATCGTTCTGAAAAGCAGGGTTACCGAGTTATGATGGGGCGAGTTAGTTCAGACAATACATCAATTTCTTCCTACTCCCCTTTTATTGATGGGTGGTTGCAAGGTCAAAGCCATTGGGGTAGACCAGTTGATGTATTAAGTATGCCGGATGGATCAGTTTTAATTTCTGATGACATGGCAAATGTTATATATCGTGTGAGCTATGATGGTTGATTGTAATAGTTAATGGAAAATCAGATCACCCTCTCATACAAATTGTTAAATACTATGAACTACTAACTATCATGATTTTTTTTCTCAGAATATTTAGTCGAAGGCAACTTGGATTGAATAACTTAATCTCAATGCTGATTATTTTGTTTGTAAACCCGTCAATAGGAATAGCGCAGAGTTTGAATGAAGTGAGAGATTTAGGAATTGAGATTCCTTCTTCAGATGAGAGACCAGCCGGCGTAATCGAAATTGATGCTATCTTTGACGGCTATCCGGTCACGTATATACACGATGTGGTCTATGCCAATTATGGTGAAAGAGACCTGGTGCTTAACATAATGTTGCCTAGCTTAGACTCAGTGAACCCATACCCTTTGGTTGTGTTTATTCAAGGTTCTGGCTGGCTTCCTCAAAATGTCTATAGAAGCTTACCTAATTTTGTAAACTTTGCTCGCGCCGGTTATGTGATCGCCAGTGTTGAATATCGCCATTCCCGTGAAGCTATCGCACCGGCTCAAGTTCAAGATGTTAAAGCTGCGATCCGTTTTATGCGTGCCAATGCAGAGCGATATGGGCTGGATCCCAGTAAAGTCGCGGTATGGGGGACTTCGTCCGGAGGTCATCTTGCCGCTTTGGTGGGTGCCAGTGCAGGCGTAGGATCGTTCTTAACTCAGGATAATCTTGATCAATCGAGCGACGTACAAGCCGTAATTGATTTTTTTGGTCCGACAGATTTTCGGCGAATGGATGATTATCCGAGCCAGATAAATCATAGTCATGCAAGTTCTCCAGAATCACTGGTTGTTGGGGGGCCAATTCAAACGCAGGCCGTGGCAGAGATCGTAGCCGGCTACAATCCGATTAATTACATCTCAAGCGACAGACCCTTACCGCCATTTTTAATTGTCCACGGAGATATCGATGAATTGGTACCCTTTAATCAAAGTACCCTCCTTTATAAGGAGCTGAGGGAAGCGGGTAAAGAAGTTACCTTCTACCGGGTGAATGGTGCAGGTCATGGTTCTGGAATCTTTTCTAAACAAATGATGAAAATCGTCAAAGATTTTCTCGACCAACATTTGAGATGAACCGTGTTCAACACAATTTTTCCAACTATTGAGTAGCAACAAGGAGTTAAAATGCGCAACTTAAAACTGTTAGGTTTAACCTTAGTATTGGTTTTAATGCCTTTTGTTATCAATTTCAATTCTCAATATATAGTTTTGGCCCAGCAAGATCTACCATTCGTTTCTCAGGCCCAATTCGAAGACTGGAAGCAAAATATAAATAACTGGGGCCGTTGGGGCGCAGACGATGAAATTGGCACACTCAATTTAATTACGCCGGCGAAACGCACTGAGGCAGCTTCCTTGGTCCTAAGTGGGGTTACCGTTTCCTTGGCGAGAAACACTGATAATGTCGTGAGTGTGGACAATCCCTGTCCCGTGGATTGGGAGATGGTTAATGCAACACCGAGTGGTGCGAGTGATCGAATTGCCTTTCGTTGTATTCACGGATTAGGGACAACCCATATCGATGGCTTTGGGCATCGATTTTTCGATGGCAAAATGTGGAATGGTGTTGACATGGCCGACACCGTCACTATGGAAGGCGGGGCCTTGGTGAATTCTGTCCTCACTATGAAAGATGGAATCGTAACCCGTGGTGTTCTCTACGATATTCCAAGGCTAAAAGGCGTGGATTATTTGCAGCCAGGTTATCGAGTAACAGTTGCTGACTTGGAAGCCTGGGAAGCACTGGCGGGTGTCAGAGTGGGAGCAGGTGATGCTATGTTGTTTCGTTGGGGGCGTTGGGCACGACGAGAAGCAGAAGGGTCTTTTGATACTTGGGAAGCAGCAGCAGGTCTCGATAACAATGTTATTCCCTGGTTGCGAGAAAGAGATATTTCGATCTTAGGTTGGGAAACTCCCGGATATACGCCGCGCCCAGCAGGTGATTTGCCGACCCTAGCCCTGCATGATTTTGCCCTGACAATGCTTGGCATCCACTTGATTGACCGGTCAGATCTTGACGCATTAGCTACTATGGCCGCTGTTCAAAATCGATGGGAGTTTATGTTAACAATTGCACCTCTCCCAATTCCCAATGGCACAGGGTCGCCAGTAAATCCTATAGCTATATTTTAAGGGAGAGACTAATGGCGCCTACTAGAAGAGATTTTATTAAGTCTGCTGGTGTTGTGGCAGCAAGCGTAAAGGCAGTCACTTCGAAAAACTTATACGCGCAAGTACCAATTGAGATTAAAACAGTACGAACTGATGTGCTGGAAATAGCCTATGAAGAACACGGGCCAAGCGCTGGCTTTCCGATTTTTTTAGTTCACGGCTTTCCCTATGACCCGCGTTCATTTGATGGAGTGCCGGCACTTCTAGTAGATGCGGGGTATCGAATTCTAGTTCCTTACATTAGAGGGTATGGGCCGACTCGGTTTCTTGATGCAAATGCTCCACGCATGGCGGAGCAGGCTGCGATTGCCCAGGATTTAATCGACTTTGCGGATGCTCTCGGTATCGATCAATTTGCAGCATCGGGGTTTGATTGGGGTAATCGAGCGATTTGCATCGCAGCAATCTTGCATCCAGACAGAGTGGTTGCTCAAGTTGCCTGTGGTGGCTATTCTGTTCAGGACACAATTACGCCTAGCGGACCGGCGCCCGCTGCTTTAGAGGCCATGCTTTGGTATCAATGGTATTTCAATTCAGAACGGGGCATTCGAGGATTAGCGCAGAATCGCCACGATATCATTCGGCATCTTTGGAATACTTGGTCCCCGGCCTGGCCTTACAGTGACGAAGATTATGCCCGTTCAGCGGCCTCCTTTGATAACCCTGATTTTGTCGACATTGTTATTCATTCCTATCGTCATCGCCATTTGAACGCACCGGGAGAAGATCGATTTTTAGAGGTGGAGAGGCAACTTGCGCAGCGACCTGTCATTTCAGTACCTGCCATTGTGTTACGTGCAGCTCAGAGTGGTTTTGGTCCGCCATCCACAAATCCGGCAGGCGATCAGTCACGTTTCTCTAATTTGCGGGCTCGACGAATTGCAGATGGAGCAGGGCATGACTTGCCAGCGCATCGGCCAGATATGGTTGCCGAAGCACTACTGGAGCTTTTGGCTTGAATAAATTGGCAGCGAAATGACGACGCTACGGCATCACATCATTATCGGCTGATTTTTATTAGGGAAGCAGGGGGCCTACTTTTCAGTGGATTGTTTTTCTAGGTTTCTGGCTACAGAAAGAATATTGCGAAGGCCATGATTACCTTCATGGCAGGCAAATTCAAAAATAGGTTGGTCGCCACGAATCATTGGATAAGAAATGGTCCAATCTCTCTCCCAAGTGGTGTCGTCCATAATTGTTAGTGAATATTCCAGCAGATCTTCGTTGTTGCGGCGAAAGCGCTCTTCAATTTCCAGATTGACATTGGCCCGACGAAAACTGGATTTGGGCGAGAAGCTTTTCGTTCTTACGACCAAGGTGTCCTCTTCCCAATAACCACGTGAATCACCATGCCATTGCTTTATGGCTTCTGGCAGATGGGGGCGCCCATCGATCGGAATAATGCGCACGTCATGGACCATTTCGATATAGAGCATGACGTGATCGGCCGTCTGAATAATTTTTAAATTGTTGTTGTAGGCCTGAGGTAACATGCTTTGCGGAATGCCCCAAGTTATGCATCGCTCATTCAAGGTTCGATCAGTCCAACTATCGGCTGGTCCGCGTGCTTCCCTGGCTCTATTTGCTATCGCAGCTCTTTCAGTCGCGGCCTCGGTGTATGCTGGGATGCGACCATTCAGCGGATTGACGACTAGAGAAGTTTGGCCAGTCGCCACAACATTAGAACCGTAGTCTAGATCGTCCGGATCATGTACCGAAATTCCACCACGACCCAAATCTAGCGGACGACCATCTTCGCGAGCGGCACTTTCACGTTCATAGGCGCGGATTTGTTCGGGTGTAAAAAATGCAGTACCAGCAAACCGTTCGGGGCGTTCTAATGGCGTTATGGTTCGTCGGTCCCAAACTCCCTGAATGTTTGGATCACCCCAGGGTGTTTGTTTTGTCAGATAAGAATCACCATTCTGATCTGGTAACTGGGCGTTAGCGGAAAAGGGCCCCAATGTACCAATAATTAGGCTGCCAACAAATGCTATGAACTGTCGTTTTAGCATGGTTATCTCCAGTTTCTTGTTTTAGTAGCAATTCTAAATCCTTTACGGAATGTGAGCTAGTCAAAAGTCACCACTTTATCGATAGCAATATTTGGCTACGAATTCAGTCAAGTATTATTAAAGCCGATGCTCTTCTAGCACTTGTTGATTTAGACTGATTCCGTATCCTGGCTCGGCGGAAACCATGATAGTGCCGTTTGTAAATTGTTCCGTTGGCACCACTAGTGAAGATCGCCAAGGCTGTTCGCCCCATTGGTATTCGAGAATATCGAAGTTGGGAATTGCAGCGCAGAGGGCGACAGATGCTGCAGTCGAGATTGGCCCACTGGGATTGTGTGGTGAAACTTTGACACCAAAGGTTTCCGCTAATGCAGAAATTTTAGTTGCTTCCCACATGCCTCCACAATGTTTAACGTCGGGCATGATTATGTCCACTGCGTTTATTTCACATAGAGGTTTGAAACCGTCAATACCGAAAAGAAATTCTCCGCCGGCGAGGGTCTGTGTAATTGCATCATGAATTAATTTAGTGTTTTCAACTTGAGTCGGTGCGATAGGTTCTTCATACCAGCTTAAATTCGCAGCTTTTAATTCTTTTGCAATATCGATAGACAATTGCGTATCAAAAAAACTATGTGCGTCGATCTTGATTGCAATATCATCTCCCACTCTTTCTCGCATTGCATAAATGCAATCTATTCCAAGTTGCCTCGCTGCCTGAATCTCTGGCGCAGGAGAATCGAGGGCGGGAAAACCATCGAAAGGCGCGGCCTTGATAGATGTAAACCCTTCGGCCACTGCTTGCTCTGCATTGTCAGCGAACCCTCGAGGCCCACGCTCAGCGGTGACTCGATTAATGTTGGCATAAACTGGCAAGTTACTGCGTATCTGGCCGCCAACTAGGTTGTAAAAAGGGACTTCAAGTGACTTGGCGATCAGATCCCATAAGGCCTGTTCGATAGCGCTGAAGGCCGTAGCCAATCCGCGCCGCCCTGAAGATGCTTGTTCCCATCCTCGTTGCCGGTACTGTTGGATATCGAATGCCGATTCACCTTCTACTAAGCGATAAAATTGGTTTAACTCATTCAGCTCGGTTCTTCTTCCCAATGAAGCTTCCCCTAAGCCTTTAATGCCATTGCTGCCAGTTAAACTAACTATAATCCAGTTTGTTCTATTGGTAACAGAAACCGTAAATACTTCCATGTTTCGTACTAGAACATTGCGATCAGCAACTGTACTCTGCGCGAAAACATCCCCGAGTTTCATCGCCGAAAAAGTGCCAGTAAACAGAGAAGCCTTCTGAAGAAAGTGGCGACGCGAATACATCTGATGAGTCTCCATGAATCTAGTAGTTCTAATGTGTAACTATAATGCTGATTCATCGCCGGCAATTCAAGCGAATATCTACCTAATCGTCGTAATGTAAGATAGAATCTTTTATCCCTTAAGCAAAAGTCCGTGTCACAAAGTGATGCGAATTTCTTATATATGACAGATTGAAGATTTAGAGAGGCACCTGCTCCCTTTTAGTCGTTTTCATTATGACGATGACGACGTTGAGGTAAGAGAGGTATTCGCAATGCCGGGGCATGCCGGGTTCTCCTATGGCTTCTCCGTAGTGCACGCTGAGAAAACTCACAAGTGGTACATTCGCTTGCCTCCGCCAAATGTTAAGTTGCAAGGAACGGCTGATGTGCTGAGACAGGTCGCTGCGCTTAATGTGCTGCCTGATTCTGTTCCCCATTGTCAGGTGAAATGGTCTGGGGATGATCCTCAATGGTTTGGTCGGCCTTACTTTATTGTTCCTCAGTTGGAAGGGGATGTAATCAGAGTTAAAGAAGATCGAATCTTAAGCTTAGATCCTGCATGCCGCGTCTCAATGGCTAGGCAAGCTATTAATGCTTTGGTAGAAACTCATCGAATCGATCCCCAATTAGCTCCTTATCTTGGGAAACCGATTTCCCTCCAGGAAGATGTAATTCGATGGGATCGTTTTGTGGAAAAGGCAGCGGATTCTGAAAAATTAAATTTGGCCCCGAAAGTTAAACAGTTATTGTTGGATAATTTGCCGGCCGACACTCCAGTTGGAATATTTCATGGCGATTTTCAATGGTCGAATTTATTTTATTCTAATTCTTTCCAGCTGCTTGCTGTAATTGATTGGGAGTTGGTTGGCGTTGGTTCAACTTTGAATGACATTGGTTGGTTCGCAACTTTTAACGATCCTGTTGCCTGGGCAGATTCAAATCATAGCGATCATGTCATGCCCCATGCGGATAAACTAATAACTATGTATGAAGAATCTTGGGGCTCAGAATTGCCCGAGATTGCTTGGTTCAGAGCCTTAGCGGCATACAAGTTTGCTATCATCACAGGATTCAATTTGATGCTGCATCGGAGAGGCAAGCGTCAAGACCCGGTATGGGAAATTACCAAAGATTCTATGGAGTCTTTATTGCAACGAGCTGAAGCATTATTGACCTAGAATTATTCTGTTAAGAGCCTGTGTTACACTAGATTTTACGTATTTCTCATTTCTTGTAGTTGTTACTTTGTATACTCTAGTCGGGGGATTGAGTGAAGAAAGCAGTATTCTCGCGCCGCGCTTTTTTTAATTCGCTAACTGATACAGCAAGCAAATCGATTATATTCTTATCGATGCCAGCGATATTGGTGGCGTGTCGTGAAGCTCATCGTATGCGTTTGGCGGGAGAAGACCTACAGGTCTTCACTAAAGAAGAGGCATACGAGTTTGACGCCATTGCAGCCAGAATAATTCCCACGACCGAAACAGCGGGCGCAAGAGAGGCTGGCGTTGTTTATTTCATGGACAATGTGCTTGGTGATAAAAGAGAAGACGAACTCGCCGTATTAAAAGAAGGATTACGAAAACTTCAAACGACAAGTGTGCTTGAATACAATTCCGCCTATTTTTATTTGTTAGATGAAGCTCAGCAGGATCAATTAATTACCGGTATCACAAACACTCCATTCTTTTCTACGCTGCGTTATCTTACTGTGGCTGGAATGTTTTCATTACCGGAATATGGTGGAAATCGCGACTTAATTGGTTATCAACTTATCGGTTATCAGAATCAGGGTGGGTGGGCGCCGCCTTATAGTTTTTATGATGCTGATTTTATGGAATGGGGAGAATAACCATGCCCCAGGCCCTTAATAAATCAGTCAGCTTTGATACTAGAGAAGAAGTGGATTTTGTCGTCGTCGGTTCTGGTGCCGCTGGAGGTATTTTGGCGAAGGAGCTTGCAGCCGCAGGTCATTCTGTCGTTGTTCTTGAGCAAGGTCCTCATCTTCAGGCATCAGATTTTAAGCACGACGAATGGGGTTATGGGCACAATAATGATTTGGTGTGGAGTACACGTCGTGGTAATCGGCAAACCTTCCGACGTAGTGAAAACGAAGAAGCAGAATTGCAAGAATCTGTTTTAGGTTACGCGCATAATGTGGGCGGCAGTAGTGTGCATTTTTCTGGTAACTTTTGGCGCTTTCGACCTATTGATTTCATGGAGGCTAGTGTGCGCGGCACAATAGCGGGAACCAATTTTGCGGATTGGCCCATTACTTATGAGGATCTTGAGCCTTACTATACTAGAGTAGATTGGGAGATTGGTGTTTCTGGTTTACAAGGTCCTTGGGATCCCCCTCGGTCTCGAGATTATCCCTGTCCACCAATGCCTATCAAAGGTTCTGATGTATTGTTGGAAAGAGCCGCAAAGCAGCTGGGTTTGACGCCCTATCCGGCGCCAGTCGCAATACTCTCTCAGGCACATAATGGCAGGCCGGCTTGCATTCATTGCGGTTTCTGCAATGGCTATGGTTGTGAAGTAAATGCAAAATCTTCATCTATGGCGACAATGATTCCTTTAGCACTATCGACTGGAACTTGTGAGCTTCGAACCATGGCAACAGTTTCTCAGATAAGTACCGATGAGAATGGACGGGCAAACGAAGTTGTTTATTTTGACGGCGAGGGAGTAGAACAGGCGCAGCGAACAAAAGCAGTTGTATTGTGTGCTAATGGAGCCGAAACACCGCGTCTCTTGTTGATGTCTGCCAATAGTATATTTCCAGACGGCTTGGCTAATTCAAGTGGTTTTGTGGGGCAAAACTTAATGTTCAATGGTTATTCTTCTGTGGTGGGAATCTTCGATGAACCTGTAAATGCCTGGAAGAGTTTGCCGACAACGCGAGTTGTGCATGATTATTATGAGCTCGATGAGCATTTAGGGTTTTACGGAGGTGGGGGTATCGATGGTCGTCATCCGTCGCAAGGGACACCTATGGAATTCGCTTTAGTTGCACCGGACTTATTTGGCACTGCGAGCTGGGGAGCTGAATTTAAAGACAGCCTTGCTTATCAGTTTTCTCATTGTGCAGCATTTGATGGTCATTCGACCTCCCTGCCACTTCCAACAAATAATGTGACACTTGATCCTAATTATCAGGATACTTTTGGAAGGCCTGCACTTCGATGCACCTATATGGATCATCCTGACGACTTAGCTACCATGGATTGGTTTATGAAAAAAACTATTGAGCTAATGGAGGCGGCAGGCGCAAGCAACATAAATGGATCCTATCCTGAAACGGGCCAGACAGGTAATGTACATTTACTAGGAACCTGTAGGATGGGGAGCGACCCGACGACATCAGTGATTAATTCTGATCACCGCGCGCATGATGTTCCTAATTTATTTATGTGTGATGGTAGCTCTTTGGTTACTGGCGGACGTGGTCAGCCTACAATGACTATAATGGCTTTAGCATTTAGAGCTGCTGATCGAATAAATCAACTTGCCCTAAGGAACGAAATATAAAGCCAAGGGAATTTTGGGTAACAGAATAAAACATTTATAAAGTTAGTATTTATTCACAGGGAAACTGGATGATGTCGAAAGCTAAAGGAAGTCCTCCGATACAAAAAAAACAAAATAAGCAAACCCTCGCAGATAAGGCTGATAAATATGATTGCTATCAACAGTCAGTGCAGGAGCCGGAACATGAAATTGACATCTTCGACCAGGCATTCCGGGAGGCTTACAATCGCAAGGCTTTAAAACTTCGTGAAGATTTTTGTGGAACCTTCGCAGTTTGCTGTTACTGGGTGGAGTCTGATTCCAAGCGCAGCGCCTGGGGAATTGATTTATGTGAAGAGACCCTGCAGTGGGGTAAAAATAACAACCTCAATAAGCTAAAAGAGAAAAGATTCAAGGCGTGTTACTGTGATGGAACAAGATGTGCGGGAATGTAGCACTCCGCAGGTCGATGTGCTGGCGGCACAGAATTTTTCATTTTGGATATTTAAAACTCGGGAAGAAGTTCTTGAGTATTTCAAGTTGCCTACGCTAACCTTGCCTCCGAGGGGGTAATAGTTATGGATATGATGGGGGGAAGGGATTGTTATGATAGTGATCTTGTCGATAAGCGGACAATTGTTAAAGGCAAAAAAGGATTTAAATATCACTGGGAACAAGCTTACTTCAATCCGGTAAACTCCCACTGTAAATTCTACATCCACTTTAAATTTGCTGATGGCAGTAAGATGAAGAAGGCTTTTCAGTATGACTGGCGCTTCTGGACAATTCCAGAAGTTAGAGAGTTGTTAATGGAGGCAGGGTTTAAAGACACCGTCGTATACTGGGAGGAAGATACTGAAGATGATGAAGATGCAACTTGGAGTAAAGTGGATGAGGCGCCAAATGATTACAGCTGGTTATGCTATGTAGTTGGAATTAAATAATCAGAGTAAAAGTTAATTCTCATTAGTGTGAATTTTTGCTCAATTTAAACTGTTCGACTTCTCAGTTTCTTAACGAAAAGGTTTATGGCTATTACCGCTATTCATCTCAGTTCTGTTGGGATGGATTATCAACAGTGAAGAACACCGAGTGCGTGCCGTCTTTATTAATTAAAAGAATATCGTAAGGCGTAAAACGATCGCCAATTTCCATGCCTGGCCCACCTATTGGCATGCCGGGTACTGCTAAGCCCAGCGCCCCTTCAGGAGGAGATGCTAGGAATTGAGCAATGAATTTTTCAGGAATATGGCCTTCAAACAAGTAGCCAGTTTCGTGCACTGCAGTGTGGCAAGATCGCCACTCATCTTTTAGGCCGAACTCATCCTTCAGTTTTTGAATATCTGTGGGATGGTGAAAAGCGGTTGTATAACCGTTGTCATTCATGTGATCTATCCAACCATTGCAGCAACCACAGGTCGGTTCCTTGTAGACATTTAGCACTACAGTGTCTATCGACTGGGCAAAATTGGTGCCGCTGATGGAAAGGAAGAAGCCAGTAAATAACCCTAGTAATTTCTTTTTCATGTTTATTTCCAAACAATTTAGGTAATTCTAAAGAATTTGACCTTCAGGATTTTGATTATAACCATTCGAAATACTATTTTCCGCATTAACGGCACATTTTCCAGCGGAATAATAGACAGTTCATCTTTCTTAACCCTTACTGGAATTTCACCACTGGTGTTCAAGCGCACTCTGTATAGCCCTGTCCGAGCCGTCATGTATAGCGTTGAGCCATCATCCCCCCAGGCAACATTCGCGGGAACTTCATCGGGTTTAATAGTGCCAAGATGCGTTCCTTCTGTGTCGAAAACCCAGACTCCTCCGGGGCCAGTCGCAAATATGTTTCCATTCACATCGACTTTCATCCCATCGGCTGCACCAGTTGCAGTTTGATCATTAACATCATAAAAAACTCGAGGATTGCCTATAATGCCATGGAGAACTGAATAGGCGTACCAGACTTTATTATTTGCATCTGAGTTGGCCACATAAAGCGTTTGTTCGTCTGCCGAAAAGGCAATGCCATTCGGTCGGGTTTGATTGCGCTCCAACAGCTGAATTTCTCCATCGGGGCTTAAGCGGTAAATTCCATTGTAATCAAGCTCTCTAGCAGGGTCATCTTCTAAACCTTCCAATCCATAGGAAGGGTCAGTAAAGTACATCCAGCCATTGGAGTGCCAAGCCACATCGTTGGGGCTGTTAAGGCGCATTTCGCGATAGTTATCGACTAGAGATGTACGCGACCCGTCTGTTTCTAATCGTGAAACGCGGCGGTAGCCATGTTCCATGAGTATAAGTCGTCCCTCACTATCAAGAGTTAATCCATTTGATCCTACCGAGGGGTGTGCGGATTCTTCTTCATAGACTGGCTGAATAAAGGGTGCTACGCCATTGGCTTCACTCCATGAATAAATTGCATTGCCGCGTACATCACTGAAGTAAAGCTGGTTGTTGCGTCTATCCCAGACAGGTCCCTCGGTAAACATGAAGCCTTCCGCAAGCTTTTGAATGTTTACGTCACCAGGAATTAAGGCTGCAAACCGTGGGTCGACTTGTTCAATAGTTCCTGCATTATCGACGATTTCAAATTGACCGCTTGCTGAATTGTTATCTCCTCCGCATGCTGTAATTGCAGTGCCAAGCAGTAAAATGGAAAGCAGTTTTTTTAAGCATGTCATACATATCTCCGTTTATTTAATTTTACCATCCCAAATATCATACATGCGTTGCACAGCTTCAACATTTGCACCGAGTTGATTAACGCCGAGGGTCTCAGCATGTTGTCGTAAGTCGGCTCGAGCAGCAGCTTCTTCGGCGCTGTATCCTAAATTTTTAAGGCGTCGAATTTCTTCCGTAAGATCAGTGTAATAAGCCTGCACGTTTGAAATACGCTCTACCTCAGTAAAGCCTGGTCCATGACCTGGCAAAACTAATTCAACATCCAGGTTTTTTAAACCCTGTAAGGTGTCCGCCCATTCTGCGACATAGCCATCCCCCATATATGAAATTCCGCCAAGCATCATGTCTCCGGTAAACACTATTTTCTCGTCTGGTAGATATATAGCGAGGTCTCCACCAGTATGAGCTCGCCCAAAATAATGTAATTGAATTTCACGGCCGCCGCGATAGAGTGTCATCTTATCTCGAAGTGTTTGTGTTGGAGGAGTAAATACTATTTCTTCCTGTGCTTCGACATGTCGTCGCCAATAGGCAAGTTGGCCTTGCAATTCTCTCCTCTCTTCTGTGCCGGTGGCATTGTTTAATTCTGTTTGTAAACGGTTCACGGTTCCGTCAAAGCGTCGTAATGAAGATTGAAAGGTGTGTTCGTTCTCTGGATCTGCTGTCAGCTTTTCATAAGTAACTTCATGCCCAATAATTTCGATATCAGGCCCAAAAGCCGGCGTGCCATTGGAATGGTCATAGTGAAAGTGTGAGTTTATTAATGTCGTAATTGGTTTTTCAGTCACCACGCGAATTGAATCTAGTAGTGCGCGACCAGCCTCTGGCGTAATGTGGGAATCCACGATTACTACATCGTCATTTCTTTCGATGATCAGTGCATTGCTCATGGTGTAAATATCGCCGGTTCCTGTGGCGAAATAAACGCCTTCGGCAACCTCTTCCAGGCGGTGAGAATCGGTATTAATGATTTCCTGCGCTGTCGATAGGTTAGGAATCAGGCCTATTAAAATTAGTAGGATTTTGCGGAGGTAAATAAACTTCGGGAATACTGTAATGACGTTCATGAGCTGCCACCTCTTTTATTATTATTGGCATAGTTGAAGCCTTAATAGTGAATATTTACAGCACGATTAATATACCCGCTAGAGCTCTATGGCGCACGCGAACTTCGTCAGATTTAGCAGAAAAATGGTGAATGTTGAGGAAAACTCTCGCCAAAAAAACAGAAACGCCTTAAGATGAAATCAAAATTAATTATTCAAGAGAGGTGGCAATGGTGAAGCGATTTCTTTCCATAATAACTCTACTTGGCATAGTAATGCTGTTGCAATCTCCGTGCGAAGTCACCATGCTTTCTCGTCAGAATTTGATATCGATAAACCAATACGATTGCAGGGCGTAATTACTCGTATGGAATGGGTAAATCCGCATACCTGGTTGCATATGACAGCGACCCTGGAAGGTGGTTCTGCCGAGGAGTGGATGCTGGAAGGAGGAACGCCGAATACTCTTTTACGTCAGGGGCTAACGGACAGAATCTTAACAATTGGTACTGAAATTTTAGTGCGCGGTTATCAAAGTAAAGACCCTGATTGCATTCCCAAATGCCGCGGCAGTGGCAGAGATATTACATTTCCGGATGGGAGTAATATTTTTATGGGTTCTTCTGGTGTTGGAGCTCCACCCGGTGGTTTTCCTGATGATGAAGATGGTCAGTAGCTAATTACTCAGCCTTATTTGCTAAATAAGTAAAAAAACAAATGAACCATAAATCGCGAATGAGAAGGACCATGAAAAATAATCTGCCAGTAAAGCTAATTGGCACCTCATTGCTGATGCTGTCGGTTCTCATTTCTTGTTCGCAAGAATCTTCAACTACGTCAATGAATAGCTCCTCCGATGTTGCTAGAGTAGCTGCCGTGCCGGCGGAATCCGGGCCGCCAGATTTAAGCGGTATCTGGCAAGTGATGAATAGTGCTAGTTGGAACCTTGAGGGACATGCCGCAAGCAAGATGCCAGTGACAACAATACTTGGTGCTTTGGGTGGAATTCCAGCAGGCATGAGTGTAGTCGAAGGAACCACAATACCTTATTTGCCAGATGCTCTGGAGCAACGCGAGAAAAATCGCGCCGACTGGAATAACTTAGACCCAGTTGCTAAATGTTATATTCCAGGTGTGCCACGTGTCACTTATATGCCATGGCCGTTTCAGATCCTGCAAACAGATTCTGAAATTTTTATTGCCTATGAATTTGGTAGTCAGAGCCGTTCAATCTTTATGGACAGACCAGGCACAGAGGCGCCTCTACCTTCTTGGATGGGTTATTCTTTGGGTCACTGGGACGGGGATAGTTTAGTAGTAAATGTTACGAAGCAAGTACCTGACACTTGGCTGGATGCTTCTGGTAACTATCACGGACCAAATCTTGTGGTAGAAGAACGTTATACTCTTGTTGATACAAATCACATTCAGTATGAAGCGACTATTGATGATCCAGATGTCTACAGCAGACCATGGAAGATCAGTATGCCTTTGTATAGGCGGATTGAAGAAAATGCCCGCTTGCTCGAATATAAATGTGTCGAGTTTGGGGAAGATCTACTTTATGACCATTTGCGAAAAGACTACGATGGCCCCAAGGCGCTAGATGGCAGTCTTCGTGGGAACTAATTAATCAAATTACTTAAAGCGAGGAAGTTTAATGAAAAGATCGGCCTCATTATTATTAAGCTTGGTTTTTGCGTCTGCAGTCACGCCAAGCCTGGGTGATGTTCCAATGACGAAATGGGGAAAGCCTAGCTTGCAAGGTAACTGGGATTTCAGAACCGTTACTCCTTTTCAAAGGCCAGCTTCATTTGCAGATAAAGAGTTTTTGACGATGGAAGAGGTTGAAGAATTCGAGGCGGTAGTTGTCGCTGGCCGCGAGGCGCGAGCAGCGATTGATTTTGATGGCGAGTACGACCAGCAGGATCTTGATGTTGGTTATAACCAGTTTTACCTAGACCAAGGAACGAGAATGACAACGACTATGCGAACCTCTCAGTTGGTCTATCCTGAGAATGGTCGGATGCCAGCTATGACTGATAGAGGTCGTGAGACCGCGGCTTATTTTCGCATTTTGCAAAGTCGTTCCCCAGAAGGTCCCGAAGATCGTAATCTTTATGATCGTTGCATCCTAGGATTTAATGCAGGGCCTCCTATGAGATCAGGTGCCTACAACAACATCATGAAGTTGGTGCAAACTGAAGGTCACGTAGCAATCTTGGTCGAGATGGTCAACGATCATCGAATAATTCCTACCGACAATGGTGGGCCACACTTGCCGGCGGATATGCGTTTGTGGAAAGGCGATTCCAGAGGTTATTGGGACGGAGACACTTTCGTGGTAAACACTAAAAATTTCACCCATTTGAGCCGATTTAGCGGGACGGGAGAAGGTATGCTATTAACTGAACGATTTACTCGACTAGATGAGAATCGTTTAGAGTATATGTGGACGGTTGAAGACCTTGAAATGTTTGAAGATAAGTTTACTGCGGTGGTCGAGATGCAGTTGACTGAAGATGATGTATTTGAATACGCCTGCCACGAGGCTAATTATGCGATGCCACTTATGTTAAGTGGTGCCCGAAAGCAAGAAGCTTCGGGGGAGGAAGACGATACCTGGTTGCCGAGTTGGTCGCGGTAGAGAGCTAGGTCAAAAGTAGTTAAAAAAGGAAGCTTGAGCTTCCTTTTTGTGTTTTCTTTTACAGACATACGAGCAGTAAACTTTGAATTAATGTTAGTTAGATTCCATCATGCGACCAAATGGTCTCAGTACTTCTTCTGGCCGATAGCCTTGGCGGGATAGCAGATTAAATTCATCACCAGGTTCCAGAAAATAAAACTGTCTACCTGAAGCAAGCTTGTCTTCATGGTCATAAATCACGGCGTAACTTTGCCCGATCACCTCAAATAGATTGCCTTGCACTACGATGGCGGTGTCCTCATCAAGTCCGATTCCTAAGAGTCCCGGCTTTGCTTCAATAATTTCCAAGAGATCGAAGTGACGGTTTCGCCTTAAAAGATGTTGGTCAATTGCAATATTTTTTATGAAGCCAAACCCTTCTTCATGATCACCCATCATGATGGTATTTCCAGAGCTATCGCCCCTTGCCAAGTACGAGCCGAGAATAGTGGCTCCGGCTGATGAGCCACCAATGACACCATCTCTTTCTAATAGTGCTGTAAGTGCTTCATGCACTTTATTATTTAAATAGGCATCAGCAAGCCTCCATTGCCGTCCTCCAGTAAACCAAACACCTTGTGCATTATGAATCGGTGTTGCGAACTCATCAGTATCCGCGATGTTTGGATCATAAGTATGAATTAAGTTGAGATTAGTGAATCCTGCTTGTTTAAATTGTTCGAGACCACTCCAGTACTGATTATAATTTTCTGCACCACCTGCGGTTGGGATAACGACTATTGGCGCGTCATGACCACCTGCTAATTCGGCAAATCGATGCAAGATATCTAAGTCGCGCATGCCACCCCCCACGACTACCAAGGAGCCGCGTATTGGGCCAGTCGTTTGTGCAGAACTAGAGAAATTAATATAAGCGCTAATGAAACAAACTAATAAGAAAAAGATTTTGTTCATCACAAAACTCCCACTGCACAAAAGTTGATAATATTTAATACTGGGCACCCTAATTAGTTGTGTAGGGTAGTCTGAAGGCGAAATATTCTGCACCAGACGGAGGACCCATGCGGCCGCCACCTGCGGCGATAACCACGAACTGTTGCCCATCTACACTATACATAGAAGGTGTGGCGAATCCTGCAGCAGACATTTCGTACTCCCAAAGCAATGAGCCATCCTGCGAATCATAAACGTGGAACATTTTATCTGGTGTGGCAGCAATAAAAATCAAACCTGATGCGGTAACTACAGGGCCTCCGTAACTTTCAGCTCCCCAGTTTAATTCCGGATGACTTGGGTAGTTTCCAAAATTGATTTGCCAATCAATTTTGCCAGTGGCGAGGTCGATTGAATTTAATGTGCCCCAGGGTGGTGTATTTCCTGGCAGGCCCTCATGATCCCTAACCCTTATATAACCTGCGAAGGCATAATCAGTGTCATTGTTTGCTTGTTCAATGCGCTCTTGGGAAAATTCTTCAGAGTCAGGGTTTCGAATGTATTCAATTATGGCGCGACGTTCATAGGATTCTATTGAATCGAAGCCAGGCATATTGCCTCGTCCGTTCAGCACTATTTCGGAGTTTTCTGCAAAGGATAGTCGTTCGTTGATATCCAATAAACTTGGTCCACGATCAGTACCAGTTCTATCCTCGCTATGACAAAGTCCGCAATTTTCTGCGTAAAGGCCGCGACCATAACCAGCAGGACGTTCATAGACACGCAGAATTCCTCCGATCTCTTGGGCATTCAGAATAAGCTTGTGGCCATTCGGGTTGTAAGCAGAACCACCCCATTCTGCTCCACCGTCATAGGCTGGGTAAAATAAAATACCGTCTGTGGTTGGCGGTGCCCAAGGTCGTTGATCGAGTGGCGCAATTAAATTCGTGACATGATTAATCGCGGTTTGATTACGTGCAGTCATTTCAAATTCCTGTCGCGTGAATGCGACAGACGAAACTGGTTGTGTGGGAGAAACTACTTCACCGGGTAGCTCGCTTGGCAGACCATTGACTTCATATATTTCATAAAGTGATTCACCAGTGTCTCGATCAAAAACGAATAAGTGGCCAGACTTTGTTGTTACTGCTACGGCATCGATAAGAACGCCGTTACGCTCGAGTTGAACCAGAGTAGGAGGCGCTGGAAGGTCACGGTCCCATAGATCATGCCTAACGGTTTGGTAATGCCACCGGTACTCGCCGGTGCGAGCATTAATTGCGATCAGACTATTGGCAAAAAGGTTATCACCAATTCTGCTGGCACCGTAAAAATCAGGTGTAGCAGAGCCGGTAGGCACGAACAAGATGCCGCGCTCCGAATCCAATGTCATTCCAGTCCAGTTATTGGCTCCACCAGAATTATCTAAAGAACCTTCTTCCCAGGTTTCTGAACCTAAGCCACCTTCTATTGGCAAGCTATTGAATCGCCAAAACTCTTCTCCACTATGGACATCGAAGGCTCGAATTATGCCGGCATGAGAATTAGCACTTTCTGCAGTAGAAAAACCTAGGATAAGTAGATCCTCAAAAACTATTCCCGGCACACTGGTAAAGAAAGGAGCATCTTTGTCTATGGGGCGTAAGTCTAGTCTGCCGTTATTGCCAAAGCTTGTGATAGGGGACCCTGAATCTGCATTTAGCATAATTAGTTCGCGACCTGCGGCATAAATCAACCGCTTGTCATTACCTTCTTGCCACCACATAAGGCCTCGTTGCGCAGCTCCACTCCCGCCTGGATCATAGCGCCATAACTCTTCCCCTGTTGCCGCATTTAATGCAAAGGCAGTCAGCTTTGGTGATAGCCCGTAAAGAATTCCATCAACGATCAATGGGCTGGTGTACATAGAAGAATTACCTTCACGTAGCTCTCCTGAATCATAACGCCAGGCAAGCTCTAACTGCGCTGCATTGCCGCGGTTGATTTGAGTTAATGCAGAATAATGGGATCGGCCTGGATCTCCGAGATAAGTATCCCAATTCGTGTTGCCTGGAGAGGGTTGTTCTGAAGAATCAGAAGTACAGCTTCCAGTTATTAGAGCAATTAGGGTGAGGGTAGCGTATTTCATTATTTAATGAGTCTACATCAATACCATTCTTATTATTTGAAGTAAGAATAAAGGCAGCTATGTGCAGAGTCTAGGATGGCCCGCTAATTATTCTTAGAACGCTCATGAACAAAAGATTGCTAGTTTCATATCAAAAAATTATGCTACGAATATGATCGAGTCAGAACATCCAGAAACCGCAGGAGCTTCAGTAAATACTGGTCCTGTTGCCGAAAAAGAGAGGATTCGCTCGATAGATACACTTAGGGGCCTTGCTTTGCTTGGCATCCTCCTGCTCAATATTATTACCTTTGCAAATCCATTCGCAGCTTATTTTGACCCCAGGGTCGATGGAGCTGATTCAGGGCTAAATCTCGCTGTCGCTATGGCAGTTGATATTTGGTTCGAAGGTTCTTTTAGAGCTATCTTTTCTATGCTGTTTGGTGCGGGCTTACTCATCTTCATTGACAAGCCAAGTGTAGATGCAAATGTTACTAAGTCACTCTACTATCGTCGCACTATATTACTCGTTGGTTTTGGTCTTTTTAATTCTTATTTTCTACTCTGGGCTGGCGATATTCTCTATGCCTACGGCATGACGGGGCTATTACTGTATTTCTTTCGAGATTTTCCCGCCAGAAAGTTAGCTCAGTTTGCAGCACTTATTTTTTTATTGCTCGGCCTTCTACACACAGGGCAGCATATTAATGGCCGCGCTATATATGCGGAATATCAAACCGTTGCCTCTCTGCCAGCAGATAGTGAGATCAGTGCCGACCAACAACAGATCCTAGACACTTGGGATTTATTTCAAAGGCAGCAGTTTGCAGCGCCGGATCAAATAACAGGAGAAATTGAAGCGCGACAAGGTAGTTATATCAGCAATTTTTTGGTTACTGCGGAAATCAATATTGTTTTTCAGAGTGTTGTTTTTTTAATAAACAATTTATGGGACGCAGGTGCCATGATGTTATTAGGCATGGCATTTATGAAATGGAAAATCCTTGATGCTTCCCGTAGCATGAGTTTTTATCTGAAAATGACTGCCATTGGGTTTGGTGTTGGATTAACCATAAACACTTGGGAAGTGGTTACATATGTAAGTAGCGGTTTTGAACCATTCTGGGCCGCTACAGCGAGGCCAAGTTACGACGTTGGGCGAATGGCTATGGCTCTTGGTTATATTGGTTTGGTCATGATTATCTGTAAGCTTGGTATTCTTGTTTGGCTTCGCTATGCATTGGCCCGTGTTGGGCAGATGGCACTGACCAATTACCTCTCTCAATCACTAATCTGCAACATTATTTTTATGGGATTTGGTTTTGGGTTATTTGCCCAGTTGGAAAGAGTTGAGATCTATTACGTAGTTTTTGGGGTTTGGGTATTTCAAATTCTTTTCAGTATTTACTGGCTAAAACATTATCGCTTTGGCCCGGCCGAGTGGCTTTGGCGGAGTCTCACTTACAAAAAGAAACAGCCATTGAAAATACAATAAATCTGAATTAATTCATGAGTTTCAAATACCTTACTGTTCAATGCGATGGACAAATCGCGACTATTACTTTGCGCAGACCCGAGTGTGGAAATGCGCTTAGCCTTGCCTTGATGCGCGAAATTACTGAGGCAGCAATTTCTTTTAAGTACGATACAGAGATTCGAGTGGTTGTATTCCGGGGTGAGGGTAAGCATTTTTGTGTGGGCGCTGACCTTAAGGATGAGGAGCGATGGAAAATTGGACAAGACGGTGACTTGCTGATGAAATCTCGACTGACCCAAATAGGTAGAGACCTCATTGAGTCAATTATTGGTATCAATCAGATTACTATTGCTGCGATGCAAGGAGCAGCTGCAGGGGGCGGGGCTTGCATTCCTTCGGCCTGTGATTTCCGAATAGGCACACACGACTGTATTGTCGGATATCCTGAAGTTAAGTTGGGTATGAACCTGAGTTGGGGTGCTTTGCCTTTGTGCTATAACCTAGTGGGCCCTTCGATTGGGAAACGCTTACTGATCGGTGGGGACCTTGAAGCAGCAGAGGATCTGCTAGCTTGGGGTTTTATCGATGAATTGGTCGAGTCAGCCGAATTGTCTAATCGCGCGCTGGAGTTAGCAAATTATTATGCCCAGAGGCCACCTCTGGCCGCCCAAATGATAAAACGTGGGATCAATGCTGTCCAAATGGTAAATGCTGGTGTTATGCATATGGATGGTGATCAAAACGCACTCTCGACATTAAGTGAGGATTTTGAAGAAGCTAGGAATGCCTTTATCAATAAAAAGAAAAATTAATTTATGGGTCACGTTTCGGTATTAGCTGTAGCAATCGGATTGCAATAGCAGAGGATTCGAACTCATGATAACTCCTGTGCTTTATGTTGTCTTAATATCGTCAAAACAGTAAGATGCCGGCCGGCTTTGGTTCGCGGCGCTTACTGCATTCCGATAGCAGCCCTATCTTTTTTACTTCTGTGATTTTATTCAATGAAGCAATCACTTCATCATACATATTGCGCGAATTTGATGGTGTTTCCGTAAGTCATGTTATTAGATCGTTTACATTTTAATAAAGAAACTTTGCGCGAGCTGATGATAATTGCTCTGCCCATGGTGGTGTCTCAGGGCGCCTTCGCTGTGATGATTTTCACTGACCGCTATTTTATGTCTCAGATCGATCCGATGCATATGGCAGCGGCACTCGGCGGTGGCGTAGCTACATTTTTTTCATTTTGTTTCTTCTCTGGATTGTTTTCTTATGCCAATGCAATGGCAGCGCAATATCTTGGTGCTGGTGAACTGGGTAAATGTTCGAAGGTAGTTACTCAGGGCATCATCATGACAATAATGTGTTCACCACTTCTGGTGATCATCACCTATTTCGTCGCAGACATTTTTGCAGGAATGGGTCACGACCCTGTGCAAGTCGAATTAGAGCGAACTTACTACATTATCTTAATGATGGGTGTAGTGATTACCCTCGCTAAGATTTGTATTTCATCTTACTTCGCAGGCATAGGCCGTACTTATATTGTCATGATCTGTGATGTTTGTGGTCTATTAATTAATATCCCTCTTTGTTATGTCATGGTTTTCGGCAAACTTGGATTACCAGCTCTTGGGATTGTTGGGGCAGGTATCTCGACTATTATTGCGACCTTATTCGCTTTACTGCTATTTATAATTTTCTATGTGCGCAAAGAGCACCGCGAAAAATTTCGTGTCATGGAATCTTTTAGAATTGATTGGGGGATTTTGCGGCGTTTCCTACGCCTTGGTTTTCCATCTGGTCTGGAGCTCTTTCTAAATGTCGCTGCCTTCAATTTGTTCCTGCTCATGTTTCAGGGTTATGGCATTGTGGAGGGAGCATCTGCCGCTATTGTGTTCAATTGGGATATGTTGTCTTTTGTCCCCATGATAGGGTTAAACATTGGCGTAATCAGCTTGATAGGCCGCTTTGTTGGCGCAAACGATATGGAGCGGACCGGTGAGGTTATCTCTGCTGCCTTCATCATTGGTATTTTTTATTCTTCGATTCTTGCCTTGCTCTATATTTCTTTCCGCTTCACTCTAGTAGAAGTGTTCTCGCCGCCAGCAGGGGACTTCTCAGAGATTCGTGAGCTAGCGGCATTCATGATGATTGGGCTTTCCAGCTATGCTATGGCAGATGCAATAATAAATGTATCCGGCGGTGTTCTCCGCGGTGCGGGGGATACCCGTTGGTTAATGTATGCTTCAGTAACGCTTCACTGGGCTATGTTAGTGGCTCAATATTTCATTATTCGAGTTTGGGAATTTGGGCCACGGGTCTCTTGGTTAACCTTTTGTGCCATGATTTTTGCAATTGCCATAGTTTATGCATGGCGGCTAAAAAGCGCTAAATGGCGTGACCCGGAGCGCCTTAAGCTAGTCATGGCTGAATAGAACTATTTCAGGTAGTTGCAGACTCAAGTAATAGCAGTTAGCCTTTCTAAATCATTGTAAAAGCTCCAAAAAGAGAGATCTCAATATGAAAAGGCTTAGATTCAGTGCGGTTTCAGCCGCTGTAACTATGGGTGCGCTTCTATTTACTGGTACTGCGGTTCTTTCCCAGTCTCAGTATCCCTCTAATTTGCTCGAGCAAAAGGGCAGTTTTTCGGCCGGAGCAGCAAGAGCATTGGGTCAGCCATTTCGCGGCGTAGCCACATCTGCAGGCATTGTCGAAGGCTTGTTCCCAATTAAATCAACCGGTGTTTCAACCATGCCGATTCGAGTTGCTGCGGAGAGTTTTCTTGCAACATTAAGTACAGCGGATTTATCTCGCTCGCATTTCGCGATCAATGACCCCGAGTGGCGTGATTGGTCCAACGTCGATGTAGGAATTTTTCCTCGGCGGGGAATTAGTTTGGAAGATATGAACGATTCCCAAAAAGATGCTGCTTGGAATTTGCTCGCCGTTGCGTTAAGCGCTGAAGGTTTGGAACAAACGCAGAATATTATGAAAACTGAGCAAACACTGTTTGAATTAAATGGCGAGCCTATACGCTATGGTACCGAGAAATACTATTTTACAATGATGGGAATACCTACCGCAGATGGCCCATGGGGATTTCAGTTAGATGGTCATCACTTGGTGGTCAACTATTTCGTCCTAGGAGATCAAGTAATAATGACGCCGGCATTCTGGGGTGGTGAACCTGTTGTTGCTGAAGGGGGAATGTTTGCGGGCAATACCATAATGCAGGAGGAGCAAGATACAGGGTTAGCGTTAATGCAATCTTTGAATCGATCCCAACAGGCAATGGCTACCATTGATCCGGATAAAGTGCGGAATAATCAGGTTGCGGCAGCCAATCAAGATAACCTAACGTTAGATTTCGAAGGCATAAAAGGCAGTGAGCTCGACAGTTCTCAAAAATTGAATTTACTGAATGTAATTCGTTCTTTTGTTGGTGCGCTGCGAGACCCTCATGCGGTAGTGACAATGGATGAAATTGGACAACACATTGATGACACTTATTTTGCGTGGGTAGGTGGCGCCGAAGATGACGCTATCTTTTATTACCGAGTGCACAGTCCAGTAATACTAATTGAGTTCGATCATCAGGGGCCTGTGGGCACGCTGCAAAAGAACCCTCCTGGCATCCCGAGCAGAGATCACATTCATACTATCGTTCGAACGCCGAACGGCAATGATTATGGTAAGGATTTGTTGGCTCAACATTTAGCTCAGGATCATCAAGATTAAACTCATTAAAAACTGAAAAATTAAAAGTAACTTATGAAAAATATTAACATTCAAACCTTGGTTCGTTGGGCAGTGATATCAGTTCTATTCATGTCAAAGACTGTTTCAGCTCAATCATCCAATCCATTTGGAATTCCCACGGAAGAGGTTCAGACGCCTGCTGCGAATGTAGTAGCTGCACCTGGTTCTCGTGCGCAGGGATGGTTAAATCAGGGCCGCTCAGAAGTGATTGCAAGACACGGCATAGTTGCAACTAGCGATACCTTGGCCGCTCAAGCTGGATTAGAAATACTGCAACGTGGCGGCAATGCAATTGATGCTGCGGTAGCAGCAGGAGCTGTCCTAGATGTTACTTCGCAAAATGATACTGGCATTGCTGGGGATTTATTTGCGCTAGTTTACATTGCTGAAGAGCAAAAGTTATATGCTCTTAATTCAGCAGGATGGGCCCCCACAGGATGGACGCCAGAATTTTTTAAGGATGAGCTAGGTTTGGAGGGTGTGCCAGGATCCGGTGTGAATGCCGCTACAGTTCCCGGTGCAATTTCTGGTTATGACGCCTTACTGGAGCGCTTTGGCTCTTTGGGTTTTGAAGAAACCTTTGAGCGTGCTGCTCAAATTGCTGAAGAGGGATGGGGGCAAGGCGAGAGAAGGCATCGAGACCTTGTTTCGGCGCAGAACAGGCTTTCAAATGATGAGTATTCTGCACAAATATTTCTTGAGGATGGCAAGGCGCCAGACCTTTACAGCATTATTAATAATCCTGATTTGGCTGATGCTCTGCGGTTGATTCAAAAAGAAGGTCGCGATGCTTTTTACAAAGGTGCTATAGCTGAGGCCTTAGTCGCGAGAGTGCAAGCAGGCGATGGTGTGATGACTCATGCGGACTTGGCGGATTTCGAATCGGAATGGGTTGAGCCGATTACCACAAATTATCATGGTTATGATATTTTTCAATTGCCACCACCCGGTCAGGGTTGGGCCGCGCTACAGATGCTGAATATTCTTGAGGTGTGTGCGCCTGTGCATGAAATCAATCTGACAGCATTGGGGCCATCTAATTCTGATTATTGGCATTTTATGGTCGAGGCCAAAAAACTGGCGTACTCTGACCTTCAAGCTTACAACGGCGATCCTTTATTTGTAGACGTTCCCATAGATAAATTGTTAGATAAATCTTATGCGGCAAGTTTATGTGATCGTATCGATATGAACTCTGCATCAGAGCCCTCTGTGAGAGGAGGGCTAGATGGAGGGACCATCTATCTTACTACAGCAGATCGCTGGGGCAATATGGTGTCATTTATACACAGTATTTTTTCTGTGTATGGTTCAGCCGTTGCCATCCCTCCTTATGGTATGGTTTTACACAATCGAGGTGTGGCTTTTTCTATAGATCCTGAATCGCCGAATTTAGTTGCCCCTCGAAAGCGACCATTCCACTCCATCATTGCCGGATTTGTAATGCAGAACGGTGATCCGTTGATGACTTTTGGTAACATGGGTGGTGCGGTCCAGCCTGAAACTCATGCGCAGCATATGGTAAATGTGATTGATCACGGGATGAATATCCAAATGACCACTGATGCTGCCCGGTTTACTCATAACCAAAACAGTAATCGGCTTTCCTTGGAGCATAGCCTTTATAATTTGGTTGGTCGTGCTCTAGAGGCAAAAGGCCATGATGTTCGCACTGTAAGTGGTTCAGCTGTAGGTGGTTATCAGGGAGTGCTCTTCACTAAAGACCCTAACTTGCCTGTCCCGATTTTTTCTCAAGAAAGTATTGATGAGGATCATCCAGTAAATGGCATTTATAGAGCCGGCTCGGACCACCGCAAAGATGGCGGTGCAGTTGGCTGGTAGATTAGAGAGATAAAAGGAAGGAGTAAGTCATGGAAATGATTTCGGAACAGCGAATCCCTGCTTCTCGAGATGCAGTGTGGGCAGCACTAAACAATACAGAAATACTCAAACAAGCTATGCCTGGTTGTGAAAGCTTTGATGCTATCGAAGAAAATAAATTCGAAGCCAAACTCACCGCTAAAGTTGGTCCAGTTAAAGCCAAGTTCAAATTCCAGGTGGAGCTCAGCGAAATCAATGCTCCGAATGGTTACACAATACTGGGTGAAGGGCAGGGTGGGGTGGCCGGTTTTGCCAAGGGCTCAGCCAAGGTCGATCTAACTGAAGACGGAGACGAAACAATACTTGCCTATAATGTCCAAGCAAGCGTAGGTGGCAAGCTTGCTCAACTCGGAGCCCGACTAATCGATGGTACAGCAAAGAAAATGGCTGATGATTTTTTTGGAAATTTCACAGATATTTTGAGTGGCTCGCTAGAGTCATCAGATTAGTTTCTAAGGTTTCATTTAGTCCGTTCTGACCGACCCCTTTGACGCTTCGCCGTCACACCGTATTTTTTAGCCTTTCTTGCTCGGCATCGGGCAATTTTGTTTAATCTGTGTAATTCTTGCTCTGCGCTGCTTGACCTCTGCCCGCCAATCTCTGAAACTGGCCGGCCAAGCTTTAAAAGCTCATTAATAAAAAAGAAGTAACGGCGCTGTCCAATTGAAATAGTGCCAGAAAAACGAAGGGAGTTAGACCATGCAAACCATATCAATGAATATTAACGGCGTGCCCGTGAGCGGAGAGGTTGAAGACCGAACACTGCTCGTTCAGTTCTTAAGAGAAAATTTAAGATTAACTGGAACCCATGTTGGTTGTGATACCAGTCAATGCGGCGCGTGCGTCGTGCATGTAGACGGCATATCGATTAAATCATGTACTATTTTGGCGGTTCAGTCCGATGGTTGTGAGGTAACAACTATTGAAGGGTTGGCTAATGGTCGTCACTTACATCCAATGCAACAGGCGTTCAAGGACAACCATGGTCTACAATGTGGGTTTTGTACGCCCGGAATGGTCATGAGTGCTATCGATATCGTCAATCGCAACGGATGCGACGTTGACGAGGCTACAGTACGAAAGGAATTAGAAGGCAATATTTGTCGCTGCACTGGTTATCACAATATTGTGAAGTCGGTTCAGGCTGGCGCTAAGAACATGGGAGGCTAGCAACATGGCAGAGAATGGTATTGGCGCGAGTGTGCGCCGTAAAGAAGATAATCGATTTCTTACCGGTAAGGGTAACTATACCGATGACATAAACGTAGTAGGCCAAACTTACGCGTATTTTGTTCGCTCGCCTTATGCTCATGCAACCCTGAATAGCATTGATACGTCTGCTGCTTCAGCTTCTGATGGTGTTGTAGGGGTATTAACAGGAGATGATCTTGCAGAAGACGGAATTGGTCCATTGATCTGTGGGGTGAATGTAACAAGTGATGACGGCGAACCCCATCGCGCTCCATTGCATCCGGCTTTGGCTCAGGGAAAAGTAAACTATGTCGGCGATCATGTCGCTGTAGTCATAGCAGAATCACTTGCTCAAGCGAAAGATGCTGCAGAAAAAGTTATTGTTGACTATGGGGTATTACCTGCAGTTGCATCGACTGCTACTGCAGCGGAAGAAGGCCAACAACAGATCCATGATGTGGCACCGAATAATATGTGTTACAACTGGCCCTTCGGTGATAAGGCTGCAGTCGACGCTGCGTTTGATGCTGCGCATAAAATTTCCACTCTGGATTTAGTTAATAATCGCATGGTTACTAATCCAATGGAGCCTCGTGCAGCTGCTGGAGAATATAACTCTGGTACTGAAGAGATCACATTGCATGTCACCACTCAAAATCCTCACGTACACCGATTAGTTCTTTCTGCTTTTAATCAACTCGCTCCTGAGCACAAGCTTCGTGTTGTTGGGCCAGATGTTGGCGGCGGTTTTGGCGTTAAGATATTTATTTATGCTGAAGAATTAGTCGTTGGTTGGGCATGTCGTAAGTTGAATCGACCGGTTAAATGGACTTCTGACCGGACGGAAGCCTTTCTGGCTGACGCCCATGGCAGAGATCATGTCGCAACTGCAGAAATGGCTCTAGATGATCAAGGGAAATTTCTTGCAATGCGGGTTAACACGACAGCTAATCTTGGTGCTTATTTGTCCACATTTTCAACGATGGTGCCGAGTTATCTTTATGCATTCCTGCTGGCGGGACAATACACTACGCCACTTATCTATTCTGAAGTGAAAGCCGTGTTTACTAACACTGCACCAGTTGATGCTGCACGCGGTGCAGGCCGGCCTGAGGCAACTTATTTATTAGAGCGCTTAGTGGATGTTTGTGCGGAAGACATGGGCTTGGATCCGGCTGAGATTCGACGCCGTAATTTTATTCCAGTTGAGGCGTTTCCCTATCAGACTCCTGTAGTTCAGTGCTATGACTCTGGAGATTACCCAGCCGCTTTAGAGAAAGCTTTGCAGTTGGCAGATTACGATGGCTTTACGGCGAGGGCAGAAGAGGCAAAATCTCGTGGCATGCTCCGCGGAATTGGGCTTTCCTCTTATGTTGAAGCCTGCGGGATTGCGCCCTCCGCAGCCGTAGGACAATTAGGCGCGGGCGTTGGGCTTTGGGAGAGTGCGCAAGTGCGCTTCAATCCAACTGGGAATGTGCAAGTTTTTACCGGCACGCACTCGCATGGGCAAGGTCACGAAACCACCTTTGCGCAGCTAGTTACGGAGCAACTGGGTGTGCCAATAGAGAATATCGAAGTCATTCACGGCGATACTGCTAAAACTCAATTTGGGATGGGAACTTACGGTTCCAGATCTCTCGCAGTTGGTGGTGTCGCTATTGCAAAAGCTTGCGAGAAGCTAATTGAGAAAGGTAAAAAAATCGCAGCCCATGCTTTAGAAGCGGCGGAAGGTGACATTGAATTCGCCGATGGCGACTTTACAGTGGCCGGCACCGATAAGGCAATGAACATTGCTGAAGTCGCATTCAATGCGTACGTTCCCCATTCCTATCCAGAAGGATTAGAGCCGGGTTTCGATGAAAATGCATTCTTTGATCCACTCAATTTTTCGTTTCCGGCGGGCACCCATGTCTGTGAGGTAGAAGTAGATCCGGAAACAGGAGAGGTAGAAATTGTTAAGTACTCTGCAGTGGATGACTTTGGAAAACTCATTAATCCAATGATTGTTGAAGGCCAGGTCCATGGCGGCATCGTTCATGGTGTTGGTCAGGCTCTTTTAGAGGGTTGTCAGTACGATGATGACGGTCAATTAATTACCGCATCTTATATGGATTACGCTATGCCCCGGGCTGATAATGTTCCGAGCTTCGATGTAGATTACGCACCGACTAATCCTCCGCATAACCCTTTGGGGGTTAAAGGATGCGGAGAGGCGGGTGCTATTGGCGCCCCACCGGCAGTAATAAATGCGATCTCTAACGCATTGGGAGTTAAACACATTGATATGCCGGCGACACCAGAAGCTGTTTGGCGAGCCGCTCAATCGGCAGCGTAAATAGAATTAAGGAGAGATAAAGAATGTACAATTTTTCTTATCAAAAAGTGAGCAGTGTCGCTGATGCAGTTGAAGCTATGCAGAAATCGGAAGACGGGAAATTCGTCGCTGGTGGCCAAACTATGTTGCCGACTATGAAGCATCGATTAGCAAGTCCTAGCGACCTTATCGATCTAGCTGGAGTAGGTGAGCTAGAGGGCATTAGTGTAGATGGAGAGACTGTGACAATCGGGGCTATGACTTCCCATGCAGTAGTTGCTGCTTCTAGTGAGGTGCAAGCTGCAATTCCAGCCTTAGCTAAACTTGCGGGCAACATTGGAGATCCTGCAGTGCGCAATCGCGGCACCATTGGTGGGTCAATTGCCAACAATGATCCAGCCGCAGATTATCCAGCGGCCGTGATTGCTTTGGGAGCGACAGTCACAACTAACAAGCGGGATATTTCGGGTGACGAATTTTTCATCGGTATGTTTGAGACAGCACTGGCAGAAGATGAAGTGATTGTTTCGGTGTCATTTCCTAAAGCAGGGACGGCTGCCTACATGAAATTTGAAAACCCGGCTTCACGCTATGCTATTGTCGGCGTCTTTCTAGTCAAATTCATAGATGGAGTTCGGGTAGGGGTCACTGGGGCGACCGCTTGTGCGCACCGTGGTATGCGTCTTGAAGAAGCTTTAAATGGGAGTTTTACAGCAGATGCGATTGACTCCGTTGAATTGCCTATAGAAAAAATGAATGCAGATATTCATGCTAGCGCAGAGTACCGTGCACACCTAGTAAAGGTAATGACCAAGCGAGCAGTTGAAGCTTGCGCTTAAGCAAATGAGTACCGAAATACCCGCTAATATAGAAGCTATCTTATCTCTGCTCGCAGGGTCGGATTACATCGCCGACCGCTCACTTGCGACAACCTTGTTTCTGTCATTAAAAATGGGAAAACCTCTCTTTCTTGAAGGAGAGGCTGGTGTTGGGAAAACTGAAATTGCAAAAGTATTGTCCGCGGCGCTAGATCGGAAATTAATACGTTTGCAGTGTTACGAGGGATTAGACGTTGCTTCTGCTGTGTACGAGTGGAACTATTCTAGGCAGATGATTGAAATTAGATTGGCTGAAGTTGCTGGAGAAGTGGACAAAGATAATCTGGGTACAGATGTTTTTTCTAAAAACTTTCTAATAGAGAGACCTTTGTTGCAGGCGCTTAAACCAGATGTTTCTGGTCCGCCGATATTGCTTATTGATGAGCTGGATCGCACTGATGAAGCCTTTGAAGCTTATCTGTTAGAGGTGCTTTCAGATTTTCAAATCACTATTCCAGAGATTGGAACCGTGGTAGCGGAAGAGCCGCCGATTGTGATTATTACTTCAAACCGTACCCGCGAAATTCACGATGCACTCAAGCGTCGTTGTCTCTACCATTGGGTAGACTATCCCAGTGCCGAAAGAGAGCTAGAAATTGTTGCTGTCCGGCTGCCGGGAATCGACAAGCAATTGAGTAAACAAGTGGTGGGGTTTGTGCAGAAGCTGCGTAATCAAGATTTATTTAAATCCCCCGGAGTAGCAGAAACTCTTGATTGGGCGGATGCTTTAACCCAACTGGATAAAGTTGCATTGGATAGTGAAGCTATCGATACCACTATTGGTACCCTCCTAAAGTACCAAGATGACATTGCCAAGATTCGAGGCAGCGAAGCCGCTCGGATACTCGAACAAGTCAAAATGGAACTCGCTGAAGCTTCTTAATGTACCAAGAACCTATTGAAGGACGCATAGCAGAAAACATAATGTATTTCGCGCGCTTGTTGCGCTCTGCTGGTTTGCCTGTAGGCCCTGGCAAAGTACTAGATGCAATTACTGCTGTCGAGCTGGTGGGTATCGGTTCACAGCAAGATCTTTATTGGTCGCTATTTGCGTTATTCGTCAATCGCAATGATCAAAGAGAACTATTCGACCAAGCCTTCCATATTTTTTGGCGAAATCCTCATATGATGGAACGGATGATGGGAGCTATGTTGCCAACTGTGCGCGTAGAGCAGGAAGACTTGCAGGAAATGAGCCGGAGGCTTAGCGAGGCCATGTCTCCTGCAGATAAGAATGCTGAAGCTAACGATGAGCCTAAAGAGGTTGAATTCGATGCCACTTTCACTTTCTCAGATAAGGAAGTGTTGCAGAAGAAAGATTTTGAGGAGATGTCGGCTCAAGAAATTGCGGCGGCGAAGTTGGCTATCAAAAATCTCCGACTTCCGATAATGGAAGTGAACACGCGACGATTCCAGCGTAGCGAGACCAAGAAAAAAGTGGATATGCGCTCAAGCTTGCGTGCCGCATTGCGAGCCCCTGATACCATTCCATTGAAATTTAAAAAACAGAAACGCCGCCATCCTCCCTTAGTAATGCTTTGCGATGTATCGGGGTCTATGAGCCAGTACAGTAGAATGTTTTTGCATTTCATGCATGCTATTACTAATGACAGGGATCGCGTGCATAGTTTCGTGTTTGGGACTCGTTTAACTAATGTGTCGCGCCACTTAAAACATCGAGATGTAGATATAGCGTTGGATAGGTCTTCAGACGCAGTGCAGGACTGGTCCGGTGGTACGCGCATCGGTTCCTGCCTAAAGCAATTTAATACTTTTTGGTCACGGAGAGTGATGTCTCAGGGCGCGGTATGCATTCTAATAACTGATGGCCTTGATCGAGAAGAAGGTGATGGGCTGCAGAAGGAAATGGATCGACTTTCTAAATCTTCGCAACAATTAATCTGGCTAAATCCTCTGCTCCGGTATGAAGGCTTCGCGCCAAAGGCAAAGGGGATTAAGACGATGTTACCCTATGTTGATGAGTTTAGGTCATCCCATAATCTGAGCAGCTTAATAGACCTGGCAGAAGTACTGAGTAAGCCCATCATTGAGCGAAACTTTCTACTCAGCGCCTGATTTATTTCCTTGAATTTTTGCGCGACTTTATAACAGAGCGCGCAGGGTGCCGAGCAGTATAATAGCAATCAGAGAGATTCAGATAAACGCAGCAACAATTTTTATGCCATTTATATTTGAGGATTAATTAGCTTAATATGGAGTTTATTATTTGACCATGTCTAGTTCTTCCAAGCATAAAACACTAAATCGTGCTTTTGTCACGGTCATTTATCTGTTTCTGTTAGTGCTAGTTATTCCTTGGTATTGGTCTGAGAATGACGCACGTCAGTTTTACGGGTTCCCCCTTTGGGCTCTCGCTAGTCTTGGTGTGCTTTTCCTAACATCGGTGTTTACCGCAATGCTCTGCCTGCAGGATGCTGAGCCAGAATGCGAGAAAGTCGAGTGAGTAATTTGCTGCCATTTGGTTTTGGCGCGTGGTTGTTTTTTTCTGCTTACCTTTGTTCGTTGCTTCTGTTGGGTTGGTTGGGTCGTAAAGCTCGTAAGGAAGATTCTCTTCAAGATTTCTATCTTGCAGGCAGAGGCTTCAGTTTTTTTGTTTTATTTCTTACGCTTTATGCTACTCAATACAGCGGCAACACCGTATTTGGTGTGACTGGTGCTAGTTATCGTTTGGGCTTTCCCTGGCTAATTAGCGTTCATTACATGTTAGCTATCATTGTATTTATGCGTACTTATGCGTTTAAGTTGCAGACACTTGCGCGGAGTCGAAATTACGTCACACCAGTTGATTATTTAAAAGACCGTTTTCACTCGCGCCTTCTCGCAACCATTTCATCCATTGTCATGATAGTAGCGTTAAGCAACTACCTGCTTGCACAACTCATGACTATGGGTCGTGCCTTACAAGGGCTGGCAGGTCCAGCTGGAGATATTGCTTACAACTACGGTGTTATGTCACTGGCATTGATCATGGTCATATACGGAACGCTTGGCGGTTTGCGAGCAATAGCATGGACAGATGTTATTCAGGGTTCAGTATTGTTTGTAGGATTCTTTGTGTTACTACTTCTCGTGATAAACCAATTTGGTCCGCTTTCAGTTGCCACGGAAACAATTGCACAGGCTTCTGATTTAGAGAAATTGGAGAGACCGGACTCTTCCATGCTCAGAGAGTGGCTGAGCTATATATTCTTGGTTGGAATAGGAGGGGCGCTTTATCCGCAGTTTATCCAGCGCATTTATTCAGCACGAACAACACGAGGTTTAAGACAGAGCTTTGCAGTGATGGCGTTCATGCCTTTTATTACTGCACTTATTGCAGTAATTATCGGTATTTATGCTCTGGCCTATATCCCAGGCCTTGAAGGAGCGGCCACAGATCAGGCGCTTTCAAGTATATTGCGTATCGTCCAAGAACAGTCCTTATTTGGCTACGCGCTTGTGGTGCTTATTTTTAGTGCAGTCCTGGCGGCTTTAATGTCAACAGCTGATTCTGCCATGCTATCGATTTCATCTATGTTTATTAAGGATATCTATGGGGTTCATATTAGGCCCAATGCATCGGAGCAGGAATTGACTCGTTTAGGTAAACGTTGTTCCTGGATAGTCGTGGGTCTTTTGAGTCTTTTAGCAATTTTACTAAAAGAACAAACGTCTTTAATTGGATTGCTTGATCGCAAGTTCGATTTGCTTGTTCAACTTGCACCTGCATTTATGTTGGGGATTCATTGGTCGGGCTTGCGCACTGGACCAGTTCTAATCGGACTTGTATTAGGCATCATAATTGCACTTACTTTAGCGTTTGGACCATTTAGTTTTGTAGTCGCAGGTAAAGTTTGGGGCTTTCATCCTGGTCTATATGGGCTCGCTGTAAATCTTTCCTATGCGATATTGGGCTCTAAATGGTTGGCCAGACGGGAAAATTCTGACCCTATTTAATCCGAGTCGCTTTATAAATCATTCCAATTAAGAATTGCGTTATATACAAATCCATGGTCATGTAAATTCACATGTCTATGCATGGGATTCCAATTCAGCATAACGACTTGACCTTCATCAAGTGGTTTACTGACAATTGCTGGCTCACCATCAATAATATTTGCACCTTGAACAATTCCGCCAGACATCACTAGTGGAGGATTTGGACTGTCGTTGTCCTCTTCCAAATCTTCATCCCAATGCTTGGTGCCAAACTGCAGAGGTGAATATCGGCGGTCATAATCTGGAAGAGAAAATACCGGACCATTACCGCGAAATACATGGGTAATCTCATTATAACCGTAAACTAGTGGCGAATGATGGTCGTTTATTTTTGCTGTCATCACTGAGCCTGGTGTATTCATTCCACTCGGGCCGCGTTTGTTAATCCCTCGCAATATTCCTGAATCAGAAGCAATGACTCCGGCTGAACCTAGAGTCACTAAAGTCCCACCATCTCTTATAAAATCTTCAATGGCAGCCATGCCCTCGAACCCCATACCGCCTGTTATGTCGTCTGAACTGAGTATATGACCGAGATTTGGAGTTTCATTACTATTTGTATAAGGAAGAGGCGACCATTTTGGGTCGATACCACCAATGATTGATGCTAGATTGGTGCCGGAACTCATATGCGGAACTAAGATGACATCAAAATCTTGCTGCAAATTTCCGAGGCGAGCTCGATCTTTGGAAAACAAAGTGTAGGGAACACCTGCTTCATCGAGACTGTAACGTACCCAGCCTGCATTCTGGGTTGAAGACCAAGCTTGGTAGATTCCCAATCGTGGCAAATCTAATTCATGGGTAGAAACTTCAGGCATTGATGTTAGATTTGAAATGGGCAGGCTAGTATCCGCTAGTATTTCTTTGACATGATCGCGGTTTCGATTATTTAAGCCACCCATGTCTATAATGAAACTTCCTGCCGGAAATTCATTATTGTTCGCTTCGAATGACTCTTCGGCGATTAAAACCTCGATATCACCTAAAGCAAATCTAGCCGGCCCAAGCTCACGCTGTGCATGATTTGTGATAACCCAGACCTGACCCTCTTCTGGTGGTTCAGTTTTTGGTAAAAACTCATCCCCTTCCCTAAACCTTCTTGAGGCATGAACCCAAATGTTTGGGTCGTCAATAGGAATAACATCGACGCCATAGACTAGTCCGAAGGTCCAGGCTACATCATCATAAGGTGGAACTTCCACATCAGTTGGAAAATTCTGTTTCTCTAATAGAGTCTTTGCAAGCTGACCATAGGGTTGGTTCAGATTGATTAGAATGTCTCCGCTTTTAACTTCGATTTCGCCGAACGTTCTATTGGTGTTCGATCGTTGCATTTCTATTGCATGTCGGTGGAGTGCGCCTATCATATAATTCGCTGATTCTGGATCAGTCTGTTCTTCAGGAATGAGGAAAGCATAGGGTGGCTCTTCTTCGCTCTTAAGTAATGCTTCCACCCCTTTCTGATAGAAGTTGGAAAGAAATAGACGTTTGTTTTGCGCGACCATTTCCAGTGAAGCAATAACGCCACTTTGCATGTAGTTGGTATTATTGCGCATGGACCAGGTGAATTTTTTAGGCGGTGGTGCCGCGCGGTACCAGGTACGATCTATAACTGGTTCGCCTGCATAGCTGGAATTACTTAAATCTCTTTCCATGGTTTCGGCGCTGCCATTACCGAAAGTTTCATAGAAGCGGCCCATACCATTGTGGTTGTTAGTCACCCATAACATATAGCCAGGGTACCAGCCGGTGTAAAAACCCCAAGTCCAAACACCTTCCAGTCCAAGTCCAGCGAGGCGTGAAATTTCATAGTTAGCTAAGAGTTGCCATTCACCAATGGTAATAGGGCTAACGCCTTCGTTATAAGGCCCTGTTCCACCTGCCACATAAAGTAGTGGGACAGATTCATGGAGATCGAGACTGACTGTGGGTTTATATTCATAGACGCCATTGTTGTAGTTCAGTGTAATGGGTTGGGTTATGGAAATGCCGTCGCGATTATTGTCATGGCGTGTATAGTGGCCCCAAAATGGAACTCCCCGCGGCGGCATGTCAAAGTAATTAGTGTGGCCGGCAATATTCGTTTTGTACCAATCGACTTGACGTGCTCTGCCATCGACGTCAAACACCGGTGTAATCAACGTAATAACATTGTCTCGAATATTCGCGAAGGGTTCCCGTGTTTCGACGGCAAGTCGGTACGCTAATTCCATGACCATCTCAGGTGGGCCAAGCTCAGGAGAATGCAATCCAGCAGTCATCCAGAAGATCGGTAAGGCATCATCGATAATCTGATTCGCCTCACTGCGATTAAGTGTGCGAGGATCGGATAATTCGTTTAGATACCCTTTGTAAGTTTCTATGTCGGCAATATTTTTCTCAGCAGAAATCGCAACAACTAACATGTCTCGTTCTTCAAAACTTTGGCCAAGAGAAAACACTTCCACTCGATCCGAGGCTTCGGCCAACGCAGTAAAGTAAGCATAAATATCTTCAACCTGAGTTAGCTCGCCCGGTGTGCCGATGGTATAACCAATTACGTCACGCGGGCTTGGTACTGTAGGGTGCTCTGGAAGGACATCGACCCACTCTGTTAGAAAATCTCTTGAAGTAGTAGCAGCCAAGATTGCATCCGTGGCTGTTTGGTCCATGGGTAGGTCACCGATTGTGATTTGTGCTGTCAATGGGCTAGCAATATATAGGCAAATTATGAATGTCGATAAAAACCCTATTGGAGTCCTTCTACTCATGTGCATTCCTTTCGTTTTAAAACATTTTGAATTATTGAGTCAGACTTAACGGGTCAAACTTAGATAGGCTCGATCGATTAGTCGCCTGGAGTCGCCCATGCGTGCGTCCCAATTGGCAGTTGGATGGGCAGCAATGACTTCTTCTAAAGTTGCTCCCTGGGCAATCAATACCATCATCTTGCCTCGAATTTCTGTGAGCATAGTGATGTATTCTGCCAGGCCGTTATAGTCAGCGACCGGCCCATGGCCTGGAACGACAATCGTGTCGATATTGATCTCACTTAAAACGGCTTCGCAGAATGTGATCATGCCTTCTAGGTCGCCGCCATTATCAGCGTCAATAAAAGGATAACCAGAATTGTTATATACATCTCCCATGTGAACAATGTTGGATCCGCGAAAGAAAGTAGCAGTATCCCCCATCGTATGGGCTGGACCGGCATGTATTAAATCAATTTGCTCGCCATTAAAAAACATTTCCATGCGAGTTTCATAAGTTGCAACTGGCACTCCAGCAGTGGAGTAGGGGGCTTGTTCTATTAATGGCGCGACGACTGTATTAATGGTGTTGTATCTGGTCATCATGTCGCGAGAGTGAGATTGGGAAACCATCCATGAACCTGCTTCCCCAAGCAATTCGTTGCCATCAGCATGATCGAAATGCCAGTGACTATTAATAGTGAAATCGACATCACCACCACCCAAGGAACGAATAGTAGACTGGTATTTAGGTACCATGTCTGGAAACTGAGAGTCTACAATCAAAACTCCTTGGTCTCCTATGGAAGCAAGAATATTGCCGCCGCGTCCGAATAGAACATGCCGACCCTCTGCTAAAGTTTCAGTCGTGATTTCAGCGGCCTGCTGACTTTGAACGACAAATGGAAAGCCAAATAAAAGTACTAAAGCAGCAAGTACCCCAGGAATATAATCCGGAATGGATAGTCTGCCAATCTTGTAGCGGGTGACATTATTATTAATATTTTTCATTTTTCTTCCTCTATTTTTGGATCAGCAAAAAAATAGTACTTCGCTGATTTCACTGTTGGGTATAAAAATAGTGACGAGCACCTGAAAAAACCTTATTCCTTTTATCAATTGTTTGGTAGTGCCCAGGCGAACAATCGCGGCGTGGGCTCAGTAAGTACGGCCACGACGATAAATTGTTTGCCGTCGACTTCATAAGTCATAGGGGCTGCGATTGCGCGAGCAGGCATAATGATTGCGCCTAGTTCTTCGCCCGAGTCCTTGTCTCGAGCTATCATCAAGGGACCGTCTTGGTAGTTTTGCGCGTGAACTAACATGGAAGGAGTGGCAAGTATGGGATTGCGGCCACCGCCACCAAGAGGGGGTAGATCTATTCCTTCAACGGCAGGGTTATTTTCTACGTTTGGTGCGCGATCACCGTTTGGAACTTGCCAGAGAATTTCTCCTCTATTCATGTCAATGGCGGTTATGGTTGAATAAGGTGGTTTTAATAACGGCAAGCCCTCAGGGCCGCGTGCGCCAGCATAGGAAATGCGTCGATAGCGCAAGGTAGATTCATCTGGATTTGTTTCAACTACCACGGGTACAGAAATTGAATCTGAAGATGGAATATAAAGAATGCCTGTTTCGGGATCAACTGCTGCGCCCATCCAGTTAGCTCCACCACCCGCGCTAGGCCGAAGGATAGTTCCTCGATTACCGCCAGGGATCGACAAGCTTGGTGGAGTGAATAAAGACCCGTAAGTGTAGTCAGCAATAATTTGCTCTGCTTCTGCCCTCAATTCAGGAGTGAAATCGACAAGGTCATCTGCAGTTAGACCTTGGCCTACAAAGGGTGGTGGTTTAGTAGGGAAAGGTTGAGTAGCGGATAGTCTCTCTCCTGGTATTAGAGGCTCTTGAGGAACTTCTCTTTCGTCAATGACCCAAACTGGTTCTCCAGTTTCTCTGTCGAAAGTATAGACAAAACCTTGTTTAGTAATTTGTGCTAATGCTTTTATCTCTCTGCCTTCGACGGTTATGTCAAGTAAGTTGGGAGCAGCGGGTGGATCGTAATCCCACAGGCCATGATGCACCATTTGAAAGTGCCAGCGACGTTTGCCGGTTTGTGCATCTACGGCAACTATACTTTGACTAAATAAATTATCGCCAGGGCGATTGCCACCGTAAAAGTCATCAGTGGGCGCATCAATTGGTAAATACACTAAACCTAATTCAGGGTCGGCGCTCATCATTGACCAGACGCCGGAATTACCAGTGCGGCGCCAGGATTCTTCCTCCCAGGTTTCGACACCGTACTCACCTGCTAAAGGAATTGTATGAAAGTCCCAAACATGCTGCCCTGTGCGAACATTGTAACCACGCACCCACATGGGCGGTCGTTCACGATTAATAGGACGGGCCTGGGTAATTGATGAGGTGATTACAGTATCGCCTACCACAATAGGTGGTGAAACCACAGCAACAGGTTGGGCCCCAGTCCAGTCTAAATCGTCGCGAGTAGCTCGAGGTAGGCCATCGGCCAAATCGACCTTGCCTTCACTAAAGAGGGGGTCCGGTACTCCGGTTTCAGCATCAATTGAGATCAAATAACCATCATTAGTGCCAGCTATCACCCTTTTTTCGTTACCATCTGTCCAATAGGCCAGGCCACGATTGTGATACCCAATATAGTTAACTGGCGTACTGCCTAGATAGACTTCGGGGTTATATGACCAGAGTGTTTCGCCGGTTGCAGGGTTGATTGCAGCGATTTGATTTACAGCAGTAATTATATAAAGCGTGCCATCAATCATTAATGGCGTACCCTGGAAATTATTTATGCGTACGGTTTCATTTACTTCAAGTATCGCCTCTAGGTCTAAATCTGCATCGATTGAAGTCCAGGTCCACGCGACTTCTAAATCTTCGAAATTTTCTGGAGTTATTTGATTTAGAGGCGAGTATTTCGTTGAGCCCGCATCACCACCATAACTTGGCCAATCTCCTGAACCGGTTCCATATTGGCTGAGCCCAGTTTGGGCAGCTATAACTAATAATAATCCAGCGGAAATTGCAGCCGCTGTTTTTTGAAATGATTTTTGAGGTGTTCTCAGTATTCGCACTTACAAATTCCTCATTAGTTTTTTTAGTTAGGGTAGTGCATAACTTAAAACGGTATCGGTTGCCGTAATAACAACATATTGTTTGCCGTCGCTACCTAGAAAAGTCATCGGGTTGGCGTTGCCACGGCTTTCCATTTGATCTTCCCAAACGATGTTACCTGTCGTTGCGTCCAAGGCTCGAAAGCGACTATCGTCTGTAGCTGCGATAAAGAGCAAATTGCTACCAGTCACTAGAGCTCCGGCTCTTCCTGGGCGGCCGGTTAATTGTTTCTCTTCAGGTAAGCCTTCCGTAACTCCTAAGGGGATTTGCCAAGCAATATCCCCGCTGTTTGTATCGACAGCCGTAAGCCTTCCCCAGGGTGGTTTCTGACAAGGCATGTTCATACCGTTAATGCGAACGCTGAAACTTCCAGTTCTCAGTCCTGGGCCGGTGAGCACATAAGGTATTTCTGAGTCTGGTCCAGCATTTTCCAGCCAACCAAGAGTTCCGATGTCCGCGGCAAAAACGTATACGTAACCGTTGTTTGGGTTGTGAGCAACACCTCCCCAGTTTGGCCCTCCTGACAGGCCCGGGAAAAGTAACGTTACGTCTTCGTTGCTGATGTCTGGACGATAAACCCAGGGTGTATAGGGGCCTGCGTTATGAATATTTCCTGCAGAGTTTGCTAGGTCGCGGCATGCTGTGGCGTGTTCAATGCTAGTGTCTTGAGCAGTGACCAAGTCGGAGGGGTCATAACTTACTCGAGCTAATGGCTCCGGCTTAACCGGGATTGGTTGAGTTGCAAAGGCTTCTTCTCCTGGGACTTGGCTTTGAGGAACAGGTACCTCTGTCACGCCGTAAACAGGTTCACCAGTGTCTCGATTCAGGACAAAGAGATATCCAGACTTGGTTGTTATACCTAATGCCGGGATCGTATCGCCGTTGTACTTCACATCAAAAAGAGTTGGTGGTGCGGGTGGGTCATGATCCCATAGATCATGATGTATGGTTTGAAAATGCCAGTTGTATTCACCTGAGTGAATATTGACTGCAACGATGGAGTTAGCATAAAGATTTGCGCCCGCCCGGTCCCCTCCATAAGCGAAGGGTATGGGCGAAGCCAGTGGTATATATAACTGATCATTTTGTTCATCTACAGTAAAATAGAAGGGCCAAGCATTGGCGCCAAGACGGCCCATCCAACTGTCACCTTCCCATGTTTCATTGCCAGAATTTCCTGGTGAAGGCACAGATTCAAATTCCCATAATTTATTCCCGTTAAGAGCATTAAAAGCGCGAGCATTGCCAATTCCGCCAATTGCGCCGCGCGGTGTGTTGGCACCAACCACGATTACGTTTTTATAAACAAATGGAACCGAGATATAAGGAATCCCCATAGTAACCGTTCCTGATTCACCAAATTCTCGGTCAATTTCACCTGTTTCCGCATCCAAAGCCACGAGCTGATCAAAAGCGGTATAAAAGATCCGAGGAGAAATTCCACCCTGTCCTGGCCAATAGGAGACTCCCCGACGCGACGGGGAATTAAGAGGAACGGGATGACTCCAGAGTTCTGCCCCACTAAGCGGGTCAATGGCGACCACCCGATCTAAAGTAGGAAAATACATCACCCCACCCACAACGATTGGAGTGACTTGAGAATTAGGGTTACGGGCATTATCAGCGGAATCATTGCGCAGTGAATAGCGCCAGGCAACCTCCAAATTATCGACATTTTCAGCCGTAATTTGATCCAGCGCTGAGTATCCTGTGCCAGAGGTATTACCCCTGTACATAGGCCATTCGTTGAGATTTTCGTCGCTCGAGTTATCTGCACCTTGGGCGCAGACGGCGTTTACAAGGATTAGCGTCAATGCGGCTGAGCGAACTGTGCTGCAAGCAGGAATCATGTCGTCTCCTATTCTTCTTTAGTTTCTTTTATTGGCGCACGAACTAGGCCAAGCTTTAGGTCCGAATTTATGAGTTTACGTGAAAAACCTCTGGGTTTGTATTCAGTTGCCGGGAATTACCCTAGCGAAATGAGACAGCAAATTTGCGTTACTAACCAAGCTGTTTGCAATAGCGAGAAGTTTATTGAGTGTGGTTAGGGGTTCTTTTTCGCCGTCTTTAAAATTCCTAAAAATGCTTAAAGTACGAGTAAGACTTTTGTAAGTATCATTTAAGTCAACAAGACACTGCATCTGATGCTGGCTGCGTGGATAACGGTCGGATAAAGTTCATTTTGCTGCCAATACGAGCTAAGTCAGTTCGGCTTGGCTGAGATTAATTAGCAATTTCAAACTCTACAAACTCAAGTCCGGTGATATCGTCTTCTTGCTTGAGGCGAAGATACACATCATATTCAGTGATATCAGGTGGCAAAATATTTTCGAGGTTGACTTTGGGTAAATAAAGCAATGAGGTACTGGAGTCAAAAGCTGAGCTATGCCGCCAGATTGGCGTTGCGCCTGTCAATTGTAAATCACCAACCGTAAAGATTGTGCTGTTACTCACAGGAGGATTTAAATACCCATCATAGGTTTCGTCGTCTCCGAGTATCTGCAATGATTGATAATTGAGTTGTCCGCTTTCAACATCATAGGTGTTTATGCCAGTAACTCCGATTGAATTTGAACGCTCAAATATTGGTAGTGTGGAATCGATAATTAAGTCAGGAGCATAATTACAATCATCTCCATCAATTGCGGTTTCTAAGCAGGCCAATCTTAAATCTGACACTGTTGGTTGAATCGCGCCGTTTACCCAGTCCGTTAACTTATTCCAAGCAGCTAGGCCTTCGTCGATTGTGAAGCCGCAATGACTCGGGCTTTTTGAGTCATCAACTATTGCAACGGTAAGTTGATTTTCAGGAACCAAAGATTGCAAGATCTGTTGATTCTCTACGCGAACTAGCCCGTCATGAGAAGTATGTATAGATACTATTTTGGTATCACCCACATTGCCGATAGGGGAGTAGTTCGCTAGCAGTGCATCTCTTGCTGATGGCAGCGCAAATGTTCTCACTGCTGCATCATTAACTGCATCATCATTGTAATCGATACCGATATTGCTAAACGGAATTGCGCCATTTAACTGAGTTTCATCATTGATCAGTCTGGGGATCTGAAACACGGCATACCAAAGATTTAGCGCTAAAAAGTAAGGATTTTCGGTATTAGAAGTTTCTAGGATTTTTTTGAGTCGGTCTGCTTTACTGAGGTTGCTGAGTTCCCAGGCAAATACCTCAAGTGGATCATTCTCATTAATCAATAACCGGGTGCTAATTCCAATGCATTTGTCTAAAGAATCGAGATAATCTAATTCACCAAATAGCAATTCAGGCCTTTCATACCATGGTTTGGGCAATTGAGCCCCAGGCACTGCGTCACAAACTGATTCATAAATGGTTCTTAAGTCGAAGGCTTCAATCCAATTAATTGACCCGGCTACGGCGCCACACAAAATGAGTGCTCCATCTGGGTCGGGGACTAACTCTGATTCGAGGTCTCGGATGGTCACTATGCCGCCCAGAGAACCTCCAATAATGTAAAATTTCTCCGGCGCCGTTTGATCTAAGCTTAAAGCGGTAGAGAGAAACTCGTCGTACATCTCGCCATTAGAGATATGTGAATCAAATACCGCCCAACCAGTTTGGCTGTAGCTGGAGGCAGCCATGGCAAACCCTTGGGAGAGAATTGATTCACCATAAGGTCCCAACCCCGGCTCAGCTTGGACAGCGCCAGTGTAATAGCCATTCCAAGACGGATCCAATAGGTCGAGCAGTTCGGCTGTTTCAAAACCTGTCAAAAAACTTTGAAAGCCATGATTCCAGAAAACCAGGCCGTCACTGGCATCCCAATTTTTAGGTATAACTATTGTGTAGTAAGCGCCACTTCTAGTTTGGCCATGCCAGACTGGAAAGCAATCACCGTTATCTGTTTCGTATTGCGTAGAAGCGCAAGTTGAAGCCGCCTGTAAATCATGGCTTATAAATGAGCATGCTGCGATTGCAGTCAGGAAAAGGTTTATTACGAGTGTCTGTGTGGGCACTGCAGTTTCCAGGGTCTTACAAAGATGGAATAAGTAGGACAACGAAAGCTGTCATCTATAAAGTAGAGTCGGTTAGATGGATAAAAACTGAATAGTGAGATATTGGCTTAAATATCCATCATAAGTTTAATGTCATTGTCGAGCACAGGCTTTTTAGTGACTAGTGAGACACCAATAAAAAGAACCATAGAAGAAATAAAAGCTACTAACTGGCCACTAACGCCATAAGGGAAAGTAATCCCTGCCAATTGCGAGCCAAAGTTAATTGTTAGCGCAGTTCCGATAGCTGTAACTGCACCTGCGACTGTGGCGCCTTTCCAGTTTAATCCTATAGCTACCACCGGAAATATAGAGGCAGCGAATGTTCCCCAACCAAAAGCGCCTAATAGTGCTACTAGAGTAGCGTCTCGAAAATGAGAATAGAGCGCAAAACTTGCTGCGACTATGGCTAGTAATACAGTAACGACTCGCGCCCAGAACAATTCATTCTCAATACTTTTGCCACGTATTGCTTTGGGTATGTCGTGAATTATTGCAGCTGTGCCAATGTTCAAAAAAGCATCAGAAGTTGACATAATCGCAGCGAATAGACCAGCAAAGACTATGCCCGCTAACAGCGGGTTGGTAAATACAGAGAGGAAAACCGAAGCAGCATCATCTGGAAGTGCCAGTGGATCAACCACTCCATCGATAACCGCGGCACGCATGACAATACCGATTGAAATCCATAATAGAGCAGCCATTACATAGCCAAACAGCGACATGGGAAGAATGCTGCGGTTGTCTCGTATGTTTTTATTCATCATCATCTTGGTAATCAGGTGGGGTTGTCCTGCTAGACCAAGCCCAAAAACAAAAAACCAACCGAGAGAAGCCATTATCCCGGCAGCTCCATAGGGCATAACTGTTTCATAGTCATCGGCGAGAATAATCGATGTTGCCTCTTGCATACCGCCATCGAATACATTCATTGCAGTAAACAAGATTAGTGTGCCAGCGACTATCATGATCGACCCTTGTACTACATCGGTGTATACGGAAGCGATAATGCCGCCGGTGACGCAATAAAAGATTAGTACCGCTGAAGAAATCACTACGCAAGTGACTAAACCTACGTTAGCAAAAGTTTCTGTGCCTGAGAGAATTGCTTGCATTACTACTGCCATCGCTAGTATTTGAGTTGCCAAGTAACCCATTACTCCTAGAACGATTGTGATCGCAATCATAAATCTGACGGCTTCACTGCCATATCGGGCGGCAACAATGTCGGGTAAAGAAATGCAGTCCCTCAGTTCGGCTATCATACGAATGCGTTTTGCAACCAAGTAGAAACCAAGGGCATAGCCACAGGAAGAAATCACGACCATCCAGAATGAGCTAACACCAATTGAGTAGACTAAACCTGGTCCGCCAACGAATCCGAAACCACTCAAAGTGCTAGAAAAAAGCGCCAACGACACGACAATTGGGCCGAGACCACGGCCTGCGATAAAAAAATCACTAGAGTTGTGTGTGCGGCGCATTGCCCACAAGCCTGTGAGCACGCAAAAAATCATGTAGCTGACAACAGCGCCAATGATTATTTCCTGTCTGAAAGCTTCCATGTAATTACTACGTCGCTCTATCCGAGTTCTTTGCTTCAGACAATTTGCTAGCCTTTTCTGCTAAGAGAGCATTAAATTTTTCTTCGTCTTCCTTGGTGTAGATATATTTATTAAACCCAAAGCTATAGATAAGAATTAATGGAATAGCACCTAGCCAAGTCCCATAGGTTTGCCAAGCAGTTGCGGTGGGAAAGCCCATAAAATAGTCTGTTTCTCCGGTATCTAGAAAAGCTGAATGACCCGAAAACATCTTCCATGCAATAAATAAAGTGATTGCTAGAGTGCCGCCCATGTACGCAAGTAGCTCGTTGGTGCGATATCTTTCTGCTACACCTAGTAAAGAGAGAAGAGCAATTTGGATAAGTAACAGGCACTGAAATATAAAAGCTAAAGGTCCGATGTATTGCAAGCGGACAGCTCCGTCACCGCCAACTTGCAGACCCGGAATTTCAGCGTGCGCTCTACCGCCAGCATCAGGCACAGTTTCCGACAGGCAAATGGCAAGGAGAATCGCAGCCATAAGGACTGCGACAGCGAAGATTATGTAAATCAACTTGCTTCGCATTTTGCTCTTCTTGCGCGAATTGTTTTGACTAATTATTTAATTTAAAAACGTACAAGTGACCCCCTTCAGGAATCGCTATGTCTCCTCCAACAAAACCAGAAAGAGTTTGAAAGTTGCTAGAGCCAATTGCAACATAGGATTCACCATCAACTTGATATGCTATCGGTTGGGAACGAACACCGCCACCTAACTTGGCGCGCCAGACTTCTTCGCCATTCTCTGCATTGAGAGCAATCGCATGGCCAGTTAGACTGCCGGTAAAGACCAGCCCACCTGAAGTGCTCAAGGTTCCTGCCATCATTGGTTGTGGGTCCATATATCGCCAGCGGACTTCCCCGGTTTGATAGTCCATGGCAGTGATATGGCCATAAGCTGACTCGTCGGCAGCATCCACGGGAATTGGAAAACCTCCAGTGAATTGCAGGCCTTCAACGTGAAAGCTTAACCCTTTTTGCATCAACTGACAGCTTTCAATTACGGGAACAAAAGCTAGACCTAAATCAGGGTTTACCGAGCCAGAAGTTGAGCCATTCATTCCGCCCATTACACCAGGGCAGACTCGAAATGTGGGCTCCTCTACAGGTAAAGCTTCAGGATTGATAACCGGCCTGCCACTAGGCTCCATCGCAGTCGCCCAGTTTAATTGTTCCATATAATTGGTGGCGCGAATGAATTCTCCATTTTCTCTGTTGATCGCGTAGAAAAATCCATTTCTGTTTGCTTGTACAAGGGCCTTGACAGTTTCGCCATCGACATCGAGATCCACCTGGAACAGATGAGTATTGCCGTCATAGTCCCAAACATCATGAGGGGTAAATTGGTAATACCATTGCCGTTCGCCAGTATCTGGGTCCAAAGCTAATACACTGTCAGAAAAAAGGTTATCACCTAGTCTTGCATCACCATTCCAATCAGGGGATGGGTTGCCAGTAGTCCAATAAAGCAGATCCAATTCTGGATCATAGGTCCCTATAGTCCATGCAGGAGCTCCACCGGTTTCATATGAAGTTCCAGACCAGCTTTCATAACCGGGTTCGCCTTCGTCAGGCACTGTGTAGTGCCGCCACATCCGTTCTCCTGTGTTCACGTTGTAAGCATCAAAGAATCCACGAACACCGTATTCGCCGCCACCTATTCCGATAATGGCCATGTCTTTAACAATAAGAGGAGCAGAAGTGGCGCTAAAACCTCGGTAGTATTCAATGATTTCTGAGTCCCAAAGAATTTCTCCCGAGATGCGATCGAAAGCCATGATGCGAGCATCAAGAGTAGCCATCAGAACTTTATCGCCGACTATTGCAACTCCACGATTTGCTGGCCCGCAACATAAGCGTAAATCCTCCGGCTGCGGATGATCATAGCGCCAAAACAATTCGCCATTCTTAGCATCTAGTGCAAATAATCTGTTGAAAGACGAAGTAACATACATGATGTCATCATAGACAACAGGGGAAACTGCGAATTGGCCCAGCGTCCCAGTAGGAAAGCCCCAAGCAAAGCGCAAATCGTCTACGTTTTCAGGAGATAAATCTTCTAAGGGACTGTGGCGGGTATTGGAATAGTCTCCACCGTATTGCAACCAAGAGTCAGGGTTCGCACTATTGGGTTGTGATAACAAATCAAACGTTACATCACCAGAACCATTACCTATAGGTTCTTCATTAATCCAGTGCGATTGAGTAATCACAAGACCTTCACCAGGTTCCTGAATATCAACGGGGACTTCTCCTTCGCGCATTTCACTCGCCGCTTCCTCTACAGGAGCTGAAGTTTGTGCTGCAGGCAGAGGGCTTGAATCTTCTTGACCACAGGCGGCAAGAGCCAGCGCAAAGAACCCAGTGATGACTAGTTTTAGATCTTTATTGATTGTGAAAGAACTCATGTGTCCCCCTTCCATTAATATTTGCAAAAAAAATAGGCTTCAAAGTCCATGTATTTGAAGCAACTGACAGACAGAGCATAAACAGCCCAAGGCTAGGAGTCTAGGGAAGTTTCGTGCTCTTACTCGGAATTGCACATCCTTGACAAGTTATACGCTTAGGTTCATGTTCTCAGTTCTGTTCGACATCCAATAATAGCTATAAAGAAGTCAAGAGAGGTAACAATGATTAGAACAAGAAAATCCGGGGTAGGACTCTTAGTAAAAGCTGGGTTAGTAGGACTCACATTTTCTATTGTCTCTGCAAATTCAATGGCACAAAGGGGGTCGATGGCGGAATCTGGCAAGCCGGCTGCGCATGCTGGCCAGCAACCCATAAATAATTTACCGAATCCCTACGTGACAGAGCGCAATTTTGGCTCGTTGCCGGATGGGCGTAGTTGGGGCTCTGTAAGTGCTATTAACGTTGATATCGATGGCGTTCATATATGGGCGGGCGATCGCTGCGGGACTAATCAGTGTGCAACCACACCAGATATTAATCCGATAGTGAAGCTGGATCCCAACGGTAGGGTCGTCGCCCAGTTCGGCGCTGGCCAGATTCTTTGGCCCCATGGAATGGATGTTGATCACGAAGGTAGCGTTTGGGTAGCCGATGCTCGCGTAGCCAATGACAATGAAATTAGCCAAAATCCAGCGGCCGCTAACATCGGAAGCGCTGTTATGAAATTCAGCCCAGATGGCGACTTGTTAATGACTATAGGCACACCGGGGGAAGTTGGCGATCCTCCAACGCATCTTACTGAGCCAAACGATGTGTTGATTGCGCCAAACGGTCGTATTTTTATCGCAGAAACTCACCAAGCCCAATTTCAAGGTGAGCCGAGTGATGAGACCAAGAGCCGCATCACTATGTGGGAGCCAGACGGCACATACATAGGGCACTTTGGTGAATACGGATGGGATGACGGTCAATTTCGCGCGCCCCATAGTTTAGCAATGGACTCGCAGGGTCGATTATTCGTCGCAGACCGTGGTAATAATCGCATCCAGATTTTTACGCAAGACGGAGAATGGTTAGATACTTGGTACCAGTTCAGCCGTATTAGCGGCATGTATATCGATCCTAGCAACGATATGTTGTATGCCATCGATTCTGAAACTGACGAGAACTACAACCCTGGTGGTTGGAGAAAGGGTCTGCGAGTAGGAAATGCGCGCAATGGTGAAGTGCTTTATTTCATTCCCGAGCATATATGCGGAGGAAGGGGTTTCTCCGGCATGGGTGGAATCGGCTGCATGGGTGAAGGTGTGACGGCAGACAAAGATGGAAATGTGTATGGCGGTGAAGTAGGAGTAATTCAAGGAGTGACTCGCTTCGTCCCGCGTTTGATACCATAGTATTTCGTGTTTAAATCGAAACGGGCGCTGTCGCAGGACACCGCCCGTTTTTATGTATTTGTTGTTTTATTTTTTAAGAGTCGTTATGAATTCTCTATTTTCGCCACTTGATTTCAAGCGCGGCCCTAGCATGAAAAATCGTTTCATGCTGGCGCCATTAACTAATTTACAGAGTCACGAAGACGGGATCTTATCTGATGAAGAATTCCATTGGCTCACCATGCGTGCGAAAGGGGGTTTCGGTTTAACCATGACTTGCGCGGCTCATGTACAGGAAATTGGACAAGGCTTTCCGGGCCAATTGGGAATTTTTGCTGATAAGCATGTGGATGGATTATCTCGACTAGCCTCAAAAATTAAAGCTGAAGGCAGTGTTTCTAATTGCCAGCTTTATCATGGTGGTATGCGCGCACCTGAAGATGTTACTGGCTACAGGCCAGTGTGCCCTTCAGCTAATGCAGAAACTGGAGCTCGCGCTTTAGAGACAGCGGAAATAAAAAAGCTGATAGAAGATTTCGTTGCTGCGGCAGTAAGAGCTGAAAGGGCAGGTTTCGATGGGGTTGAATTACACGGCGCCCATGGTTATTTACTTTGTCAGTTTTTCTCAAGTGAAATCAATCACCGGGATGATGAATACGGCGGCAGCCTAGAAAACCGATCGCGCTTGTTATTCGAAATAATTGATGGTGTTAGAGAACAATGCCGTGAAGACTTTACGTTGGGTGTGCGTTTGTCGGCGGAGCGCTTCGGCATGAAACTCGATGACAGTATAGCTATTGCTCAGAGGCTTTGCGCTGACGGCAAAATTGATTTTCTTGATATGTCACTATGGGATGTATTTAAAGAGCCGGATGAAGAAGAGAAGCGGGGTAAGAGTCTTCTGTCTTACTTTTTGGAAATAGATAGAAAAGAGGTTCGTCTAGGTATAGCAGGAAAAATTCGCACACCAGGAGAGGCAGAAAAGGCTTTCGCCAGCGGAGTTGACTGGATCATGTTGGGTAGGGCAGCAATACTGCACCATGATTTTCCAAAGCTTATGGCGAATGACCCAAGTTTCGAGCCAATAGGTTTGCCTGCTTCCCGTGAACATTTAGCTAAAGAAGGCCTGTCTCAAAAATTTATTGAGTATATGAATGGTTGGAAGGGGTTTGTTGCAGAACAATGATCTGAAAAACAGTGTAATCGTTGTAAATGTCAGAGCAGTAAGGAGCTTCAGGAGTTTTTATGTAAAATATCTGTAGTGGCAGCATCGTTAATCGGTTTTATTGCTAGTGCTCCAATGTGCCGGGCTTTAGCTTCATGTTTTTGGTTGAATCATGTGGCAAATTATAGTTGGAGTGAACATTTTTTCTCTATGGCTGAAAAGGTGACATTCTAAACTCCGACTAAATCAAAAAAAATCTGAATTAGAAATTATCAAAGCAATGACAAAGATGAACAAGGTCAATAAATTAACTCGCAGATTCCAAGTTCCACTTAGAATATCAGTAATGTTGATTGCTCTGACTCTGGAGTCGTGCACATCTCTAATCTCTCCAAGTTTCGAAGATAGCCTGATCGAGATATCCATAAATGAATTACAAGTTGCTTATGGAGAAGGAATTATAAGTGCGGCAGATGTTGTCCGTTTTTACCAAGCACGAATTTTAGAAATTGATCCGCAACTTAATTCAGTTCTCGAAGTTAATCCTGATGCTTTAGATATAGCAGAAGCGCTTGATGAAGAGCGGGCAAGAGGTAATGTTCGTTCACGATTACACGGTATACCAGTGTTGCTTAAAGACAACATCGATACCGCTGATGATATGTTAACGGCTGCAGGCAGTTTGGCTTTGGTTGACACGCCAACGCCCGCGAATGATGCTTTTCTAGTTAATCGATTGCGCGCCGCAGGAGCGATTATTCTTGGCAAGACTAACTTGAGTGAGTGGGCCAATTTTCGATCCACTTCCTCTTCTAGTGGTTGGTCGGGAAGAGGAGGTCAGGCACATAACCCTTATGTTTTAGATCGAAGTCCGTGTGGTTCAAGCGCTGGCTCTGGGGTTGCGGTTGCTATCAATTTCACTATGGTTGCTGTAGGCACTGAAACCGATGGATCTGTGGTTTGTCCTTCTTCTATCAATGGGTTGGTTGGCATCAAGCCTACCTTGGGAGTGATCTCCCGCAGCGGCATCATTCCCATTGCTCATTCTCAGGATACCGCCGGTCCTATGGCACGGAGCGTTACAGATGCGGTTATTCTTCTAAATGGTATGGTTGGCATCGATGCGCGCGACAATGCAAGTGTCGTTGCTGGTAGCCGACCGCTCACTGACTACACAAGGTTTCTTACTAGAAACGGATTGCGAGGCAAACGTATTGGTGTTGCGAGACAATTGTTCAATGATAATGCTGCGCTTAATAATTTATTGGCAAACCAACTGCTTATACTGGAAGCCGGTGGCGCAACTCTAATCGATATTGAATTCGATGATATCGAAAAAATGCGCAGCGCAGAAACAGAAGTACTGCTTTATGAATTTAAGGCAGGTTTAAACGTTTATCTAGAAAATCGCGGCGGGGAGCATCAATCCCTAGCAGCATTAATCGAATTTAATAGAGAGAATGGACGAGAGGAAATGCCGTACTTTGGTCAAGAATTATTTGAGCAGGCACAAGACAAGGGGGACCTCCTAAGCGGTGAGTACCAGGAAGCATTGCACACGACAAAACGCTTATCGCAGCAAGCTGGAATCGATAAGGTAATGGCAGCAAATAACCTTGATGCCATAGTAGCCCCCGCGAATGACGTTGCCTGGCCTATAGATTTGATAAACGGAGATAGCCCTTACAGCTACATTAACTCCTCTTCTTTGGCGGCGGTATCGGGCTATCCGAGCATGACTATTCCAGCAGGTTTCATTGATGGACTTCCCATCGGGCTGTTATTTTTCTCTGGCGCCTTTTCTGAACCTACACTAATCTCTATTGCTTACGATTATGAACAACGCACCAAGGCGAGAAGAGCTCCATTGATGCTGGAGTCTTCTGACTAAACAAACTTCTAGAAAAATTAAGAGAATAAGAGAATGAAAAAAATAATAGTTCAACTCCTCATATCAGGGCTGCTGTTTAGTTTTGCCGCTGCTCAGGTTAATGCGCAACCAGAAGGATGGGTTAGACCCTTTGAGGGGTTTCGCATAATCGGTAACCTTTACGGAGTTGGCAGTTATGATTTAAGTGTATTCCTGATTACTACGGATGAGGGACATATTCTCGTCAATACTGGCTTAGAAGATTCCACTCAAATGATTCGAGATAATATGGAGTCTTTGGGATTTCAGCTAGAAGACATTCGGATTTTATTAACCCAACAAGCGCATTGGGATCACACGGCTGCCTTGGCGGAGATAAAAGAGATTTCTGGCGCAGAGATGTGGGCTACTGTGGGTGACGCCAAGGTGCTGCAAGATGGAGGCTTTAGTGATCCTCATTTCGGTGGAGAAGCGACCTTTACGCCGATTGATGTCGATAAAATTATTCGCGATGGTGAAATTATTACTCTTGGGGGCCTTGAGTTAACTGTTTATCACCATCCCGGTCACACTGAGGGTAGTTCCAGTTATTCGATGCAAGTGTCTGAAAATGGTCAAGACTACAACGTTTTAATCGCTAACATGGGGACGATTAATCCAGGTAAACAACTCACCATCAACCCCACCTACCCTGGTGTTGCAGAAGATTTTCTAAATACCTACCGACGTCAGAAAGAGATGGATGTAGATATATGGGTGGCGGCTCACAACAGCCAATACAATATGCATGAAAAATATCGACCTGGGCAGGCATACAGCCCTAATACTTTTGTTGACTCTGCTGGTTTTATTCGTGCTATCGAAGGACTTGAGCAGCGCTATGAAGATTATGTCGCTGAAGAGCGCGTTGGAAACTAAGTAGTAGTGCTCAGCATTTTTTCGTTTACTGAGCGATCAAGCTTCCTTAGTGTTGCACTCAGTGAATAAAAAACCGCGACAAAAACTATCAGCAACAAGGATGCCGCCAGTATGGCATTAGCTGCACCATAATTGTCCGCCGCAATGGCCATTGGAAATACGCCGATTGGTGTTAATCCAAAAGACAGCATCATGAAGCTACTCATCCTTCCACGCACACTGTCATCGACTAATAATTGAATTGAGGCGTTATTGACTGTTTGACAAGCACTGGCACATAAGTTCGCGAGCAACAAGGGTATTAAGGCGAGATAAAAATTGCTGCTTAGTGTAAAAATCGCGAGGAAAATACCAAAAGCGAACGTACTTCCGAGCATAACGTTCAATCTGCTTGCATGATCGCCTCTCCGGGCTATCCACACTGCTCCAAAAACTCCACCGATTCCACCTGTCGCCATAAGGATGCCCACGCCACTTTCACCTGCTTGCCAAACTTCTTCTGCCATAACTACCAATATATTTTGAAAAGGCATGGCTAGAAACATAGGTAACAAGCCAAATAAAAGGCAGATGAGAACAGGACGATTCTGGCGGATATAACTGAAGCCATATGCGATGTCTGCCAGCAATGGTTTTTGCTCTGCCCTATTTTCGTTGGAATGACTACGATTTATTCCGAGCATACAAAGGATTGCGCTGACATACAGTGAGATAGCGAGCAGGTAGGCCCCAATAAAAGAGTATAGAGCGATGATCACACCCATAACAGCGGGCCCTAACACCCGATTGAGGTTCATCGCTCCGGCCTGAAATGCCATTGCTCTTTGGATTCGCTGCGGGCCAACCACTTTCATCGTGATTGCTATTCGCGCCGGCATAATAAATGGAAATGCACAGCCCGCGATAAAAGCAGTACACAGCATGTGCCAGAATTCCAAACGACCAAGCAACAGCATAACTAGAATAAAAAGCTCATTGGCGACAATGAGACATTGACCGGTGATTACCAAGCGTCTTCTTTCAACTCGGTCAGTAATTGCACCACCGATGAGTGAGGCAATGATAAGCGGAACGGCGACCACTAGGTTGATAAGGGCTAAAGCAGTGGCTTCACCGGTCAGCTCCCAAGCCAAGAGGGAGCGAGTAAGCATTTGGCCCTGCATGGCAAAGAAGAACGCCACGTTTCCGAGAAACAACCAACGGAATTGCTTGATAGCAAACACATCAAAAGTACTTTCATCCAAAGGTTTTATATCTGACTGTATGGCAGGAATGGGTAGGCTCCATAAAATGTGCGCGGAGTATAGCGCACCACCAGTTGAAAATCAGGAGCTCTTATTTTTGTGTCTTAAGAGGTGTTTTGTTCTGAATGCATGACAAGCAAAATTAAATCGAAAGCCGAGAACTAACTCATTAAATTTTCTATTGGAGCAGGCAAGGTACTTGCTTGCATTCAATCGATGGATCGTGAAACTATCAGCCGAGAAACGAATGGGGGGTATACCTTGCTTTATTTGCAAGCTTTAGTAGGAATTGCAGTCTTTATTGGGCTAGCCTTTTTATTGAGTGAGCAGCGTAAAGCCCTTAATTGGAAACTAATCGCAGCAGGGCTTGGTCTACAATTTTTCTTCGCCTTTATAGTTTTTCGATTTAATTTTCTCCAGCAACTATTGAATGGCATTAATCGTGGAGTCTTAGCCATTGTCGATGCAACGGAGGCAGGTACTTTATTTGTTTTTGGATATCTAGGTGGCGATCCAAGTAACGTAGGTTATCCATTCGATGTAAGTGACCCTGGCAGCTCTGTTATCTTGGCGTTCCGCATATTGCCATTAATACTGATTTTTAGCGTGCTATCAGCAATTCTATGGCACTACCGAGTTCTACCGGTTATTGTGCAAGGCTTTGCTTATGTACTAAGAAGAGGTCTTGGAGTAGGGGGAGCTGTCGGTCTTAGCGCTGCTGCGAATATTTTTATCGGTATGGTCGAGTCTCCCGCCCTGATTCGACCCTATATTAAAGCACTAACCAGAAGTGAATTGTTTATTGTTATGTCTGTGGGGATGGCTACAATCGCTGGCACTGTCATGGTGTTGTATTCAGTGGTACTTGAACCATTGGTTGGGAATGCCTTGAGCCATATTATTACAGCTTCGGTGATAAGTGCCCCCGCAGCGATAATGTTGGCACTTATTATGGTGCCGGCTACCAGCTCGGATTCTGCTGATGATGTCGCGCAAAATTCTAAAGACTTTGGTCCTAAGTATCACAATATTATGGACGCGGTAGCTAAGGGAACTAGTGACGGTATTGCCTTAATGGTTAATGTTGGAGCGATGCTTCTGGTGCTAGTGGCCCTGGTCGCTTTATTAAACAGCTTTTTATCATTGATTCCATTTCCTGGTAATGAGCTATTAACCCTACAAAGACTCTTCGGCTATATGTTCGCGCCTTTGGTATGGTTTATGGGTATTCCTTGGGATGAGGCGCAGGCGGCTGGTTCTTTAATGGGCATAAAAACTGCGCTCAACGAATTTATAGCCTTCCTCGCCATGTCCGAATTACCCTCCACAGCGTTATCAGAGAAATCGAAAATAATTATGACCTATGCAATTTGCGGATTTGCAAACTTTGGTAGTCTGGGGATTATGATAGCTGGACTTAGCGGCATGTGTGCTGAAAGGGCTCATGAGATAGTAGCGCTTGCTCCAAAATCGATACTTTCAGGGACGTTAGCCACCTGTATGACTGGAGCAATCGCAGGTTTACTTTACTAGTTAATATTACTCTAGCATCTCATACAAAGTAGCTTCTCATTTATGAAAACCGACCATTAGAGAAAATGACACTATTCCTTTCTAGATCACATAAATAGAGGGTCAAGGACGAAAGACGCTTGATTCATCGCGTATAGCTTTAAATTCATTGCTATCGAACCATTCCGGAAAATCCATCGAATTTACTAAGTCAGAAGTAATTTCATAGTACATTTGTATGTCTTCGGCGGCGCCACTCAGATCCCAATCGGGGTTATATTCGTCACTAGGTGCGTGATAGCGATTGTCGGTATAGTCTTGTGCTTGCGCTGCACCCCATTCCCGACCGTTTTTCACATTGTCTTCTCCTGATTCGGCATACAGAGCTGGAATTCCTACCTTGGCAAAATTGAAATGGTCCGAGCGGTAGTAATAACCACGTTCTGGATTTGGTTCCGCAGTGACGTAGCGACCCTGGAGGCTGGCTGCTTTTTCTAAATATTTTTCCAATTCACTGCTACCCGCACCCACTACTGCAACATCGCGCGTGCGACCGAAGGTGTTTAAGTTGTCCATATTGATATTGGCCACGGTAGTTTCAATTGGATAGATAGGTTGTTGTGCATACCACTGGGAACCAAGTAATCCTGATTCCTCTGCGGTAACTGCTAAGAAGACAAGAGTGCGTTCCGGCGCGGGTTGCCGCATATGCAATTCTGCTAAGGCGAGGAGTCCTGCTGTCCCTGTAGCATTGTCAGCCGCACCATTGAAGATACTGTCGCCTTCAATCTCAGGGTTGACTCCAAGGTGGTCCCAATGTGCAGTGTAGATAATCGTTTCTTCAGGGCGTTCACTTCCTGGAATGGCCGCGATGACATTTTGTGAAGTGGAGGTTCTTACGGAATTCTCAATGCTAATGTTCGCTTGTATATCTCCTAGTTCCACTGCCGTAAAACCTGGCTGCGCTGCCGCTTCGCTTAACTCATTGTAATTGAGGCCGACACCATCAAAAATTGCCTGTGCAGAATCTAGAGTAAGCCAGCCTTCAATTTCGGTTTTATCTCCATTTAGATTTTCCGCTTCTAATCCTATTTGGGGTCCAGCCCAGCTGCTGCTTACTACTTCCCAGCCGTAACCCGCTGGACCCGTTTCATGAACGATTAAAGCAGCAGCAGCACCTTGTCTTGCAGCTTCTTCATATTTATAAGTCCAACGGCCGTAATAGGTCATCGCATTACCGTTAAACAAATTTTCATCTTGGGTGGTATAACCCGGATCGTTTATCAAGATGATTACAGTTTTGTCGGTAACATCGACGGCGGCATAGTCATTCCAGTTGCGCTCTGGCGCAACGATACCGTAGCCAACAAAGATCATGTCACTGCCTTGCACAGTGACATAGGGGACTTGTTGTTGTGTTCCCACTATCATCTCTTCGCCATAATTAAAACTTGCTTCGAAATCACTGCCCTGGATATAAAGAGTGGCATTACTGGCGGTCGTTAGTTCTGTTACGGCAACGGACTGGAAATAGGATTCGCCATTACCGGGACCAACACCTAATTCAGCAAAAGTATCTCGCAAATAATTGATAGTTTTTTCTTCGCCGGGTGTGGCAGGTGCGCGGCCTTCAAATTCATCTGACGCCAAAACCGCAATATGCTTATGCAGCGTGTTTGCAATTTTGCTGGATGTGCGTTCGTCTCCAGAGGTAGTGCTGGAGTTTGTTGTTGAATCCTTGCAGCTCAGCAAAATTGCACTAGTTGCCAGAATAAATAAAAATTTGTACATACCGGAGTTGGCCTCGAAAAATTTTTCGTTTATCAGATTCTCAAGGAAGAGGAGGATATACGGGATATTGCAAACTAGTCCAGTGGCAGGCTGCGGGATATTTGTGCTCTTTTATTTTTAAAAAAGCGCATGCACTCAGTTTGCATATTTGGCCATAAGAAAGTTGGTTGAGTTCTACTGACTAAGTTAGACGAAGTGCGATAAATTAGTTTTCAGTCTTTTCATCAACATATTGAAATCGCGGGATATTCTCTCCATCGACTACAACTGATTCAAAAAACATAGCGAAAGGCCTTACCCAAAGCCCAAACTCACCATACAGTGCGCGATACAGAACTAAAGGTTCCAGGGTTTCGCTGTGATGAACGATGTCGATTAACTCGTATTCCTGATTTTTATAGTGGCGGTATTTGCCTCGCGGAATATCGGTGATTTGTTTGCTGTCCATTTTAGAGTTCTCGCAGCGGTGGAGAAGGCCTTTCATTAGTATCTTTTTGATTATCCAAGATTCTAAAGGCGTAATGACTAATGGATTTTAGATGCTGTTTTACAACAGTTTGATAGGCATACTGATCCCTATTGCAAATTGCTTGCATCAATTCTTCGTCGGTCATTAGGTTCTGAAGTTTTTAAACTTTTATTTAGATCGTTGACGATTGTCCTCCGTTCCTGTTCATAGTTCCACCATTGCCCCTGGGGCCTCGGCGAGATCTTCGTGGTTCGCGTCGCTGGTCTTGCATTTCCGCTACGCTCAATACCCCATCTTTATCACTATCGATACGTTCGAAATTCGCTTCCTGAAATTCGGCAAGAGTGACAACTTCGTCACCATCAGTATCCATAGCATGAAATTGTCCTACTGCTCGCTCAGTTATTCTTTCGCGCAGACGTTTACGGCGGTCACTAGATTCACTAGTGCTGTCGGAACCGGCACCGCGGTTTCCAGAGCGAGGCCCGCGAGAGGGTTGGGCATCGAGAAACTCATCTAGAGTCAATACATCATTCAGATCTGTATCAAAGCGGGACAGGCTGCCATTATGACTCGCCTGAAACTCAACAAAACTAATTACGCCATCACCATTGCTGTCGAGATCTTCTATGGCAACGTGGCTTGAATTACTATCATCCGCTGCTGAAGCGGAACCACAGAAGCCTATAATACCTGCGCTAAATGCTAATTTTAACTTTTGCATCCTGTTTGTCCTGCACATTTAAAGTGTCATTTATCTATACGAAGTGATCAGCGATTCCCGTCGGCTACAATCTGGTTGTCGCGGTCTGATAAGTGTAAGCTAGGTAATCCGCGGTATTAAAACAGCGAGAAAAAAGTTAATTATTCATGTACTGATGATCAACTGTATTCATAATAAGACAATTGACGACTTTATAACAAAAAGAACGGAGCGAGTCATGATTCTGCTTAAAAGATATTTAGTTTCAGCATTATTTGTATTATCACTATTCCAAACGGGTGTCGTGGTTGCACAGGACTATGTACTGGATCCTGATTGGCCGAAGCCACTTCCGGAGGGTATTGAATGGGGGCAGGTGCCAAATGTCACTATCGATGCGGATGGATTTATTTATGCATTTCACCGTGCGGACCCGCCTGTTTTAAAATTTGATCCAGAAGGAAATCTGGTGGATTCATTCGGTGGGCCGCAATGGGTGGCAACACCTCATGGTTTTCGCGCCACTCCAGACGGCAATACTTTTTGGGCCACGGACTTTAATCCTCAACTTGGCCATACAATTACAAAAATTGATTCTACTGGCCGTATTCTGCAGCGTTTTGGCGCGCGAGGATTTACTGGTGTCGGTCCAACTACCTTTAATGGTCCAGCGGATGTTGCACAGGCTGAGGATGGCACTTTCTTTGTAGCCGACGGTCACTCGAACAACCGTATTGTGAAGTATGACAAAGACGGCCGGTATCTCATGGAGTGGGGTAAACGAGGAGCAGGACCGGGAGAATTTAACCTTCCGCATACTATCGCTATAGATAGAAGAGGCAGAGTGCTGGTTGGAGATCGCGCTAATTTGCGTATTCAAATCTTTACCCAAGATGGCGAGTATTTAACGGAATGGGACCAATTTGGACGTCCAAGTGGCATTTTTATTGATCAAAATGACATTCTTTATGTCGCAGATTACCAACAGCTTCGCGGTGTCACTTATGGGAGTGCTGAGGACGGCACAGTTATGGGTTTCATCGAAGGGTCTGAGCCAGAAGGTGTTGTTGTCGATGCCCAAGGCAATGTCTACACAGGCGAAGTTACCGGTGGTGAAGGTGGTGAAGGCAGCATAATTCGTAAATTTATCAAGCAGTAAGCCTTAGGGCGGGTCGTTGATATAGTACGACCCGCCATCATTAATCTGATAGAATCCTGCCTCGTTTTTGACCATAGAGCGTCTGAAACTGCCTACTACTGGCGAAAATAGATTCAGAAACACCGGAAAATGCGTATCTGACAATTGTCTGTCCAAACTTTATGAGATTAGAACTACTGATTTCTCAGTAAACTCGATTGATTATGGAACTAGCGGAAGAAAAATTAGACGAGCACCACCTCGACAAAAATGAAGTCGTCGACGTAGTGGTGCGCTTTGCTGGCGATTCTGGTGACGGCATGCAGTTAACCGGCTCCAACTTTACTCAAGCTACAGCGCTCTACGGTAACGATCTCTCTACCTTCCCAGATTTTCCTGCAGAAATTAGAGCGCCTGTTGGTGCGACTTTCGGTGTTTCTGCTTTTCAGATTTATTTCGGTGCTGAAGACGTTACCACTGCAGGCGACGCCGTCGATGTATTGGTTGCAATGAATCCTGCTGCGCTAGTTACCAATATTGGCAATCTTGTTACTGGAGGATTAATTATTGTAGATAGCGGCGCGTTTACTGCAAAAAACCTGTCAAAAGCTAAATATGAATCACATCCTTTAGAAGATGGCAGCCTGGCTGCTTATCGAATATTAAATATCGATATTCATAAACAAGTACTAGCTGCGGTTGAGCCTTTCGGGCTTAGTCATAAAGAAGCATTGCGCTGCAAGAACATGTGGACGCTTGGTTTGGTAATGTGGTTATTTGACCGAGATCGATCTGCCACAATAGAAAGCCTGCAAACAAAGTTTGCAAGTAAGCCGGCTATTGCGGACTCAAATATTGCGGCACTAAATGCTGGGCATGTCTATGGAGAAACTGCAGAACTGCCAGCGGGTATTCATGTCTATAAAGTTCCAAAAGCAAAAGTTTCACCTGGTACCTATCGGAATGTTACTGGTACCCAGGCTTTGGCTTGGGGGTTAGTTGCTGGTTCAGAAATGGCAGACATTGATTTATTATTTGCTTCCTATCCAATCACTCCTGCATCTAACCTTTTACATGAGCTCACTAACCTCAAAGAGTTCAGGGTAAATACTTTTCAAGCAGAGGATGAAATTGCAGCCGTCTGTGCGGCCATCGGCGGATCTTTCGCTGGATCTCTAGGGATTACTTCCAGCGCCGGGCCGGGTATTGCTTTAAAGGCAGAAGGTATAGCTCTAGCAGCAGCTTCTGAACTACCGTTGATTGTTGTTAACACTCAGCGTGGTGGGCCATCGACCGGCTTGCCTACCAAGACAGAACAATCTGATTATAATATGGCGCTGTTTGGTCGTCATGGTGACACTCCGATCCCTGTTATCGCCGCATCCACTTCGATTGATTGCTTTGATGTCGCCATGGAAGCGGTGCGTATCGCCACAAAATATATGACGCCAGTCATGCTCTTGTCCGATGGTTACCTGGCAAACGCGGCTGAGCCCTGGAAAATTCCAGCTGTTGATTCACTGCCATCATTCCCAGTTAAACACTATGACGATCCTACAGAATTCAAACCTTCAATTCGAAATAAAGAAACCCTTGCGAGAGTTTGGGCTAAACCAGGGACGCCAGGCTTAGAACATCGGATAGGGGGTATTGAGCGCAGCTATGACACAGGAGATATCTCATACGATCCTGACAATCATCAAAAAATGACAAATCTGCGAAAAGCCAAAGTCGATGGCATAGCTAGCGATATACCTTTACAGGAAGTTTGTTATGGTAATAGTAGTGGCAGGCTTGCAGTGGTTGGTTGGGGCTCAACTTTTGGTGCCATTCATCAGGCAGTAAAAAGAGCTGTCGCTGAAGGCTTAGATGTTTCGCACATTCAAGTACGTTATCTGGCCCCCATGCCCAGTAATCTTGGTGAGCTGCTGGCGCATTTTGATGCGGTTATTGTGCCGGAGATGAATACGGGGCAATTTATTAGAACGATACGTTCGGAGTTTCTAATCTGCGCCGATGGTATAAACAAAGTAGCAGGTCAGCCTTTCAAGATAGGGGAAATCTTGGCGGCAATTCACAAAAAGTATCAAGAATTGGATTGATAGGAATGAATCAAGCACTTCCAACGCTAACTTTAAAAGACTTCGCCTCGGACCAGGAGGTTCGCTGGTGTCCTGGCTGTGGTGATTATGCGATTCTTAAAACAATTCAGAAACTTATGCCGAGTTTAGAGACGCCAAAAGAAAACCAAGTCTTCGTTTCAGGTATCGGTTGTTCCTCACGCTTTCCTTACTACATGAATACTTTTGGCTTTCACACGATTCATGGTCGGGCGCCAGCGATTGCTACCGGTGTTAAGTTAGCCAATCCAGAGCTGGATGTGTGGGTAATTACCGGTGATGGTGATGGGTTTAGTATCGGTGGTAATCACATGATGCATGTGATTCGTCGCAATGTAGATTTGAACATATTGTTGTTTAACAATGAAATCTACGGGCTAACCAAAGGTCAATACTCGCCAACCTCTCAAGTAGGGACTCGTTCGCCATCGTCACCTACTGGTTCAATTGACTCACCTTTGTCACCTTGCCTGGTTGCGTTGGGCTCAGGAAGCACATTTATTTCTCGCTCAATAGACACGGAAGCAAAGCATTTAACAGAAGTAGTGAAACGTGGGCACGACCACCGAGGTGCTTCATTTATCGAAATATTGCAAAACTGTCCGATTTATAACGACGGTATATTTGAACAAGTAAAAGATAAGAAGATTGCTCCAGATTTTCGAGTCGAACTTAGCCATGGGCAGCGGATTATTTTTGGCAAGGAAAGAGAAAAGGGTATTACGCTTAATAGAGATTCCCTAGAACTTGAAGTTGTGTCGGTTGCTGGCAATGAAGATAAACTGCTTGTCCACGACGAAACCCACAAGATCCAAGCACAACTTCTCGCAACGATGGCGGGTCCAGATTTTCCGGTAGCAGTGGGTGTGATTTATCGCGAAGAAAAGACCTCGTTTGTAGAGGATTCCCAAGATCTGGTCCAAAAGGCGCGGAGTGAAAAAAGCTCCCTTAAATCGCTACTTCATAGCGGACATACCTGGGAAGTTAAATAACTTCATCTGCCATACCGGCTTTATATCTCTATCTTTTTCCCCTTAGCATCCCTCGATTAGCTGCCTATGGATCAACATTTAGTGAGCCGTATACAGATTTTCTGATATTTGCTACGCTCAAAAGATCGATCCGAAGGAGAGTGCTATGTCTCGTAAGAACCCGAATAAAAATAATGACAAACACGCGACTGATCAGCCTATCGACCCTTCTCGGCGAAACCTACTAAAGAGTGCGGGTATAGTCGGTGCTGCGGCTATGGGAACTGGTGCGGCATCAAATGTAATTGCACAGGATTCTCCCGTCAGAAATTCCCCCTCGAGCCCGATAACTCGAGAAGCCTTGGAAGTTCTAACAGCTGAAGAAGCTGAAACTTTGGAAGCGATTTGTGATTGCTTAATTCCTTCGGATGAAAATGGTCCTGGTGCTTATGAAGCGAGGGCAGTGCATTACATTGATCGTGCATTGGCGAGCCACAATAAATCGGTACGTGAAAATTACATGGTGAGCTTGGAAGCTATAAATCGCTATTCTAAGATTACCCGGGGGAAAGCGTTTCCCGCGCTAATCAAGGACCATCAAAATTCCATTCTGCTAGCAGTGCAAAGTAATAAGGTTGTAGGTTGCGCGCCTAGTGGAAGCGGATTTTTTAATACGGTTCGGAGCCACACTATTGATGGCACATTTTGTGATCCTTATTATGGTGGCAATCAAAATTTTGTCGGCTGGGACATGGTTCAATATCCGGGGATTCGATTAAGCGCTTCTGAAACTGATGTTGCGCAGGGTGCTGATCTCGCTCCAAATCATCAATCCGCCTATGACCACGAAACCTATACTAAGATGGCCAGTAATATCGAGATGACAAATAAGGGAGGGAGCGACAATGCCTAAGAGCCTTCCTAAAACAGATGTAGTCATTGTAGGTATGGGTGCTGCTGGAGGAGTTGCCGCCTTACCTTTAACTAATGCGGGGTTAAAAGTAATTGGTCTAGAGGCTGGTGGTTGGTTAAGCCCAAGAGATTTTGCGCCAGATGAGTTACGTAATGGAGCGCGCAATTGGCCCCAGGCAGTTCAAAAAGCGGCCACCGAAGCGCCTACAGTGCGGGCTACTTCAAATGATAAAGCGGTACAGGGTGGTCATCCCATGATGAATGCTGTCGGCGGCACTACCATGCATTATTGGGCCCAGAGCTGGCGACTTAATCCTTGGGATTTCAATGTCGTCAGTGCTACCCGAGAGCGTTATGGGGCAGATCGGATTCCTGCAGGTTCTACAGTTGAAGATTGGCCTTTTGGCTATGAAGAGCTAGAACCGTTTTATGAAAAAGTCGAGTATTCAGTTGGGATATCCGGACAGGCTGGCAATGTCAAAGGATCTATTAACAAAGCCGGCAACATATTTGAAGGAGAGCGCCAAAACGAATACCCCATGCGCCCGCTTCGTTCGTCTCCATTTACAGAGTTGATGGGGGACGCTGCCCGCAAACTCGATTGGAATCCATTCCAAGGACCGGCTGCGATAACTAGTGAGCTTTATGATGGTCGACCACCTTGTCAGTATCATGGGTTTTGCAATAAAGGTGGCTGTCATGTGCAGGCGAAAAGCTCTACTGCGTTTACTACCATTCCAAAGGCCATTGATTCTGGCAACTTAGACGTAGTTACTTTCGCTCGTGTCACCAACATCGTCACTGATAACAATGGCAAAGTAACTGGTGTCGATTATGTAAGAGGAAGCGAATCTTTTTTCCAGCCAGCGGATGTAGTTCTAATGGCTAGTTATGCGTATGAAAATGTTCGTCTCTTACAACTTTCCAAATCTCGCGCATTCCCTAATGGCTTAGCGAATAATTCTGGCCAGGTAGGCAGACACTACTTAAGTCACCACCAGGGATCCCCTGTGCTGGCCTTGTTTCCCAATGACTTGCGCAACTGGTATGGATTACCAGCGCAAGGTGTCGCTATTGATGATTGGGCTGATGACAATTTCGATCACGCGGCTATGGATTTTATCGGTGGTGCCAATCTTTGGGTACACACAGATAGAAAACCCATGAGCGCAGCTAAAATGAGCACTTTTGGCAGAGTTCGGAACTGGGGTTCGGATTGGAAAAAATTTATTATGGAAAATGCTGATAAGGCTAATACTGCTTATCTCCAAAAAACGACGCTTCCTTATGAAGATAATTATCTGGATCTAGATCCTATTGTTAAAGATCCTATGGGGTTCCCAGTGACCCGAATCACTGCTCATTATCACGATAATGAAAAAAAGGTTACTGCTTTCTCTCAAGAAAGAATGGAAGAATGGTATCGAGAAGCGGGCGCCATTGAAATTGTTAGAACTGGCTTAGGAAATGCTATGGGTGCTTCAACTCATGCTTATGGCGGAACGCGCATGGGTGATAACAGTGAAACCAATGTCGTCGATCGCTGGGGATTTGCTCATGAAGCACCCAATTTGGGAGTCCTCGGCGCTTCTGTCATGGGAACTAGTGGATCGCGCAATCCAACACTTACGGTGCAGGCTCTTTCTTGGCGAACATCCGAGTATCTGGTCAACAATTGGCGTTCAATTGTCGGATAAATCACTGCTTATAATTGTTCAGCAATTCAACTGCAGTAGTTTTCCTCTATGAGTGTTAGCAATAAGCAAATCATTCCTATTCTGGATATGTTTCGGCTTGTTGCGGCGCTCTTTGTTGTGCTTGTTCACTACGAAATACTTTTTGGTCATTTCGTAATCTATGGTTCGTTCGGCACTACTGCTCTTTCATGGTTCTTTGTCTTGAGCGGTTTCATCATCACTTACAAGTATCCGAGCCTGGATTCCGCTGAAGATTATAAACGCTTTTATTTTCATCGATTTATTAGAATCTATCCCGTTTACTTCTTGGCGGTATTAGTATCTGCGCTTTTTGTGGTTATCGGATTTAATACACTTGGCGATCAGTTTTTTGCAGAAGTGCGACGCCCGTTTGAAATTTCCTATGATTTGCCGCAAGAAAAAGACAACAGCTTCTGGGCTCTTGCAACTATTCGGCATTTAACGTTCACCCAATCGATAAGTAGCATTGAAACTTTGAAACTAGTGTTTAATGGCCCGCTGTGGTCTCTGGTGTTAGAGATTTATTTTTACCTTGCATTTCCGATTCTTCTCTTTTTGTTGAAGCCAGTAAATACAATGCGTCGAATCATAATCGCATTTACCATTGGTTATGTGCTGCAGTTTGCCTTGATTCAATATTTTCTTCCTGACGTTGAACGTTACAACGTAATGAACCTGAATGTGACGGTTTATACGAATCCAGCTATCCGGGGCTTGGAGTTTATATTCGGCATGTTGCTGTTTAAGGCCTTCGCGCTCATGCCTGCATTAACGACCGATAGAAAATCGAATCTCCTACCTTTGTTTCTCTTAATGCTCGTCTACGTCGCAATCAATATCATGGGTGAAAACTTTGTGCCTTATCAATACAGCATGTTTTTTCTTGCGGTTCCCACTGTTACCTTATTAGTGTTTGCTATGGCACGCTCTCATTGGTACCCCCCAAGGAGCAGCTTACAAATTTTGCTTATGGGCCGGGGGTATTAGCTATGTCCTCTATTGTTTTCATTGGCCACTCATGGAGATGATGCAGTTCTGGGATATTTTGCCTCAATCGATGCCATTTCCCGTGCATCTCCTTTTACTGGTTTTTGTTTTGCTCGTTATGTCTCACCTTATCTACAAATGGGTAGAAACACCTATGCGCAAGTTTCTCTATCGCAAATTGGATAAAACAAGAGAATCAGTCAATCACTAATAAATTGGTTAATCTGAAAACTGCCAATAGAAAACGTTAGAGCGATAGAGATCTTTTTACCCTGAATATCGCACCCAAAATTTTCCTCCTGATGCTTTCATCGCTTATCAGCAAAACTCTATTCTTCAGACAATAGTTCGATTATTGGGAGATTTACATTGACACGGAACTCAAGAATTGGGGTGGAATAATTGCAGGACTTCAAACAGCTGCTCGCAATATTATTCAGCGTTGCGAAATGTCACAAATTGCCCTCGGAGGAATCCTGTTCAGATTTGAGAGAGACGCTTTTTGATTCCAGGCGAAAATGGTGCGGAATAGTTGAGTATATGGCTTATAAGCAATAAATTTCAGTGCTTTTTTCAAGTCGAAAATGGGCGGTCTCAGTCCGCGGTTCAATAAGCCTGAATCCTAGACAATACGGGGTTATTTATGGTTATATCATTGATCTCGCAATACCGAGTTGTAATACTAATTAAAACAAAAGGTAGAAACATGAAGATTCAATGGCTGCTTATAGCAATCGCAGTATTTATTGCAGGTTGTTCGCCTGCTGAAAACACATCTAGCGAATCTCAATCTCAACCAGCGCAGGTGGCCGCAGCGGCTGAAGCGCCTGGTAACGATATTCCACGCACTCCCAGCGGAAAGCCAGATTTCAATGGGATTTGGCAAGCGCTAATGAATGCTAATGACAATGTTGAGGCTGCGCCTCCAAAAGCTGCTTACCACCTGGTTCCTGGCGATTTTGTTCCTGTGCCAGGGCAAGAAGTCGTTGCTCTCGGTGCCGTAGGTGCAGTTCCGGCTAGCTTCGGAGTTGTGGAAGGTGGCACGATTCCTTACAAGCCTGAAATGTTGGCGAGACGGGACGAAAATCGTGAAAACTGGCTGACCCGAGACCCTGAAATTAAGTGCTATATGCCTGGTGTTCCAAGGGGTAATTATCAGCCACATCCATTTCAGATTTTTCAGAGCGAAAGTGCCTTCTTTATCGCTTATTCATTCGCTGGTGCTGTTCGAAACGTATTTTTGGAAGATCCAGGCCCAGCTCCTATAGATTCCTGGATGGGACAGTCCTATGGATACTGGGACGGAGATACTTGGGTAGTGGAAGTCACTGGTCAAGATGATCGCACATGGTTTGACCGGTCAGGTAATTTTCACAGCTATGAGATGAAAGTAACTGAACGTTGGACATTGATTTCTGAAAACGTCATTGAATACGAAGCGACTATGGAGGATCCTCAAACCTTTGAGCGCCCATGGTCGATTAAACTGCCCCTATATCGCCGCCTCGAAGAAGGTTACGAGCTTCCACAATTTAAATGTGTCGAATTTGTAGAAGAACTTATGTACGGTCGATATCGTAAGGGTAGAGAGAGCGAACTTGGTTTCTAGAGGCATTTAGCCAAAAAAGGGCCCTATTTAACGTATTTCTACTTGGAAATTCAGTGGGCCCTTGTATAAAATGCGGGATACTGTCCGCTTAACCGATATTTAGCATTCTGGGCGAGGGGAGAGTACGGAAACCATCGTCAGAGTGCTTAGAATTAAGATAACAATGGGGTGTAACTATATGAAGATTAAATTACTGGCTTTAGCAGCTGTAACCGCAGTAGGTGTTGTTGCCATTAAGCCTCCGGCAACTGCGCATCATGCGTTTTCTGCTGAATTTGATGCGAACCTACCGGTGCGTCTAGGCGGCCCGATTACTCGCGTTGAGTGGATTAACCCACACACTTGGATTCATTTGGAAAATAATGATCCAGAGGCTACTCGTGATCCCGGTCCTTGGATGGTTGAAGGCGGCACGCCGAATACGCTTCTGCGTCGTGGTATCAATCGAAACTCTTTGGAGCTAGGGCAAGATATCGTTGTAACTGGATACCAGAGTAAGGATCGGTTATGTGAGCCGACTTGCCGTGCTAATGGTCGTGACATAACCTTTCCAGATGGACGCAAGTTGTTCATGGGTTCTTCAGGTACTGGCGCTCCTCGTGATGGTTCGGATGTTTCTGAGCCAGGACAAAACTAGATTTAAATAAATTTAGTAAGCTGTATTTTAAAAAACCTGGCACGTAAGTGTCGGGTTTTTTTTATGCCTTATAGAGTTGTTCATTTTCAAACACTCTCGCGTAAGCTCAGCTGTAATTTCCCCAATTTTCTGCTAACTGCTTGCTTTCATGCCGCTTCATAAGGCTAATAAAACTGCTGTGTTTTATTGTTGAGATAGAATCAAATTGAAAAATAATTCGCAGCAGTTATAAGCTGTATAAGCAAAAATTAATATCGCTGCGAATTAAATAAAGCTTCAGGTGGACAATCTAAGCCTTTCATAGGTAGAGCAGTTAGCGCTAGCAGAGTGCTAAAAATTGCAACATTGCACTATAAAAGCGAAGTTTGTTTTCTAGAACAATGGAATTGTACTGCGCTTGAATGGAAATTTTGGGCAAGCAGCATTAGGATGTGCTTGGTCAGTTACCAAAGCATTTAGCTATCAGCGATTGGTGCTATGGCTCTGGAGTAATCCCCACCGTCCCGGAAAACAGTCGAATCTACAAAAAACCCTGATGCGTGCAGGCGCACCACTACTGTACGGCCACTCCGATTCTCCCAGAACCAGCCATGGATGCCGGCAAAAGGTGCGTGAAATGATCCAGTGCGACTTTCCGCATCTCCTTGTTCAAAGCTTTCTGCGTATTCTTCGCCGAGCCCTGCTGGTTCCGCGTGCATGTCAAAATAAACTTCGGAATCTGCGGTCCACGTAAAGACCATGGGTGCATCTAAGTCCATAGTGTATTTGTATTCCACTGATTGAAAGGGCCCCAATTCAAATTCGACATAGTCGGTACGATGCATTTCTACTTGTTCTTCAAATGGAGTTTCTGATCGTGAAAGGGCAGTTAGACCAAGTAGGTCTCCAGTGCCGAGGGGATCAGTACCGAATTCCGCTGGCAATATTGCCACCAGAAGTACTAATAATCCCACAACGAAAGAGATGCCAGTCGCTATTAAGATATTTCTGGATGATGGTGCTTGATTGGTATCTGGTTCAGTCACGAGCGCTCCTGATTTAGAAGGGAGGTAATAGCAGATAAGCGCTCATCTGATAACCAGCTAGCAGGAAGCCGCCAGTCATAAGCGCGGTATTGGTGGTGAAGGCATGGCGGATGTAACTTGTATTAGTGCGCCAGATGCTCAAAAGAATAAATACAGCAGATAGAGCAAGTATCTGTCCTATTTCAACGCCAATATTAAAACTGACAATGTTTGTTACCAAACCGTTGTCTGAAATTGTAAATTCTTGCAATTTAGTTGCTAGCCCTAGGCCATGAAAAAGGCCAAACACGAAAACAGCAATTTTTGTGTTTGGCTCAAAACCGAGGAGTCGTTTAAATCCGCCGATGTTTTCAAATGCCTTATAAACGATCGATAAGCCAATGATGGCATCAATAATGTAAGCATTAACTTGTAAGTCGGCGAGAACGCCTAAGAGCAACGTGATGCTGTGACCAATGGCAAATAGAGTGACATATTGAACGACATGCTTTGGCCGGTATAAGAAAAAAATCACACCGACTAGAAACAACAGATGATCGTAACCAGTGACCATGTGTTTGGCGCCCAGATAAATAAACGGAAAGACCGCGGGGCCGTCAATAGCTTGTACGAAGTTCGCGTCTGAACCTTCTATCGTATGGCCAAATGCGTTTAGGGTAAAAAGCGCCAAGAATCCCGTTGTCAGGATTTTAAACAGCAACTGTTGTCTAGGACTTAGACTATCCATCGAAATTAGTCAGCCTCATCGTCAACAAAGCGATTGTTAATGTCTGGGTTGTAGGCCTGATGACATGCAGTGCAGACGCTATATAGGTCTGCACCTGCTTGGAAGAAATCTTCTTCATTTTGAGTCCTTGCTGCCTCCATAGCCAACATGCCAGCTTGGCTCAATCCTTCTGAATAAATCATCCATGCATCGTTATCTTCTGCTCGCCCGGGGAGCGCTAACATGTTGCCAGATTCAACAACTATAGCTGCTTGTGCGCGAACATATTCCCATCCATCGTCGGTTGTGGGGAAGAGTTCTTCATAGCCGGAAGCGTCAACAACCCATCCCCCTGAATCCCAAAGGATGTCCGAAGCAGGTTCCAGGACTAAAGCCATAAGCTCTTGAACATTCAAAGAGGTGTTGTAATTCGCGTCAGCTGCGACTTCCTCTTCAGTTGCACTTTCCGGGGAGCATGCGGCAAGGCCAGCAACTAGCAGGCTTGTCAGGCCGGTACATAAAAACTTAAAATTTTGATTAGTCATTAAATTAACCTGCAATTTTGTGTATTCGAGACAGCTCGAATGGGTTTAGCTTTAGTTCAGTATACTGCAACTGCTATCATGCTAAGGCTATGTCCGTTAAAGGCTGTAAAGTCTGCCTGAAAACGCGCTTTTAATCCACTTTTGTGCCGGTCTTGGCAGGCAAGAAAACGATCTATGTTATCGAAATTTCAACAGTTTTCTATAGCTCCAGCTCTCGGGTTTTGTCTATTACTCTTTGGGTTCTGGGGTTTTGCGAGTGCCGCTGAGGTTGTAATTCAGAGCACTCCAGATGGGGGGTTGCAACCTCGTCTAAGCGTCGATAATCAGGGTGGTGTCCATCTGCTGTATTTCAAAAAACGCATTAATACACCTGCCGCGCGAGAGGGAAATTTATATTATCGCCAGTACAACGTCGAATCAGGTCAATTCGGTCTGCCAGTAAAAGTTTCCAGTGATGCTTTTGCTATGCAGACTTTCTCCATCGCTCGCGCATCCATGACAACTACTGATGATGGTCGAATTCACGTGCTCTGGTATTACCCCCGTTCTTCAGAATTTATCTATAGTCGAAGCAACCCTGAGCGAACCTCGTTTGAACGGCAGCGTTCTATTGTTCAAATTAATACAGAAGGCATAGACGCTGGTGGAGATATAGCTGCTATTGGCTCGCAAGTTGCAATTATTTGGGGCGCCGGGGATCTAAGCCTTGAGCATCAACGCACTATGTTTGCCAGATTTTCTTATGATTCAGGGGTCAGTTTTGGTGAAGAAGCGTCGATTAGCAACCCTGACCTTGGTGCCTGTGCCTGTTGTTCGTTGGCGGCTGAATATCTCAACGATAACGATCTATTAGTTGCCTATCGCTCTGCAATTGACGGCATTGGCCGCCATATGCAATTGTTGACTGTTACTAGTGCAGATAAAGAGTTATCTGGCGCTTCCTATGGCTCAATGCGTGAATTGCAAAAGTGGGACGCTTCTTACTGTCCGTTGAGTACTAATGACATAGTCAGGGGAGATAACGGTCAATTGTGGTTGGCGTTTGAAACAGAAAGCAGAATTGTTCAACTGGATTTAAGAAATCAAGAAGTCATTGCCAAGCTCGCTGAGCCTTACTTAGAAACACGTCAGAAAAACCCCACAATAGCAATCAACAAGGAAGGGGATCGTCTTGTTGCTTGGGGAGAGGCTATTAGCCATGCTCGTGGCGGGCGTATGAATATGCGTATCGTTGATAAGGAAGGTTTTAATACGGGGTTCGAGTTAGCTGAAGAAATTAGAATAGATGACTACAGTTTTCCAGCGGCTGTTGCTTTTCCTGATGGAAATTTCCTAGTCCTTCACTAATTGATTTTACTTTATAGATTAATTGCCCGGAAAGGGTGGCCGATTGATTTGCTGCCTCAGCAATTCGTTTTCAAGATTCTTTAACTGTTGATTCGTTTCTGAGCGACTACGTTTTTGCTGCTCTAATACTGAGTTCTGTAAACGTTGGCGTTCTGCATTGAGCAATTGCTCTTGTTCAAATTCGTTTAATTGTCGATTGCCTAATGTTAAGGAACGATTTTGAAATTGCTCTCCTTGCAGCAGACTAAAAGCGCTAAAGACATATTCAGTACGTTTCTGCAAAGCATTTTCTCCGCAGACTAATTCTATTCCACTAAGCAGTCGCAGATTAGTCGCAGCGTCTTCAGCTCTAAAATTGCTATTAGTATTTTCACGAGTTATGAATTCTTCGCGCCAAGTTTTTAATGCTTCGCAATGAGTTAAATAACTCTCCAGCAATATGCCATCTACAGATTGCATGAAGGTTTCGCAACGGTTAGTAGCTGCATTAGTATCGCCTCGTTCAAACATATTCAAACAGGCCTGTGCTTGACTATCGAGAGTAGTTAGGGACTCATTGGCAGACTGAATGCGTGATGCCAGGCTAATTTCCTGGGCTAAGAGAGGTGAAAAAGATAGTGGAGATAATAATAGTGCTCCAATGCTTAGAATTAAGTATTGGCAACTAGAGTTCGAACGCCTATTCATAAATCTCAAAGCGTTTTTTCCATTTTTTAAAACGCTTGCGACAGTATTTTTCCAATTGCTTATGGCTAGAAAACCAATATTCGCTGGCTTCTTCAATGGACTCATCAAATTCACAGTAATCATTGGTGTACTCCCGGCAAACCCAGGGTCGACTGTCATAAATACTACAAACACCGCCAGGTAGCAAATGGCTGCAATGGGTGAGGATGTGCAAGAACCAACCATCGGAATCTTTAAATACACTTATACCCTCATGAGAAATTTGCCAAAGAAGATGATCGAAATCTTCTTTCGTTTTAGGCGCTTTAATCTTTTGGTTGATGGAATTGCAGCAAATTGACTGAGTACATTTCTGGCATTTTGTGTCGATTTCGACTTTGCTTGCATCAACTACTTTTATTTTTTCCTTGGCATTCATGTCTCAGTCCACTAAAAACGCTAAAAAAAGTGTAATCTTTTAAGTGATAAACAGCTTGAAAACGGGGGGCATTCTAACACCGCTTATGTAACTAGCTGAATGAATTTGGTGAATTGTTTGGGAATACTTGGCACATTTTAGAATGATTCATGATCATTTTAGAAAGTTATTCAGACTATATTTTATTCCAACGGCAAATTATTATGGCTTTGCAGCTGCGGTTATAATATCAGGCACTTACAGTGAGACAATTACTGTAATCACCAGATTGAGGTCACTCAATTTTTGAATAATGGAATTTCAGGCGAACGGCAAGGCTTATGGCCTAGCATCAAAAAAGGCTAATTGGTTAGTAAGAGGAATGATATGGAGAAAGACAGAATCAATAACCGATTTCTTGTCACACTTGCAAGTTTTGCGATGGCCGTCACTAGTTGTTCAACTGAAGAAACAGTGCCCACTGCCGGCGAAATCGATGTAAACCCTGAAGCAGCGCTCATCACACTAGAAACCTTGTCGACAAAACCCTGGTTAGTGAGTGGTGGTGATGTCTTGGTTGAGGTATCTGTTCAAGCAGGAACGGCAATAGATCTCGTGCGTATTACCTTAAATGATGAAGATGTCACAGCCCGATTCATCACAATTGCCTCTCAGCGGAAACAAGCGCTACTGAGCGGCCTGCCTGAAGGAGAAAGTTTATTAAAGGCTACCCTCAACAATGAAAATCAATCTACGAATCTCAGATTAAACAACTATCCGATAAGTGGTCCGATAATTTCGGGTCCCCATGAGCAGCCGTACTACTGCCGGACACAGGACTTTGAGCTGATTGGTGGTGAAACCTTGGGTGAACCCCTAGACATAAATTGCTCAATACAAACTCGTGTAGATTATGTTTTTTGGTCTGACGAGCTTGAAAAATTTGTAGCACTGCCAAATCCATCTGCCTCTATGTTGGCCAGTGAATCCATAGTTCCAAACACTGAAATGTCTCAAGTCGACTCCCTCGAATTCTCTCTGGAAGACGTTGGCATGATTACTCTAGAATCAGGTCAAACTCTGCCCTTCATAGTGCGGGTAGAAACTGGAGTAGTTAATCGCGCTATTTATCAGATTACTATGCTGCATGATTCTCCTCAGCAGACAATCGATCCTTGGAATCCTAGTCCCAACTGGAATGGCAAATTGGTATACACCCATGGCGGCGGTTGTCGAGGGGGTTGGTATCAACAGGGGAATGTTACCGGTGACGTTATGCGCAGAGGGCTGTTTGCGCAGGGTTATGCACTTGTTTCATCTACGTTGAATGTTTTCGGCCAAAATTGCAATGACCTTCTAGCCTCTGAAACGCATATCATGGTTAAGGAGCGATTTATTGAACATTATGGTGTGCCAGAATACACGATCGCAACAGGCTCGTCCGGAGGTTCTTATCAGTCCCATCAAACTTCAGATAATTACCCTGGAGTATTTGATGGCATTATTGTTGGTGCCAGTTTTCCTGATGTGACTTCTGCAACAATATTTACCTTAGCTGATTCAAGATTGCTTAATTATTACTTTACTGAGCTTGATGTTGAAAGTTTCACCCTTGAACAACAACGGGCAGTCTCAGGCTTTGGTATTTGGGCTTCAATTCCGAACCTAGCTGGAGGTGCAGCACGGTTAGACCCGGTTTATCGATTAGATACTCCTTTGGAAGAGCAAGGTGGCGAAGTACGTCTCGCTGCGCTGGAGTCTCAGCGCTATGATGCAACCGCGCCTCAGGGTATTCGTGCCACGGTTTATGATCATACTGTCAATGTTTATGGCAATGTTAATAATGGGTTCATTGCACAGCGACCTTTAGATAATGTTGGTGTTCAATATGGATTAGCTGCGCTCAATACGGCTCTCATTTCTCCTCAGCAGTTCATCGACTTAAATAGAGACATAGGTGGTTTCGATCGAGATATGAATCACGTAGCGGCCAGACATCGTGCAGATTCCCAAGCCAGGAAGCGCGCATTGGAGTCTGGTCGAATTTTAAATGGGGGCGCTGGCCTTGCGCAGACGCCTATCATCGACTATCGCACTTATCTCGATCATGCAGAGGGTGGCAATATTCATATGCTGATCCATCAATTCTCTACTCGGCAACGATTGTTGAACGAAAATGGACATGCGGACAATCATGTGATGCAAATAGGTGGGTTATGGGGCTTTGATGAAAAATCACCAGACTTGGCTGAGTTGTTTCGCCAAATGGATCGGTGGATAACAGCAATGCAAGGCGACAGCAGCGATAGTTCTCCTTCGGAAAAAGTAATTACACATAGGCCAAGTAGTCTCCATGATGCTTGTTGGGATAACACAGGTGAGGAGCGAATAAAGATAGAAGAAGAACAAACTTTTAGAGGCAGCAGTCGTTGTAACGAACTGTATCCAGCCTATCTAACGCCGCGCCATGTTGCCGGTGCTCCGTTGGCGAATAACATTGTGAGCTGTCAGTTAAGACCAATAAATATTGCGGACTATGCCGTGGGTTTTACTCAAGCTCAGTACTTAGAATTAAATGAAATATTCCCAGAAGGCGTATGTGACTGGTCTATGGGCGATCTGAGTTTAGCCTCTCATCAAGGCTCATGGGTTTCCTTCGGCCCATCGCCGATTAACCGGATTTACGAAATAGATTATTAAATTCGGTTACTTAGTCAGTGCAGCCAGCTGCCGCTATCTTATTGTGTTGGAAGTTCAATAGGGGCTTAGCGCACAGCACAGTATTTGATCCTTGCTAAAATACTTAATGTGTTTTACTTTTCGTTCAGTCAAAACAACAGCTTAGACGAATCCGATAGAGAGTTTACTATGGCACTAATTAGAAGCTTGATTGCAGTTTTTATAGTCTGTTTGAGCAGTGTTAGCTTGGCGCAAAATTATCAGCCACCTCGCACTGCCACTGGCAAGCCAGATCTTCAGGGCTACTGGACTAACGCCTCGATTACTACGATGCAGCGTGCCAGAGACCTTACAGATATTGGGCTGACTATTCCAGATGATAGTTTGGAGCAGTTAACAGCGAGTAATCACCAAAACGTGCGCCAGGCTACCGATGATGGCCAGGTTCAAGGGGAATTACCTGACGGTACAGATTTAGCTAGTGGCCGAGGCTACAACGCATTTTGGGTCGATCCTGGGTCACAATTTAGCAATGTTCGTGGTCAATACCGCACATCCTGGATAACGTTTCCGGAAAGCGGACGTATACCCTATTCTAGTGAAGGCAATCAATTACGTCGTGCGGCCCGAGAAAAATTCTCTGGTTATGGAGGTCCTGAAGGGGCACCTCTAGCCGAGCGCTGCTTGATTGGGTTCGGTAGCACTTCTGGCCCGCCGATGAACAGCGTGCTATACAACAATATGTATCAGATCGTACAAACTGATGAGTATGTGATGATTCTTATTGAAATGGTCCATGATGCTCGCATTATTCCAATTAATGGCGAGCATCGGCCTGATGAGTTAGGACAGTGGATGGGAGACTCTATTGGTTGGTGGGACGGCGATACCCTGGTCGTAGAAACAGTCAATCTGCATCCTCAGCAAAAATCTCGCATGATGGCCTCTCTTTCTGATGAAGGAAAAATTATCGAGCGATTCACTCGGTACTCTGATGATCAAATTCTCTACGAATTCGAAGTTAACGATCCTGTATATTACTCAGAAGATTGGGGTGGAGAGATTTCGTTTAATGCAACTGAAACCAAATTGTATGAATATGCTTGTCATGAAGGAAACTATGGGCTTTCTGGGATCCTAGCTGGTTATCGCCGTCAGGAAATGGACGCTGACTAAAATTTTCTCAAGATTAGATTTGGTGAGTCCAGAAACTTGCCGGCCGATCTGAAAGGTTAGTTTTAAAGAACCTTTTGAGGAGAGTAGCAGTACTTTCTGAGGAGCTAGAGATTAGCCTGAATTATTGTAATAGGGCTTTTTTCAAGATTTAAAAACCTCGACATAATGAGATACAACAATATTTGGTAAAGAGAAGGGGCCGCTTGCCCCTTTTTTTGTCGAGAGCGAAACAGGAGATTATCTAGGCATCTTCTTGTAGTCTTGCCGACTTAATGAGTCAGAGAATAGATTAAGTAATTAATACCAAGACGGTAGGCTGCATTAGCATATTCAGTTGGGTACCATTGATCATAGGTGTGCTCCCAGCCATCACCCATATCTGAATTCCAATTGACTAGCACCATGACTCTGCCATCGTCATCCAGTATGGCATGATTGGTTGCTATATTGATTCCTGCTTGACCAAATCCCTGGCGTCCACCGCGGCCAGGAATCATTTGCGCTCCTTCGATATCGTAAAAGGTATGAAAAATTTCATGATCAGAATTAAGTTCAACCAACTGCCGATCAGGAAAGATGCGAGAGAAATCAGCAAAAAATGCATCCCATTGTCGCTCGCCCCAGAAGTCATCGATTAGTAGGAAACCACCGCGCAGTAAGTATTCTCGCAGGTTTTCCAACTCTTTTGGTGACAGAGATAAGCCACCATTGCGGCCCATTTCGAGGGCATAGAGAAATGGGTAGTCAAAAATCTCTTCAGAGTCAAATCGCAAAACTATAGGTTTGCTCATAACCCGCACATTGGTGAGTCTGGATACTCCCCTTAAGAAATTCTCATCAGCCGCTGGAAAATCTGTAGCCCAAGGACCCCCGTACCAACCGCCATCATAGTAGCTGTCATACTGGACGCGGGCGAAGGCGAACTCACCACCGATATCATAAAGATCCGGGTTGTCTTCCTGAGCATCGACTGCCGAAAAAGTGCCTAGAAGGCAGAAGATTAGAAGGCTGTAATATTTTCTCATGGCAAATATGCAAACAATTGGGACGATTCGTGACTAGTTTGTATCGACAAGACGAATAGATCAAGTTATTGTCAGAAATGAAGCCCACCAGGGTTTTTAGAGCTTATGAAACGTCCTTTCTTAAAACTATTCGAGTCTCCGTTCATAGTCCTGCTATGTCTGCCAGCGATGGTGTTTGCTCAAAACAATACTGTCTCTGTCAGTAATGAAAGTTTGCGCGACCTGCAGCGTTATCAGACTCAAATTGAAGATATGGAATCTGAATATGGCCCCTTCGATAATCGCTTATTGGAGCCACTTGCCAGCATAATCGATTTCTATATAGAGCAGGGTGACTTTGAGGAGGTTGCAGAAATTCAAACCAGGCAACTCTCTATAATGCGCACAACTTTGGGTTTTGAGAATCCAGAACTAATTCCGATGGTTCGCAGGATGATCGAAGTTCAACAAGTCTTAGGAAATTGGGACACAGTTAGTGATAACCTCGAACATATTCGATTTCTTGTTGCGTCCAATTTTGGAACGCAATCTGAAGAATTGCTCTTGGCGATGGAAAATCAAGCACAATGGTTGTTAACAAGTTTCTATCTCGGCGAACAACGGCGACAGTCTGATAATTTTCTTGATGCGCGCGATCTTTATCGAGATATCTATCGCCTGTCAGAGAAAGTCTATGGTGAGGAGTCTGAAGAACTTTATCCTTGGCACTATAAACGCGCCTACAGCTTGGCTTTGTTGGTGCAACTTCTTAATACCGAAGACAGTTTTTCTGGCGAGATTTTTAACGACGTAGTGCGATCTGATGGCCCCAATCAATTAGAATACGGCCTGCGAGGGGGTGTGGTCAGCGCAAGTCCTTTTGTGGGGCTAGGAAGACAGATCGCAGTCGTCGATGGTGATGGGCTTCTGGGTGAGGGTTATCTTCGTCAAGGTTTAGGTTTTATCAATGACATTAGAGATATTGCGGAAGATCGAGGCGATTTGGAAGCAGAAGCAATTGCACATATCTATAGAGGGGATTTTAATGTCTTAATGGAGCGTGGTTCAGGTCGGCGCCAGTATCGAGAAGCTCAAGAAAAATTAGTGCAAGCAGGAATTTCACAAGAGTCTATCGAGATTTTTTTCAGCACACCTATGCCCCTTCCCATGCCAGAATTTTATCCAAAATTTGGAGATCTGGTTGCCTATCAGCAAAGTATTCTCAATGAAGTTCCTGATAGATCCAAAGAATCATTGCATCTAGGTACCTTTCGAGCCTGGCATGAAAATGCTCGCGCCGTGCAAAAACCAATTAGCTCTGACCCACTATTACGGATTGGGTTGCCTCAGTTTCAAGTTGATCTCAGTTTCAACATAAGCTCTCGAGGCAATGCATCTAATGTTGATGTGCTTAGTTCTATTCCTGAAGATAGTCGTATAACACGAGAGGGTGCAAGAGCTGTGCGAGAAATAAAATTCAGACCGGCCTATGAAGGTGATCGAGCCCGACGTGTGCGAGATGTGCAGATGCGCTATTTGTTTGCGCAATAGCAAGATATTCATAGATAGGATTTCTGGACTGCTCTAATTTAAATTAACTTGCTGAAGATACTTTCTGTAGTCATTAGCCATAAATATAAATACCTACTAGATTAATTCTATGGACGTCAAAGACGATTTTCGCTGACGAATACTTGGTAGTAGGTTAGAAGAAAAGTGCTTAAAGTCTAACGGGTGATATATGTTCCGCTTGCGTAAATATTTTCTAATTCGACTGAGTGTTGCTGTATCGTTTTTTGCAGGAGCATGGCTAAGCTTGGCGCAGGATTTGTTTGCTTCATTCACGGAATACGGCTATCCAAATTTGCAGGGTTATTGGACTAATCCTTTTCAAACGCCTCTCCAACGCCCCATCGTTCTTGGTGAGCAGCGAGCTTATTCGATCGAAGAGGCGCAGTTATTGATCGATCGTGCCATAGCGCTGGATTTAGTTCGTCAGGCGCCCATAGATCCTAATCGAGCAGCCCCAGATGCTGGTGCCAGGCTTAATAATCAAGCTGATGGAAATTTTGAAACCATGCCTACTGAATTGGCGACTGTGGGTGGAGAGATTCGTACTTCATTCATAGTCGTGCCAGATAATGGCCGGATTCCCTGGAAGACTGGAGGGCAGGACATTCATCAAATCTGGCGGGAGCAGGGGAAGGCTAGATTTGATGGCCCCGAAGGGTTGTCAGCACTCGATCGCTGTTTAAATCCTGGAGCCCAATTGCCACTCATGTACATATTTGGCGGAGTCGATCATGAATTAGGTAATCCAGCTGGTGACAACCCAGCACGCAACGTACAGATAGTTCAGAACAAAGACTATGTCCTTATTCTTTCAGAGTACTTCAGCTTATTAAGGATTATTCGTATTGATAGCGAGTTTAATCCTGAACAGGGAAATAAGTGGATGGGCGACTCAATTGGGTATTATGAAAATAATTCCCTTGTGGTCCATACTCGTCACTTCAGACCGGAACAATCCATCGCGCCATTACGCTCCTCTGAGGGCTTTGAAGTGAAAGAAGTTTTCACAAAGACAAGTAGCAATGAAATTCTCTTTCAATATACAGTCACCGACCCAAATATCTACCTACAACCCTGGACTGCGGAAATTCCATTACAACGCTTGGCGCCGGGACTCAAACTTTACGAATACGCCTGTCATGAAGGCAACTATGCGATTCCCTCTATTTTACGAGCCGCCCGTATGGAAGAAGCAGGGCTGATCTAGGGGTGGGCTTGGTCTAAAGTTGAAAATAACTAAGTCTCTGCGCTGGCCATGATCGCTATTATTACCGCGCTGCTATATAGTTTCTTTAAATAAACTGAAATCAATAAATAACTACGACAAAACCAATAATTCCAATAATTATCGCAGGAGTTATCGATGAGCCTCTCTCTTCGCTTCCCGTTAATATTAATTATCGCTACTACTTTTTTTCCGGCAATTTCTCAAGAACGATCGCCAATGGAAACTAACGAAGATTTTCATCGGGCGATGGAAGAACTCTCCAATTGGGGCCGTTGGGGAGAAGATGACGAATTAGGCCAGGCAAATTTTATCACTCCGCAGAAGCGAGTTGATGCGGCAGCATTAGTGATTGAAGGCATTATTGTTTCTCTGTCTCATGATGTTGTTCAAGAGGATGCCGTTGACACTTCAGCTTATTTGAACAGAGAGGTTGTTCGAGTTAGCCCCACGGGTGCTTCTGATAGATTGGCCTACACTGGCAGCTATCATGGCACTATTCATAGTCATCTTGATTCTCTTGGTTGCCACATCATGTATGAGGGTAAAGGCTATAACGGCGTAGGGTTCGAAGAAGTAGAAGCCGCAGATGGCTGCCCTCGAGGAAGCATTCATGCTCACCGCAATGGAGTGATCACGCGGGGTATTTTGTTTGATGCAACCCTGCTACCGGGTCGCGCTACGGAAGAAGGGTGGCTGGAACCCGGCGCTGCAATTACTTACGATGATTTAGTAGCTCTAGAAGAAATCCAAGGTGTTCGAGTAGAGCCCGGCGATGTAATTTTGTTGCACACCGGCCGTTGGTCAAGAAGAGCAGCTATAGGTGCATGGCCAACTTCGGAGGGTGTCGCTGGTTATCACGCCGATGTCGCCTATTTTTTAAAGGATAGAGGCGTGGCGATGATTGGTCATGATATGTGGAATGATGTCGCGCCCAGCGGGGTCGGTGACATTTTTCTTCCATTACATAGTTTGGCTTTGGTTTCTTTGGGTGTTTCCATTTTCGATAATTTAGATTTTACTGATGTTGCAGTAGTAGCTAAAGAATTGGGGCGCTATGAATTTTTATTTATGGCGTCACCTTTGCGCATTGAAAAAGGAATGGGATCGCCCCTTAATCCTATTGCAACTTTTTAACTTCTCTTTTGTTGAAAAACTCAACCAACATTGCCAGTAATTAAGAGAGTGTGAAAAATTAGTTGTTCAGTGAGTAGTTTTTACTCCGCCCCCAGTAACCTATATGCTCAGCTCCCATGAATCCAAAGCAAGGCATCTGGCAGCAACAAGAGTTTAGACTTTATTTAGGGTCCACCGCTTTTTCTGGCATCGCCTTCGCGATGCAGCAATTACTTCTCAGTTGGATATTAATAGGTATTCTTGAATTGCCAGCAACTCAGGTTGGTATGATTCAAGCCGCTGTGGGTATACCGGGTCTGTTTGTCATGCTTCTCGGTGGTGCTCGCGCTGATGATCGGGACCCTCGCTCATTGCTTATTCGTGTGTATTCCTATGCACCTTTGCTTCCCCTTTTTCTTATTGCAATCATAAATTTTGGTCAACTAACCATTTGGTCAGTGTTAATTTGGGGCTTGGGCGTGAGTTTTTGTGTTTCCTATTCCAGCCCCGCACAACAAGCAATATTAAATAGGATCGCAAGTTCTGATGTGCAGAAAGCAGTGTCAGCTGCGACTGCTATTGCTTTTAGTGTGCAAATGTTGGGCTTGGGTGTTGCAGGAACAATGGACGAGCTGGGTTTAATTCCTGTTCTCTGTTTTCAAGGGGTCTGCCTAGGTCTAGGTGCAGTCTCTATTCGTCTTTTACAACCTCAGCCACCTACTAACAGAAATTCTGAGTCCACCTACAGCAACATAATTGCCGGCTTGAAAGCTATCTATCAGCAAAAAGTAATTATGCAAACTCTGCTCATTAACTTTGTCTCCAGTATTTTTAATGCCGGTGCCTTCATGACAGTGTTTCCTTTTATCGTCAAACGAATATATGAAGGCGATGCCTTGCTGCTATCGTTCTTAATGATTGTTTTTTATGGTGGCGCGACCGCATCTAACTTCATTATGATTCGTGTGATGCCTTTGGTAAGAACTGGTCGAATATTTCTGATTATGCAGCTGACAAGAATGCTTATCCTCGGTGTTATGTGGATTCAACCCTCATTCTGGATCTTTGCTCTAGCTGCAGTTGCTTGGGGACTAAATATGGGTGTCACCACAACACTGGCACGCACCATTGTGCAAGAGTCAGCCGGCGAGGAATATCGCGCACGTATTATGTCAGTTTACAGTCTTGGCTTAATCGGCAGTGCGCCTATCGGCGCCCTGTTGCTGGGCTGGATTATCGAATCTTTTGGTACTTTAAATGGTTTGATTCCTGCCATGATGATATCCATAGTTTTATTCGTTTATGGTGTATTGTTTTCTGATGTCTACAAATACCATTCGCCGCACTAAGCGCAATGAACTTTTACTGTAAGTTTCCAGTCTAATTAAGTTACAAAATACTGCTGGAATCACGCCTGTTAATAGGCGTAAGCTAATCCGCAACACTAATTACAAAAAGTAGGGATCAGCATGAAAACTTTTCTTCGGACAGGCGCTGCAACGCTAATCCTGGTGCTCGCGGCTTGTGCTGGGACATCTTCGTTGGATATGGCTGCTTTAAATGGGTGCAGAAATTAATAATTTTCGAGCGCCTGAAGCAGAAGTGCTATCTACCGGTCAGCCAACGGCGGACCAACTGCGAGTTATGGCTAGTGCTGGCGTAAAACACATAATTAATTTACGTGGCCTTGGTGAAGATGCAGGATTTAATGAGCGGGCAACGGTGGAATCCCTCGGGATGACCTATCACAATATTCCGGTGTCTGTCGGAGATGGCGGCTTAAACGCCGATAATGCTCAATCTTTGCAATCGCTGCTAGCGGATTTTGAAGGTGATGGAGTTGTTGTTCATTGTGCCACCGGCAATAGAGTAGGGGCCTTAATTTCTATTTCTGAGTACGCGGATAGCAACAACATCGATAGTGCTATTACTGAGGGCGCCCGCTGGGGAATGACATCTGAAAGATTGCAAAGTGTTGTTCGTGAAAGTCTAAGCGGAAACTAAATTCAACCGCGACTCCATCGAGGCGTATTAGTGAAATTTGGACTGATTTGTTTGAGCTCTTTAATGCTTTTTGCCTGTCGTACTGCGGATTTGACAGAGTGGCCCACTGAACTACCCCAGAAAAGTTTCTTCATATCGATGTATGCATCAGATTCAGGAAACATTGCTGTACAATCTCAACAAGAGTATTTGCAATGGATACTTAGTTTTTACGGGGGTACGTTGGTTGCACCAACCGGATGGACTGAGCTGCAGTCAGTTGTCACCAGAGCTGCTGCAGAAAAACGCAAACCTGGACTAGAAGCCCAACTCACAGAATTAGGTGGCCAGATCGCTGCAGAGTGGGCTAAAGAAAATAATTTGCGCGTAATTGATAGTCGAATGCTGGGCATCTGGGGCTCAATCCTGCAAATTGCGCTTGAGCCAGAGCAACAATTTCAAGCGATTCAACTAATTAGCAAAGATGTGGAGGCGTTACTTCTGGGTAATCTGTCTGAATCTGATATTGAAGACTCACGTTATGAGCAACAGCTGGGCCTGGAGTTGTTCGGCGACTTTTAGCTTCGGTTTATCTATAAAACAACTGTTTCTATCGCCTACGAGCTTGACTCTCAATGATTCGGGACTATATTCGGTCCGACCAAATTGGTCAGACCAACTCATTCGAAAATTGTCCTTATGACGCAAAATACAATCAGTCACGAGATTGCTCACAAAATGCGGACGGATATCCTGCGACAGCGCTACGTTTGTGGTGACCGCCTACCTTCTGAGCGCGATCTTGCAGCGGGATTTGATGCTAGTCGCGGAGCAGTAAGAGAAGCGCTATCTCAGCTAGAGCAATCAGGCTTAATTAAAATTCAGCCCGGAGGGGCGCGTGTAAGGCCTATCCAATCTGCTAACATTTCGGTTTTGGGGCCGCTAATGACATTGGATGAGTCCCCGGACCCGGTCTTGATAGATCAGTTTTTACAGACATTTGCTGCGCTTTCAGCTTTGACAGCTAGAGAAGCGATTAACTATGCAAATAACGAAGAGATGAACCGTTTGCGCCAAATGGTCGTATCTCTTGGCAAACAAGCAAAAGATTATGAAGTTATGCAGCCACAGTGGCGTGAATTTCTTAAAGCATTAGCGGAAATCGCTGACAACCTCGTCATTCATTTAATAGCGAATGATTTGCGGGCGCAATTGGTTGATCAAATGGTAAAACTTGGGATCAAGCCTGAGTTAAGAAAAAAAGTGGTTAATGAAGTTTTATCAACACTAAGGACGTCAGTTACCGAACGCAACGGTGATTTGGCTCAACTGGCTGTGCAGCAATATTTTGACGAGCTTAGACAATCGGTTACTAATTTTTTTGACAACCAGCGCCGTTCTTATCGAGAGCAGGGAACATGATATTTCACGTATGTATAGATGTAGTCGCAATAGAGATATTGCCTTTGCTTAATTTGGTAACAGGATCAACACGATTAGGAGAGATTAAATGAAGCGGGTGTTAGTACCTATAGTGATTCTAGGTAGTTGTATCGCTTTTTCTTATGCCTTGATTCGCACGCCTCTTTCTCTAGACGAGGTAGCACTGGAAATAATTCCAGTCTCAGTGCGCGTGACGGAAGTTGAGCAGCGGTCAGTAGGCTTAGTAGTTGGCTCTCAAGGGAAAGTACAAGCCTCACAAACGGCCAACCTCTCGGCAGCTGTTGCTGGCCCGGTTGCATGGATCTCCTCTGCAATGGAAGCCGGAGGATATGTCACTGAGGGAGAGACTTTACTCAGATTAGACGCCAGCGATTATGAAACTATGCTAGCAAGGAGCGAAGCTTCGGTTCAGCAGGCTAATGCTGAGTCCGGTCATGCCTCCAGAGAATATGATCGCATGAAGGAGCTGGCTGAACAGCGATTAGCGAGTCAATCGCAGTTGCAAGACGCCCAAAGACTAGCGGAAGTATCAATAGCTCGTTTAGCTGATGCGGAAGCAAACCATAGGCAAGCACAGCTCGATTTACAGAGAACAGAGATCAAAGCTCCCTTCAACGCAATTGTAGAGACTAGAGAAGTAGAGCTCGGCCAATATGTAAACCGAGCTCAAAGCATTGCCGTATTGTACGGAGCGAATGAAGTGGAGGTGCGCGTTCCTCTTGCAATCCGCCAGCTTGGATACCTAGATATCCCCTTAGGTTTACAGGGGGAGTTGCCTCCTGAACAGGCCCCAGCTGTTACATTGACCGGCACCTATGGCGGTGCTGAGCATCACTGGGAAGGCACCTTGGTAAGGATAGAAGCATCTATAGATCCCAACAGTAACACAGTGCAAACGATCATAAGGGTTTCTCAGCCCACAGCTACAATTGACTGGACTTCGGCTGAAGAAATTAAAGCGATTCCGCTTCCCATAGGACTTTATGTGCATGCCGACATCATAGGAAAGACTGTCGATAGCCTTATTTCTCTGCCTCGCTCCGTAATTAGAAACAACAATCAGGTACTGGTAGTAGACGCCGAAAATAAGATGTATTACCGAGAGGTCGATATTTTTCGGCTCGAAGAAGAGAATGTCCTGATTAGTGGTGGGCTCTTGCCTGGCGAGAGGGTTTGCATATCGCCAATTCAGGCTGTAGTTGACGGCATGGCTGTTCAGCCGATTCTTGAACTTATTTAGCAGAATTAAGATTTAATTGAGAGGTTAACTTTGAGAACACCAATAGCTTGGTTTGTGAAAAATCCCGTTGCTAGCAATCTACTCATGTGGATTTTTCTGGTTGGAGGTGTTGTTGCTTATTTTAGTCTCAATCAAGAGGAGTTCCCTGACATAGAAGTTGGTGTCATCCAACTTAGTGTCCCTTACCTAGGAGCGACACCCGAAGAATCTGAGACTGGAGTTTGTCTTAGGATAGAGGAGGCGCTGGAGGGAACTGAAAATATTGATACGTTGACGACAACCGCGAGAGAGGGCGGTTGTGACTCTACGATCCAGTTGGCGCAAGGCGCAGACCTAAATCGCCTATTGAATGATGTCAAAGGGAAGGTGGATGCCATAACAACCTTTCCTGTTGAGACTGAAAAGCCAATAATTCGGGCTTTTAGTAGTATCGGAACCGTGATGACAATCGCACTGTCGTCGCAAACTAGCGATCTGAACCTTAAGGCGGTCGCAGAGGAGATTAGAGACGATCTATTGGATCTCCCAGAAGTCTCCCAAGTCAATGTCGAATTTATAAGGCCTTTAGAAATTTCTATCGAGGTTTCAGAGTTTACGCTAAGGCAGTATGGTCTAACGTTGAATCAAATCTCTCAGGCTATCTCTCAAGCTTCTTTAGATCTTCCCGGAGGTACTATACGCACATCGTCAGGAGAAATATTGATTCGTACAAAGGGTCAGGTGTACCAAGGCTCCGAGTATGCTGAGGTTGTAGTTGCTTCTTACCCAGATGGAACCCAGCTGCGCCTTTCAGATATAGCTACCATTAAGGATGGTTTTGAAGAAGGGTATTTAGACGCTAGGCTAGATGGGGTCAACTCAGCGATTATTGACGTGATGCGGATCGGGGATGAAGACATAGTTACGTCCGCTAACCAAGTAAAAGATTTCATGGCCTCTGCGAATTTTGATTTGCCTGAGGGTATGTCTCTGAATGTTGTTTCAGATTCTTCGGTAAGTACCCAGACAAGAATAGCGACAGTCGCAAAAAACGCGTACACAGGGTTATTATTAGTACTAATAATTTTGGCCCTGTTTTTACGTTTTAAGATAGCTATCTGGGTGGCGGCTGGTATTCCTATAGCAATCTGTGGGGCATTGATTGCTTTTCCATCAATGGGCTTGACCATCAGTTCGCTAACGGTGATGGGGTTTATTCTGGTCCTGGGAATTGTGGTGGACGATGCTATTGTTGTTGGTGAGAGAATTCATGCACATGAGCAAAAAGGCCTTAGTAAAGATGAGGCCGCGATAGAGGGCACCGTCGAAGTATCTGTTCCTGTGATATTTGGCGTGCTGACTACAATTGCAGCATTCTTGCCTTTGTTGCTTGATAACACTCAGTTCTCGGCTTTCTCCCAACTAATTGGAGGTACTGTTGTCTTTTGTTTGATAGCCAGCCTAATTGAATCACAGCTAATTTTACCAGGTCACATCGCTCATCGAAAAACGCAAGGATATTTTCTAGAGGGCTCAAAGATTGTCACGACCTGGCAGAAATTTCAGGGCAACATTGCTACTTGGCTTGAAGACTTCGCTGAACATGGCTACAAGCGCGTCTTAAAGACAGTCTTAAGGTACAGATATGCGGCTTGGGCAGCAGCAACTGGGGTGGTGCTAGTCGTGATTGCTCTTCTGTTTAGCGGGAGGGTGATCTTTCAGTTTATGCCTTCAATAGAGGGTGATCGTGTTTGGAGTACAGTTACGATGCCTGCTGGGGTTCCTGCTTCATTAACAGAAGAAGCTGTTAACCTGATAGAGGCGAAGGCCCTTGAGCTTGTCGCTGAGCTGGATGCTGAGTTGGCAGAAATGAAAGCTGCTGGTGATTCATCGATATCCTCGGACAAGGCAGTAGACAGCGTTTTGACGATTATCGGAGGAACTGCTCCGAAAGGAGGGCCTGGCGGAGGACAGCGCTCTGCTGGCAGCAGTGAGATAGCTGAAGTAATGCTGTATCTGGTTCCATACTTTGACAGAGGAGGCATGAGTGCTGCAGACATTCGAGATCGCTGGCGCGAAAAAGTTGGAACAATACCAGATGCATTAGAATTAACTTTCGTATCGGACGCCTTCTCGGCGGGAGATGCGATCAACTTTCGCTTAGAAGGTCGTAACGAAGAGAATTTAAAGGTTGCTGCCACGCAACTTCGCGAAGATCTGATGTTATATCCTGGTGTCTTTGATGTTTCAGACAGCTTCCGGGCTGGAAAGCAGGAAGTTCAAATTCAAATTCTAGAGCGCGGTAAAACGTTAGGTCTAACTCTTAACAGCGTTGCTACTCAAGTTCGCCAAGCATTTTATGGTGCTGAGGCTCAACGAATTCAGAGAGGGAGCGATGACATTCGAGTCATGGTTCGCTATCCGGAGCCTGAAAGGCAGTCACTTGGAAATTTGGAAGAATTACTTATCAGGACTCCTAATGGAGCGGAAGTACCTTTTCTAAGTATCGCTGATTATTCGCTAGGGAACACTTATTCCAGTATAAATAGGCAGAATGGACGCAGAATTATATCGGTTAGGGGTGATGTCGATCGGACTGTAGTAGAGCCCGCTCAGATTCGCAGGGAAATATTTGCGAAATATGCGCAAGTATGGGATCGAGATCTTGATGTAACGATAGCAATTGGAGGCGAGGGTGAAAGAGAAATGGAATCCCTTTCAGGGCTACTAACCAATTATCCGATAGCGTTGTTAATTATGTTTGCTCTATTGGCTGTTCCGTTGAAATCTTATTCGCAGCCATTGGTGATTATGAGCGTCATCCCGTTTGGGGCCATAGGCGCTATATTTGGGCACTTCATAATGGATGTTCCGTTGGTGTTTTTCTCAATTTTGGGAATCATTGCACTTAGTGGAGTCGTTGTTAACGCTAGTTTGGTTTTGGTGATAACAATAAACCGACTGCGTGAGGAAGGGCTGGATATAATGGAAGCGGTTTCCAGTGCTGGGGCTGTACGTTTTAGGCCGATTATTTTGACCTCAATAACAACATTTATAGGGCTAGTTCCCTTAATGGCCACCGCTAACCCAGCGACTTTTTTCATAATTCCTATGGCAATTTCACTGGCCTATGGGGTGTTGTTCGCGACAGCAATAACCCTCTTTTTAGTTCCCAGTTTGTATTTGATTTTGCACGATCTTTTAGGTGACAAAGAGCTAGAAAAAGTAGAACTGGCATACGAAGGTTAAGCCTCTTTTTTAGAACTTTGGTTATATGGCGCTAACATTAACTTAATTGGAATAGTGCTGCTTGGGGTTAACTCTCAGAGGTCGCTTCTATGACTAAAACCTTTTTGTCTTTAGCACTTAGTTGTATTATTTGTAATGTGAGTGCTCAGCAGAACCGTATAGACGCGATTGGCCCGCTCGCTCCCGATTTAGCAGCCTTTGGTAGTTATAACGTTGGTGTTCAGACTATTGACGCAGTTGCAGTTGATCGCGTTGATATTTTGAATACTCCCCGCGGCGGTGACACTGCCTATTACGATAGAAAGCTAACTCTAGAAATTTGGTATCCAGCGGATTTGCAAGGACAAGAGCCGGGTACTCAATACCAGGCTATAACACGCAATCCTGAAATTACGGCTACCCTTCATGGTCGAGCAGTTCGCAACGCACGACCTCACTATCAAGGTGGGCCATACCCACTGCTGATAATTTCGCATGGTTACCCGGGGAATCGTTTTCTCATGAGTCATACAGGTGAAAACCTGGCGAGCAAAGGTTATGTTGTAGTGTCAATCGATCACCTGGAAAGCACCTATGATAACCAACAATCGTTTGCGTCAACTTTATACAATCGCCCTCTAGACCAACGCTTCGTGTTAAATACACTTGCTTCTATTTCTGCAGAGGAAGATCAAGTACTTAGGGGGATGATTGATGCTGAGAGAACTGGACTCATAGGATATTCAATGGGCGGTTATGGTTTGCTAAATAATCTCGGTGCTGGGTACAGTGAAGAAAGCGTAGGTGGATTCTTAGCGCCCCCAAACCGTTTATTAGAAGAACACGCAACATCGAATCCTGAATATCGAAACAATTTGGATTTACGTATTAAAGCTGGTTTCGCGATTGCCCCTTGGGGAATGAACGCAGGCTTTTGGCAGTCGGAAGACCTGGCAGGAATAGATGTGCCCACGTTCTATTTGGCGGGGGATCAAGACAGTGTTGCTGGTTATGAAAATGGAGCTCATGCTATTTTCAATGGTGCTACAAATAGCGATCGATATCTTTTGACCTTATTGGGTGCTGGTCATAATGCTGGAGCACCAATGCCTGTTCCCAATGAATTAGATAATTCAGAGAACGAAGAAGCGGCCGGCCATTATCGTGATGCGAACTGGGATAATGTCGAAATGAATAACATCATGGATCATTTTGTCACTGCCTGGTTTGATACTCATTTAAAGAGCATGGATCGGCAATCTAGTCTTGGGTTGGTTCCTTCCGGTTATGAAGATAGATTAACGCTCGAGCATTTAAGCCAAGGCGAATAAATTGCTATCGCTTTTAATCTTTCGACACGTACTCCATATCTGATTTTCAATCGTTCCTTGTCCGTTAATGCTGCCTAGAAACATTGAATTTCAACTACTAATATTAACCTATCACTCCTCTCGTTGAATGATAATTAAATAGCACCCCAAAGATTCGTCAATTATGTTCTTTCCAATTAGATAAGCCCTGCTAGAAATTCAAGCAACAGACGACTTGTTTCCTCAGCTTGTTCTTGTTGCACCCAATGACCCGCACCATCTACTAAATGCACGGCCCGCATGTCGGTGCACGCAGATTGCTGCATGCGTTCGAAAGAGCCAGGGCCCTGATAAGTGCCCCAATCACTAGAACCGCTAATAAACATGGACGGTTGATCTATTGTTTTTCCGGCGTATAACTGAGATTCAGCATTGCCGATACCGCTGGCACCCATGCGGTAGGAATTTAAACCACCTTGAAAACCTGTTCTTCCATATTCTTCTGCATAAACAGCTAGCGCGTTTTCCGGTAACCAGCTGTTTGATCTTACTTCGCGTTCACTGGGCATATTCGCGGCTACAGTCTCTGCCATGCTCAGGTTCAGATCCATAATGTAATAAGTTGGCATTTTTGCCCATTCTTCAGCTAGACGTCCTGCCAGTCGGAAAGGTTTGTTTTCTTCCCAGTCAGCGCTCTTGTGATGATAGTAGGCGCGAATAAAATTGCTAAGTCCTTGTTTGGCGTGCCACATGTTCTCATTGGCGCCGCGGGTCTGGTAATAGCGTTGATAATGCTTTCGTGGCCTTGGCAGTGCTGCAAGGTCATCATAGATACTTGGGCTTTGAGCGGGAGTAGCTTGTGCTGGTTCATTGGCAAATCCAAAAGGAATTGAGGGCGTGCCACCGAAGGGCGCACTCATCATAACGACTGATTTAAAAACATCGGGCCTAGTCACTGCGCACCATGCAGCTAGCGGTGAACCAAAGTCGTGACCGATTACGGCAGCAACAGCGTCATAACCAAACGCATAGACCAAGCCTAGGGCGTCTCTCACTTTGTTAAGCATTCTAAAGGGGGTTAAGTCGGCATCGTAATCGCTGTTCCAGCCAGTGGTTCTGCCGTAACCTCTTAGATCTGGCACAATCACATGATAGCCAGCATCCGCCAATGGTTTCATTACATTGCGCCAACTGTAAGCCAGTTCTGGAAAACCATGTAATAAAAGTAAGGCAGGGCGATTACTTGTTTCGAAACCAGCTTCAAGCACATGAACGCGTAATCCATTTACGTTATCTACAAAACGTGAACGTACTCCATCCGGTAGCCATTCATCTGGATAGGGGTGAGGTACCCCGGAGAGTGTAAATTGGTTCTGTGCCATTGCTGCTTTACTTGTTGCGGCAGCAGCTGCACTAAGAGCAGCTGCTTTAATAAACGTTCTACGAGTTTGTTTATTCATCGTTATTGCTGTTCCGGCTAAAGGTTATAAAAAATCTAGTGCCCGTCGATCAGGCACCTAGTAAATCATAAAATCCATTTTTTTCCGAGAAGCTATTTCATCGACCTGGCGACACAAAAGCCTATTCAAAGCCCAGCCATATCAATCGCAAAATTCATCACCATGCCGCCCGCGCGGTCATCCCGGCCAAAAATTGCCAATCGGTCTAAATAGGCTTCAAGGGAAGGCATCTTGCCAGTGGACGTGCAGGCGTTAATAAAAATACCATCAAAACTGGTGCGGATTTTTATTGCATTCCACGCTTTATTCAATGCTGGTCTATAGGTGGTTTCAGCTAACCAGCCATTATCTAATCCCTGTTTAATCGCCATCCCGATCATTGCTGTTGATGTGATCTCCGCAAAAGAGCCTGGATAATCGATTACTTCATGCCACATCCCATCTATATCTTGATAAGGCAGCAGTGCTTCCAGATGGTCCACAAGATAGCCAAGCATGACATCTCGCGCAGGATGCGCTTTAGGAAACTCACTCAAACTTAGAGCAAGACCATAGGCTGGAAAACCATTGCCTCGACTCCAAGCGACATCTGCATCTGGAGAATGACGATACAATCCGTTGTCGCGCAGTAAAAGTTTACGCATATAGGCCGCATGGCGAATTGCCATGTCAAAGTATCGATCATCTCCACTTAGCACGCCTGCTTTTACCAGCAGCGGAGTTGCCATAAAAAATGAATCGCTCATTTCGTAATGCATAGGCATTACTTCTAAGGGCTGGTCGTTTTCATCAAAGGCCAAGTTAGCCGCACTCAGGACTAGTCCCTGCGATGTTTCGTTTCCCGTGATTCTCGCATGCTCGGCGAACACAAGTTGACCGGCCATTACTGAAGCGTTAGAGACTTCAAAAGATTCACCCATTAGATAAGACGATAACAAGTCGTTTACAGAGTCAATGTAACCAAGCCGGAGTCGACCAATAATACTCATGCCGGGAACATAAACAGCAGATGAAAAATCATAACCGTAAATGCCAGCGAGTTGCTCTGCCACCGCTCTTGGTGTTCGGGCAGTACGTCGGTCTAGTTCGGCCCTGGCCTGCGATCTTGCTAGATCGGAACTGAAGCGCAAAAACTGCATCGTCGTATTGCTTGCAGAAAGACTTTCAATGGGTATGTTGCCGAAGCCGGCAATTCCGATCTCCTCCAATGCAGTGCTAAAGCCAAAATCTTGGCCAGCTTCTAACACGATTAAATCTGGAGCGTGGGTGCCTATCCAGCGCCACAATACATGGGACACCGAATTTTCAGAAAAAGCTGCACCAGTTGGTGGAAACTGTAACGATTCAGAATCTGGGTTGGCATTGGCAATGACGATTAAATTAACTGCAGAATCTGTAGGCGAAGACTGGCTGTAGTTTTCAAGAAGCGCGTTTAGCATTGCTGAATTTTGTGTGGAACCCTCGAGCCCTGCGAGATAAAGAATAGTCGGCGCGTTTTTCTCATACATGACTCCGCTCGCAGTAATTAAATTACGCTGTTCAGTTAATCCTATATCCCACGAAAGTTCTGTAGCAGAAATAGAGGCAAAACTAATACAGTTAAGAATCGTAAAAATAAGGGTAGAAACTAATTTTCTAATCACGGGCCATTAATTCTCGTATTTGATCCATCGCGGCATTAAATATTAGATCGAACCCTACTTTCCCGAGCTCTGCTGTAGCTATTGTTGGGTCACCGGAAACACCATCAATATCGGAACCTTTGCCGGGCGAGATATTTTCTTTTCGCACACGTTCCGGTGCGATTGCGAGAAGTAAGGCTGTATCTCTTAGGCCTGCATGAGTCCCAATTTGATCATAGCTAGCGCCTTGGGATAGAAGATACTCGTCGAAAATACCGATCTTGTACCAGTCAGATATGTGTAAGATTTTCACGCCCTCACTTTCCCATTCGCTAGAAAGTTGTCTTGCTACTATTTCCTGCGGCCTCTGATTTGGGCCACTATCACCGATAAATAAAATATCAGTAAATCCGTGCTGCTTTAGGCTGCGAGCGGTATGCTCAAGCACTTCAATGAAGACGCTCTGTGGAATAGAGATTGTTCCAGCATAGCGCATATGGCCGGAAGGCGGATCAATTTCGCCTTCCGGCACGTAAGTTATTGCCGGAGCAATCAAGGTATTGTCTAAGGCTCTCGCAATTCGCTCGGCGCCAGCGTTGATTCGGTATTTGTGTTTACCTAATACCATGTGAGGGCCATTCTGCTCTGTTCCAGCTGTTGGCACGATAACAGTCGTAGTGCCGTTATCAATTGCAGAACGAACTTCAGTCCAAGTGAGTTCTTCAAGAAAAACAGTGTCAGGGGTTTGAGCAGAAAATGGAATGCTTAAGGGAAATAAGGCCGTCAGAAAGATCAAGCAGCACTTTTTAAACATGCTTTGCACCTCAGTCAGGAGTTTAAAAAGAGAGAATCGATTCCTACAGGGATTCTTCTAGTTTTCTAAAGCGCCAGCAGCTTCTAAAAAAGTAACAATTGATTCATAGCGCCTTTGCTTTGCGAAGGCTAGGGCAGATTGCCCTTCAGCGTTTTTGCCGTTGATATCAGCCCCAGCAGCAAGAGCAATCGTTGAAGCATCGAGAGCGAGTGCTTCTCTACTAGCAATTTGTCCAGCACGGCGCTCTGGTGTGCCCCAGCTTACGCGAAGTCGCGAGTTCCCCATGCCAACAGCGGCCATTAATAGATTGATCTCACCCTCATCTCGAATGAAGTTCTCGCCTTGGCGTTGAGCAGGGTAACGCATGTGATTAATGATTTTTGGATTGGCACCGGCTTCTATTAAAGCCTCCATAATTTTTGCTTCTGAGAAGCGTGCTGCTAGCCAGAGAGGCGTACCTCCCAATAGCGAATCATGAAAATTATAGTCAGTAGACTGTCTACGCACGGGTGTTGGCTTTTCCAAAATAGCTTCGAGGTTTGCGTGATGTTTGATCAAGACATTTACTGCATTAAGGCTACCTCGTAGCACAGCTGCATGCAGGGCCGTATGTCCGCTTGCATTCGATTCCGGATCAGCCCCACTTTCTAATAAGAAATCCAACACTTCCGCATTGCCGCCATGGATGGACATTATTGCTGGGCTAGTACCAAAGGCGGAGACCTCATTGATATCGGCGCCCGCTTCGACGAGCAATTGCGCTGAGCGTATATCTCCGGATCGGGCCGCAAACATAAGTGCTGTATTCCCACCCTGTTCGATCCAATATTTATAAGAAGGATGGCTGTCCTGTTCTTTTTCAGACTTAACATATTGTTCACGAACTCTTGATCGAGCATGCACATCAGCTCCGTGATCCAACAAAGCTGCTACTACGTCCGAGTGACCAAGGCCGGCAGCCCACATGAGTGCGGTTTGTTCGCGCGTTACGGCGACATTGGGATCACCTCCTGCTTCAAGGATAGACCGTACTACTTCCCCATTACCTGCTTGGGCAGCAGTCATTATGGTTGTTTCACCTGAAAGTAGTTGAATCCTGGGGTCGGCTCCAGAAGTTAGGAGCTTTCTTACTATATCAACACTGCCATTCTCAGCAGCGAGCCAGAGAGCGGTGACACCCAAGTCGGTGGTGGCATTGACGTCGGCACCAGAAGCGAGCAGCAGTTCTGTAGCTTGGTTACTGTTGTGATAGCTCGCCCAATGCAATGCAGTAGTGCCATCTCCATAAACGGCATTTGGGTTGAGCCCGTCTTCCAATAAGGAAGCAAGTTCATTCCATTTTTGTTCTTTAGCAAGACTTATAACAACTGGAAGATTTTGCGCAAAACTCTGACTTGCGAAAAAAAATAACGCAACAAGAAGAGTTTTTCGCGAGATAATAATCATGAATAGTAGTAAAAAATCGTCAGGCTTTTAAAGCGTAATTGGACCAGAACTTCCACCCATTTGATCTATCTTAACGCCAAACTTATCTAAGAGACTTAGATGCAGATCGGCCATAGTCGGTGTATTGTCATAATGCTTATGCTCCCCACCTTTTAGCCAACCTGCGCCACCACCTACTAAGAGTATGGGTAGATTGTCGCCGGAGTGAATGGTGCTATTTGAAAGACCGCCACCGTAGAGGATGGTCATGTTATCTAGCAAAGAACCTTCGCCGTCTGGAATTGCTGCCAATTTATCCAGATAGTTGGAAAACAGCGTGGTGTGATAGGTGTTAATCTTTGACATGCGCTCTATCAACATTGGGTTGTTATTATGATGAGAGAGCGGGTGATGGGCATCGGGCACGCCTATTTGCGGGTAAGGCCTTGGGCTTTGTTCTTTGCTCATCATAAATGTTATGACTCGGGTCAAGTCAGTTTGTAAGGCGAGCACTTGCAGGTCCTGCATGATTTCCATGTGATCTTCAAACACAGGCGGAACGCCAGCGGGCTGATCAATCTCAGGAAGATCCATGTCAATTTGTTCTTCGGCTTTTTGAATTCGTCGTTCAATATTGCGCACTGATTCGGTGTAGCTATCGACTAGGTGACGGTCTTCGTACCCCAGCTGATTTTCCAGGCTAGTAAGTTTTTCTAGCACCGCATCGAGAATACTAGATTGCTGGCGTAAGCGAATTTCCCGAGCCTCTTTTGCTGTGGTGCCACTGTCGCCAAATAAGCGTTCGAATAGGGAGCGTGGATTATGTTCTGTAGGCAGTGGTTCCGTCTTGCCGCGCCACGACAATGTATGGGTATAGACACAGCTAAGGTTAACGGTGCAGGCCCCAGCGAGAGCAGGGGCATCCATTGAAAGTTCGAGAGAAGAAAGCTGTGTCTCTTTGCCAAGTTCATTTGCTAGAAGTTGATCAATTGAAACGTCAGCTAAAATTTCTACTTCGGTTTTTCCACCCTGGGTTACCCCTGTAAGAAAGGAGCCGCCAGCACCGGCATGTGCGATATTCCAGTTGGCTTTTAATCCGGAAATTACTCTCATTTTGTTTTTGTAGTTGGCGAGCGGTTGCAGTATTGGTGTCAATTCGTAGTTAGAACCGGTCGTGGTCGGTGACCAATACTGCATGGCCATGCCGTTGGGAATATAAACCGTTTGGAAACGCTGAACTGGGGCAGGTGCGTTGGCAAAAGCAGGTGTCATTGCATCCAGCATGGGTAGGGCAAATGCGGCGCCGACACCTTTGAGAACAGCACGGCGTGATAACGCTTTCCCAGTATGAATGTTTACCGCTTTAGTAATCTTGTTCTGTTTCGCCTTCATTATCGCTACCTCTTAGTAGGTATAACTTTTAGGTGCTGTTTTTAAAAACGGCTCGTACGCAGTGCATATCATTAAATGTTACACGGTAAATGCCTGAAAATCAGGATTTACCGTCTTAAAGCCTAGTTGCCGCTGCAATTGTTTCAGCTTTATCATTGTTCTCCTCATTTCCTGCCACCTGCACGGGCCCCATGCTGGATTTGAATGCAGGGCTACTCACAATGCCCAGAACGATGGAAGACCAGCTGTAATTCTGTTCCGCTGAATTTCTTACAATTTCTCGAATAATAGGTTGATCATAGTATTCCACACGCCTGCCCAAGGCATAGGTCATCAATTTTTCTGTCAGGGTATGGGCGAAGCGATCCGGTCGATCCATCATCCAATCTCTCAAATCTGAAAATCCTGCAAATTCAACACCGCCAGGGTAGTTTCCATTGGGGTCAACAGGATTGCCTGCTTCATCAAATTCGCGCCAGGCTCCGATAACATCAAAGTTCTCCAGGGCGAACCCTAGTGGGTCAATTACCACATGACAGGAAGCGCATACGGGATCTTCCCGATGTTGTGCCAGTCGCTCGCGAATAGACGCTGGAATTTCACCTGCTTCCGCTTCTGGAAGAATAGGCACATTTGGCGGCGGCGGAGGTGGCGGCGTACCTAGCAGATTATCCAGTAACCATTTGCCGCGAAGCACTGGTGAGGTTCTGCCGGGATAAGATGTCACTGTGAGTAGAGCGCCGTGGGCTAAAATACCGCCTCTTTGAGTCGTATTTGGCAAGGTCGCTTTCCTGAACCGACTGCCATAAACATCTTCAATTCCGTAATGGCGGGCGAGACGTTCATTAACAAAAGTGTAATCCGCATTGAGTAGTTCGATGACACTGGCATCGGTCTTCAATGTTTCTCCAACAAACATTTCGGTTTCGGTTTCGAAGGCTTCCATCAAGCTCACGTCGTATTGAGGAAACAACACGGTGTTGATATTTACTTCTTCCAAACGTCGCAGGTTTAGCCACTGCGCCGCAAAATCTTCTACCAATGCATTAACTCCGCGTTCATCGTCTAGCATGCGATGTGCTTGCTGTTCATAAACTTGAGAATTAGAAAGGTTGCCGGCTTCAGCAAGTTCCAGCAATTCTTCATCTGGCGCGCTACTCCATAGAAAGAACGACAGGCGTGAAGCAAGCTCTAAATCATTAAGTTCGAAAATTGCGCCAGCAGCTAATTTTTCTGGAGCCTGGTAAGAACGAATTAGAAAGTCTGGGTCGCTGAGAATGAACTCAAGAGCAAACTGGATGCCAGCATCAAAACTACCGCCTTGCTCTCGACCTCGATTGAAGAATTCGACCAGTAAATTCGTGTCGGCATCAGTAATCGCTCGTCGATAAGCTCGGCGGGCTATGCGCGAAACGATTTCTTCTGCGCAGGCAGCCTCTTCTGTTAGTTGTTCGGGATAGCAGGAGAATATTAGTTGGCGGCTTGGTGATTCTCCGAAGCTCGCATTGTTCGTGTAAGGGCCACCCACTTCTATGGAATGGACTTTTTGATAAGTAAGATAGGCTTCGGAGTTTGCTGGAAGTCTGCCTCCCTGCCGTGGCTGTGGAATTTCTTCTTCAATAACTTGTTGCCGCACATAGGACGCGGTTATGGAATGTGGTCCAGCGGTCACGGGCACAGTGATTTCCAAGCCTTCGGTGGCTTGATACAACATATACTGCTCCCAATCCACGCTGCCAGGTTCTCCAGTACCACTAAAACTTAGAGGAGTTGGTGTGCCTGGAGCATCACCGCCAATAGTAAATCTTTCCAGTAGTCGACCATCTAAACGTAAGTCGAGAATTTGCGCCCAGCCTAAGCCTTTAATGTAGTCTTGGTAGTTGGTTTCTAAATCAATTTTGACGGTGTATTCCCCGTCGACTGGAAAATTGTGAGTGACTGAAATACCGCCACGGGAGCCGAATGGCATATCTTCGGTCTGGCGCCAGTCTTGACTCATGTAAAGTGGAATTTCATAAGTGGAAACAACTGGGCTTAAAGGTGGTAGCCCAGTTGCAAGTCGCGTCACTTGCCTCGCCACTGACATATAGCGTTCCATATGAGCTGTCGAAAAGGGTAGGGCTGAGGCAATGTTGTCAAAACTACCATCTGCAGTAGGATCGCCTGGCAACATTCCCATTACATCGACATCGAGACCCAGCAACTCATTAATGGAATTGTTGTACTCGTAACGATTCATTCGATGCACGGGCGTCACTCGTCCAGGGTTTGGGTTTGCTGTCCAGGCATTATCTAATTCATTTTCCAGCCATTCGGCCATTACCGTATAAGAATCGAAGTCCGGCCGTGGCATGCCAGCAGGCGGCATCATGTGCGCGCGTAATTTTTTTACTACTTTTTCTAAAGTTTCGGCGTGGTTTGCGATTTTGGTGAAATCGACAGTTTGTAATGAAAGTCCTGAAGTGGCGAGAGCATCATTGTGGCAGGCGAGACAATACTGATTAACAACTCGCTGCATATCCGCGGCATTAAATTGGTCTTGGGCGACAGCTTTTTGCGAGATTGGTGGAATTGAATTTGAAACTGTCAGCAAGGCCAAAACCAGTCCTAAAAAGGCTAGGCCTGGCCTGATCCAATTCTTTCTGATTGGTTTCATAGTGGCTCCGCTCGCCGACGGTAAAATATATTATATTTCAATCACTTAAAATTCGGTAGATCTGCAACTTTAAATCACTTAACCGGAAAACAGTACCTTAGGCGTGTTCAGACTGCAATAATAAAAAAGAAACAAAGCGTAACGCTTTTGTGGGCTTTTTAAGGCACCTCACCTATCCACATTTTTGCCTGTACTGTACTGCCTTCAAACGCACCGCCGGCAACATACAGCATACCGTCAATTATGCCAGCGGCTGGCGATGAGAGAGGGTTAGGTAATTCGCCAACTTTTTGCCATTGACCTTCTGGGGCAAGAGTCAGAATGTCAGGGTCCTGAGACTTGGTTCCACCTGCTGGTGTTGTATGGCCGCCAATCATCCAGATCTTATTTGCGTGAACAAAAGTGGCGCCCTCAGCATGAGAATGTCCTTTTGGCAAGGGCGGCCCGATGCTCCATGTCTTAGATTCTGGGTCAAAGATATCGACCCGGGACTGGTCTAATTGCTGGCTATCGTGATTGAACTGACCGCCAATCGCGTAGATAGTGCCCTGAAATACGATGGTGGAAAATTGATTACGCGGTGTAGGCATTGGAATAGAGGGTTCCCACCTGGCGGATCCCTTTGCCCAGTCATTTAGGTTTAAGACCCAATGATCGGCGGAATCTGTATCCCGGTCCACCATCAATCCGCCAAAATAGTGCAATTCCCGCCCAACCAGAGCGAGGCCGCCACCGGCACGTGGTCCTGGAAGCAGAGGTGCAGCTGTGTACCGATCCAAGTCGATGTCGTAATTCCAGACTTCGGCAATCGTGTGCCCGCGATAACCGTCTTTAAATCCACCTGCGAACCAGACTGTCCGGCCGTCCAACACCATATTCATGTGAGTGATTGCACTGGGTAATTCTTGAATTAGCGTCCAGCCGCCATCTGCAGGGTCGAAGTATTCAGAACGTTTGCTAGAGACAACACCCTCTGTGTAACCACCAAACAAATAAAGTTTATCGTCAAGAATGACGACTCCAGGTTCCCATTTCCCGACTGGCATATCAGGTAATGCTTGCCAACCCATAGAATTTTGGGCCAGCGTAAACTGACTATTTGTGGATAATAGCAGGCAACCTAAAGCCAGTGATTTTGTAGTTTGTAGTAGAATAGAGCGGCTCAAGTTTGTTCTCCAAAAGCATGGGCAATTATTCTTATTGGTTTAATGCGGTGTAACTTCTACAGAGGATTTAGAATACCACTATTTGTGTTTTCAACAATACTTCAAATGGTTCCGCGCCTGTTAACTTGATAGGGTTAGCCTTGGTTAATATTTGGAGCGAATAAGTCTAATTTTTATTACTAGAGTTAGGCTTTATTATGTTTAAAAGTTAAATTTCATATAGGCAATGTTATGAAAACAAGTTTCGCTATTAAGAACCCTCAAGCTGGTCAATTAATGCATTTCATGAAAGCGGCTCTTTGTTTTGCCCTGATAGGTTGTTCGGCCTTAAGTCACGCGCAGACTAGCGGGCGCAGTTTTGTCGATGTCGCCAGCACTTATTCAGTCGCGCCAAATTTAACTTACCATCGTGCCGGTGGCGTGGATTTGAAGTTAGATGTTTATCGTCCGCGAGATATTCAGGGCCCCAACCCTACGCTTATGTATATTCACGGGGGAGGCTGGACCAATGGCAGTAAGGAAGGATCTTCGTTAACGTTTCTTCCCTATTTGGAAATGGGGTGGACGGTGGTAAATGTTGCTTATCGCTTAGCAGATGTTGCTCATGCGCCAGCTGCGGTTGAAGATACTCGGTGTGCGCTTCGTTGGATTTATCGGAATGCTGAGCAATATGGTTTTGATAAAACCAACATTGTCGTTACCGGTAATTCGGCTGGAGGGCACTTGGCTCTTACTACGGGCATGTTAACCAGTAATGTAGGTATGGAACGTCAGTGCCCTGGTGACAGAATGCGTGCCTGGCCCATAGGCCCGCGCAATATGGAGCCTTTGAAAGTTGCTGCAATTGTTAACTGGTATGGCATCACTAATGTCACTTCATTATTAAACGAAGGCCCGGGCACATCGGGTAATTTTACGGAAGCCTGGTTAGGCAGTTCCTCGGATCGAGTAGCTGTAGCAGCACGAGTTTCCCCAGTGAATCACATACGTGCTGACTTGCCACCGGTATTAACGATTCATGGTAATGAAGACTCAATTGTTCCTTTTGATCAGGGTCTGCGCCTCCATGAAGCCTTGGAGGGCGCAGGAGTTCAAAACAAACTAATCACAATAGAAGGTGGTGGTCATGGTGGCTTCACTCCTAACCAAATGCGCGATATCTATACTGAGATTAAAGATTTTCTGGATAACCATAATATCGGCCACTGAATACAGTTTGTTTCTGGCTTAGGAAGGCGTAATAGCAAGACGAATAGGCTGAACTGTAATATCTTGCCACACGCCTTCAGTCACATAGGGGTCTTTGGATAGCCATTCGTCTAAATCTTTCCTGGTGTTGAAGTCAACGCAAAGCGTAGAGCCAATCATCTCGTTATTTTCGTTTAATATTGCGCCGCCAATAATTATATTACCCGCTTTATTTAGGTGGTTAGCTCCTTCTAAATGCGCTGGTCTCGCCGCTGCGCGACGGGATGCTGCCGCAGCATCTTTGCCATCATAGGCAATCACTAAAAATTGCATAAAAATCCTCTCTGTTAAATCTAGTTTACAAAACGCCTTGATTACGATGGTCGCCAAATTTCGGGCGGACAATATTCTTGAGTGGGATGTTCATACCTCCAGTATCTTCAAGCCAAGAATAAATATCCTTTGCAAAAGATTCGATCCGCTCTTGGTGTTCAGGCGCATCGATTAAGTTTTGCATTTCATTCGGATCATTCTGTAAATCATAGAATTCATTAGTATCCCAAATTCCATGATAACGGATGTACTTGTAGCGATCTGTTCGCACACCGAACATAGTGGGCGTCTGTGGGAAATCCATCTCCCAATAGTACTCGTAGAATATTCTGTCTCTCCAGGTTGTGTCTTGCCTTGCGAAGAGTGGAACAAATGACATGCCTTGCATGTGATCAGGAGCTTTCAAGCCCGCGGCTTCAAGGATAGTAGGAGCAATATCAATATTTTGTACCAGCGATTCGATAGGTGTACCACCTTCAAGTTTCGAAGGCCAGCGAACTAATAAAGGCACTTTCGCTGACTCTTCATAAAAATGGCGTTTGTCGATGAGCCCATGTTCACCAAAAGAAAATCCGTTATCTCCCATGTAGACCACTAAGGTATCCTCACTCAAATCATTAGCATCGAGAAAGTCCAGCACGCGCCCTACGCTCTCATCAATTCCCATCAGTGTTTCAGTGTAACGATGGAAAAAATCTTCGAAATTAATGGCTCCGTGATACATATAATCGACCCCATGCCAGGATTCTCGTTGTTCTTTGACCCAATCAGGAATGCGGTTATTTCCATAGTATTTTTTACCACGCAGAGGTTCGCCTGTTGATGAAGAGGAGGGCATTGTGGGTTCACCATAGAATGGTGTTTCGAAAGAAGGTGGGTAAATAATTTCCTCATTGCTATAGTTGTCAAGGTGGCGCTGGGCAGGAGCAAATTGACTGTGAACTGCTTTATGGGATAGATACATAAAGAATGGTTGATCTTCTTCCCTCTCTGCAAGCCATTCCACAGCGTGTTCCGTTAGCAGATCAGAGATATACACACTTTCATCATAGGTTATGCGCTCGCCATTAATATTTAGAGTAGGTCCGTAATAAACTCCTTGCCCCCTGAAGCTCTCCCAATGACTAAAACCTGGTTGAGGTTCGTCAGAATGATTGCCCATATGCCACTTTCCAAAATAGCTAGTCTGGTAACCAGCTTCTTGTAAGTACTCGGGAAAGAAAGTGAGATTGCCTGGGTCGGGTGCTGCATTGTCCACTACTGTGTGGGAGTGGGAAAAAAGTCCAGTGAGTATCGAGGCGCGGGAAGGGGAGCATAGAGAGGTAGTCACATAAGTATTAGGAAAATATGCTCCCTCACTAGCAAGACGATCTAGGTTTGGCGTTTGCAGCCAGGGAACCTTCCCCGTAAAACCCATGAAATCGAAGCGGTGATCATCACTTAGGATAAAGATTACATTCTTCGGTGTTTTATCAGGCAATGGAGCTAGTTGTAGCGGATGCTCAGCGAGTGTGCAGGCAGTTAAGCCTGAAAGAGTCATTAACGATGCGAGTAGTGCCTTCTTCATGGGCTACCTTTGAGTGTTGGCGAAGTAGTAGTCAAATTTCACTAGCAATTTCTAATGTTTCAGACAGTGAATTGCTGATAAAGCTCAATGATTACAGGCAATAACGAGCCAATTAGCAATACTGCCATGCTGTAATTAAAGAGTCTCACAGAGGAGGGTTTCTGCAAAATAGTTTTTAAGGAGGCTCCAAAACAGAGCCACAACATGGTGCAAGGTGAGCCGAAAAACATAAAAATCAGAGCGATGGTTAATACCTGATAAACATAAGAGTCCGATATCACCGTGAAGGTAACCGTAGCTCCAATTGCCAATACCCAGGCTTTAGGATTTACCCATTGAAATGCAGCTGCTTGCAGGAATGAAAATGGTTTGCCATGAGTTTCGTTAAATTCGGATACGGGCGCTGTAGCAATTTTCCAGGCTAAGTAGCAGAGGTAGGCTGTTCCAACTACTTTCAATATGATGTGTAGAACCGGAAACTGTTCGAAAAGGCCTGCTATGCCCAGCCCAACTGCAACTATCATTAAGGGGAATCCGATACAAATTCCCAAAAAGTGTTGCAGACTGCGACGCACGCCATAATTTAATCCGGACGCCATGATCAATGCATTATTAGGGCCAGGTGTCACACAAGTGCTTACAGCGAAAACTATTATTGCTAGATATTCCATTGAGATAAAGTTGTAGATTCTGATAAAGGGCTGCAAATGGAATCGAGATATGATTCTACACTGCTTCGAGAAAAGATGTTATTACTCATCAGAAACTCTATGTATTGATTCTCTTTTAGTCAATTTCAGACCTTCGAATTAGTGAAAAGAATTAAAAATATACAAGTGTCACGATAACAAAATAAAGTGGAAGTCTGGTGTCTTCCCCCAAGTGTCGTTAAACTTCATTAGTTACTAATCGGTACTGAAAAAGGATTTTAAGATTGAATTCTTCTCAACAAGCAGTCTCTGTTTATATTCCAAAAAAAACTCTTAAAGGCGCGAACCTCTATTTTCGCAACTCGATACTGGTTGCAGAATTAGATGTGAGTATTAGTAGGCGACCTGTTGATGTCAGTTTCAGAGAGGCTGCCCTACAATTGCTCAATGGATACAGACCCTCCTCGGCAGGGTTGAATCTTTCAATGTTGCCACCCTTACCTGACTCTCTAAGAACAAACTCCATTGCAGGAGTGCTTAATTTTCTCGCTCTGACTTTGCAACGTTGGTGCGGATTACCGGTAGGGTTTGCAAAAGTGTTAGACAATATGACAGAGAAGCCGGAAGAAAATCAGGGAGAACATATAGTTTTCGAATGTCGATTTGATCATATGGCTATTGCCGCTGGTCAGATCGCTGCAGAAATCTGCTTGCATTGTATTAACCCCGATATGGTAGAGAAGCAGCGCCTGCAAACACTACTTAATGAGTTTCTACGAGTTTTTTTGGAAAAACGTGCGACTCAAATTCCGTTTATTCGTTATGCGGAGCAACAAGGTATACCTTGGCAACCGCTGACATCCGATGGTGCTATTTTGGGGTTTGGGCAGGGCGCGAAAATGCATCTGATTCATCAAAATTTTACTAGCGCCACCAGCCATATCGCAGCTCGCATTGCCGCTGATAAGAATACCGCGGCTACTATACTTCGAGGCCAAGGAATTCCAGTGCCGCGTCAGTATGTAGTTAATTCAACTGAAATGGCATTACAAGCAGCTCAGCAGTTAGGGTTCCCAGTGGTAGTAAAACCGTCAGCAAAAGGGGTAGGCACCGATGTTTTTGTCGATGTTTGCGACGAACATGAGTTAAGTGAAGCATTTAATGAAGCCGCTAAACGTGGTCCGGTAATAGTCGAACAGCTCATCTCCGGCGATCAACATCAGCTCATGGTGATTAATGGTAAGTTTCGTTCTGCGAGGAGACAAAAACCTTCTCATGTCATAGGTGACGGCATTTTAACTATTAATGCGCTTATTGAAGCGGCTAACAAAACGAGATTGGCTAATGACTGGCAACTAATACCCAATGACAGTAAGGCTAAAGCCGTTCTAATAAAACAAAATATGGAGGTGAGTACAGTCCCAGGTGAAGGTCAGGAGGTAAAGCTTGGTTCAAAAGCTAAGCTTTCAGCTGGAGGAACAACGGAAGATGTGACGGACCAAATTCATCCAGCCAATATTCAACTAGCGGAGCGTGTAACGGCAATTATTGATATGGATGTTGCTGGGCTTGATTTTATTATCAACGATATTAGCAAACCTTTTTGGGAAGCAGGTGGCGCATTCTGTGGAGTAAATGTTGCTCCGGAACTAATTTTCAATGAACAAGAACTAATTCTTAACGAACGGTTTCCCGGAGATAATAAAGGTAAAGTTGTGCTTATTGTGTTGTTGGATTCTGCTGCAGAGAGTAAGCGAGGACTTAAAATATCGGAACAATTGCAAGCGAAATTTTCGAAAGTAGGGCTGGCAACTAGTAGCGGACTGTTGCTCGATAGCGAGTTAGTATCTCCCGGGAATTTTGCTAATTACAATGGCGTGCAGGCTGCGCTGTGTGAACCTGCGGTTAACGCCGTGATACTCGAAATTTCATCGGATGAAATAGTAATGAACGGGTTGGGAGCAGATCGCTGTGACCTAGTAATTTTTTCTTCTCAAGAAGGAGGCGAGATTACACAATTCAGCCAAGCATCCCGTCGACTGCTAGAATCAGTGAGCGAATGTGTGCTCGACAATAGTATCGTCCGAGAAGCCGATGCTGCTTCATTTGAAGCGAAGCAGCTGGCACGAGAAATAAATGCTCTTCCTCGCTGAGTTTGCAGCCAAGCTCATAGAAGAGAATTATGGGTTAAAGATTTATTCTTGTTTGGCGCTCGTTTCTATGCTCCAAACATAGTAATGCCGCCCACGACGGTGCGGACGATTTCTATATTCTTGATTTCATCTGCATCAATATCATGTGGATCGTCAGCCAAAATCACAAAGTCCGCCAGCTTGCCTGCAGTAATACTGCCTTTTAAGTTTTCTTCGAATGAGGCGTAAGCACCGTTCATTGTGCAAATGCGCATTGCCTGGTCCACCGTTATTCGTTGGTTCGGACCCCAAACCCGACCATCGAAATCCTTGCGCGTCACCATACTCTGTATTGCCATCATTGGTTCGTAAGGTCCTGGCGTGTAGTCAGATGCTGGTGCTACCGGAATGCCATAATCCAGGAATGATTTATGTGCGAACATCCATCGCATCCTTTCTTCGCCATACTCTGTCCACTTGTTACCGTGATAATGCACGTAAGTGTAAAATGGAGCGGGTACTACGCCTAAATTCTTAATGCGTTGCAGTAATCCGGGGTTGACAAGGGAGCAGTGCTCTATTCGGTGTCTAGTGTTTTCCCTCGGCCAAAGCCGTTGCACTCGTTCATAAGCTTTTAAGACCGTATCAATCGTAACATCACCATTTGCATGAATTGCTACCTGGAAATCATTGCGATGGGCATTTTCTACGGACTCATGAATTTCTTCTTCAGTCATGTATAGCAGCCCAAAATCATCTGGTCTGCCTTCATAGGGAGTGCTCATTCGCATAGTGCGCTCAGAAGCAGATCCATCTGCTGTAAACTTAACCGCACCAATACGAAATACTTCGTCACCCATACCCGTGCGCACCCCAGCATTAACTAAGTCATTGAATAGTTGGCCACGAGGGAATAAATACATACGAAAGCGCATGCCGCCAGCATCTCTTGCGTCCTGGAACGCAATCATGTCATTGCGGCCACCGCCGGTTTGATGGACTGATGTTAAACCAGCCTGAGTCATCAATTCAGAGATTAATATTACACCATCTCGTCTTTGTTCTCGGGATGAATCAGATGGAATCAGGTCATTGAATACTGAACGGGCAGGTCCTTGAACTAAACCAGTCAGTGTGCCATTCGCATCCCGATAAAATCGTCCACCAGGGGGGTCGGGAGTTTCAGCAGTAACCCCTGCTAATGCTAAAGCCATGCTGTTGTATACGCTCGTGTGACCGCCACGATGACTGACAGCCACGGGATGGTTGGGAATCAACTCATCGATATCAAATCGATTGATAGGACGACCCTCGGCCAGTTTTGTGTCGTCGTATTTAAAGGCCCTAATCCATTGCCCTTCAGGGGTTATATTGGCTCTCTCCTGCAATACTGATGTAATTTCAGAGACGGACCTTCGGTCAGCATTTACTTGTACTAGCTCATTAACACCAGCACCAGAAGGATGAGAATGAGCGTCAATAAAACCCGGGGTGACTGTCATGCCTTCCGCATCGATAATTTCAGTACCGGAGGAAGCCATGTTGCGAATATCGCTGGAGGAACCAACTGCAACGAATCGATCACCTTTGACTGCAAAAGCCTCGGCCAGGGGTTGGTCATCATCAACCGTAAAAACTCGCGCATTGATAACTACATAATCGGGAGCAGCTTGACTATTTGGTGGTTCCGCTTGAGCAAGTGCAGATTGTGTCGGCAGACCCAGCCCGGCAGCAGCCAGGGCGGTGCTGGAACCAATGAATTTTCGTCTAGAGAATTTTGCCACAGTGGTCTCCTTCTTATTTGTGTTGATTCGGCGCTGACAAGGTTTAATCGAATCCTTGAAGCGCGAGGGTCAACTATAGCGCTACGACTCCTGTAACTCAAAATAGATGGAAGTTTCACTGTAATAGGACTCTTCAGGGCATTGAGGATGTAACTTGCAGCGCTGAGAGGTATTATCTGGCGTTTTCGGCTAAGCTCGCCTTCTCAAGGTTCTGTAGAGTCTGTGATGTTTGAAAAATACGTAATGATTGTCATATATTTCGGCATCCTGATGTTTTTGGGCTATCTCGCTTCGCGCCGAATACGCAACATGAATGACTTTGTCATCGGCGGAAAATCACTGAGTTTTTGGGTAGCTGCCTTCTCTGCTCAAGCGACCGGCGAATCTGCATGGTTGTTATTGGGTCTGACCGGTATGGGAGCCATGGTTGGCTTTTCAGCTTATTGGGTAGTGATTGGTGAACTGCTCGGCGTAGCCGGATGCTGGTTCTTGATGGCGAAACGCTTTAAGCGGCTCACAGATAAATACGACTCTATGACCGTGATTGATTACATGGCGAGTCGTTTTCAATCGAAAACGAATTTTCTAAGAATACTTGCAGCAATAGTCCTGTCGATCTTTGTACTTATTTATATCTCCGCTCAAATCGATGCCACTGGTTCAGCGTTTGAAACATTTTTGCAGTGGAATTACCTAACCGGCGCAATTGTTGGTTTTGTAATCGTAACGATTTATTGCGTAGCAGGTGGTTTTCTCGCCGCAGCCTGGACCGACATGTTTCAAGGCGCAGTGATGTTGCTCTGTTTGATGTTGCTGCCACTTGTTGCCTTTCTCTCCATCTCCAATGCTGATTCTATCTATGAGGGGTTGTATGCCATTGAGCCAGGCTTGGTGGATATATGGGGATCTGGTGGTCTTACTTTAATGAATTTTTCTGTTGTCATTGGTATGGCTTTAATTGGCTTAGGGTTTTTAGGTTCGCCTCAAGTCTTTGCACGTTTGATTGCGATTCGCAGTGAAGCAGAAATCAATCGTGGCAAATGGGTAGCCGTAGTTTTTACAATCTTAGTGGATTTTTCCGCTGTCAGTATTGGTGTTCTCGGACGATACATATTTACTACCCAAGGTGCAGATCCAGATACAATACTAGGTAATGGAGCACAAAATGTTTTGTCAGAATTGGTCGAATTCACTTTTCCTCCATGGATAGTTGGGCTCTACGTTGCGGCTGTTCTTTCAGCAATTATGTCGACGGTTTCTTCATTACTGGTTATGGTTGCTGGAGCTATTACTCATGATCTTTATGAAAAAATTATCAATCCATCGCTTTCTGACAATGATGCAGCCCGGATGTGTCGTCTCATAACTATCGGGCTTGCGATGAGTGCGTTAGCAGTTGCTATATTAGTTTCTGTGTTGTCACCAGATCGAACTATTTTTTGGTTTGTAATTTTTGGCTGGGCAGGCATCGCTGCAACTTTTTGTCCGATGATAATTTTATCTTTATTTTGGCCAAAATTTACTGAGCGGGCGGCGATCGCATCCATGATTACTGGTTTTTGTATGACGATTATTAGTAAGTTTGTCCTACAAAGTATGGAAACCATAGGGCCTTACTTCACAGCATTAGAAACAATGCCACCTTCTTTTTTATCGGCACTACTGGTGGGTTGCGTGGTGACAATTTTATGGCCAGATGATGCATTAGAAGCCGCATATCGAGGCGACCTAACGAGCATTGATACCGAAATTGAAAAGCCAAGCGAGTCTCAGCGGGCAGCAAAGATATAAAACTAAAATCCCAGTATTGAAACAGATTAATGGAGATTGATTAGGTGACGATCGATAAGCAAGAACTTTATGCCCATTGGATGCCTTTTACTGCTAATCGCCAATTTAAGAATAATCCTAGACTAATCGTGGCAGCTGACGGGCTTTACTACACAGATTCTGAAGGCAAGCAGATTTTTGACGGTTTATCAGGGCTATGGACCTGTGGCGCCGGCCATAGCCGTAAAGAAATAAACGAAGCAGTTTCAAAGCAAGTCGTGAATTTAGATTATTCACCTGGTTTTCAATACGGTCATCCTTTAAGTTTTGAACTCGCTAATAAAGTAGTAGAGCTGACTCCTTCTGGTCTTGATAATGTATTTTTTACTGATTCAGGTTCAGAAACCGTAGATACTGCGTTAAAAATAGCTCGAGGATACTGGCGCAACCAAGGTCAGCCCAGTAAGACTAAGTTTATTGGTCGCCACAAAGGTTATCATGGTGTCAATTTTGGCGGTATCGGAGTTGGTGGAATTGGATTCAACCGCAAACTGTTCGGGCAAACTATCGATTCAGATCATATACCTCACACATTGCTTCCAGAGAATGCTTTTAGTCGTGGTATGCCAGAGCAAGGTGCGCATTTGGCTGACGAGTTAGAGGAATTGGTGTTACTCCACGATGCTTCCAATATTGCTGCGGTGATAGTGGAACCTCTATCTGGTACTTCGGGTGTATTGCCGCCGCCTAAAGGATATCTAAACAGGCTTAGAGCAATCTGTGACAAGCATAATATTCTCTTAATATTTGATGAAGTTATTACTGGATTTGGACGAATGGGTTCTTTAACTGGGGCAGAAGAATTTGGTGTAACGCCAGACATAATGACTTTGGCTAAACAAATTACCAATGGTGTAATTCCATTGGGAGCGGTAGTTGTCGGGTCGAATATCTACGAAGCCTACATGGAAAAAGGCGGCCCGGAATATATGGTGGAATTCCCCCACGGTTATACCTATTCCGCGCACCCTATAGCCTGCGCAGCGGGCCTCGCAGCGCTGGATTTACTGGTAAATGACAACTTGGTTCAGCAGGTAAAAGAGATGTCCTCGGTATTTGAAGATGCGATTCATAGCTTACGTTCCGCGCCTTTTGTCACTGATATTCGTAATTATGGGTTTGCCGGCGGCCTTACCTTGGAACACTACCCTGGAGAACCTTTACGCCGCCCGTTTGAGGTAGGTATAAAGTGTTTTGAAAAAGGGTTCTATGTGCGCTGGGGTGCAGACACTTTGCAGTTGGCACCACCTTTTATAACCAGTAAAGAACAAATCGATAGTTTGGTTAACGCAGTAGGAGAATCCTTGAATGAGCTTACTTGAACCTGTAAACACAGAGATCAATTGAGTTATAAGTAATAGATAATTTAGTTATGGCAAAGAAATTTCGGTTGAAGATAGAGCCTGCAATGTATTCAGGCTAGCAAGAGGCGCAGTCAGTAAAACAAGGATCTTGTTTATTCCGTCACATCTTAAACACCGCGCTCTTAAAAAGTGCTGCTAGTTTAGTAATTACTAAGCTTCCTCTTTCAATCGCTTGATCACTTCAAAAAAATAATTGGTACTTGCAAAATGTCACAGTTGCTCAGGTAAGACTTACGTATACTGCGCCGATATATTCTATTGTATTTAAATTAGATTTACTCTTTAGGAAGATATTTTGAAGGTGCGTATAAGGATTTCGCGAGGCAGTATCTCAGGGAGCTTGCTCAAAACATTCGCCATGCAAATTTCTTGCCCTTTTCTGCCGGTGATGTTGGTCGCTTCTTTTTCGCTGAACGCCTGGGCACAAGAGAATGTAGGAGATGACTCTACGATTGTTTATCCCTTCGCTTATTTTTCCGAATATGCGCCGGTAAATGCGTTAGATATGTTGAACCGGATCCCGGGAATGGAAATATCCAGTATCGGTGGCAGCAGTCGTGGTGGCAGTAGTGGTGGTAGTTTTTCTAATGTAAGTCGTGGCGGTCGAGGTCTTGGCAGTGGCAGCAGTGGTACTCAAATTTTAATTAACGGCAAGCGCACAGCAGGAAAGAATAATAATACAGAAACTCAGTTGCGCAGAGTCGATGCTGATCAAGTTGATTACATTGAAATCATCCGCGGCACCTCTGGAGATCTTGACGTAAGAGGAAGCACGCAGATAGCCAACATCGTACTTTTTGAGGAGATGTCAAACACCTCGATTAATTATGAAGTAAACGCGAATTATTATTCCGATAACAATTCCGAACCTGGCGGATCACTAACTTACGCAGGTCAAACAGGCGACCTGAACTTTATCGTAAACGCTTCAGCCGTGCCTAATTACAATTTCACACAGCTTAGAGAAAATAGCATTCTCCCTGGCGAATTGCCCAACGATTTTATTGACGAAGAGCGAATTCGAGATAACACCACTTACACCTTGTCGACTAATCTAGATTATCAACTAAATACTAAAAGTAGTTTGCGATTCAATGCCTTGATTGCTGAGGATGACGACCCGACAGAAGTGGAACGATTGACCGTTGATCTTCGCGGGGGTTCGTTGCTACATGATTATGAAAGAGAAGACATTCCTGGAACAAAAACGAACTGGGAAATAGGTGGTGACTACGAATATCGTCGTGACGATGGTAATCGTTTCAAAATACTTGTTATTGCTAATAAAAACGACACCGCCAATACTCGCGAACGCTGGGATATTTTGGAAAATGGCAGCGAAGAGAAAAACCTATTTCTCGATACAGAAAGTATTCTGGAAGAACGGATAATGCGCGGGTCATACACGATGAACCTCTTTGGTGGGCAGGATGTGGAAGTTGGTGCGGAGCGCGCTCAAACTATTTTAGATTCAAACTTGGCGCTGGGGCTTCTCTCGGGCAGTGAGGCATCTTCTCAAGCTTTTGGAGGCTTATCTCCAGTAAATATTCCTAACGCCAACACGCGGGTAGAAGAAGTTCGTTATGAGCCCTTTGCGATTCACAATTGGCGCATTAGTCCCCGTATGTCTCTAGAAACTTCTCTTGTTTATGAGACATCCGAAATCTCAATGAGCGGAGATGTTAGCAATAGTCGAGACTTTAATTTCTTTAAGCCAAAGTTGGATTATCGATTTGATGTCACGCCACAACTACAACTTCGAGTGCTGATAGAAAAAGTTGTCAGGCAATTAAGCTTCACAGATTTTGTTGCTACCAGCGATCAAGATGATGAAGACTCAAATACCTTGGCCGGCAATTCTAACCTCCGGCCAGATTACTGGTGGAACTACAACTTATTGGCGGAATATCGACTCCCAGATGATCAAGGTGTAGTGAGCGCAAATTTCTACCATCATCGCCATAAAGATCTCTTGCAGCGTATCGATGTTTCTCCTGGGCCCAACGATCTAAGATCTGCCGCCGGTAATATTGGCACTGGCGATATGCAAGTGTTTGAAGTCAAAGGCAGCGTGCGGCTTTCCCGCCTTGGTATGCCTAATGTGTTGTTTACTACTAGTGCCAATGTTCGAGATTCCTGGGTAACAGATTCTTTTCTCAATGAAACTCGTCGCTTTAATAATTATCATCGTGGTGAATTTAATTGGGGCTTTCGCCACGACATCCCGCAATGGCGTTTAAACTACGGTATCGAAATGCGTAATCGTATTGACGGTGGAACTAAGCGCTGGGACATCGAAGACATCGAGAATGATCATGCAGACCCATACTTCACTGGCTTTCTGGAATTTATTGCATTTGATGATGTGACTTTTCGCTTGGATGCACGGAATCTTGCAGATGTGCAAGTGTGCAGAGATCGTATTCGTTACTTAGGAAACATAGCTGACAATATACTGGAAGAAGTGGAGTACATGTGTCGGGATTTTGGTAGGTCCTTTTCGCTTAAAGTGAGTGGTACATTTTAACGGCCTTTTTTCAAAATTCTGAGTTTCATAATCCCGCTCTGGCTTCATGAAGTTTTCCTCGATAAGTTCTTCGCTTGAGAATTTAATCAGGACCAAAGCAGCTTTGGCATAGTGTTACCTAAGACACCTGTGACTTATATTTCACTTGAAAAATTATGTCAGTAGCGTAATTTGACAGGTTCAAGTTCTCTTCCGATTAACAATAACCAGAGCACGGAGGATTCAATGAGCACCAAAGTGATCTTTCTTTTAAGCATAGCTCTAGGTGGCCTGATAGTTGTTCCTATAGCGTCCGCCCAATCATCTGATACTCCTCTTACCGAATTTGGGCATCCAGATCTGCAGGGTGTCTACACCTATCGCACCATTACTCCGTTGAACCGCCCGAGAGAGTTAGAGCACCTGGAAACACTCACCCCCGAGCAGGCAGTAGAATGGGAAGAATTCGAACTTCGTCGTCAGAATCGGGACCTCATCATCGATTCTGTTGGTGGTGCTGGCTATCCGCCAGGGGTAATTTCCTACAATAATTTCTGGTATGAGCGTGGTGAGAACACCGTCGCCGATCGCAGAACGTCACTGATTTATGATCCGCCAAATGGTCGTTTGCCTGCCTTAAACGAAATGGGCAGGAAAAGGGCTCAGGTGAGGGCCGAAAACAGACGCCTTAGCATTGGTCCTGAAGGTCGAACTTTGGCAGACAGGTGTTTGATGAGTGGAGGTGCAGGACCACCTATAGTGCCAGGCGCTTACAATAACAATATTCAAATCGTGCAAACCGAAGATCACATCATGATTTTGAGTGAGATGATCCATCGAGCGCGCATCATTCGCTTCGATGATGAACATCAAACAAAAGTGTTGAAATGGGATGGTGACGCCATTGCCCGGTTTGAAGGTGACACATTGGTCATTAAAACCCAGCATTTTTACTATCATGACAATGGTCGTGGGGCTTCCGAAAAAATGGTGTTAGAAGAACGCATCCGGCGTATTGGTGCTAACACTCTGGAATATGATTTCACTATCGAAGATCCGCTTTCTTGGGATCAGCCCTGGTCTGCGAAATTCCCTTTACGTCAAATTGAAGACCCTGTCTATGAATACGCCTGTCATGAAGGTAATCATGGAATGGTTGGTATTCTTGCGGGATGGCGACGTTATGAATCTATGGGAATGAATGGAAACGGTACGCCGAAAGACGACGATTAGAACGCATTGGTTTGGAGAACTAAGTATGAAGTTTAAGCAATTCAAGATAATTGCCCTCAGCACAACTATTGCATTGGGTTTTTCCTTGGGTGTGCGAGCTCAGGTGCTGGAAGGTCCAGATCCTTTGCAAATGGAGCTTGCTCCAGATCTGGGATATGTCCCAGTGCAGCATGGGTTAAAAATTCCTTCAGGCGTCGAGTTAGGAGCATCCTCCAGTGTTGTATGGACTAAAGACAATCATTTGATTCTTTTCAATCGTGGTCCAAACCCTCTAATGGAGTTCGATCCGCGGGGTCGGCTACTGCGAACCTGGGGGCAGGGGGATTACGTGCGGCCACATGGTATGCGTCTTGATCCTCAAGGCAACATATGGACGACAGACGTTAATGGGCACACCGTACGAAAAATGAATCTCGATGGCGAAGTGCTGCTTACTATCGGCAAAATGGGCGAAGCTGGAGAACCAGAAGATGGATTACTGTTTGAGCCGACGGATTTAACCATAAATGATGAAGGTGAAGTTTTTATCTTGGTTGGTCATGGCCGAGGTACACCACAATTATTAAAATATGATCGAATGGGTCGTTTTATGAAGAAATGGGGTGGGTCGGGCACAGGGCCTGGTCAATTCGATACCCCTCATTCAATCGTTGTAGACGGTGAGGGGCTGATTTATGTTGCAGATCGCCAGAATCGCCGCATTCAAATATTTGACGATGAAGGAGCTTACCTTAAGGAATGGCATTATAAAGGCTGGCCCTGCGGATTACACTTCGATGAAGAAGGCACCTTGTGGATGGTGAGTGGGTTTGCAGGGGAGATTTTGAAGCTGGATAAAAATGGCAAAGTTGTTGCAGCAACTGGTGAACCTGGGAAAAAGCTCGGTGAATTTGGTGAGGCCCATTACATGACTCTTGCGCCTGGCGGTGTAATCTATGTCGCTGACACAATAAAACCTGATCTACACAAGTTTATCCACCGTCATTAATTAATGTTATTCATGTCTGCCAAAAAAGCAAAGCCGTCGTCGGCTTTGCTTTTTTGTTGCTTGTTCACTTTTCCTTGTTCGACAAACTCTTTCGGGCAAGCGACTAGTATCTTGGATGGCGTCTATACTACTGAGCAAGCAGCCGCAGGTGCTGAGCTCTTCGCTTTAAATTGTGCTCATTGTCATGATGCAGAATTTTATCGCAATTCACTGATATCCTGGCAGGGTATGACAGTATTGGATTATTGGTATCGAATACTCGGTAACATGCCTGCCGATAACCCCAAATCACTAAGTAATGATGAATACCTAGATATAGTTGCGTGGGTACTTTTAATAAGTGGTTATCCAGCTGGAAAAGAACCGCTGCAGCCTAGAAATTATTTAGGTCGCCTCAAAATCGAAAGTTTTGATTGATCAATTCGATTCACTTTAACTTAATGACTAAATTCTACTTAATCACTGCTGATGCAATATTGATGCTCCATACCTTTGTAGTGATATTCATTGTTTTAGGATTGCTGACAATAATTCTGGGTGGAATATTAGAATGGGAATGGGTAAGGAATCGGTGGTTCAGGATACTCCACCTGGTCGCGATAGCCGTAGTTATAGTGCAGGCCTGGTTAGGCAGAATTTGTCCGCTGACACTGCTTGAGATGTGGCTACGTCAACAGGCGGGAAAGCTTAGTTACGAAGTTTCTTTCGTGCAGTATTGGTTACAACGCCTGCTTTATTATGATTTTCCACTCTGGGTATTTGCAATCGCCTATACTCTGTTTGGTTTAGCTGTGGTTGTATCTTGGTTTTGGGTACTGCCCAATCAAAAAGTTAGTCATCGCTCTTAGTGGGCGCAGTCTAAGATTGCCCAATTAGTTTCTGCTTTGCATCAAGCCCCAAAGTTTGTTTGGCGTAACCGGCATATCTACATGACGGACTCCGTAATCACTTAACGCATTAACAATTGCATTAATTATAGCTGGAGGTGCGCCGATTGCGCCGGCTTCTCCGGCACCTTTTATGCCTAACGGATTGGTGGTGCAGGGTACTTCATTGCGGTTGAATCGTATCGGCGGAAAGTCATCGGCTCGGGGCATGGTGTAGTCCATAAAACTTGCTGACAACAACTGTCCAGATTCCTTTTCGTACTCGCAGCTTTCCAGTAAAGCCTGACCCAGTCCTTGGGCGATACCGCCGTGCACCTGGCCTTCTAATAGAAGAGGATTTATGACTTTGCCGAAATCATCTACCACTGAATAATCGACTAATTCGATTTCGCCGGTGGCCTCGTCGATCTCTAGTTCGCAGATATGTGTGCCGTTCGGATAAGTGGCTTCATCAGGGGTGAAGGTTTCCTTTTCATCGAAAGCAACTCCCGAGTCCGCTGCAGCGGCTTTTGCTACTTCATTAAAACTTTGAACTCTATCAGTCCCAACAATTCTAAATTCACCATCATCGAATTCGATATCACTAACTGCAGATTCCATAAGTTCGGCGGCAGTTTCTTTGGCCTTATCTATTATTTTTTTCGAAGCAGCACCAATGGCAGATCCACCTACAGGGACTGAGCGTGATCCCATAGTTCCTCCACCAGTTTCGATTAGGTCTGAATCTCCTTGCACGATTGACACATTTTCGAAGGCAACGCCTAGACGTTCACACAGGATTTGGCGAAATGCAGTTTCATGGCCTTGGCCATTTGATAATGTTCCAATGTATAAGGTGACATGCCCTTCCGCTGAAACTTCTAGTCGAGCTTGTTCTGGGGAGCCGCCAGCACATTTTTCGATGTAACTAGCTAAGCCGATGCCTAAAAGTTTTCCTCGAGTTTTTGCAGAAGTTCGCCGTGAATCAAAGTTATTCCAACCAGACATCTCGAGAGCATCTTCTAAATTCTTTTGAAATTCTCCAGAGTCATAAGTAGCACCTAGAGCAGTGGAGTATGGCATTGCCTCTGGTGTTATAAAGTTACGTCTACGTATTTCCGCCGGCGACAAGCCTAAGTCGAACGCAGCAGCATCCAATAATCTCTCGATGGCATAGATCGCTTCTGGTCGTCCAGCACCGCGATAGGCATCCACCGGTGTAGTGTTGGTAAAAACCCCCTGTATTTCGACGTAGGCAGTAGGTATTGCATAGCAGCCCACCAGCATAGGTACGCCAGCGGCAGTAGCAACAAAGGGTGCAAAATTTGATAAGTAAGCTCCAAGATTCGCTATAGTATTTACTTTTAATCCAAGTATCTTGGCATTTTGGTCCAGAGCGAGCTGCATGCGGGTAACATGATCCCGCCCATGACTATCACTGACGAATGCTTCATTGCGATCAGAAATCCATTTGACGGCGCGGCCAAATTTGCGGGCGGCATAGAGTGTGCAAACATACTCTGGAAACAAAAAGATTTTCATGCCGAAACCGCCGCCCACGTCATTGCAGGTCACATGAATTTCTTCTTCCGCAACATTAAAAATTTGAGTGGCGAGCAAGCGTCGCATGACATGCACACCTTGACAGGAGACATGCAGAGTCAGGCGACCTGTGTCTGCCTCAATAGAGGCAATTGCGCCACGTGTTTCCATTGAAGTGGGCACAACGCGATTATTAATTAAATCCAGCTCTGCAATGTGCTTCGCAGCCGAAAATGCCTGTTCAGTAGCGTCTGCTTCGCCCGCTTCCCAATCGAAACATTGATTTTCCTGAGCTTCTTCCCATACTAGGTTCGAGCCTTCAAGCATCGCCTTGTCGGTTTCCACAACTGCGGCTAGTAACTCATATTCCACCCAAACTTGTTCTGCGGCATCTAGTGCCTGTTCGCGAGTTTCTGCAACAACTACCGCAACAGCATCACCTACATGTCGAACACGACCTTCTGCCAATGCTGGACGAGGAGGCATTACGCAAGGTGTTCCGTCCTTGTTCATAGCAGGCGCAGCGCAGGGTAGATTGCCTATGCCATCTGCTTTCAAATCTTCAACGGTGAATATACCTAGTACACCAGGGAGGGAATTGGCTTCTGATATGTTTATCGAAGAAATGGTGGCATGAGCGTGAGGTGATCGTACAAATGCTGCGTAGCTCTGTCCTTTTATGTTTATATCTTCGACATAGCTTCCCTGACCGGACAAAAAACGATTGTCTTCAATTCTTGTTGCCGGCTGACCAATTCCAAACTTCTGCATGCTATTAATCCTTACCTAGTTGCACTCTCTAATTCTGAGTCTTCAAGCTAAAAACTACCACAGAACTATGGGTCGTTTCACTTTCTTGCACAACAAGCCTCTCTAGTTTTTGCTATCTACTACCTCAAGCCGCCCTGTATAAGGGTTCATAAATGTTATCCTTGCGCGGGGGAAAGGTCAGCTTGTAATTTGTGGCTCAGGTATGAGCGTAAAGCTATTTTGCGAAGAGAATCGCATCCCGGAGTACCTGTGCTTGACTGCATTATTAGCGATCAACATTACATGGTCAGTTATTCTTTTGTTTGCGCTGGGAAAAGAAGAATTTGAGGATCATTGACCCTGATTCAACTAATAATTTCAGGTCAGATTGTCGAGCGCCGGAAATGTTTAGAGCAGATCTAATTGATCTTTTATATTCAGGCTGATCTAGTTCGCTGGCTTTTCGAATGCAAAAATGAAGCGATCAGTTTTAAACTGAACATCCAGATCAAAGACGATCATAGACCGATCATCTGCTTCGTTTCGCAGCGCCTCAGACGAGTTGACAAAAATAAATCCGGCATCCTCAATTTCACTGCGGACAAAAGATTCTTCTATGCGATGTAAATCTGCAATAACGTCATGATCCATCAAGGCGTCTCCAGCATGATCAACTACTACGAACCTTCCGCCAGGTTTTAGGGCAGTGAAAACCTGTTCAAGAAAATATTTTGTGTTTGCTGGATTACCAACAGGAACATACTCTTCGCCGTTATAACGCTTTGGCACAACGTAAAGATCGTGGAAAGCCATTACTATCAGTGCGCCGTCCAAGGAGGCCTCACCTAAATCGAGATTAATGCCGCTGCGGTTGTGGCGCATGATATTGCCGGCGTCTCGCCCCAAAGCGAAACGATCAGTTAGGCCGTTGATGCCCCAAGCTTCGAAACCATTATTATTGTGCAACAAAGCTTCGCCTTGGCGGCCTACAACAGAGGCTAAGAGTTCTGTGTAGTAGCCTCCGCCGGCGAATATATCCACCACTCGATCCCCTGTCTCTAAGGCTAATAAAGGAATTACATCTTGCGGCTGACTTCTTGCATCTCTAGTAATGTCATCGGGTAAGCGATCTTGCTTGTTCATTGCTGCAAGGACAGCGGCTCCATCGATCGCAGCAGCACTCAATGACTGGCTGATAGTCAAGAAGCCCAACACTGCCAGAAAGCGCCTAATCAAAACTAATTGCTCCATTCTTTTTCGCGCAATTCGATACGACGAATCTTGCCGCTGACGGTTTTTGGGAGAGCTTTGATGAATTCCAGCTTGCGAGGGTATTTATAGGGAGCCGTGACCTTTTTTACATGATCTTGTAATTCTTTTGCCAAAGAGTCACTTGCCTCAGCACCTGGTACAAGCACCACAAAGGCCTTGACCACTTCACCCCTAGTGGCATCGGGGCTCGATACGACGGCAGATTCAGCCACAGCAGCATGCTCGATTAGTGCGCTCTCTACTTCAAATGGGCCAATACGGTATCCGGCAGACAGGATTACATCATCGGCACGGGATACAAACCAGAAGTAACCCTCATTATCAATAGTGGCGCGATCTCCTGTGATATACCAAGGGCCCCTTCGAGTGTCAGCAGTGCGCTCAGGGTCATTTTTATATTCCTTAAACAACCCTTGGGGTCGATCCGGTTCCACTAGCACAGCAATGTCCCCTTCGGTATCAGTGGCCACTTCATTACCATCTTCATCTATTACTGACAAATGAATTCCTGGTGCTGGTTTTCCCATTGAACCAAACTTCGGTTCTATAAAATGAAAATTTCCACAGAGGATGCCAGTTTCTGTTTGCCCATAACCATCTCGAATAGTAATTCCTGTTGCGTTTTTCCATGTGTCAATAATTTCGGGGTTGAGAGGTTCGCCCGCACCAACACAATGTTTTAACTCACCGAAATTATAATTAGATAACTTTTCTAGCACTAACATCCTATATATGGTGGGAGCACCACACATTGTAGTAATAGGATATTTTTCAATAAAAGCTAATGTTTGCCCAGCATTAAAACCGGCAGAATGATGAATAAATAGGGCTGCCCCGCAAGTCCAGGGACCAAAATAACTACTCCAAGCTGCCTTTGCCCAGCCGGTGTCACTTATATTCCAATGTAAATCGTTTTCACCAAGGTTTAACCAGTGTGCCCCGGTGACCTGATGACTGAGTGCATAGTCTTGGGTATGAATGGTCATTTTTGGGTAGCCGGTCGTGCCAGAAGTGAAATAGCACATCGATTCATCATTGGATGCTGTATTTATCTCTGTAAAGTTTTCTGCTGACTTATCCAGGAGTGTTGGATAATGCAGCCAGCCATCGCACAGACCATCTACAAGTACTTTTGTTGCAAGTGTTGGACAGGAGGCAGCAACCTCATCAACTTTTTCCGCATTAGCAGCATTGGTAACAATACAGGTGGCGCTAGCAGCACCTAAACGATACTCAATATCTTTCGCTGAAAGTTGAGTAGTTCCAGGTGAAACAACTGCGCCCATTCGGAGGGCTGCTGTAAAAGCTTCCCACCACTCCACTTCTCGACCCAATAATAAAACGATGACATCTCCACGTTTTACTCCAGAATCTGTCAAGGCATTGCTGATTTTTTTTGAATTCCTTGAGATTTGATCAAATGTCCGTGTCTTCTCATTACCGTTATCATCTACCCAAAACAGGGCTTGTTTACTTGGGTTTTGCTGTGCCCATTTATCAACAACGTCATTAGCAAAATTGAAATGAGTGGGTCTATCCCAAGTAAAAGAGTCATAGATCTCTTGATAGGTAGTGTTTTCTTCTGCAGCCATGGGTTTACTCAATATGCTTTCACTAAAATTCAGGGAAGGAAAAAGCAGCTCGATTGAACTGCTTTTCTAGATGAAAGCTAATTTAGCGGGTTTGGGGGCTGTTCTCAAGGAGTGACAGTGACAGTCAAATAGGTGTCGGCATAGAGCCCACCGTCATCTGCCCGTCCCCAGAGAGTATAGGTGCCAGGCTCATCAAAAGTTGCGGTTACTTCAATCATGCCATTATCAGGGATTATTGGCGGCAGCCACAGCCCTCCCCACGGGGAGTTAGCCGATACGCGGGTGTCTTCCCATACCTTGGTTTGTGGAGGATCGAACGTAACCCTGCCTTCTCCGCGATAGACATTCCAACTCAGGAATAAGGCATTTAATTTACTTACAGTGGGTTTTTGAGGAGCGCGAAACATGGCCCGATGCAGGTCACTCTCAGACCTAGAAGATCTAAGTCTTGATCTCGGTAAGCCATCATCTTCTAGGTGAGTCCGAAGGGTTATTGCCTCACCTACCTTAGCCGTGCGCGCATCATCACCCTGAAATGTGAGCACTGGAGGTGTATTCGACCTGGATTCAGGGCTACTGACTCCAATTCCCAGAGACCCAGTTTCAGAAGCGATTATCATGTTATCAACCAGGTAATCAGGCTTCAGGGTTCCATAGGCTTTGGATTCCACGCCATTGATATTTAAATTCCAAACCAGCTCTCGATCACCCCAATCGGAAGGTACTTTAACCTCGAAAGTGAAACGATTTCGGCGTGGCATAAAATTTGTCGGCTGACCTCGGTCAGCTTCGCCGGGAGAGAAAAAATTATTGTCTCCAACGTCCACCAATGGTTGCTCTTCCCAATTTTCATTCATGTATCCGAACATGAGATTGAATGATCCGTCTGGATTGGGGCGCCAGCCCTCAAAGGAAGGGTAGACAGGTGCACCATATTGCAAAGTTTCTGCGGTAAGTACGGCAGGCGAAAAAAGCAATAGCGTTGCAAGCAGCAGAGAGTTACACCTGCTTCCAATTTTTTTAGCTAATAATTTCATTTTGTCTCCAACTAATCTTCAGCTTCGACGAGTGAAACCAAAGTCGCCGTGCAGAGCGGACATCCGACTACGTGATCGTTCGGGCCCAAATTGAGAACTTGTTGTCTCTCTTCCATGGCTTCCAGGAATTGCTCCTGATTCATGGATACCCGAATGCCGAGATCAAGAAACATGTTCTGTGTGGAACGATTGCCAGATCCCTGCCAATTGCGTGGATCTGGGATGTTGATATTAGTCTCCGTATTATTCATATAACCAGTGATGTGAAGGATAGTGCCTTTAGGTAATAGAGGTGCCGCAGAATCCTCAAACTGATAGGTACGCACCCAGTTGTGATCGTATCCTACACAGGACAGTGTCTCGATTTGATGACCCCAGATTGCTTCCAGGCACATGCGAGTCCCGGGGGCATGCAGGTGAGGTTCGAAAGAGACAATTTTAGTATGGGCTTCAAGAATGCTGTAGGCATGAAGCTCTTGATCTGTCTGATTTGGCACGATACTTATATCAACACCATTGCCGGTAAAATTTATCGTGTCTCTATACTTGGGTTCGAAGTCCCGATCATGGAAAGTGAAACCAATCTCCAGGTGACCAGTGGTATCTCTACCGTTGGAGTGCAAATGAATCGAGTCAGAAACTATCGCTGATCCTGCTTCTAAAAGACGACCTGTATTATCGTCGAAGATATCGGCGTTACGTCCGACTTCATGCACTGGCCATGGATTACTGAACATTCCGCGCTGCGGATTTCCCTCTTCATCCAATTTTGCGGTAAACCAGAGCATGTGATGGAATATGTAGCGCCCGCCGACGGTCCCGGCAAGTTGGGTCATATCGACGTCGTTAACCTCAACCACCTCTACAGACTTTACATAACGGTCTTCAGTCAGCCCGGTTGGCACGGTTTCCAGCTCGCCCCACCAGTCTGCAGTTCCGGCCAACTTAGTAATTTCAGGTAGTTTGACGACTAGGTCTGGTGTGCCGGCTTTCCACTTGATGCTGTCATCAAAAATCAGCGGCTCTGGCGCATCCGAAGGATCTCCCTGTGGAGTTCCGCTTCTAGCCCAGATAGATATGGCGGCGAGATCCTCATCACTAAGTGAGTTATCGTTCTTAAAGCTCTGAATGCCGATATTTTTCTCTACGTACCATGGTGGCATGGCACCAGCACGGTCTCGCAGTCCTGTCTTGTACTCGATCAAACCGGCGAAGGGAGCGACTTCATCATAAGTCACCAGTGGCATAGGGCCGCCACCACCAACCCGGTGACAGTTTTGGCAACTACGCTGCAAGATTGGTTCAATGTCTTTGTGGAACGTAACACTATCGCTCTGACCAAAGCCGGCCATGGGAAAAGCAAGTAGTCCAATAATAAAAGAAAGGGTTGTCTTAATGCTGAGTTTCATTGTGCATTCTCCAGCAGGCGTTAATTGAAATTCATATAATAAAATTTTCTACAGCTACTATAAAATACGACCTTTAGGCAGTTGGATTTTATTGCACAGAGAGTCCTCTTCGGAAGTCTCTGTCTAATCGTTGCCCGCAAATGAGCGAGCTTCTTTTTCCTTACGCTCGGCAACTAGTTTGTCATAGCCTTCTTCATCTAAGTGGGTTACTGCTATCCAGGCATGGGTCATTTCATCAGCCGTTCTGCTGCCCCCGAACACCCATTGATCCGGGTCTGGGTTATTCGGATTGTTCGCAGTATTGTCGTACCATTGTTTCAGTACGAGCACTGCCCCAGTTGGTAACAAAGGAGCGACGTCCGGTTCATAAATATGGCTATGGTGCCAGGTTGCACTCCAATTAGAAATTTGGCTTATCTCTTCTGTTTGACCAGTTTTAGGATAGAAAATTTCAAATGATGCTGAGCGCATGCGCAAATGACCATGGGGTTGAAAGCTGTCTATGCGAACCGGGTGATCAAAAGAGTGAAAACCCTGGGTCATCGTGTAGCCATGAGGTGGAATAACTAAACGCAAGTCTCGCTCTGCTCTTTCGTACTGAATGTTGTACTGTTTTAAGTCTTGGGTATAACCGACATTATCTTCATAACCTTCAGGGTGCAGCCATAGGCCAATTTCCACCACGTTATCTTCAATGATAGTACCCGGTGCTATGCTCCCAAGACCGCCAGGAAACATATGAATGCTCCAGCGCACCATGGAATTAGTTGGAATCGTGCGACAAACATCTTCTGGTACTAGCTCACCCCATTTGCCCATCGCATATTCAGTAAGCATGCTATAGCGCTCTAATTCACCGTCATCGTTATATACATCTATAGTTGAGTTTGCATGATGAACAACTGACTTGGCATCGCCTCGGGGTTTTACTTGTACCGCTTTTATGCAGCGATCGCTTGATATGCCGCTCGGCACATAGTGGGTGCTCCATAAATCATTGCCATTCGCAGGAATATCTATAGCAACTGAAGGAATTACTAAATCTGGTTCCCCTAATTCGCTAACAAAATTCCACGCATCAGGGTCGTTTAACTGCGGTGCAGCTAGGGGCGAATCAGGATCACCCAAAGGAGCGCCTTGATTAACCCAGGCTACAAGAGTGTCAATCTCTTCTTGTTCTAGACGCCAATCACCTTGCAGGTTCTGAATACCGATGCCGTGATCATAGGCATAGGGTGGCATTTCTCGATTAGCCACTTTTAGCTGAATTAAAGGTGCCCAGGGCCGAATTTGATCATAGGACTCAAATTGCATTGGGCCTATGCCACCTTCTCGATGGCATACTACGCAGTTCTCATTGATAATACGGCCTGCTTCGCCATTGTAGGTGATCTGCTGCTCGCCAGCTTGTGCCTGAACGAATGCGGGTATCGAAATAAGCGCAATTGAGTTAAAAAGCCTGCTGATATTATTCATAATTTTCTCGTCAGCTTTTCTCTTAAAAGAGTGATTGGGTTATATAGAGGGTAGTCGTCTGGGGCGATCCACGCTTTAAATATTCCAATTCCCGATTAAACTGGGTGGTATTCCCCGAGTCAAGCAAATTGAGGTATTCGGCGTCATCGATCTGGTGGTGGGCGTGAAGATTTTGGAATGATAGGATTATTTATAGAGTAAGGATAATAGGACTAATCTTGATGAATTTAACAAAGGTTCTCCCAACGTTACTTGCAGTAATGGTTTTCACGCTGACTGCGGCTGCTCAATCTATCGAGCCGGCAGTGCACGGTGTGCGTAATGACTTACCACGACCATATGTCACGCAACGAGACTGGGGAGAATTACCGGAGGGCACTGGAGCCTGGGCAGCTGTAACCGCGGTTGAACCTTCGCCAAATGGGCAGTTTATTTATGTAATTCACCGCTGCTTTGAAAACTCTTGTGAAAACCGGCCTGAGCCGCCCATTCTGAAATACGACTACGAGGGAAACCTGCAAATGGCTTTCGGTGCGGGTTTGTTTGTTTTTCCCCATGGTGCCGCTGTCGATCATGAAGGTAATCTCTGGGTAGCTGACGCTAGAGGCAATGAAGAAATTGGACATCAGGTTATTAAATTTAGTCCCGAGGGAGAAATACTTATGACTCTCGGGCAAAGTGGAAGGGGAGGGTCTGGTCCAAATTTGCTGCACTCTCCAAATGATGTGGTAATTGATCCGAATGATGGCGATATCTTTGTGACTGACAGTCATCGAGGAGGTCTCAATAATCGCGTAGTTCATTACAGCGCCAGCGGGTGACTATATAAAAGAATGGGGCAGCAAGGGTTCAGCTCAAGGCCTCATAAGCGAACCCCATACCATCGCCATGGATTCTCGCGGCCGACTGTTTGTTGGTGACCGCGAAAATAATCGCATTCAGTTATTCACCCAGGAAGGGGAGTTTATTGATGAGTGGCGTCAATTTGGCAGACCCAGTGGCATATTCATCACACCTGATGACCGTATCTATGTTGCTGACTCTGAGTCTGGTCCTGACACTGGTGCGAAAGAGTTAATGGGAATAATGAAGGGCATTCGCATCGGTTCGGCGGTTGATGGCAGTGTCGATGTGTTTATCGAAGACATGGAGCCACTTCGAGATGATCATTCTGGGGCTGAGGGTGTAGGCGTTGACCATGAAGGCAATGTTTACGGGGCTGTGGTTCGACGTCGCATGCTGGAACGCCACGTCCTGAATTAAAACGGATTTTAAGATTGCTGGTTAAATTTGGCTCTCAAGTAGACAACAAACGCGGCGCAATACTCTCCTGATATCAAAAGCTACGGCAGCCGCAAGGCAAATAATGCTCCTGTCTGTCTCCGCTTTACGCTGCCTGATTGCAAAACGATGTACTGATTTCCCTTGTGCATGTAGGCCATCATGCCGTATTGGCCGGGGAGCAGGTATTTCGACACGGTTAAGAATCTCGCCAGTTCTAAGGTCACGAGCATTGAGCACTGGATTATTATTCTCGTTTAACTCTGCATCACCACGCAGGTCCTCAGTGGTCTGCACTAGTAAATCCCCCATAACCATTTGAATAGAGTGCCCGGTGCCGCCGGTAGCAGAAGTATCGATTCCCTGCAGTAATGGATGATTCTTTATGTTTTCAGGAGTCTCCCCAATTGGAATGTCCCAAAGTTTGTCGCCGGTATTCATGTCGTAGGCTGCCATCCCTTGGAAGAGTGGTTTATAGACCGGCAGTCTATCTATAAGTGGCAGAAATTCTCGCGATCTGCCTGGCGCCCATGCAGCTACAGTAGTTCCAGTAGTTGGTGTGTGTCGTTCTCTTCCACGCCAGGTTTCTGCAGATAATCCCGGTAGGCCTCTTATTTCATCAATACCATTAGTTGGCTCCATAAATGCAGGCGCACTGCAGCTGCGTCGATGTGAGGCATATAAAATGCCTGAAGTAGGATCCGCTACCGGTGGGTGATAAATATTTAACCCGCCGACACATCCCACTACGTTTCTATAGCTATTAGCATGGGGATAGGGCAGCGCAGGAACATACAAACCACCAACTTCAAATTCGCTTAATACAGTCTGAGCCTGTGCTTTCAATTCTGGAGTGTAGTCGAGAAGAAACTCCTCAGTGATGCCATTAATGATAATGGGGTCCAAGGGTTCGGGCCGGGTAGGGTAAGGCTGTGTAGCTGCCGTATAATTGCCGGGCACTTGAGTTTGCATAACTGGTCGTTCTTCAATTGGCCAAAGGGGTTCGCCAGTGGCGCGGTTAAAAGCGAAAATCAAACCCTGTTTAGTATTTTGGATGAGCGCTGGGACTGCTTCTCCGTTTATGTTTAAGTCCATCAATATCGGCGCGGTTGGAATATCATAATTCCATTGTTCGCTGTGATGAATTTGAAAATGCCAGCGCCGCTCACCGGTCGCTGCATCCAGCGCGATGACACTACCGCCAAATAAATTATGGCCGGGCCGATGCCCTGTATAGGACTGGACGGTAGATGCATTCGTTACTATGTACACCAGGCCCAGTTCAGGGTCTGCTGAGGCTGGTGCCCATGAAGACATATCACCGGACCATTGCCAGGCATCGTTTTCCCATGTTTCATGACCAAATTCCCCAGGCCTGGGGATAACATGAAATTTCCACAGTTGCTCTCCAGTTCGTGCATCAAAGCCCATAATGTCACCTGGTACGTTTTCGATGCGGGTTTGGTCATAACTCGGCTCATGGCCAATTAACACAACCACGACACCATTAACCACTATGGGTGGGGCTGATGCAGTCACCATACCTAATTTTTGAGGAATTCCATGGTCAGGATCATAGGCCTCTTCTCGCTCTAACCAGCGTGGCCAGTCATTCACTAAATGAGGAATGAGATCGACTACACCGGAGTCGGAAAAAGAATTAATTCTGGTTTCGCTCCCCCAATTTTTTAGTGGAAGGCCAGTCCTTGCATCAAGTGCCCATAAAAAGAAGGCAGGAGAGGTAACATAGATAACCCCTTGTTCATCAATTTCACCGTAGGCGACACCTTTACCAAAATCGGTTCGGGGTGAGCGCAAGTAGCGCATGGTTTCGGGCTCTCGAAAGGTCCACAAGGTTTCACCTGTGGCTGCTTCTATCGCCACCACCTGGCGACGTTGACCTGCTACCGTGTAAAGGATTCCATCAACGTAAACGGGTGTTGATCGAAAGGTATACTCAACATTCGGTCCAAAATTGTCTCCACGCCAAGTCCAGGCGACTTCCAGCTCGTCAAAATTTTCTGCCGTAATCTGGGAGAGATGCGGCGAGGCGCGTGTATGACCTGCGTCCCCGCCTAGATATTGCCAACTACCTTCTTCAACGCCTTGCAGCTGGCTAAAGGTAGCAGGTGGCAGTGCCAGCAAAAAAATACTAGCTAGCCAGAATTGGCAGGAATTTACAGCTTTAATTTGGGCCCATTGAGCTAGTCTTTTTTTAGGAATTTGTAAATAAAATGGGATCATCATATTCTCTAAATCTTTATGATTCGGGAAAGAAGCAGTATTGAGGATGTAAAAGTAGCATTGTCCTTCCAGGGCAAGCAATGTGGGTTTTTCCTCTGCATTAGAATATTTTACAGTTTTCACTAATCATATTTGTGTTGTAATGCTATAGTCTGCGCTCCGTTTTTCGCACTAGCTGAGTCTTTTTTAGATATTGAGCTATCAACTAGAGAATGGTTATGAAAATAATAAGTATGCTTAGTCTGGTTTTTCTATTAAATGGTTGTCAGTGGTGGTTAGACCAATACGACGACGGAGGAATACCTACGATTTCTTCTCAGCGTCAGGCTGATGCCTATAACGCCACAGTGAGTTCTCCGGGTGAGATGTTGGTTTGCGGACGTGAGGCTGTGATTGGGTCGAATATACGTGAATTTGTATGCATGACGGTTAGCACAGCGTGACCGAATGGCCATAGAGGCTCAAGAAGCTTTGCGGGAAGTACGCGCCGACGGTGTAATACAGAATTGAAAGGTTGCCGCTGTGTTGGCAATGCGCAAAAAAAGGTCTACCGTTTAGTAGGCCTTTTTTTATGGACATAAATAGTCTATCAATCTACTCTGAATTCTTTGGAATTCTAAAAAGGACATCTTCTCATGCCAACCAAATCAATAATGGGAAAAGCTAATATTGCAGTGCTGTTTATACTCTTCGGGGTCATCATAATAATCGTTAACAACATCAAGCCCGCGGAAGCAGATCATCATGGCGAAGCCGAAGCACTTTCTGGCCAAGATTACGAAGAAATCAAAGCTCTCTATTCACGCTACAATCAAGGTAGTGATTTTCGGGATACAGATTTATTTCTTTCAGCTTTTGCTGAAGATGCCATCATGACGCGCGAAGGCGGTGACATTGTTGGTATGGATGGACTAAAGGCAGACCGTGCTCGACGTTACCAGGGCGAAACTGGCGATGTTGGTAGGCGGCATCTCAATGGAAGCTACCTAATCTCAGCAACTGCAGAGGGGGCGGAATCACGCGCTTACTACATTTTGATGGATGTGACCGCGCGTCCACCAAGCATTGTTGGATCAGGTTATTATGAAGATAAATTTGTTAAAACCGATGCAGGCTGGAAAATCAAACACCGAACGTTGTATCGAGATACATTAGATTAGGAAGGTGTTTAAAGCTGCGTAAGTTCGTGTATTGCAATCGGTGGTTAGAATTGGGTTGATCCTATGAAGCGAGTACTTGCTAAAATATTTCTGTTTTTCTTCCTGGTAGTGAAAATTCATACCGGGGTTAATGCTCAGCAAGATGACAATGCAGAGCCAAACGAAAACTCGGGCGGGATAATCGAGCGTTATGGCAGAAATGTTGCAAATTCTCTTGATTCAATCAACGCGGATCCAGACACAAATCCCTTGCTTCGGAACTACTCATCGGTTTCAGATGAGCTTTTACAAAATCCACCAGATGCTGATTGGCTCACTTGGCGCCGCACTTACAATAATCTTGGCTTTTCTAATCTCGATCAGATAAATAGAGACACCGTCGCTGAACTTGAGCTTGCTTGGCATCAAGAGGTGACGGCGGGCAATAATATGCCTACGCCACTGGTTCATGATGGGATTATGTTTCTTTACAGCGCGGGAGATGTGGTGCTGGCCTTAGATGCAACCAATGGAGAAATGTTATGGCGCTACAGTCATGATGGAGATGCAGTAACTAGTCACAAGTTTGGTATAGCGCTGCATGAAGACAAGGTTTTGGTGCCAACGTCAGATCTGCACATGGTTGCCTTAAATGCGCGTACTGGGGAAGTAATTTGGGACCATGTAGTCGAAGTTGGTGATAATGAAGGGTATGCTTTGAGAAGCGCGCCAACTGTTGCTGGTGATCAAGTTATTCAGGGCATGGCGGCATCTTTTGTACCAGGTGGCGGCTTTATTTTTGCTATTGATCTTGATACAGGAAAGGAGACCTGGCGCTTTAATACATTAGCGAGGCCTGATGCGCCAGGCGGTAACACCTGGAATAATATCCCCTTAGAAGAAAGGCAGGGGGGGTCAGTGTGGAATACAGGAGCCTACGATGCCGAGCTAGATTTAGTCTTCTATGGCGTATCACCCACTTATAACACGGGTCCTTTGCTCTATTCTTTGGGCGTAGATGGGGTAAACAATGATGCACTCTATACTAATACTACCCTGGCACTGCGGCCAGCGACCGGGGAACTAGTCTGGTACTACCAGCACGTAGCTAATGATCAGTTTGATTTGGATTGGATATTCGAGCGCTCAATTGTCGAATTAGAAATAAATGGCGAACTAAAGAAAGTGGTTGTCACCGCAGGCAAACCAGCCTTGTTTGATGCCTTGGACGCCGCAACCGGCGAGTATTTGTTCTCTGTTGACACTGGATTACAAAACCTCTTTGTTGCCATCAATCCAGAAACCGGCGAGAAAATTCCCAACCCCAATGTGACGCTCGATGCAGAAGAGATTCGGACAGTCTGCCCGTTTTATCAAGGCGGGCGCAACTGGCATGCTTCTTCTATTAATAATGACAGCGGCTTGTTATTTGTCCCTATGTTCGAAGTTTGTATGGACACCTTGCTCGATGATTCCGGTACATTGCTTACAACGGGAATGCGTGCAGACACTAGACCGGTTCCGGATACAGACGGAAACTACGGGCGTCTGCAAGCTATAGATCTCAACACTCGGGAGCCAGCGTGGCAATACCGTCAAGAAGTGGTTCCAGCGTCGGCTAGTTTGGCAACCGCAGGCGGCTTGGTATTTTTAGGTTATCTGGATAATTCTTTTAAGGCGTTTGACCAGCAATCCGGAGAAATCGTCTGGGAAGCTCAACTCGGCGCAATACCTGCTGCATTTCCAATCACGTATAGCGTAGATGGAACACAATACGTTGCAGTTGTAGCTGGACAGCTCAATATTCACACTGGCGTTTGGTTAGGGCTGCAAAATAAGTTTTCAGGCTTCGTTCCAGAGAACCAAGAAGCCGCAGCTTTGTGGGTGTTTGCCTTGGAGTAAAGAATATAAAGGGTTGATAACAACACAATGTTAGACTAATTGGATTCAGTCGATTGTTCCCCTACCCGGGCGCCGCGCAAAATATTTACCATCCCGTAGTTGCCTTCATGGCATGCGTATTCGTAAACTTGGCCTGCCACTTTGTAAATTGGAATCAAGCCAACAATTTTATCAGTAAATGTTGAAGGATCATCAACAGTAAACTCGTAATTGATTTGATCGTGTGCAACACGAGTAAATTTCTCAGTTAAGTGTTTATTCTCAGAAGACCCTAGCAATGAAAATGTATTAGTCAGCCCGTTGAAGTTTTGAGTTTCTACAACGAGGGCATCTCCTTCCCAATAACCACGTGAATCTCCAGTCCAGAAGCCAATCTCTCGCGGCGCGGGTGGGCTATCATTAAGCGGCACGATTCGAGCGTCATGAACCATTTCTGTGATTATGACTAGGTGATCCCTGTTTTGTATGATCTGAAGATTATTGTTGTAAAAACTAGGCGTAACGGGAGGTCCTGCGTTAAATCCAAGAATACATCGATCGGACAGTGGGCGATCCTCTGGCCCATCAGTTGCAAACCCCGCCCCTAATGCGCTGCGCACAGGTCGCTCTGGGGGTCTGCCAAACTCAGTTCGATAAGCGTCACCTTGCAATGAGGGCAAGCGACCGTTTTCAGGATATATTATGAGAGAAGTTTGTTGGGCGCGACCAAGGCCAGCGCTTTCAATCCAAAAATCGTTATAGGCTTCATCAACTCCGGTTCCTGGAATGGCTGCGTCAGACGCTGCATCGCTCGCAGCAGATCTAGATAGTTGCTCGACAACTTCTTCATCAGTAAGATATTGTCGAGTACCAAATTGGGAAGGACGTTGCATTGGTGTATTGGAAGAAAAATTCCAGACGCCTTGTAAGTCTGGCAAACCCCATTCGGTTTTAGGTGCTGTGTAATTATCGGTAGCGAGACCGAGACTAGGAACTAGTATTAATAAAAAACTTAAGGGAAGTGGAAGAAAGTTCATGAATTTACTTAACCATTAAAAAAATTATTTATAGATTACTTGAATATCGACACTCTCTCAATCCCGAAACAATTCTCAGGCTTGAAGAAAATGGCAATTTGTTGAATTAAATATTTTTGACTGGTTTAGTTACTCTTATTTTTAACTGCATCTCTCTTTCGCAGTAGTTACTAAAGACAGAAAAGAGATTGGAAAAGATAAAGTTATTTGGAAATGATTGAGCCTAAAATGAGGCCTACTATAAAAAGCTCTGGGTATTTATTGCCAATTATATGACATAATGCGCGCGCAACTAAACCCAGCTTTTATTTTAAAAACTATAAGTGTTTAAACAGAGCGAGAAGAATCAATGCTTCATCTTTTGCGTAGGCTTTTATGTGGCCACTTGTTTTGTATTTCAGGAATTGCCTTTGCTGATCCAGTTTGGGTAATCGTTAATGAGTTACAGTACTCAGAGATATTAACTTCGATAGAGACGCCAGATAATGCGTTTGCAGTTTCACCAATTGAAATCTCTTCAGTCTACCTCGGCTCGCTCGTGCAAGAAGACCAAATAGAAATTAAGACAAGCTTAAATAACTCCATTGATTTCCAAGTTGCAAATATTCTAAGTTTTCCTAATGGTGACATCGGATGGAACGCGGCCAATAATTCTGCCAATGGGCTTCAAACGATTTCAATGACCGCAGGCGCCGTTTATTTTTTAGCCTCAATAGTTACTAGTGAAGACTCCTATCAAATTATTGCTAAACAGCATCCAGATCAGCCCTCATACATCGGATGGATTTATAGTGAAGTTAGACTAACACCTCCCCCTATTAATGATGACTTCCATGGTGAAGAGACAAGCGACTTTTTTAAGGATGTATCAATTTTATCGATAGAAGAGCCGGCTCTGACTATAACTGCGTCCGCTGAACTAGTGGATACATACTATGCGCTCATTGGTGAAGATTTGGGGTGGACATTCACTATTACTAATTCTTTTGGTACCGCAACAAAAGCACTAACATTGACTGTAGGTGGCAAGTATGCGGAAGCAGAAGCAGAAACCCTGTACGGAGGATTCTATAATTTTTCAGATCATTCTGATTTTGTCTCTCTTCCTAGTAATTGCAAAGAGAGTGAGTTTACGGCTACTGATGCTTTTCGAAAAATTGGAGAAATCACGTGCTCTATTGATCCGGTACCTGCGAATTCGAGTGTAAGCTTGGCGGTGAAAAGTCGCCTAAAGATAGGCTTAACATTAGATGATTTGGAATACGGTGCGCTTTCCTATCCTTCTAGTTATTTAAAGGAGTCAGGGAGTGATCGATCCGCATATGGCAGTTATAGTGGTTATTTCTCTGGACCGATTCCGATTCTTGATGTGTTGAAGGATACTGACACTGATGGAATAAGTGATTTCAATGAGAATCTACTCGGATTTGATGCTGCCGATAAAAACTCCGGTGCTCATAAGGAAGTCGTAATCGATGTGGTTGTTTTTTACACCAAAAATTTTGAAGAAGACATCTCTGTTGACCCAGAGACTAAAATTAATAACGCTTTCACTACGGTAAATGAAATTTTTTCGGGCAGTAATACCGGAATAGAATTTAATATCGTTCACTACGAATTACTAAATTATGAAAACAACTGCATTGAAGAACGATGCACCTCCGGGCAAAGGTGGAACGATACACAGACCGTTATGGCGGAGTATGGTGAGAAAGGAAAGAACCAATGGCGGTTCAGTGAAAAGATCAGGGCTTTGAAAGGCGCAGATTATGTGATGATACTCGATGGAAAAGGGGAAGATGATCCTACCGCAGGTCAGGCGGCATCTGGAACAAATAACAGAGGCTATTTTGGCTTTAATAAGGATAAGAGAACTGCCTTTGTGCACTATGGAAGTTGGGGATACGACATAGATGAAGAAGTTATGGCGCACGAACTTGGGCATTTATTTGGAATGAGCCATTCTCGGAAGCAGTCGTTGGACACTTTTGGAGATAACGCGAAGACTGCAGGTACTTTCCCATGGGCCACTGGCCATGCTGTGTTCGATAAATTTGGGACAATCATGACCTATCCATCAAAGTTTGGGATAGCTTTGGGGATAAAAAGATTTTCGGATGCCTCTCGCTCTGATTGTGAATACTCTGATCCGGTTACTTTAGAGAAGATATATAACGTTTTCTGTGGAGTGGATCGGTCTGACTCGGAAAACGGCGCTGATGCAGTTGGAGCAATGAAAATCACCCGATACCAACATGAAAATTTCTCACCCAGTCGCCCTGTCCTTGCAACGGGATCATCAGACGGTAAATTTTATCCGGCCAAATTTTTAGCAGGAGCAATAAAAGATATAGAGTTAGGTTTCAAGACAACGTTTAAGCCAAGTGATGCGATCACTGCTGAGGGCACTATCAATGTCGCGCCTGAGCATATTGGAAAAATTGGAATAACTCATATAATAGTAGACGCTGGATTATTAGGTGCCTTTCAGGTAAATACAGAAGGCCAATTCGTTGGTTTAGATTTAGCAGCACCCAATTTAGTAGGCTCCATTGCACCAAGACCACTCAAAGGGATTGAGGATCTAATGGTGCTTAATGAGCTTATTGTGGAACCTTTAGGAGTAACTTCGGCAACTCTAAATGTGTACTTTGGATATACGGTCGTTGATAGCGGATTGCTTCTATATTCCGCTGGTCCGCTAACTATTCAAATTGCAGAATAGCGCCCATAAGAGTGAGGAAGGATTTATGATTGAGGAAAAAGTTGAAAACGACTTTCCACAACCATCGGTAGCATGGACAACGCTAGCTATTTTATTTTTAGCTTATGTTTCTTCCTTTGTTGATAGACAGATAATCGGGTTGCTTATAGAGCCAATAAAAGCAGATTTTCAAATATCTGATACAGAGGTGAGTCTTTTACTAGGCCTTTCATTTGCTATTTTTTATTGTTTAGTCGCTCTGCCGATCGGTAGATTAGTAGATACACGCTCAAGAAAAAATATAGTTGCAGTAGGTATAACACTCTGGAGCTTTATGACAGCCTTGTGTGGCTTAGCGCAAAATTATACACAGCTTTTTCTGGCTAGAATTGGAGTTGGTGTAGGTGAGGCAACACTCGGTCCCGCTGCATATTCAATGCTAGCAGATAGCTTCCCGCCAAAAAGATTAGGTCTTGCGATGGGTATCTTTAATATGGGGACCGCAATAGGCGCTGGGCTCGCACTTATAATAGGTGGCTCGGTAATCTCCTTCGTTACTGGAAATAATGTGGGTAGCATTTCTTTATTCGGTATCAATTTTTTGTCTGGCTGGCAGTGGGTTTTTATTTTGGTAGGCCTGCCTGGCTTGTTTGTCGCTTTATTGACCATGCTCATCAAGGAGCCTCAAAGAATAATTATTCGAAACATGAATATGGATGGAAATGCTGTTGTTCCAATTCCAGAAGTTAAAAAATTCTTTATGAGAAATCTAGATTTTCATTGGCCCCACCATGCGGCAGTCAGTTTCAGTAATCTCGCTCTTGTCGGGATCAACTCCTGGGTTTCAGTTTACTTTATAAGAATACATGGCTGGTCTCTCAGTGAAGCCGGTTTATATATTGGCATTTCCCTAATTCTTGGAGGTTTAATCGGCCTGGTTGGGGGAGGATGGCTAAGTGATAAGCTGTCTGTTCGCTTTGTCGGTGGAAAAGCCATTTTTTGCATAATGTGCGCGCTACTCGCGGTCCCTTTCGCCGCGCTTTTTACTCTCACAGACAATCCTTCAGCCGCGTTAATCTTTTTTGGATTGAGCTACGGGTTCATGGTTGCGCCGATACCGTCAGCGGCAGCAATGTTGCAAGAAACTACGCCAAATCGGATGAGGGGTACTCTGTCAGCTTTCTACCTTTTAATAATAAGTATTATTGGTTTAGCGCTGGGTCCATTAATAGTTGCATCACTTAACGATATATTCTTTGATGGTGATACTGGGATCCGGCAAGCATTGCTGATAACTATACCGGGCTTTAACTTAATAGCTGCTTTTCTCTATTTCAAGCTACTAAAACCCTACAAGGCCAGGTGTTCCTGATTAGGTAGAAATTTATGCTCAAATCTTTACTTCAGACCGAAAAGATAATTTTGATTCCAGGAACATTTGATGCGCTCTCAGCTTTGATCGCAAAGCAGTCTGGATTCAAGGCTCTTTATATGTCCGGTTTTGGTGTTGCAGGCTCATTATTAGCGAAACCAGACATCGGTTTAGTGACCGCTTCAGAGATGATTGAAAGAGCTTCGCAAATTGTTGATGCCGCAGAAGGTATACCACTAATCGCCGATGGCGATAATGGTTATGGCGGAATTCATAATGTCAGCCGACTGGTGAAAGCCTATGAAAAGGCTGGGGTACAATGCATACAACTGGAGGATCAGGTAATACCAAAACGATGTGGTCATATGGATAATAAGGAGGTGGTCGATCTCGAAGAAGCTACAGCAAAAATCAAAGCCGCTATTCAGTCCCGGAATTCAAATGATTTTTTAATTGCTGCACGAACCGACAGCAGAGCCACGCATGATTTAGATGAAGCACTAAGACGTGGTGAGGCGTTTTTGAATGCTGGTGCAGATATTCTTTTTATTGAAGCTCCTCAATCTGTTGATGAAATGCAAAGAATAAAAAATGAATTCCCTGAAGCTAATTTAATAGCAAATATAGTTGAAGGCGGAAAGACACCCGAACTTAGTATCGAAGAATTAGCTAAGATTGGATTTAAAATTGTTTTACGACCAGTATCGGCATTGCTTGCCATATCCGGCACTTTGCAGGATTGCTATTCTGCATTATTAAATCCAAATTATGATCAAAGAAATTCTCCAAAAATTAGCTTTGAGGAATACAACGACATGATTGGGCTCGCTACTTTCGAATAAGTTAAGCTAGCCTACTCCGAATTAACTCTCCTTCCATGCTGAGCCCGCCCAGTCAGCAACTTCACCATCGCCCGGAATAGGAATTTCTCGAATTCTTTCAGGTACGTCATCAAATTCCAATCTTAACGCTTTGCAAAGAACAGCGTGTAAATTGTAGCCCATGACATGATAAGTTAACTCTAGAATGTCTTCCTCAGAGAGGTGTGAATGCAGAGAATTAAATAATTCATCAGAGGCGCGACCACCTTGAAGAACCAGTGCATCAGTCCAGGCAAGTATAGATTTTTCTTTTTCATCAAAATATGACGATACCTGCCAGTGTGGAATTGCTTCAATTTTCTCGTTAGTTAAACCAAATTTCCTAGCGGCCTTGCAGTGCTGGGAGAATACAAACTGACTACCTTGAGTATAGCCTGCTCGTAATATGCCAAGTTCTCGAGTCTTGGGGTCTAATTGACTCACGCTTTTATCCGAGAACATGCCGAACATACCGAAATGGCTAGTCGCATGCTCAAAGATGTAAGGCACCCTAGCGAACACGGTCCACCAATTTCCAGGAGTTCCGGTGGCTGTGCCTGGCTCTTCTATCGGATCTCTGTCACCAAAAAGGGCTTGGTAGTACTTGGCAATTATTCCGCTAGTCTCTTTTTTCGAAACACCTTTAAGTCTGGGCATAAACTTCTCACTGTAATCAACGACAAGCTTCAAATATAGCAGAAAAGAAAGCTCTTGACTTTAATCCCAGATAGTCAATTATGCTCATTGATTAATATGTTACTGCAGCGCTAATTCTTTAGCGTTTAAAATATAACAAGAGGAATTCGTTGTGCCTAAAAACGAAAAGTTTGATATTCAAGGACTGAATCACTTAGCCCTCGTGTGCAAAGACATGGAGAAAACTGTTGAGTTTTACTCCGAGGTTTTGGGTATGCCGCTATTTAAAACAATCGAGTTACCGAACAACATGGGGCAACATTTTTTCTTTGATATTGGTAAAGGAAACTCATTAGCATTCTTCTGGTTCCCTGATGCACCAGACAGTCAGCCAGGAGTCAGTCATCCAGTTTCAGTAGTCGGAAGAGGCCCAATCACCTCGGCCCATGCTTCTATGAATCATGTTGCTTTCGATGTTCCGGCAGAAAAAATCGATGAATATCAAAAAAGATTAGAAGATGCCGGAGTTGATGTAACTTCTGTAGTTAATCATGACGATTCGGAGCGAGGCGCTAGTCCCACAATAACTGATACCACCTTCGTTAGATCTCTCTATTTTACGGACCCTGACGGAATTATGCTTGAGTTTGCGGCATGGACCCGTGAATTTGATGCGAGCGATGTGAAGCATGAACCTGCAAAGGCTGTTGAATAAAAACTCACCTCTGAAAAACTATTAAAAGAAATAAGTCTGCTGGTGCTAATTGATGGCTATAGCCACTGTCTTAAAGCATCCATTGTTTCTGTTTTCAATATTGGGATCATTCTTATTTTTCGTGGATTTCTGGACTGAGTATGACCGTCAAGGAATTACCGTTACTGCTGCCCAACAGCAAAGACTCTCAACACTTTGGGAAACACAAACGGGTTATGCTGCAACTCCCGCCCAGTTAGATTCACTAATCGCAAATTGGATTGAAGAAGAAATTTTATATCAAGAAGCATTGAGATTGGGCCTTGATGAACAAGACTCTATTGTTCGCAGGCGCTTAATACAAAAACTAGGTTTCATTGCAGAATCTGAACCTTCAGAGCCCGCAGAGATTTCAACTTTACAAAACTTTTATCGCGAGAATATTAGCAGTTATACGTTGCCGGAACGTTATACCTTTCGCCAGCGATACTTTCAAACCGAAACAGATGCAAACAATGCCTTGATATTAATTAATAGTGGAGAAGCTATCAGCATTTTAGGCGAACCTTCAATGCTGAATTCAGAATATGCCTATCTCAGCAAACTTGAAATCAATGCGACTTTTGGAACTGGTTTTTCTAATCAAATTACGACTACAAACACTGATTCTTGGCAGGGACCGTTATTAAGCGGGTTCGGCTTTCACTTAGTTTACTTAATAGCGGTCCATGAGGAAGAAACTACACCATTCGAAACTATGCAAGATCAAGTCTTTATGGACTATAGAAATCAGCAAGAACAAAATGCTCGAAGCAATTTCGTTGAGGACTTAACTCAAAAATATTCAATAACAATTGAACCTAGATGAACCGATATCTGTTTTTATTCAGCATATTTCTCAACAGTGCAAGTTTTGCTCATGAAATACGGCCAGCTTTCCTACAAATCCTCCAGAGTGATAGTTCTGGTTCTTATGAAGCCTCATTTCGTCAACCACAGATAGCTGGTCGATTTCTCGGGCTCACACTTTCCACTAACTGCCAACAAGAATCTCTATCTTCTGTTGTAAATACTTCTGCTCTTACGGAAACCTTTGAATTGGATTGTGGAAGTCAGCCCTTAAATGAAATTGAAATTGTGGGTTTGGATCGAACCATGATAGATACTCTTGTGAGAATCACTACTTTCAATGAGGAGGGAGAAAACGATTCAACAATATTAATTACAGGTGATGAGCCCAGAATTAGTCTAAGTTCAGAAAATTTTGGCTTGCCCGTTTATTTGTCTATCGGTTTTCAGCACTTATTGAATGGCTATGACCATGTTCTATTTGTCTTGATGCTTCTATATTTGATACATAGGCCATTAGATATCATAAAAATAGTCACCATTTTTACTATCGCGCACTCAATTACATTAGCCCTCTCAGTATTCGATATAATAAAAATTTCTCAAGCTCCAGTTGAGGCGGTTATTGCGGGTAGTATCGTCTTGTTAGCTTATGAAAACCTTAGATCAACCAAATCTATAAAATTACAATATTTAGGTTTTGTAGCGCTTACTTTTGGGTTGTTACATGGGCTTGGTTTCGCCGGCGCTTTAACCGAAATTGGATTACCTCAATCGAGCCAATTAAGTGCGCTCTTTTTGTTTAATCTTGGCTTAGAACTAGGGCAATTAACGATAATTGTAATTTTTCTGATAGTCGCGATGGCCCTCAGAATAAAGAGAAATCGATTGCTTTTCTATGCCCCTGTTTACCTCAGTGGCGGAATTGCTTCTTACTGGTTTTTTGATCGCAGTTGGCAAATTATGTCTCCATTAATTTATTAAATTAGATATTATTTCTAAAATCAGAAATTTTTAAAAAGTATCAATAAACAACAATCAGATTAAAGATTACCTTCTAGACTATCCCGTCTGCTGGTCTTATGCTCTGAATAAATATAGGAATGCAAATAGGGCAAACTATGGGTAAGTTATTTTTAAGCCTCGGAATTCTAATCTTTGTAGTGTCTTGTACTGAAACTGACGGACCTGCAGAAGTTGTTACTGGAAATTAGTAGCGATCGTATCGCCAATAACACGGTTGCATATAATAGTGAGCGGAACGCGTATTTTGGTGATTTACATGTCCATTCAATGTATTCCTACGACGCTTTCATTTTTGGAGGCATAGCTTCTCCAAATGATGCTTATGAGTTTGCTAAAGGTGGAAGCATTCGCCACCCTGCTGGGTTTGATATGCGGCTTGATGTCCCGATGGATTTTTATGGGGTAAGTGACCATGCTTACTATTTGGGAATCATTAGAGAAATGGCTTTGGGAGATTCAAGTCTTTCCCAACATCCAGTTGCGGAGGGAATAGACTCTTTAAGTGATGACGTAAATCAGCGTCGATCCGTGTTCCTCCGGTTTGCTCAATTTGCGAGCGCAGGAAATGGTAGCGAAGTAATGGATGATCAAGTTGTCAAGAATGCTTGGGATGACATAGTTGCAAGTGCAAATAGACACTATGAGCCAGGAAAATTTACAACTTTTATAGCGTACGAATACACTGGTACAGGTCCGGAAGAGGAAGTCCTGCATAGGAACGTCATTTTCAGAGATTCAGTAGTACCAGAAATTCCTTTTTCACGAATCGATTCTGATGATCCGCAAGACCTCTGGTCTTGGATGGACACGAATCGCGCTGCTGGAATTGAAAGCTTAGCCATTCCTCATAATTCCAACTTATCTGATGGGTTGATGTTTGCCCTTTCAGATTACCAAGGGAGGCCTTTAGATTCTGCTTATGCGAGTCAACGCATTAGAAACGAGCCGTTAGTCGAAATAACTCAGGTAAAAGGAACATCTGAAACTCATCCGGCATTGTCAACAAATGATGAATTAGCTGGTTTTGAGGTTTTGTCATTTAGAATCGGAGGTTCAACACCAACTCAACCGCAGGGGAGCTATGTTCGGAAAGCACTACTAGATGGAATAAAGCTTGAAGCAGAACAAGGTTTTAATCCTTTTAAATTTGGTTTTATCGGGTCTAGTGATAACCACAACTCGACCCATGTAGGTGAAGAGGATAATTATTATGGTGTTTCTGGCCTACTAGATAGTGATGGCCAAAAACGGGGCTCCCTGCCTTTGGATCCAGTCGGAGAAAATGACGGCGTTTATTTTGATCGGTATGCGAGATTTGGCGCATCAGGCATAGCCGGTGTTTGGTCCGAACAAAATACTCGGGAATCTATTTATGACGCCCTGAGAAGAAAAGAGGCATTTGGCACCTCTGGCCCACGTATAAAAATCAGGTTTTTTGCTGGTAATAATTTACCTGATGTAGATGATCGGGAACTGGTCGCGAAATCATATGCTGGCGGCGTGAGTATGGGTGGAAACGTTATTACCGATAGAAATGAACCTGCGAACTTTATTGCTTGGGCAGCCAAAGATCCAAATAGTGCACCTCTTCAACGACTGCAGATAATTAAAGGGTGGGTTCAGAACGAACAAATCTATGAAAAAATATATGACGTTGCATGCGCGGATAACATGGAAATTGATCCCGTTAGTCATCGGTGCGCAGATAATAGTGCTAGTGTTAGCTTGGAGGACTGTAGTATTAGCTCCGGGCTTGGGGCGGCCGAATTGAAATCGCGGTGGGAGGATCCAGAGTATGACTCTGCCCAGCATGCATTCTATTATGTTCGCGCAATTGAAAATCCAAGTTGTCGCTGGTCTACCTGGGATGCTATTCGAGCTGGGGTCGAACCGAGACCAGACCTGCCTAGTACCATTCAAGAGCGTGGATGGTCGTCACCAATCTGGTTTATTCCACCTCAATAGAGGTGCTTCCATCCGCCACAAGCGATTTTAACTAATTTATTCTCATATTAATTTATTTATGGTTGTGCCGCTAAAAATATTTATTCAAGAAATAGAAGTCCACATGATAGTTGGGAGGTTTTTTATCTTTAATAAGATTCATGCTTTTTTCAGTATAACGCGCTTAAACATTATATTTTTAGCTAATATATTCATGCTAGACCTCGGTTCTGTTGCGGCTAGTGAAAACAGCGTTAAGAGTTTTGAAGGTCACGCCTATGAGGTGATTAGCCTGCCTATGACTTGGAGCGAAGCAGAGGAACACGCAAAGCAGAAATTAGGCACGTTGGCAAAAATCGACTCTCTGCAAGAAAATGTTTTTCTCCAGTCTTTAATGTCCCAGATAACGACAGCGGCTCAAGACGGAGGAGGAGCGAAATATTTTTGGTTAGGCGGATCTGATACGGGGCTTGAAGGCAATTGGCAGTGGGTTGATGGCACCCAAATCGATTCTTCAGCTATTACTAATCGGGCTCTGTGGGGCCAAGGGCCAGGGTTTGAAACAGGCTTAAGTGAGCCAGATAATTTTATGGGCAACCAAGACTGCTTGGCAATGGGTCTTGAAACGTGGCCAAAAGACGCTGAGACTCTGAGCACCTTGGGCACAGCTGGACAGTGGAATGATATTTCATGCTCAAATAAATTAAGTTTTGTAATTGAATATGACGTAACTGCGAGTTTTGCAGATGGGCTACTGCAGGTAAAACATCTCACTGCTGGTGATAAAAAATATTCCGCTTCTTTTCAACTCACGAGTCGAGCAACTGATGAGCGATGTTGGTCACTTTCTGCATGTTTTAAACTCATTGTTGCCGATGAAACGATTTTGCCTACAACTAGGACATCGAATTATTTTTCTGACAATGTATTAAAAATTACTAAATTCGAGTATATGGGAAAAGTCTATGAACTCGACCTTAAGCTCATTGACTCTGAAAATTTGATATTTGAATTAACCCACGCCAATCTGACGAGCTCTATTCAGACTTTCCCGTCTGACTCCTGGATAACTGCGACTCCAGATAGTGTGGGTATGGATGCTGCTAAACTGCAACAAGCGATAGATTATGCGTTCAACGATGTTATGGTGGATGGAAAGCTCATACCGCAAAACACTCAAGGCCTGGTTATTATTAGACATGGCGCCATAGTAGCAGAAAAATATGCGTCAGGTTCAGCTAAGGACAGTATCGCAACTTCTTGGTCTACCGCTAAATCCTTTACAAGTGCCCTAATGGGGATAGCTATAGATAAGGGTTATGTCTCTTCAGAATATGTTCCGGCAGCAGACTTTATCGCGGAGTGGGCTGGTGATGACAGGAAAAATATGACCATAAAAAACTTACTTCAAATGTCCTCGGGTTTGATTGAAGGAGGTACTTCAAGTTATGGCGACGGCACAATTATGTATATTGGGCTTGAGGATGAAGAGGGGGTATCAGATCCTAACAGGCCTGTAGATAATGTATTATACAGCATAGACCGTGCTATAGACCCAAACAGAGCACCCTGGTTAGGTGCAACTTATAGCTGGAGTTATCAAAATGCAGATAGTCAGCTTTTGGGTGAAATTATCGAAAGAGCGACCAATACCAGTATTTATGAATTTGCCCAAGATGTTTTGTTTAATAAATTGGGAATCAATGCTGGTTGGTGGACAGATGAATTCGAGAATTACATGGCTTATTGCTGCCTTGACATGACGACGAGAAATTTTGCAAGGTTTGGACTTCTCTATGCGAGAGAAGGCAAATGGAATGCAGAGCAGATTGTTTCACAAGAATGGGTTGTAAAATCTACTGCACGATCAGTATGGCTATCGGATTCAATTCCTTACGGATATGGATACCAATGGTGGGCCGATGATTCGAGTGATTGGTTCTTTTCGGTAGGTAGCCGCATGAACAATATTTACGTTCACCCTGGTCTCGATATTGTTGTGGTTCGAAATAGCTCTTTGGAGCTTATAGGGGAAGGGAAAAGTCGTGCTAACGAGGCTTACCATGATACGAAGTTTCCAGCGCGATGGAATCACCATGAGTTCTTTCAACCTATAATTGATTCTGCAAAACCATAGTATAAGTCTTCTAACTCTCTTAAAGGGATTTATAAAAATGGACAGACTTTTTCGTTTACCCAACTTGGCCTACTCTCTTCTTTTAGCCAGTGTTGCACAAGTTTCTTTCGCCCAGGGAAATGTGGGAGATGAATCGACTGTTAGATATTCGGCGAGTTATTTTTTTGAATGGGCTCCGGTTACCGCTCAAGATATGCTTGATCGAATTCCTGGGCTTGATCTAGGGGGTATGGGTGGTTTTGGGGGTGGAAGTAGTTCACGGGGCAGGTCAACTGGTGGAAGTAGACGTGGGTCTCCCGGCTCAGGTGGTGGCGGACGAGGATTTGGTGGCGGTAGTCGCTCTATTGAGATTCTAATTAACGGGAAGAGGACTGCTGGCAAAAACAACAGCACTGATCGTCAGCTAAGCCGGATTCCCTCCGAGCAGGTAAATCGCATTGAAATTATCCGGGGCACTTCTGGCGAGCTTGATGTAAGGGGGAGTGGACAGGTAATCAATGTAGTGTTGAACGAGCAATTCTCTGAGTCCTCATTGCAATATGCCATTGGCGCAGAACAGTCTCCTGATAATACAGTAAGACCCCGGGTCGAGTTGTTCTATAGTGGTCAGACAGGGGGGCTAAATTTTCAAGGTAGCGCGATGAGATATGACCCCTATTTTTATACCTCAAGTAGAGAGTATTCGATATTAGGTGATTTTTCGCCGAATGACAGAATTCTTGAAGTTCGAAAGAGAGATCCTCAAGGGGGAGGTATCACTACAAACCTTGACTATGAAATTAATTCAAACAGCAGCGCTAGGCTCAATGTATCATGGACCGATGGTACGCACACAAGTGACACAGTAAGAAAAACCACAGACTTCAAAGTCAATCCAAATATAGATACTTTCCAATTAGAAACCTCGCCCGGGATATATGGAAATTGGGAGATTGGTGGTGACTATGAATTTAACACGCAAGCTGGGAATCGATGGAAAATTTTGTTTATTTCAAACGCTCTCGAGAGTGCTAATACTAGAGAGCGTTACGATGTTCTCAGCGAAACGTCCAAAGAAAAAAAACCTATTTCTTGATTCATGGAGTAATACAAAAGAGCGAATTGTTCGGGGCTCTTATACCTTTGACTTATTTGAAAGTCAGGATATTGAGGTCGGTGCTGAGAGAGCGCAGACTATTTTAGATTCTAAGTTAGCTTTGGGATTGGCAGGAGTTACCGGAACACCCTCTCAATCAGTTGGTGGGCTTATCCCTATGCCAGTAAGTAATGCTAATTCTACTGTTGAAGAAATGCGCTATGAACCCTTTCTTATTCACAATTGGATAATCAGTCAAGAGATGTCACTGGAAACTTCTGTCTTGTATGAAGATTCAGAGATAATGCAACGAGGGGATGTGTCGAAAGAGCGAGATTTTGACTTTGTTAAGCCTAAAGTAGATTTTAGATACGACCTAACGCCCCAACTTCAGTTAAGGGGAACTATTGAAAAGGTTGTAGAGCAATTAACCTTCAATGACTTTGTCGCGGCAACTGATGATCAAGATGAAGATTCGAATGTTCAAGCGGGCAATACTGATTTGCGTCAAGAATGGTATTGGAATTATGAGATAAATTCCGAATATCGACTTCCAAATGACATAGGAGTGGTTAGTGGAAGGCTCTATTACGAAGATTGGCACGATCGAATAGAGCGTATGGACGTCACAGTTAATGAGGCCCAATTACAAAGTGCGAATGGGAACATCGGTGATGGCGAGAAATACGGGCTTGATATAAGGACGAGTGTCCGGATGCGTATGATAGGGTTACCAAATCTGCTCATTACGGTGCGATCAACTGTAGAAGATTCCAAAATCATCGACCCAATCTTGGGTGTTGAAAGGAGAATGATGGGTAGTTGGCGCGGTCGCACTAACTATGCCTTTCGGCATGATTTGCCGAACTTGAATCTTAACTACGGTATGAGTGTTCAAGATAGTTTTGATGGTGGACGTCTCAGATATGATATTGATGATATTGAATATGGTAGCGGTGACCCGTTTTGGGATGCGTTTGTGGAATGGGTAAGCCCCCAGGACATAACCTTGCGGTTAGAGGCTCAACAGATCATTGAAAAAGCCAAGATGTGCCGTGAGCGCCGCCGCTTCGTTGGTCGTATTTCTAGTAGCGCCCTTGAAGAAATTGAAGACCAATGTTACCGCTCAGGTCCAATTATCTCTCTTCGAATGACAGGTACTTTCTAACGCTAAAATTGGTTCCGCTCGATTCGGAGAGGGAGTACTACTTAATAACTAATGGCCCCGTTCCAGAAAGGTTTTTCCCACCAAGCCTCTGAGTGAGCTAGTCGATTTTTGGTCTCTTAAAACAAGCCCGAGTGGCGCAGCGCAATAGTTTGTTGCGCCGCTTACTCTAGGTCAATGGGTGGCTTCTTCTGAGTAATTTTAATCAATCAAAGTGCCAGCTGGCCAGGCAGGCCCAGATTGCATTTGTTCGAGTGGTCTCAAGCCGCGATAGACGAACTTCTGGACACGTTTTCCTTCATAGGTTTCGGTCGTATAAAAGTTTCCCTGAGTGTCAGTGACAATGCTATGTGTGCCATAGAACAAACCGGGTTGCCGGCCACCTTCACCAATGACATACATGACCTCCAGTGTGTCTCGGTGCACAACATGGACTTTCATATTGGAACCGTCGGCTACGTAAATAAATTCTTGGTCATCGTCCTGGGAAAAAGCAATGTCCCAAGTGGCGCCAGCACCAACAGTCATGGGGGCGACTTGTGCTTCCTTAACATAGGTACCATCCGGCCGAAATACCTGGATCCTGTCCGCACCCCTATCACATACGTAGATGAGTCCGTCTTTTGACGGCTCGGCGCAATGGACGGGGCCAACGAATTGCTGTGGCAATGTTTCCCCGGGGGTATATGTGACCCGATCATCTGAGGGCCGGTTACCGTAAGCCCCCCAATATCGTTTGAAAGCTCCTGTGGCAACATCTACGACAGCCACGCGCTTATTGCCATAGCCATCGGCAAAATAGGCCTCGTTTGCATCCGGTTCTATTGCAATTTCAGCGACGCGGCTGAAATGAGTTGTGCTGTTGCTGTCAATAGACTCACCGGGTAAGCCGATTTCACGCACAAACTGGCCATCGCGGGTAAATACCAGGACATGGGAATCACCTCCACCATTGCCACCTATCCAAACGTCGCCGTTGGGTGCGATTTCAATGCCATGATTTGAGGCAGGCCAGGTATAGCCTTGCCCAGGGCCGCCCCATGCATTAACAAGCGCGCCATCGGCATCGAATTCCAGAATCGGTGGGGCTGCCGTGCAGCAATCTGCTATTCCATTGTCGATACCGATTTCCTGTGTGGCAAAATTAGCATCATCATTTCGGTGAACAATGTAAACATGATCACGTGCATCTACGGCCACGCCAATAGCGCTTCCCAGTATCCATTTATTAGGCAAGGGCTGGGGCCAGAACGGGTCTACTTCAAAATGAGGCACCATCCTTGCGTTGCTGGCAGCAGTGGCTGAGTTCTGCAAATAGTTTTGGGCAACCCCAAGTACCACGAGCAATGAAAGGGCGAGAGTGGCGGTTATCAAAGAGCTTTTATTACGTTGCATAATTTGACCTTTGTTATTAGGTGGTTAACTAGCGGTATATCACTTAGATAGCTGATATTCAAGAGTATCAATCCAGATATATAAAACTCGGTTCTAATAAAAATCAGGAATTTTTTTAATTGAATTTTTGGGAAACGAAAATGAGCAGATTGTTAGTTTGCTATTCGTTTAATTGCATTGATTTAAAAAGTCATCTGGTGAGTTGTCTAGACAATAATTTTGGTTATGATCTCATTCAAGAATATCGCGTATCACAAGCACTATGCTTGTTAGCTCTGGTAGAGAGTTTTAGTATCTATGTGAGAGAGGGTTTGGTGGAAACCAGTTCATGTGTAAATTCCGCATAGTTTCTAAATCACATCAGCGCATATTTTTTTACCATTAGTTCAAACTAAACAACTATAAAGGCGAATTTAGAATGAAGAAAACTCTAGCTTTAATCATCACTATCTTTTTTTTAACAAATTCTTATAGCGCGGAAAGCCCCAATGCGTTGAATGGGGCTGTCGGAATTACTGGACTAATCAGTGATAGTCCGAATGAATATATTGCTCAATTAAAACAAAGTGCGGAAGTCTTCGAGAATATGGGAACGATTGTGGCCGGGGTTTGTATAGCATTATCTGGTAATGAAGAGCCTGGCGAAATGATGTTATTTAATTACTCCCCGTCCATCTCTGTAGCCTTCACAAGCTGGGGATCAAATCTAACTAATAGGGCCACGCAAAGATTGCGGCAAGAACTAGATCAAATAAGGACCCTTACTGGAGACCAAACTTTCAGGATAGTCCTGCCTTACAACGGACCGCTGTATGAAACGTGGGCTGTTAGAATCATGGAACTAAATACCGAAAATCCAGCTGCCTATGTGAATGCGGCTTCTAATTTGGAAGCTGCATATAACGCTAACGGTTTTGAGGACTTTGATCTCGAAATTAATCAAGCGATTGTCGCGGGATCAGTCCCGGCCTATCGCGCCATCGCTGTGGCTCCTACGTTAGAAAGGCTGGGAGCAGCCTTTGACGCTCTATACTCTGAAAGCTGGGCGCAGGAAGCCTACACGCTTGTCACTTCCAGTCGATCCTCGGTGGTAACCGACAAACTTTATACATGTGAGCAGGTATACGAAGCGATGTAATTTCTGTTTTTAAACAGATACTTAAAGCTAATTTAAGAAAAATACAGAAGACAATGTTGTAGTAGTGATACCTTATTTTTAAAATTAACTTACTGGAGAAAAATTATGAGTGAAAAAATAGCTGACTGGATCTTGCATCACGTGAATACTTCATACGAGCGCACAGGAGAGAGAAGCTTAAGAGCAGTTTCAAATTGGAAGACTGACGGAGATATAGAACACTATGGAGCTGGTTTTGGAACACTGGTAGTAGACCAAGATATGAATGATCCTAATGCGAAGAGTGGCACTTGTAGTTGGCAAGGTGAAGCATTTCTTCCTGATGGTAACCGCGCCATGGGATACTTTGACGGCACTTGGGAAGCATTGGGAGGAAATATTTGGAAAGTATCTATGGAAGGCTGGGATAGCCTAGATGGAGACATCCGTTTAGAAGGCGAGATCAGTCTCGCTGAACTCACGTTCAAGGGAACAAATTATCGAGCCTAGCTGGATTAAAGTTTGACGAGATGTGGCGCCTCAAGCGCCACGTACTTTCAAGTTAATACCCGCAACAAAATATTTCTTGGCTCAAATTTGGGTCAAGAAATAAACTCCACCCGCACGACCAAGCATTTTCCTGAGTAGATTCCTTCGAACCACCAAACATATTATTCTGGACGAGAGTTTAGTTAATTTGTGTATATTATAAAATGGCCTATAACCTAAGTATCTACTGGGAGGATTAATATGAACTGGCAAGCTGTTGGTGCTATTGGTGATTTTGTTGGTGCGTTGGCTGTTATCATTACGCTTGCATATCTAGCTATACAGGTGCGCCATGCTAGGGATGCTGCAGCGGATACTAATAGGCTTGAAAGGTCTAAAGGTGTTCGTGACATTATGTTGGCGACCGCTTTGGATAGAAACTTCGTAGAAACTTTAACGAAGGGTCTCAAGTTGTCAGACTATTATGAAAAAATTGGCGCCGAGCTAAGTATGTCATCAGATGAAGCGGCAAGCTTTGATTGGGCTATGCTTTACTGGTTCTGGCTGCATTGGGGGCAATACGCGTCCACAACTAAGGCTTCTGATGTTGAGGAGTTAAGAAACCTCATTAGTATATTTTACTCGAATCCCGGGGTACGCCTTTGTTGGGATAACAGCCCATGGGCTAAACCCGTTTTAGAAAAAGATTTCGTGAATTTCGTAGAGGAAATTCTTGTTGATTCGGAAAGAAAATGAAATATTAGTGTCAAACTATTTACGGTAAAGCTAATTGGAGATAACAATGTTAAATATTATTCTTCGCAACGTTTTAATTGTCACTACTATGCTCACGTTAAGTGCTTTTGCTTCTGCTCAAACAACGTATACAACAATTGGCAATATTACTTTTGGCAGTGATGGGTCAACCGCGCAGACTATTGGAGGTACAACCTTTATTAATAAGAGTGACGGCACAGTAGCTATAGCGCAAAAGATTGGAAACACAACGCTTATAAATAGTAGTGGAATAACAAGTACCATTAATAAAATCGGAAATACGGGCTTTGTGAATAGTAGTAGCGGAACGACAGGTACTATCAACAGGATAGGAGATATTACTTTTATCAATAGTAATACGGGCTTGACGACCACTGTTCAGAAGATTGGTAATAGTCTTTTTACAAATAGTAATTAGGCTTTTGTGTTGCTGGGCACTCAGCCTCTATCGTCTGATTTGGGGCACCTCAATTTAAGATTTATGCGATTTTCAAACTCTTGACCCGCTCAGCGCTCAAATACGATTTCACCAACTAAAATTGTTGCTTCCGCTCTTAGGTCGAAAAGTTCGGCACCCCACATTTTGCCGTGACACTCATAAAGCACTATGAGGTCGCCAAACTTGCCGACTTTAATAGACCCACGGTCATGGTCTTCGAAACCATCCTTGCAGCCATGATAAATCTTTCCCTAATTATTTTGACCAACTGTTTCGTAATCTAGGAAACCACTGACGACGAGATACGTAATGGCGGCCACAGCAATTGCACCATGAAACTTCTCGTTTTGAGTGAAAATTGCTACTGCAGCGAAAACAACATGCAACATGGTTGCTATAAAATAACGTAGTCCCAAACTATAAAAATAATCTAACCCCTTGATTAAAGAATCACCTAAGCCGATTAATTCGGCGAGACAAAACAATCCAAAAAACCAAGCGCGCTTTGCGAAAAAATAACCCTTGAACCCATCGTATCCAGAAAAGTTTGTTGGAAAAAGTATCGAACATAGTAAGAATACGAAAACCGCATAGACAATGAGGAACAAATAGATGCCAAAAGTCCACTCTTCGATGGCATTAAGGTTAAACTCCCACCACCACCAGAACACGGCAAATAGGAACATATAAAATACCCAGAGTAAATGAACCCAATAGGGCTTAGCTTGCTCTGGGTGTTGAATTAGCCTTATTAAACCCTGCAACAGCTGGGCCATGCCAAGGCCTATAATTATTGAAGTGAGAACCGCGACGTATTCAAATAATCCCATTTTAGGCCCTATCACACCAACGAGTGTAGATTCTCAGATTAACCTGTTACGTGGCTATCGTCGAGCGACAGGGTTCTAGTCAGGTACATTATTTGCATCCGCATGCGACCTTCGCCGGCCCTCCATTGTCCGGAAAGAGTCGCAATTTCTCTGGCAATGCGAACGCTGGACTGGTACAAGTTCTAATCAGGTATATCTATCAGTTTAGGATTTGGAGAAACTCAGATGCAGATCAGTTTTCTTAGACAAAAACTCATTGGGCCTATGGCTTTGTCTTTTGTGGCAGGAATTACTGCCTGCTCAGAGCCCACTACAGAACAGATGAGTGCTGCAACCGAATCATCTATTTCAGATATTGTCACCGATTTGGCCCCGGCTAAAGAAGTGCAGATACGTTGGACTGACTACGGTATTCCTCATATAAAAGCGAACAGTTGGGAAGGGCTTGGTTATGGTTTTGCTCATGCCTCTGCGTCGAATACGATCTGTGTCCTCGCCAGAGAGTTTGTCACTGTACGTGGAGAACAGGCTAAATATTTTGGTGCTACAGATGCCAATATCAATCAGGATGCTTTTCATCGTGCACTGCTGAATCAGAATAAATTAGAGGAGTATCTGGCCTATGGCTCTGCTGATTCGAAAGCGATGGATTTGGGCTATGTGCGAGGATATAACGATTATATTGAGCGTCATCGCGGCAGGATGCCAGCATCCTGTAACAATGCACCGTGGATAACCCAAATTAATGAGAGTGACCTGGCTCGTATTAATATCGGTGTTGGTATTCGTTACGGTTTGGGAAGAGTGACTAATGAGATAGCTACTTCTGGGCCTGGGTTGGAGCTGGCACAGTTACAACCGTTGGACCTGGAAGTTGATCGCAACATGATCGGCAGTAATGCGTTGGGTTTCGGTGGCGCTCTGACTGAGAGTGGTCGTGGAGTATTGATGGGCAATCCACATTATCCCTGGCATGGTCCGTCTAGATTTCACATGGCCCATCTAACCTATCCGGGGGAGATGGATGTTATGGGAGCTGCTCTCATTACCACTTCTCGCATAGCCATTGGTTTTACAGAACATGTTGCTTGGTCCCATACTGTTTCAACTGCCTTGCGTTTTACCATGTTTCAACTGGACTTGGTTCCAGGCAATCCAATGGCCTATCGCCTGGGGGATGATGTTCATGACATTGAAGTCATTGGAGTGGAAGTCGAGACGCCCGATGGCACTGCAACCAGAAGCATACATATGACTCATCTTGGCCCGGTGGTGACCGGGCAGGGAATGCCATGGACTGATCAGCATGTCTATGTCATGCGTGATGTGAATTATGAGAACTATCGCTCCGGGGATCAGTACCGGGACATAAGTCAGGCCCGCAATGTTAGAGAATTACGGACGGCACTCGCGACGCATCAAGGCGCAGCATTCGTAAATACTATTGCTGCCGACCGGGACGGTGGTGCGCTGTATGCCGACATGTCAGCGATTCCCAATGTCTCTGTCGAGCTATTGACCCGTTGTGCGATTGATACAGAGAACCCTCGAATTATTACTCTTAATGGCTCGGATCCAAGCTGTGACTGGCAAGTAGACCCCAGTGCAGCCTACCCAGGATTGATGCCACCTTCAGAACAACCAAGTCTGATTACCGACACTTATGTTAGCAACAGCAATGACTCATATTGGTTGTCAAACCCCACTACCCGACTGGAAGGATTTTCACCCATCATCGGCAACGAGCAGACCGTGCGGTCATTGCGAACTCGTGCGGGGTTGGCTATGGTAGAGGAAGTTATCGACAGCGGCGAGAAATTTACCCAGGACAAAGTGAAGGAACTTTTGTTCAATCACCGACATTATGGGGCAGAATTGCTATTAGATGAAATTCTAGAGATTTGTGAAGGACAGATAAATCTCAAAGAAGCGTGCACGATCTTGGCTAGCTGGGATCGTAGACAAGACATCGATAGTGTTGGCGCCCATATCTTTAATCGGTTCTGGGAAAACGCTAGGGGATTATCAGAACACTTCGCTATTCCTTTTGATCTAGATGATCCTGTGAATACACCATCCGGACTTACTATAGAGAATGAGGAAACACGAAAATTAGTCATTTCCGCACTAGAGTCAGGTATCACTTCTTTGCAGGAGGCTGGCATACCGCTGGATGCACCGTGGGGTGATGTACAGTTTGCTATACGCAATGATGAAAAGATTGGTATCCCGGGCGGGGCTGGAGGGCAGGGCCTATTCAGTGTCATTACGGCCCGCTTCAATGCAGAGAATGGCGGATACAATCCGATTATCCACGGAAATAGCTATATCCAGACTGTTACCTGGAATGAGAATGGTACGCCGGATGCTGATGCGATTCTAACTTATTCTCAGTCGCCAGAACCTGATTCATCCTATTACTCTGATCTCACGAAAGTTTACTCTCAAAGTAACTGGATTAATCTGCCCTTTACTGACGATCAAATTCAGGAGCAATTGGTAAGAGAAGAGAATCTCCAGTTTTAATTTAGATCGATGCAGACAATTTAAAAGCCCTAAATTATAGGGCTTTGGGAACTTTTTAAGTGTCTACAGAGTTTGCTGGAGTCATGTTTGGTAGCTATGGGTGGACTTGAACCACCGACCCCAGCATTATGAATGCTGTGCTCTAACCAGCTGAGCTACATAGCCATTGTTCTATTTTGGGTAAACCCTCATTACGAAGTGGTTGTCTAGACTCCGAAAGGCCGCGAATTTTGTCGATTTCGTGCCTAAAAGTCAAGGGTGTGGCTAATCGATTACTACGTTTCTAACTACCGCATAAAAATCACTTACGGCCCGGCGGAAAGCAGCTTCGCCTACTTGCTCATCGTTACCGTGCACGCCGGTGTGCTCGCCGGAATTAGTAATTAATGGATTGAAGCCATAACTGACAATTCCAAAATCACGAGTAAAGTGACTGTCGGTAAAACCAGTACTGACAGAAGGTAGCACTCTTGATCCAGGGTGCAATTCCTGGGTTACTGATTCGATTGCTGCGAATAATCTGGTGTTGGTTTCCGATATCGCTGGTGTAAAGGCCATTATAGTTTCGATAGTTACACCGGTACTACCAATTAGGTCTTCAAGTTCGGTAATAAATTGTTCTGAAGGTTTGTCTGGCAGTATACGACAATCTAGTTCGGCCCAAGCCTCTGGCGGAATAACATTAATCTTTGTTGAACCGCTCATACGAGTCATTGAGCATGTGTCACGAATTAGAGAATTGTGGCCGGGCCTTGCGGCGTGCAATCTTGCCACAAAAGCGGGATCGGTAATGGCGTTACTAATATCAGCGTAAGAGGGCCCCCAATTTGCGTCCATGTCTACGGATAACTCGGAAAAATAGTCTGATACCGGCCCAATTATTCTGGGAGGGAAGGGGTTCTCTAGGAGGATGTTTAATGCCTGAATGATGCGGGTAACAGAGCTTGTTGTGCGTGGAGATGATCCATGGCCTGGTATGTCGATGGCGTTTAAGCGCAGCCAAACAGGCACCTTTTGTGTGACTTCAACGCCAAAAACGATATCGCCATCTTCACTGCGGCTGCCGCCACCACCTTCATTTAATAAAATACCTGCGCCTTCAAAAATTTCGGGTCGGTTATCTATCAGCCAACCCACACCAAAATAGCCGCCGGCTTCTTCATCAGCAGTGGCGAGAAATATTACGTCTCGATTTAGCTCGACCCCGGAGCGATGCAAGCTCAAAAAAGTGGCGAGTTGAATTACGCCTAACCTTTCATGTCCCGTGTGCCGCGGCCAAGAATGTAGCCGTCACGAATGTCGCCAGACAGAGGATCGATCGTCCAGAATTCTTCTTCCGCAGGAACCACGTCTGTGTGTTGGAGAAGAATTAAGCCGGGCTCATCGCCGCCTTCAATTTTTGCCCAAATATTACCGCGGCCGGGTGCGCTTTCTGCAGTTTCATAATCAATACCTTCGGCTTCGAAGATTTCGGCATAGAAATCGACTGCGCGAGATTCATTGCCCGGAGGATTAATAGTATCTATCCGGATAAAATCCTGTAGCCAGGACACAGACTCGTCTTCCAGGGTTTGTCCGCTAACTCCAATAACCCAAAGTAGGCTGGTAAC
>CAXYEH010000029.1:0-53893 GCA_964275945.1 uncultured Pseudomonadales bacterium
GTCCGAAAGTTTAACGGGCTAGCAAAATACACTGGCGATATTGCTGGGGTTCCAAGTCGCATAACATTTAGCGCCTACGATTCTGAATGGGTCTCAACCAATCAAATTCCACAGCGAGCCGTTTCGAGCAGGCTGATTGATCGATTTGGTTTTATCGATGCAGATTTGGGTGGGGAGTCTTACCGCTATTCTTTGACAGGAACTTTTGAACTCGACAATTGGGATCTAAATCTTTACGCCAGTTCCTATCGCATGAGCTTGATCAATAATCCAACCTATCTTCTCAATGACCCAGTTAACGGCGATGAATTCGAACAGGAAGATGAGCGCAGATTGTTTGGTGGAGCGCTCCGCTATGAAGTTGAAACAGAGCTGTTTGGTTTGCCAGTGAAGCGCAGCTTTGGCACAAATGTTCGCTATGATGATGTTAATGAACTTAATCTGTTTAGCACGCTAAGTCGCAGGCGGGTAGGCAGTATTCGTGAAGATGAAGCAGAAGAATTCAGTATCGGCGTTTTTGCCGAAATGCAGTTCTCCGTTACCGATGCCTTGCGAGCTACGCTTGGTGTGCGCGTCGATCACTATGATTTTGAGGTAGATGCGCTACGCCCACAAAATTCTGGCAGTGACAATGACTCTCTTTGGCAACCCAACATTGGTCTGGCTCAGCGTCTAAATGAAAATGTGGAGCTTTACGCCAACTATGGGCATGGCTTTCACTCAAATGATGTTCGCGCCGCCCTCAACACCGTCGATCCTGTCACTGGGAATTTAACTGAATCCCTGGATGTTCTCGTAGAAGGTAAGGGTGGCGAAATTGGATTTCGTTATGACAGCCTTGAAGGGTTCAATATCTCGCTCGCCTACTACACTTTAAACTTAGACTCCGAATTGGTATTTGTCGGTGATGCTGGAACCACAGAACCAGGAGACCCGTCCCGGAGGAAAGGTATCGAGATTACTTCATTCTGGGAGATCAATGACCGGCTTGTATTTGATATTGCTGGCGCTAGATCTGACGGATATTTTCAGGGACTGCCTTCCACAGAAAACGCTATTCCTGATGCTCACGACATTGTCTTTGGAGCCGGTCTAACTTACTCGGGATTAGGGAATGGTTGGACTTCCAGCCTTCGGGTTAGACATTTTGGGGATGCCGCTCTAACAACCGACGAAGAAATCAGAAAAGACAGTTCGACTCTCATTCATTTTGGCCTTTCTTACGAGCAAGATACATGGGAAATTGGTATCGATGTCTTAAATTTGCTTGACCGCGAAAGCGATGATATCGCTTATTGGTTTGAATCTCAGTTACCGCACGAACCTGCCGGCGTCGAAGATATTCACTTCCATCCAGCAAACCCAAGAGCTATTAGAGTGCTCCTGAAGTACAAGTTTTAGCGATTATCCCAACCTTAATTTTTCATGATTATTGGTAAATCAGGAAACTGCAGAGGGATTATGAGCTAGTCAAGGATCCCTCTGCAGTTTCAAACAAATCTCTAGTGGCCTTGTTCAAATACAACGGTAAAAGAAACAGGGACCGCACGACTAATACTGGGTAATCCGGCAACTTCTCTTAAGGCTTCAACACCAGCAACCAATCCATGAGCGCCAGCAGTAACAACTATAGGCTTTGCTGTCGACGCAACAACACCGCTCTCAGTCCGAGTGATTACCACGTCTGCCGCATAAGATCCCGAAGCACCATGAATATCCAGATCGAACGACACTTGCATTGATTGCATTGCTCCCGGAGACATAGCCGTAATTGCTTCTAAATCGATACTCCCCGCTATTGTCGCCTCTGGAAACAGATTTGTTTCAAATAACATGGCTTGCATGCGTTCGTTGCGGATATCGATCATGGTATTAACACTGGCGAGTTCGATGGTGATTTCAACTGCACCATCATCTTCGATGGTACCAGTGAGATGATCAAAAGTATGAACTTCACCCACATGGTCGGCCTTTACTGTGACAAAGCTCAGGGTTGACGAATCATTATCTAATGACCAGTGGGCCTGGGCTGCATTACTTAGCAAAACTGCAGAAGCACCCAGAACCATGCTTTTTACTAGGGACTTGAGGGTCATCCTCGCTCTCCTTTTTATTAACTTTTAGTTTTTCAGATTGTTATAGAAGGTAATATTGGCGGCCTTAAACAATTTGAGGCCTTATTTTTAAGGGTCTAAGCTTACCTGATAATACCTTTCAGGGTATAGCATGTTTATAATCGATCCTAATTTAAAGAACTCCAGTTAAGCAACAACCGAGCCCATAATGTCACTAAATATACCAGTTCTTGATATAAGTCAGGGATTCAGTGATGCCGTTTTTATCAAAGAGTTAACACATGCCTGCGAAGAATGGGGCTTCTTCCAAATTACTGGTCATGGCATTGACCCCGGACTGAGGCAAAAATTCTTTAAAAATGTTGAAGAGTTTTTCTCTTTGCCAAAATTCAAAAGCTCAAGCTCTCGCGAACCCAAGATAATTTCTGGGGTTACTACGACAAAGAATTCACCAAAAACAAAATCGATTCTAAAGAGATTTATGATATCGATGCCAACCCCGAACAGTTAAAACTAGAACATCCAGAATTTGCAGTACCTTGGTCTAAGGATCTACCAGAACTAAAACCCACCGCATTGGAATGGCTTACACTGGTTGAATCTTTAAGTCTAAATTTACTAGGCTCAATTTGTATCGCATTGGGAGAATCTTCCGCAACCCTCAACCCATTTTTTCTCAAAAACCATACTAGCTTCTTGCGGTTTAATTACTATCCAAATTTGGTCGAATGATCGATTTAAAGCACCAGAACACCGTGTGCTTGCCAGCGATGACAAAGGTCGCTATAGCGCTCCTTATTTCTACAACCCGTCTTATGAAACTATCTGTGAACCTCTTGTTGCTGAGTCAAAAGACAGAAAGTACAGGCCTGTCTCCTGGCGTGATTTTCGCAGTGGCAGAGCGGCTGGAGATTACGCTGACAAGGGCGAAGAAATTCAAATTTCCTGGTTTAAGATCTAATTTTTCCTCACAAATTCAGCTTATTAAGAGAATTGAGGTAAACTAGGATTCTCTAGCTTGTGTGTGATTTATGAAAACAAATAGCCCAGTCGTAAAACACTTAGTACTCCTAGGTGGTGGCCACAGTCATCTGGCTGTTCTAAAGCATTTAGGCATGAAGCCTGTTCCAGGTCTTGCTGTTACGTTAATTAGCCGCGACATTAATACCCCTTATTCAGGATCCCTTCCGGGCTACATCAGTGGGGTTTATGATTATGATGACATTCATATTGATCTGAGACCGCTCGCACAATTTGCGAATGCCCGTATTATACAAGAAGAGATTACATCAATTGATTTTGATAGAAAGGAGATTGCACTAACTGCTCGACCTTCAATTTCATTTGACCTCTTATCACTTAATATTGGCTCCAACCCCGATGCATGCAAAATTCCTGGCGCTGATAGATTTGCTTTAGGAATCAAACCAATACAAAAGTTTATTGATCATTGGCAAACCCTCCTCAAAAAAGCCGTCCATAGCATACGGCAGGGCAAAGAATACAAAATAATAATAGTTGGTGGCGGGCCTGCCAGCGTTGAGCTTGCTTTTGCTGCTCAGTTTCGTATCCAGAAAGAATTACAACTTAAATCAGCAGATACTTCTCTATTAAAAATAAAAATTATAAGTGCCGATACGAATTTACTTTCTTTGCACAATCATAAAGTTCGTCAATTCGCAAAATCAGAACTAGAGAAACGAGGCGTCGAAGTCATTCTTGAGACTGCTGTTTCTGCATTCGAAGAAAATATCGCAGTTTGTGAAAATGGCAATAACTACTCCGCAGATTCAATGGTATTCGCAACTGGCGCTAGTATTCCCTCATGGCCTGGAGAATGTGGCTTAGCGCTCAGCGAAGATGGGTTTATTGAAGTTAATGCACATCTACAATCCACCTCTCATGGCTGTGTTTTTGCTGCGGGCGATGCAGCCACCCTCAAAGGTGAGCCTCGACCAAAATCGGGTGTTTATGCAGTTCGTCAAGGATTACCGCTGGCGAAAAATCTCATTCGTTTTGCCACTGGCAAATCATTGACGCGCTATAAACCTCAGCAGCATGCTCTAGCACTTATAAGTATGGGCAACAAAACGGCCATCGCCTCACGTAATAATTTTTTCTTTAAAGGTCGCAGTGTCTGGTCTATTAAAGATCACATCGACACTGCCTTCATAAGGAAATATTCTGCACTTCCCGAGATGACAACCGAACTAAACATCGCTGATGGCTTGGTTGATCAGGAAACCGAACGCCAATTAAAACTACATGCTATGCGATGCGCCGGCTGCGGAGCGAAAATAGCAAGCGATGTCTTGCAGGAAGTATTACAACAGCTACCGCAATCGAAGCGCAAAGATATACTGAATCAACCCACAGCCGCAGAAGACGCTTCGCTAATAAAACTAGATGATGGTCGAGTGTTGGTTCAAAGCATCGACCAAATTAAGTCGTTCGTAAACGATCCCTGGCTATTTGCTCGCATTGCAACTAACCATTGTCTAAGTGACATCTATGCGATGGGTTGCGAACCTCATTCAGCCTTAGCCATTGTTGGCTTGCCTTTCGCAACTAAAAAGTATGGACGTACTCAATTAAAAGAGTTGATGCTTTCTTGTAGCGAAGTTTTGCAAGAACATAAATGTGACTTAGTGGGTGGACATTCTGCAGAAGCAGAGGAATTTCATTTTGGACTTTGTATAAATGGATTCATCGATGAAGAAGACCTTCTAACAAAAAATGGCATGAATGCTGGCGATATTCTGATTCTTACCAAACCATTAGGCACGGGTACACTTCTTGCAGCGGACATGCGCTTTAGAGCATCCCACCAATGGATGCAAGAAGCTTTAGGCAACATGGAACAATCGAACAGAGAGGCGGCAGCTTGTTTTCAGAAATTTGGAGCCACCGCTTGTACTGACATAACCGGTTTTGGTATTGCTGGGCATCTCTTGGAAATGCTTTCGACAAACAATACAGAAATAGAGCTCAATTTGAGTGATATTCCAGTATTATCCGGTGCACTTGATACATTAGAGCAAAAAATTTACAGCTCGCTGCACAAAGACAACAGCCTGGTCGCTCATAGTGTATTTAATCAAGAGGCTTTCGCTCAAGACCCAAAATATGCTCTTCTTTTTGATCCTCAAACAGCTGGCGGTTTGCTGGCATCAGTTCCAGAATCTGTAGCAGAAACCTGCCTCGCTCGTTTAAGAGAATCTGGCTACTCGCAAGCCAAGGCTATCGGTCGCGTTTCCAAGCTTGACGCAGTGCAGCCGGCAATCATATTGCAATAATTAACTTAATGAATTTTATAATTTTTATGCTTGATAGCACGAGTGACTAAACCTGCCTCATGTGGCACTAAGTTAAGGCCTAAGGTATAGTATTGCTCCCTTTTCGCCATAGACCAAAATCATTCCCAGGGATACTTGTGAAAAAAAAGCTCAAGGTCTTTCTAAATATATTTGCCTATTCAAGCGTTATACCGATTTTAATGCTTGGTAGTGATGTCTACGGGCAAAATTCCGCAGCTAGCAATGCACTGGATCGTTATGGCAATCTTAATATTACCCGCGAAGGGCCGACAATCGATGCTGAACTGGCGCAAAAAATGTTCCGCCGCGGCAATACCTACAGCAATTTACAACGCTATGATGAAGCCATTGAAGAATACCGAAAAGCCATAAGCGCAGACCCTAATTTCTCGAATGCAATTCGTAATCTGGCCAACACCTATTATTTTCTTGAAAGATACGACGAAGCGAAACCACTCTTAGCCCGTTATATTGAATTAGAAACTTCTACAACTGCAGGTTTGATAGCAGCAGTATCAACCTTAGGCGAATTAGAACGCCAATCTCAAAATTATGAGAGCTCAATTGCTTACGATCTGCATGCCATTGAATTAAACCCTTCAAATGATTCTCAGATACATATTATGGCAAACACTTATAACAATGCTGGCGAAGCGCATAAAGCAATTCTGGTTTATCGCGCCGGCATAAAAGTTATACCAAGTAACGCATTCTTCTCGCGAAGTTTAGGGCGCATACTAGAACAAGAAGATAGGCTTGAAGAAGCGTTGACAGAATACGAAGCCGCGGCTGCCAAAGACCCCGATTCAGAATTTTATGCCAATTTGGTTGAAACTACGCGTCGTCGATTAGACATTTAGTAAATTTCAAAAAGCGCCTCTCTGTCTTCCGGTGCCATTGCAATAATAGCATTCACTGATTCAAAGAACTCCCCCATATCTCCTGCAGACCGCAGCAACAATTCATTAAAGAATGGAACTAAATCATTATAGGAACTAACAGTCGATAGCTGAGCATTGTTCAGTGAGCGCGAAAACCAGGCATCGTAGCCTATATAATCATTCCAGCTGGCTTTTAGTTGCTCATATTCTGCACGTAACTGATCCTGCAAGGCAGATTTTTCTTGACGCTTTTGCGTCTCGCTAATTTCATCTTGATAAACTGACTCAAAGCGATCGCGAAATCGACTCACTAAATTTATGAATTGTTCTCGCCGACTACTGTTGCGCTCCGCGATAGCGATTGTTTCTGATTGCTCCGTGGCCCCCAACCAGCGGCGCAGTCCTTCTCTTTCTACTGCGGTGGCAAAACTTTCATTAAAGGTTGTATTTCCAGGAAGGTACGCAACTTGATGAGCTAATTCATGGAAAATCAGTCCTGCTAATTGATAATTCGCACGGGATATCACCGTACTAAGTAATGAATCATCAAACCAACCCAAGGTAGAGTAGGCGTCGATTCCCCCAGTGTATACATCAAAACCTTGCCGCTCCAATGCCAAGCCATAATTTTTTGCACCTGCTTCACTAAAATAACCACGATAGGAAACACAGCCTGCTATTGGATAGCACCAGTTCACCGGATTAATTGAAAATTCTGGTGCAGCAAAAACATTCCAAACCACATGCTCTCGCTCAACATCGACATAAGTTGAATAATTTTGTTCCACTGGCAATGCAAGTTGCTCAGAAGCAAATTTCCGAATTCTCATTACTTCAGAAAATTTGTCATTCAACTCGACAGACAATTCTCCGCTATCGATAAGTCGCTGGATATCTTCCCGGCCAAACATAATTGCCAGTTGACCGCGTGCGGCCTGGGTGTAGTAACCGACTGTTTCACAGGAAACCAAAAAAACTGAAATCGTCAGTAATATTACAAGCTTTATCAACTGTGCTTTATTTCGGAGAAACTCAAAACCCATCTCTACCCTTCTCCTTTGTCCATTCCTTGTACTGTAGCTACCACTGTTCGAGTGCCTGCATCGTTCCGATGCTCACCCAAATAGAGACCTTGCCAAGCCCCTAAGTGAAAACGCCCATCTTGAATTGGCAAAGTTAATGAAACACCTAACAAACTAGATTTAAGGTGAGCCGGCATATCATCAGACCCCTCGCAAGTGTGTTCATAATAAGGCGCGCCCTCCGGGGCAAGTTCATTATAGTGACTCTCCATATCTCTGCGAACTGAACTGTCTGCGTTTTCATTAATACTCAATGAGGCAGAAGTATGTTGAAGAAGCAAATGAGCAAGACCGATCTTTATTGAGCGTATTTCAGGAAATTGATTCAAAATCTCATCAGTGACTAGATGAAATCCGCGGCCTTTAGGTGAAAGTTGAATTGTTTTCTGTAACCACATAATAGAGGAAATAGATCAGAAAAATGTTAGGGGTCTACGATTTCAATCTCAAACAAGTCCGCCCAATGTTTGCCAGTTACAAATAGTCTTTCGTTCTCTGCATCCCAAGCAATACCATTCAGAACGGCTTCATTGCTACCCAGTTCAGTTTCATTACTTAAACCCGTTAGATCGACAAAAGAGCTAATGACGCCATCGTCCGGATTAATACGAACTATAAAATCTGTTTGCCAGACATTCGCCCAAACTTCGCCATTAATATATTCCAATTCATTAATATTTGATAAGGGGTTGCCATTAAGCGTCACAGTTACAGTTTTTTGTGACACAAAAGTATCAGGGTCTATGAACTGCAGGGTACTGGTACCGTCACTTAAGATTAGATGTTCTCCGTTGTAAGAAAGCCCCCAACCTTGAGTGGCGTTATAATGATTTCCTAGTTGTTCGAAAGTATTCTTATCCCAGACAAAAACCATATGGGAGGTCCAGGTAAGCTGGTAAATTTTATCACCTACCACTTCGATGCCTTCCCCAAAATACCTACGATTTAGGCGCTGGGTCATTACTACTTCAGCGTCATCTAAATTGATCTTACTCAATGAAGAGAGGCCGTTTTTCCCAGTACCTTCAAACAGATAACCCTCATGGAAAATCAGCCCCTGGGTAAAATCATTGATATTGTGAGGGTAAGTATTGAGGATTCTATAACCATATTCTTTAGCACTCTCCTCGACAACTTCCTGGGCAAAAGTTGTAATAGAGCTCAGTGCCAACCAGGTGGTTAACAGTAGGGTCGATGTAAGCTTCAAATATTTCATGGCTGTTATAGAATTAATATCAAAATAACTAGAAGCTAAGCAAGAACTACCAAGTATTTGTTAGGCTTCGGTAAATGGAGTAATTAATGGCTGATGACTGCCTATTCTGCAAAATTATCGCAGGGGATCTTCCCGCAAACAAGGTCTATGAAGATGCCGATGTCTTCGCATTCGAAGATATCAAGCCTCTCGCCCCAGTACACGTTCTGGTGGTTCCAAAGAAGCATATCGTAGATATGCTAGCCGCGTCTGCTGAAGATGAAGCTCTGCTGGGTAAATTGCTTCTCCGAGCTAACGATATTGCAAGGAAACTCGGACTCGCTGAATCGGGATTTCGTTACGTTTTGAATACAGGGGAAAATAGTCGAAGAACAATTTTTCACATTCATTTACATATATTAGGTGGTCGTCAATTAGAGCTTTCCATGGGATAGTTGAATTTATTAGAGAAGACGCTCCAGACTTGCCTTAGTTGCCTCATGTATCCCACGTTCGGTGATTATTGCTGTTATAAGTTTCGCTGGCGTGACATCGAAACCTGGATTGCTGATAGCAGTCCCCTGACTCGCTACCCGAATTGTGCGCATAATACCGTCACTGTCTGGACCCGTGATTTCACTTACCTCTTTGCTGTCTCTTTCTTCGATTGGGATATCTCGCAGCCCATCTTCAATCGTAAAATCGATACTAGAAATTGGCAAGGCCACATAAAATGGAATAGCATTGTCTCTAGCAGCTAACGCCTTCAAATAAGTTCCAATCTTATTGCAAACATCACCTAATATGGTCGTTCGGTCGCTTCCGACTATACAGAGATCAACTTGTCCCGACTGCATAAGATGCCCACCAACATTATCTACGATTAAAGTATTGGCTATTCCCTCTTGAGATAATTCCCAGCAGGTCAAGGATGCTCCTTGATTGCGGGGTCGAGTTTCATCTACCCAAACATGCAATGGAATACCGGCATTATTGGCCTTATAGATCACAGATAATGCCGTGCCCCAATCCACAGTTGCTAAGGCCCCCGCGTTACAATGCGTCAGAATATTCAAAACGTTTCTGTGATTCGCTTTTTTGAGTCCAAAGCGCTTCAAGAATACCTAAACCGTTATCTCCGATCGCTTCGCAAACCGCAATGTCTTCTTTTTCTAGTAACTGTGCGGTTTCTAGCGACTTGCCCGCCAAGGCTGAAGGCTCAATTCCCTCTAAACTCTCCTTCATACGTTGCAGCGACCAGCGCAAGTTAACTGCAGTGGGTCGAGTTTCCGACAGAGATTTAATTGCCCAATCTAAGCTCGATGAATCCTCCCGCAACGCCAAATAAACACCGTAAGCCGCGGTTACGCCTATAAGTGGCGCTCCACGTACTTCCATCGAAGAGATTGCACGGCAAGCATCAGTGAGTGACTGCAGACTGAGAATTTCAAAATCGTAGGGTAATCGGGCCTGATCGATGATACAAACCTCATCGGTTTCTAATTCATACCAAATGCTTTGAATCTGTTCGCCATTAACTTTCATTACTTTATCTTCTGTAGAAGATGATCAAAACAACTAGATGACTCGCTCATTGCCGCCATCAATAGGTAGTTGTGCACCGGTAGTTTTTGCCAGCGATTTCCCAGCAAACAAAACAACTGCTTTCGCCACATCTTGAGAATAAACTTCTGACTGCAGAACATTGGCAGTTTTGTATTCTTCAATACTAAGTCCGTAATGTTCTGCACGCCCAGCGAGCACTTCTTCCGTCCATATTCCTGTGTCATAGACTGCATTCGGGTGAAGGATATTGATTCTTACACCGTCAGCGCCAAGTTCTAATGCAGCGACTCGAGCCATCTGAGTTAGACCAGCCTTGGCTGCAGAATAAGCTGCAGCTCCTGGCCCCGGCGCCGGCACATTCTTTGAAGCTATAATAACGACCGCAGGATCGAAGCCTTCTTTTAAATAGGGCAAACAACCACGCATAACTCGCATATGAGAGCTCATATTTAACTCAATTGACCTGTTCCAGTTTTCATCTTCCATTTTTTCGATAGACTGACTCGCTGGAAAATTTCCAGCGTTGCTCACTAATATATCGATGCCTCCAAAGCGTTGAACTCCTTGAAGCAACGCAGATTGGATCGCTTTGGTATCAGTAACATCGCAGCGATAAGCAAATAGCGATGAGTTTAAAGAGTCCATTGCAAATTGCTCATCAATGTCCAGTGCAATTACGACTGCACCTTCGGCTAGCAGTGCCTTTACGCAAGCCTTACCAATACCTGAAGCAGCGCCAGTTACTACAGCAACTTTGCCCTCAAATTCTGCCCGAATAGAGCCAGAATTCAGTTTTGCTTGCTCCAGTTCCCAATATTCGACCTCAAATAAGTCTGCTTTAGGCAGTGGCTGCCAGCCACCCAAAGCCTCACCCTGCTGAATTGCTCTAATGGTATGCAATGTAATGTCACGAACTATCTCTAAGCGTTTTTGATTCACCGCCAAATACAACAAGCCCTTGTTTTGCCATACTCCGTAGCGAGGCATTGTGTCTAAGCACTGATGCTCATCGATTTTATATTCATTAAAATAGTCAATATAGCGCGCCTGGAAACCCTTAAGGTCTTCCGTTAAGTCTTCCTGGAAAATAGCTGCAAAAGCCTTAGCATGAATCGTATGGTCGGGTGTCAGAGGACCTCTTGTTGCTAAATTGCCAGCATTCTTTCGACAAGCAAATCCCACAGCCTCTTTCGAATTATCGAGTCGAAGCAAGATAGGGCCACGAACTAATTCGCCTGCCGCACGTCGTAGTTTGGATAGTTGAAGGCAGTCTGAAGGAGACCATTGATATTCCCTTAGGGCAATACTCGACTCATCCGTATTACTCGCGAGAAATTCTTCTGCCTTAGTCACTAGCTCTATCATCGTATCGTAGCTGCTTTTTGCATCATCACTAAAAGTGAATAACCCGTGATGCAACAGAACAATTCCCTTCAATCGAGACCAATCCAATGATTTGGTAGCTTCAGCGACTTGCTGAGCCAAGATAAACCCCGGCATGATGTAAGGCAGAATTAATACTTCATCCCCATAAATTTTTTTGAGATGTTCTGCACCATTCGGTGTATTACTAATTGTTACCACGGCATCGGCATGGCTGTGATCTACAAATTTATGGGGAACAAGCGCATGGAGTATCGCTTCAACTGATGGCGTAGGACCTTGAGGATCGAGCAAGGCAAGTCGTAACTGTCTTATCATCTCGCTGTCGCTTAAAGAATCCAACCGCCCTAGCTTTAAAAGATAATTTAGTCGCACAGGAGGAAACCCTGCTTCCTTTATTGTACGTAAATCCCAACCAGAGCCTTTCACGAATAGCACTTCCTCTGACTCCCCAAATACGGTGGTCAGAGACCCTTTTACAGAAGTATTACCGCCACCATGGAGCACCAGGTCTTCTTCTTCCCCCAGCAGATTTGAGGTGTAGACACGCATTGCAATGTCGTCACTTCCTATTGCTTCAGCCTCGTCGTGTTTCCAGCGGTTTCTCATTAAAGGTAAATGTTCTTTTTCTGATTAAGTGAGATACAAATAAAAAACGCACCTTCTTTCGAAGATGCGTTTCTTTTATTGCCAGATTGTTGGTACTTAGTTTGGTTCAACAATCGAAATATTTGCCATACCTGCTTGACGCGCTGCATCCATAATCATCACCAGTGTAGAAACATCAGATTCAAAATTAGGTTGAATAATTACCGACGCTGCAGGGTTTTCTGCTTTTAATTGATCAATATTGGAACGAATCTGGGTCGCTATGATGGGTCGCGGATTTCCATTTAAGACAATCTCGTTATTTGCACCGATTTCAAAGAGAATATTTTTCTTATCGTCGTCTTCTGGAGGAGTCTCGTTATTATTATTGTCACTGCTAGCCGCACTAATTGCAGTTTCTGACAGAAATGTAGCGGTTACAACAAAGAAAATTAACAGAATAAACACCACATCTAACATAGGTGTTAAATCGATCTTGGCATCGTCTACAGATTTGCGACCTGCAATCTTTTTCATTTTTTCCTACCTATGCTATTTCTTCGAATAGTTTCACTGCGTAACTCGTACTCAACAGCCTTACTCTATGTATGCGGGAAAGTATATCAGCCACAATGACAGAAGCAACAGGCCACCTAAGGCCTTGTACAGCCTAGAAAAAACAAGGCAAGCTAATAAATTCCCTTGTTTTTTTGCTGAATTTTGCTCATATTTGTAGTGAGCAAGCATTATTTTTTTAACGTATCGATACTGTACGCAATAAGCTCTTTTAATTGCCTAGAATTTTTCCCGTCTCGAGAGTTTACCCGCACGCCATGCAATGTGTTCATGAGTACGTCAGCAGCAAATTCTACTGCTACTCCTTTCCTGAGTTTTCCTTTCGACTGAGCTTCCTTTAATCGAGCGATAATCGCTTTTCTAATTGAAGACAATGAACTTCGTACAACTTTCTTCATATCTTTGTCATAGTTAATGCTTTCACATAAAGAGTTAACTAATAAACAACCCATCGATCGATGCCTATTAGAAATATTTAGAACCGCCTCTTCGAAATAGGCGTTTATTGCATCCCAAGGATTTAATTTTAGATTTTTAAGAGAGTTTTCAATTTGCTTATCAATAATCTTACTATACTGATCAACACAAGATTTGAAAAAAGTGTCTTTGTCGCCAAATGAATTATAGAGTGTTCCTCTGTTTATTCCCGTGCAGTCTAAAAGTTTTTGAACCGAACTCGCCTCATATCCTTCTCGCCAAAACTGCTCCATTGCATTCGTTAATACTTTGTTTTCATCGAATTCGACTGGTCTTGCCATAACAATTACTCAAGGTTACCTAATAAATTTCAGTGGAAAAATGTGTTTTTAGAATTCAAAACAGAAACAGCATGTTCTGTCTCATCTCTCGTGATTTTGAGAGCGCGGTATTGTATTACAGTCATTTCGGATTTACATCAATTCAATCAGAAATACTGAGAATATTTTTCAGCAATCCTAATTATTTTGATTTGTTTCAGTTAAGTAAGCCGTCCCAGAAAATTTGTACGTCTTTCTAGTACCAAAGATTTGAACAAAAATTCAAGTATCAAACTATCAGATAGGCTCAAAGCTCAGAGGCTTACTAGTAAAATCACCCTGACAATTAGGCCTCTTTACTCGAATTATTTGCTAGCACCGTCACAAAAGGGTAACCATGAGACCAATAGGTTTACCAAACACAACAATCAGTGCTTATATGTTTGATACGATTGTTACGAATAACCCAATAACACCTCCAAAGACTGCTCCCCAAACAACCAACCATCCGAGATGCTTACGAATCATTTCCTGCATGATGTCTTTCACCATTTCAGGGGTCATTTGATCAAGACGCTGATCGATAAGCTCAGCAACTTTGTCGCGAATCGCCTCATCATCAAGTGCATTTTTGAGTGCATGCTGAATTCGATCTTGAAAATCAGGAGTAGCGAATTGATTTTGAAAATAATCGCGTAGTTTTTCAATAAATGGAGATTTCAATGGGTTTAACGCATCCCGACCACCTACCATATTGAGCATGCCACTAAATGACGAAGCCATAATAACTTCGATAAGTGACTCGAAAGCAGCATCTAGTTCTAAATTATTGATTGATTCTTTAAATGACTCACTGAGTTTTTCTGATATTTCTCCAGCGCCATGGAAAAATGACTCAAGGTCCGCATTATTGAAGAATTGATCCATAATCAATGTACGGATGCCAGCTTTGAACTCTTCGAAGCGCAGAGGAATAACTCCCGATCCATAGAGACCCGGAATTCGCTCAAACAGCATATGCACTGCCAGCCAATTGGTAATCCCGCCAGATAATGCGAAAAGACCAGTATTGAAAATATAGATCTGATATGGACCAGAGATGGTCCAACCAATTAAAACCAAGGCCGCGGCAAGAAAGTTACTGATTAAACTCTTAGAAAATTTCACGCCCATCCTTTAGGATTTTTCTAAAAAGTTGCGATAGGGTTCATCGGCGAGCCAACCCCACCTTCTACTGGGATTGGCGCCGCCGTTAACATAAATTCCCATCGATTCTGTCTTTCTGCCTCTACAGCGACTGCCTCCAGATCGAGATTGTCAAACAACCTAATCCCCATAGCGACTATAGTCAGTTCGTGGACCGGCAGAAAGTTGCCTTCGACTTGTGAAGGAATAACTTCATTGGCATAGTCGCCACCCAACACGGCAATGCCTCTCTCATGAAGCCAGGGCGCCACAGAGGCATGTATACCAGACGAGCCTAGACCGCTTCCCTCCGGAGTAGCCCAGCGCCCAGTACGTACAAATAGCACGTCGCCTGGCCCAACCCTAATTCCAGCTTGTTGCTCTGCCGCTTCCAAATCTTCGATATAAACCGGAGTTCCTGGTGGCAAATAATCCACGCCTTTTAGCTTGGCGATATCAAGCAATACACCACGGGTCAATATACCCTCTTTAACCCCAGTAATATCCAGCTTCTGACAACCAGCTGCAGTCACTTCGTCTGCGGTGTAACCGTTATACATTTGATTGTTCTTAAGCACATGACAAAGAGAGTCGAGATGGCTATGGATACCGCCATGATAAGAAAAGGACACGCGCTCCATAACAGCTTCAACGCCTTGATTCAGCGAAGTCACTACTTGATCGAAAGGCAATGGATCATCGAGAGAGCGATCAACTGTGTAATTATGCGCCAGAGACACAGAAACGCCGGAACGAACCAATTGAGTTGCCTCAATTCTTTTTTCATTGGTGATCAAATTCAACGTTCCTAGTTCATCATTAGCTCCCCAACGCCCCCAATTCGACAAATCCTGCATCCATTGATCAACTTGAGCGGCAGAAATGTCGTGATTCGATTGAGCAGAAAGCGTGGTTAAGCCTAACCCCGAGAAGAACAAAGCAACAAAACCATAAAACGCAGATCTTTTCATTTTTACCTCTCCGTAAACTGAAGTGCAGCATAATCCCGGGGAAATGAGATGTCTAATCTGGTTTTGACTTGTCTTGGATTTGATTGAGCATTCATTTTCCTAGCCTTAAAACTGTGATACAAAGCGCAGACATTCGCAAGTTCAACCAAGTCAAATTCTTGGAAACAGCAGGAATCCATCAGAAACATGTTTGTCTGGCTGGAAAATACTTCTTTAGCATTATGGGTAAGCACTTCACTGTGGGCTTATCCTTTTTTGTTGAGTCTTCACATTGTCGGTTTAGCCGTCGTCGTGGGTATATTCTCGATGCGCGACCTACGCATTTTGGGCCTATTCTCTGCTCTTCCGATAAATGCATTTTTTGCGCTAGGTAAGCTCGCCATAACGGGGTTCGTTCTAAATGCGATTTCTGGTTTCCTTCTATTCACTTCCCAAGCTTCTGTGTTTGTTACCAGTGTTCCCTTTCTAAGCAAATTAAGCTGCATTGCGATTGGAATGATCTTAGCCTTTTTTATTCAATCAAGATTAGAAAAAATAATTGAATTACACACCAAAGTGCTGGCCATTATTTCATTAGCATGCTGGGTCACAGCAATAGTTGCTGGTCGCTTGATCGCTTATATATTTTGAGATTTATTGAATGCTCGAATTTTTTGCAGAACACATAATCGACAGCGCATTAACTCAATGGATTCAAGCGACCTATTGGCTATGGCCGGTAATGGAGATAACTCACTTCATTGGGCTATCACTCTTACTCGGAGGTCTACTTATTATCGATCTCCGGATGGCTGGATTTTTTAGATCTATTGATCCAGCTGCCACTCATAGGCTGTTACCTGCTGTAATGCTCGGATTCAATCTCAATCTAATTACTGGCATCTTGTTTTTCTACGGCGACCCGATGCGTTATTCAATTAATATTGGATTCCAAATAAAGATGGTTTTGATAGTGATCGCCGGTATTAATGCTGGGCTATACCATTGGAAAGTTGACCCAATTCTTAGCACTATGGATCGTAATTCAGAATCACCACCGATTGCCAAACTCGTTGCATTTACATCATTATTTGCCTGGATAAGCGTGCTTTTATTAGGTCGACTAATCCCTTATGTTGGCACCGGCTGAGCCGCGTTGACACATTAAAAGTTTAACATCCTCATGAGAAATAACTGATCAGAGAGGCTCCGAGTTAACCTAACGATTCTTTGGCAGGGACGTCTTCTAAATTGCTAGGGCACTGCAAAAGGACTCTTGATGCAGTCAGCTTTAAGCAACCTTAATCTAACTACTGAAACTCGCCCAGAAATAGCTAAACAAAACCACTAGATAGAGTGGCTTTTCACCTTATCTGTTTTTATTAATCATACTTTGAAGGAAAGAATCTCACCGAAGCACGAGACGCCTCTGGGTCGCAGTCATAAGGTGCAAGTTTGTATCCTTCTCCTGCTGGGAGCCAGCGCGTCGTGTACGCTACTGGGCCATTAAAGAACATTTGATCTTCAACAGTTAAGGTCATTCTCAACTCATCGCCGTCTTTCCAATAACGCTCTGTCACAATTTTTTGTGATGATGATGGGATGCCATTATAGTCATCAAAGCCAGCGATATCGAAGACAAAGTGTGTCGTAGTAACGTAGAGAGAACCATCCTCATAGTATCCACGAGAGAACCCCTGCAAGCTAAAATCAACAGCTGTAGGCTCACGATCATCCAACCATATTGTTCTTAATTGATCGTCTTTTTCATAACGAATCAATACCCTATCCGGCCACTGAGTGATTTGCTTGTGATAGGGGTCATATTGAATTGCTGGAGATGAGGCTGGTTGGCAATCATATTTTGGTGCCATTATTTCTTCCCATACTTCTTGATAAGCGCGCGCCCGATCATTTAAATCCGGAAAATTTTCTTCACCCCAGGGAACTCGCTCGCCATTAACTGGGCGCGATCGTGGAGTTCCATCCCATATCCCTGCTAGATCTGGAATATGGCTATCCACGCCTTGTGCGTTTAATGGTGGCAGAGTAGCACCAAGAAGAAGTGCAGAAGTGACTCCAAAGGTGGCACTGATTTTGACGATTTTACGTGTAAACATTACTAATTTCATAATTACTCCCACAGGAATACCTAGTTTTGTTCTCGTTCCCTTACGGCGCCACCATCAATAATAGGACTACCATCTTCGCGTGTCATTCGCACACAACAAACACCCTGTGACCCCTCAGCGCGAGACTTCCGGCCCGTCAGCTTCACTACCATGCCAACCGGCAATGACTCTGGAGTCCAGCCCACTCGGCGCAAACCAACTGGGGCACCCAGCTCAACTTGCCATTCGGACGCTTGCCCTCCCTCGTCTTCCACATCGATGAACAAGAATGCATGAGGATTTCTAAACACGAAACGAGTAACGGGACCTTCTAAATCTACGACAGTTTCAGGGTCATAAAATGGAGTACTGGCATGATGAGCCAAGGCGGGGCCGACCAGAATCAGCAAGCCTGTTGCGGCTGCAACTATTGCTGCGGTAATAATATGGCGAAGATTCATTGTATCCTCCAAATATAGCACTTGATTGGCTTTTACATTGCTGTGGAGACTACGGATTATCTAGTCTCGAGTCAACGACAAATGCCTGAATACATTCACATTCTTTCTGCAAATCTTATAGTGTTATACGTGACTCTATTTTATAATAAGTGCTTCTATTTACTTTTAGATTATAGTTTAATCTTAATTCAATCATACGTTTCTAAAAATCAAGTAGAGATTTAATGATTTATTACCAATAATACCGTGGAGATCCTTATGGAATTATATAAATCCAAAATCCAGTTACTTATGAGTCTCTTTGCATGTTTTGGCACGCTCACATCCGCACAAACTCCAGGCCCAACCAATATGGGCGAAGTCGTTAACACTTCGGCCCGCGATGCAGAACCGACATTTACTCCAGATGGCAACACGATGTATTTCAACTGCTTCGATCGTGAAGGAGAAACCGGGTCCGATATCTGTGTAACACAACGCGAAGGAGATGGATGGTCAGAACCAACCATCGTTTGGGAAGTGAGCACACAAGATTATCTTGAAGTAGAACCTCTACTCTCTCCGGACGCTCAACAACTATATATTATGAGCAACCGTCCCGGCGGCATGGGAGGGCAAGATTTTTATGTAAGCGACTGGATTGACGGCAAATGGACGGAGCCCCGCAACCTCGGCACCCCTTTTAACTCACCTGACATGGACCATTGCATCTATTTTGCGGGAGATGACTGGGAATTTGCCTATTGGACCTCTACTCGACCTGGTGGATTCGGTGGTAACGATATTTGGATGGCGGAGAAGATAAACGGAATTTGGCAAGCTGCGGAGAATCTCGGACCAAATGTTAATACTGCCGCCAGCGAACACCATTCCCTACCATCTGAAGACGGAAAATCTCTTTACATCACTTCTATTCGTGACGAAGGATTTGGTCTTGAGGACATATATGTTACTTCCAGATCTAATAATGATGAATGGACACAACTCGTCAATTTAGGTCCGCTGGTGAATTCAGATCAAGCCGATCGTTGCCCTGCTTTTTCTTCAGATTTTGAAACCTTCTTTTTCGATTCTGAACGTGCTGGAGGATTTGGCAATAAGGACTTATGGTATATCCCTTACTCTAGCATTGAAGATATTCGTTAAACTTTATTGAAGAAAAGCAGGTTATTGAATAACAGAATCCTGGAGAGCGTCTGGAGATCCGAAAGCTTGTTTAAATTCAGGTTCTAAACCTTCCCAGGGGCCGTCCAGCGTGTAGACGGCGCTGGTCAAGCTATCTACCTGATCGCCAAAGATTTGATCAAACAAATAAGCCCCCAAAGCTAAAGGCAGATTGGCAGTTAATAATCCTAGCCAGGGAATATTGTCGCTCACTGGCAAAGTGACAAACATCTCGCCGAGTATAGTTTCATCTTTCAAATCTAATTCCCCAGTGATTTGATATAAGCTAGATGGCCCAGAAATTACCAATTGATCTTCTATGCTGACGTGACCATCATCAAGGTTTAGTTCAGCAGTTATTTCATCATAGGCAAGACCGGTTCTTACCAAATCATCACTAAAGCGCGCCCGACGCATAATCGCGTCAAAATTCAAGATACTAATTAATCTTAGGGCCCCCTGTCCGCCAGAGCCTTGCAAGAAACGCCCATCCTCGATATCCATGTCTAGCTCACCACTAAGGTTCGCACCGGCAAAAAATGCGGGTGAACCTGGCCAGAAAATATCAGCAAAGAAAATTGCATTGTCACTCTCTAAACTCGCCGCATAACCATTGGCTGTGAGTAGTTCGGCCATGTCGTCAGCATACAGAATGCCAGTTAGTTCACTGCGATGTTCGCTGCCATCGAAAAACCAGTGGAAATTTGGAGCAAAACGTTCGGCATATTCATCAGTTTCCGATCCATCCACATATGGCCCTTCCATACCTAAACGTAATCCTCGAAAATCAAAGACCAGATCATTAATTTCTGCGCCGGCTGAATTTGGCTCGAAGGTAAACTTAAATGCACCGTAAGGCCTAGAGCCAACGGTAAGCTCTTCTGTCGCGAAATGCATTCGAGGCAAATTCCTCGGATCTATTCCGGCTAGCACATCGATGCGCTCCTCTTCATCTACCTCTGGAGTTTCTTCTACTTGCAGCAAGTTATCTAGGCTTTCCTCTTCATCCCCCTGAAAACGCAGATATGCTAGATCTAAATTTAAATAATCGGCCTGATCGTAGGGAAAGTTCACCTGCCCTTTTATCGAATCACTATCTAGTGATATTTCCCAAGAACTAGATTGCTCATCACCTTCGATGCGCATGGCAACTCCTGGCAACTCCTGCTCATAGAGCTCTAAAACATCTAGTTGGACATCAACAAATGCAATTGCGCTACTGAGACCTTCAGAGGGATTAGAAGTGCTATTTAAACGACTAAGAAACGCTGTCCACTCCTCCAATACCAATACATCGAGTTCGCCGATTATTATTATTCCCTCTGCTTCTTTATCTGTAATCGGAGCAAGCGGTGCGTCGTAAGAGCCTATGTAAACCAGACCGGTATTTATTGAGTCTCCGCCAATGTTCAAGTCAAATTGAACATTGGTTCCATATGTGCCTGTCACAGCTTGCTGCTCATCCAATTGTAATTCAACATGGAGAGGACGAGCTTCACCTGCAGTCTTGCCAAATGGCTGCGGTAGGTTTAAGGCAGCCCCACTTAGATTAGAGTCAATAAAAAGTGTATTGCTCTGTGAAGCTGCAATACCTTGAGGCAAAATGAGCTTAGCTCGATAATTTAAGTCACCTTCCATTTCTGCAAGCACGTCTCGTACGAACTGACTTTGACGTGGCCAGGCAATTAACTCATCTCTAACAGCATCACCTTCAGCATCTACGAAAATTGTTTCAACCTCTCCATTGATGGATAGCGATGAAAGACTCAAAGCAACTTCTTTACCAAATAATTGCCCCGACAAGGTACTTGACTCTAAACCGGAAAGACTGCCATAAATTATGGGCCCAGTGAGCTGGCTCACTCCTATCCCGTAATCAGGAATAACGAGGTCGTTGTCAGCAACTGCCAAATTTAAGCGGACTTCAGGCCTACCGCCTGGAATATTCAACGGAACTCGCACCGTGATATCAGCCGCCAAGTCACCTTGCGCTTGCCAATTTGCGAATGAATTCTTTAGGCGTTCACCCAGGGGTGCCTGCTGCAAATACTTTAAACCGCTGGCTGTAGCCCCAACTGCCTGTCCATTTATACTTAGCCAGTTCTCATCTGCTTCATTTCTTCTAATTTCCCCAAGTACTGCACCCAACTCTAAGTCCAGACTTTCACCATTCCGCACTTCAATATCGATATTATTATCATCAGTATGGACAAAACCTTCCATTGAGTTGATATTTGGCCATTCATCGGAAAAATTTATTTCGCCATCGCTGAGCAAATAAAAGGATTGAAATGTTTTTGATTCCGCTGGGGATCCACTAATGGTAGAACCACGAAAAATAACACCGCTATCATAAACTTCTCCACTAAGGACAGCATTGTCTACCCACCGCATGGTTTCCCTAAGATTGTCTGAGACATTTGGTCCATTCGGGAGATAACTAGCTTTTTGTTCAGCATCAATTCGTGCAGCACCAACGAGTAATTCAAGAAATGCTTCTCTTTTACCATCGGCCAATCTGCGCACTGTAGATGAAAATTGTATGTGCCCATCGACTGAGTCAGATTCGGCGACAACCATGCTACTTACAAGCTTAACTTCTTGACCTTCATTTAAGTCGACGCGGATATCCAATCGCCCATTTACATAACTGTAATCCCAAACTTCCGTAAAAATACTCGGCAAATTAATTGAAAATTCTTCCGAATTCATCTCTCCAAAACCAGTGACCAAATTTGCTTCATTATCAAAAGACAGCTCTAAATAGCCATTCATGCCCCACATATTAGGAGAGCCATTTACCGATCTTACTTTGACACTAGCAATGTTTGAGCGTAGTCGCATTTCCTGATCGCTGGCGTTCTCCAAGGGCAAATACAAACTGAAATTTTGAAGCGCCCCGCCAAATGAATATTGTGCTAATTGCTGACTATCTGTTTCGCTTAGCAACTCACTAGAGATAGCTAACTTCGAAATTAGCGCTAGGTTGATATTGTCAGCTCTTACAGTAAGACTTTCATCTGGCGCATAGCTAGCATAAACATTAAACGGTTGCCAATAATCGTCTTCCCAATTAACTGCAAAGTCTGACATTGCCAGCTCCCAAGAGCCCTCGCTAGATTCGCGGATTATTTGGGCCTCGCCACTCACATTCTGTAAAGTAATGGGAGACGTTTCCTGACCAAGTAAACTAACCGTTTCAAGATCCATTTCTGTGACAGCACGGGATAATTGCCCATCAGCAATTGTCAGCCATAAATCTCCTTCACCTATCAGTTCTTCCACATTAAAGGCAGAAAGCGACTGACCCGCAAACAACGATGTGTAATCTGCCTGGGGCATTTCTATATGGACTACTCCATCGATATCAGATAACTCGTTTCCACTTACTTCAAACGAAACCGAAATTTGCTCCATGGCCTGCTCAAGATTTCCATTAATATGAAGAAAGTGGGAGTTTTCTTGATTCTGAATCGCTGCGGAGCCATTAGTTATATTGAATGAAGTACCAATATTGGAGAGGAAATTTATACTAACGTTTTGCAAATTCAAGAAAGAGACACTTTGAAAGGATTGAAACAAATCCTCAACATTAACTTCAGCATTATTACTACTCTGAAAACCAGCGAGTTGCCAAGTTCCTGTTTCATTTTGCTCTACATTTAATTCAAGGGTTTCGACGACAAAATCTTCGAGAATCCATCGTCGTTCCCATATGCTTCGAGGTATGTCAACAATAATAGTTGCACTGTTGAACTCTAAGGCACTAGCAACTCTATCTTCTACAGTGGCTCCGACAAGTAAGCGCAATCCATTGATACTGAGTTGTGGGTTAAATCCATCAAAAGAACCACTGAGAGAATCTATGCTGACGGGCACACCAGTAAACTCGACGATTCTAGTTTCAAAATAAGAAGCATATCGAGAGACTGCTGGCATAAACAGGCGCCCAGCGCTGACATATGCCGCCAGCAATACAACGGACACGACGAGCAACAGCAGGGTCTGCTGACATATACGTTTTAGGATAGTTAAAAACATACTATGTTTTTATCGCCACCATTTATTTGCATCTGTTAACTGGGTTTAATGTAATTACTCGAGAGCTTCGCAGCGGAAAGTGTCTCTCGGACATTCTGTATGGCTCAGGTTTACTGAACTTGAACCTAAACCTGAAAATCGACATACCCGCTAACGGAGAACAACGTCAAACTCTTCCTGAGTATACATAGGTTCCACTTCAAATTTGACCGTCTTTCCTATCAATCGTTCTAATTCAGATAGGATATCGAATTCCTCATCTAACAGGCGATCCACCACTATCTGCGAGGCAGTTACCAGCAATACCTCATTTGCGTGAACTCGAATAATGTGTAGGATTTCACGAAATATTTCATTGCAGACAGTTTCAGCCGATTTCAGAGTTCCGCGACCAATGCAAACAGGGCAAGGACTATTTAAAATTTGCCCTAGGCTCTCTCGAGTCCTTTTGCGAGTCATCTCGATCAAACCTAATTCGGAAATGCCAGTAATTTTCGCCCTAGCTTGGTCTTTTTCCAAGGCCTTAGTGAAAGTGCGCTGCACCTGCCGTTGATGCTCGAGATCCAGCATATCAATGAAATCTACAATGATCATGCCTCCCAAATTTCTTATTCGCAGTTGTCGCGCGATAGCAGCGGCTGCCTCAAGATTTGTCTTTAATATAGTTTCAGCATGATTACGGTTCCCTAAATAGCTACCAGTATTTACATCGATTGTAGTCATGGCTTCAGTTTGATCGATAATCAGATCACCCCCAGACTTTAATTTTACCTGGCGGCAGAGGGCTTTATTAATTTCATCTTCTATCGCATAAAGATCAAAGATAGGTCGGTCATCTTCATAAATCTCCACACTAACTTCAAGCTCAGGAATAAAATCTTCTAAGAACTGATTAATTTCATCATAAGAGTTTTGATTATCAACCCGTATTTTTTCTACCTGAGGCGTAATCAGATCCCTAACTGTGCGAATATAAAGAGATGCGTCACCATAAACTTTTTTAACTTCATCGCTTTTGCTAATACGCTCATCGATTTTATTCCAAAGTCTTTTGAGAAAACGTATGTCTTCTTTAAATTCTTTTTTGCTTGCAGCTAACGCCGCAGTACGAATAATAAACCCCCCTTGTCCTTCAACTCCCTCTTCTGCAAGGCCTTTATTTAATTGAGCAAGCAGGTGCTTCCTTTGCTCTTCATCCGCCAATCGCTGAGAAATTCCTAAATGCTTGCTGCGAGGCAAATAAACTAAATTTCTTGAAGGCAGAGTAATGTGTGTTGTAAGTCGAGCACCCTTAGTACTGATTGCGTCCTTGGCAACTTGAACAACTAATAGTTGGCCTTCCCGCAGCAGTTCATCAACATTCTTGTGTTCGCTATTTCTTAACTCAAATCCCTCTGCATCAATTTTGCTAATATCTGACGAATGGAGAAAAGCTGCTTTGTCCAAGCCAATATCAACAAAAGCTGCTTCCATACCAGGCATGACCCGGACTACTTTCCCCTTGAATACATCACCAACATGGCCTCTTTTATTGTGTCGCTCAATAAAAACTTCCTGCAATAGCCCATTTTCAATCAACGCTACTCGAGTTTCCATTAGTGTTACATTAATAAGAATTTCTTCACTCATAGGACAAGCCTTGACGTGGCGACCAAGCGAGGATGCCAAATTCGCCTAGTAGTTTTGCAGTTTCATAAAGCGGCAAGCCCATCACACCACTGTAACTGCCATTTATTAGCTGCACAAATACAGCACCAAAACCTTGTATGCCATATGCACCGGCTTTCCCTTCAGGTTCGCCCGTCTCCCAATACTGCTCTGCTTCTATTTCACTTATTTCTCGAAAATGCACCAAAGTATCAGACATGACCGATTCTTGATTGATCGTTGTTGCCACAGTAACCGCCGACAATACCCGATGAGTTCTGTTAGAAAGCTGGCGCAACATCCTCAGCGCATCACTTTTGTCCTTGGGCTTGCCTAATACTAAATCGCCACAAACAACGACAGTGTCGGCCGCTAAAATTATGGTATTTTGTTTTATATTACTCTGCAACGCTGCCTTAGCTTTTTCGTCAGCCATTCTAGATACAAACTCCTCAGGAGATTCTTGGTCAAGTATATGTTCATCAATATCTTGTCCAGACACGGTAAAATTTACACCAATCTGCTTCAGTAATTGATGTCTACGAGGAGAGTCGGAAGCTAGAATCAAAGAAGAGCTAGTCACGAGGGAATCTTTAGTGAACGTCGAAACTACGTCGAGTCTGGCGAAGCAACTGGAATAAAGAAGGCCAAATGACAGCACTGGTAATAGCAGCCATTAGAAACATCATATTGGAAGTAATAGTTTGTGCAGTAATAATCTGCAGCCAATGACTTAGCATTAAATTAAGACCCACCAGCACCAAGACTAAACCCGCCTGTTGCAAAGAAGAAAACATCCGCATTCTTAAATGCAGACTGAGTGTTACATAAGCAATAATTACCAAGGCCATTGCATTCAAACCCAGAATTGAGCCCTCCAGAATATCCAGTATTAATCCAACAAACCATGCAGAACCAATGCCGATGCGGTAAGGAAGTGCCATCACCCAGTAGATTAAAACCATCGGCACCCATTCAGGCCGATAATCCATGGCCCAATCGGGGAAAGGCACAATCGCCAACAGATAAGCTAGAAAGAAGCTGAGAATTATTACCCAAGTAGAATGTGGTTTTTGTTGAATCGCCACAACCTTTAATCATTCTCTTCTGATTGAATTTGAGAAACCTGACCTTCTATTTCCGCATCACTCACTATCTCTTCACTTATTTCCCGTTCTGTTTCCTGATTAGCTTCGAGGGACTGTTGTTCTTCATTCTGGAAAACAAGCATGACATGTCGAGTACTTGCCATCTGCGCTATCGGCCTGGCGCGCACTGTGGCGAAATCTAATCCTGGATCTGCGTAGACACTAATAATTTCAGCGACTGGGTAGTTTTTGGGAAAGACCTGGCCCATGCCTGAACTCACGAGTAAATCCTGCGCTTGCATATCCTGAGTTTGAGTGACGAATTCCAATTCCAATTCATTCGAGACTGATCTACTCCCTCTAGCTAGAGCACGCTCGCCATTTCGATTCACTTCAACCGGAGTGACATGATGGGGATCGGTGATTAATAAAGCCCAACTGGTATAAGGGAGCACTTCATCGATTTGTCCCATCAAGCCATTGGCATCTAATAAAGGTTGCCCAATAAAAAGGCCATCTCTCGCTCCTTTATTAATAAGTACACGTTTAGAATAAGGATCCGGCGAGACATTAATTATTTCAGCGGGCATGACATCGCCATTGATATTACCAGTAGCTTCATCTAACGCGAGTAAGCGATTATTTTCGCTAGTTAAGCTTTCCAATAACTGCAACTCACGCTGTGCCACCAGCAATCGTCCTCGAAGTTCTTCATTTTCCTCTAATAAGTCGGTGCGAGACACAAATACATCATCAATCCAGAAGGAGACGCGTGTTGGGATATCGGCAACCCAATAAATAGGCGTAGTGGCGTAGCCCAATCCAAAGCGGACGCGTTCTAGATAACCAAAGCGGCTATCCGCGAACATGATGCACACGGAGAGGAGAAGAAAGGCTAAGGCACGGTACTCAAGTGCTACGCCTTTAATGAATAGGATCTTATCTATGTCGGATTACCTCCCTCAGGAATCGGTAATTATAGTCTTCCGACCCAAAGCTCGTAAATTCGCGAGTTCCCTTCTCAGATCCTGTTTTCCCCAGGAAATTCTTAGATTCAGGACGGTTTAGCCCCTATTCAATAGAGAGCAGATCTACCCCTTGGGCGTCCATTAATTCCATGGCTCTACCACCACCGCGGGCCACACAAGACAGAGGATCTTCCGCGACAATCACGGGTAAGCCAGTCTCTTCAGAAAGCAATTTATCCAGATCTTTCAACAAGGCCCCACCACCCGTTAGCACCAAGCCAGACTCAGCAATATCCGACGCCAATTCAGGTGGTGACTGTTCCAAGGCGCTCTTTACCGCCTGTACTATCGCGGCAAGTGGTTCCTGTAAAGCTTCCAGAATCTCATCACTATTTAAAGTGAAACTGCGGGGAACTCCTTCTGCTAGGTTGCGGCCACGAACATCAATTTCTCGTATTTCACTAGAAGCGCTTCTATAAGCACAACCTATTTCTTTCTTTATGCGTTCGGCAGTAGCATCCCCAATTAGGCTGCCATAATTACGTCGTACATGAGTGGTAATTGATTCGTCAAAACGATCACCACCAACCCGAACTGATTCAGAATACACAACACCGTTTAGAGAAATAATAGCAATTTCTGTGGTCCCGCCACCGATATCTACCACCATGGAACCACTAGCCTGTTCAACGGGCAAGCCTGCCCCAATGGCTGCAGCCATAGGTTCTTCGATTAAACGAACGTCACGAGCCCCCGCACTGGCAACAGATTCGCGAATAGCACGACGTTCTACCTGGGTGGACTTGCAGGGCACACAAACCAGAACTCGCGGGCTTGGAGGAAAGAAACTGTTCTCATGCACTGTGTTAATGAAGTGCTGAAGCATTTTCTCGGTCACCTGAAAATCGGCGATAACGCCGTCTTTTAACGGACGTATAGCAGTGATATTTCCTGGCGTTCGACCAAGCATGCGCTTGGCATCAGAACCCACTGCTGTCACTGTTTTTTGACCATTGTGAGTGCGAATCGCAACTACGGATGGCTCATTAAGGACAATACCTTCTTCACGAACGTAGATGAGCGTATTTGCAGTTCCTAAATCGATAGATAGGTCATTGGAGAACATTCCCCGGATTTTTTTAAACATGAATTTTTGCGTACCTCAATTTAAAGATCCCAGTCCTTTGTCCCTTTGTTAGTAAGACGGCAATTTAGCCTAATGATTTAGCTTATGCAGAAGTTTTATACTCGGTACTTAAGGATTAATTTTTTCTAAGGGGATCTCCTGGAGCATTTGACCTAAGTAGGTGAAATTCAAGTATAATCTTGCGTAATCGAGAATAGGACGCACTCTAACAACGGCTAACTGTTAGAGCAAGTGGCAAACCCTTTAATTACACGTAAATTAGAGCTCTGACACATTTCCGCCACTATTCTCTCTAGTAAGCTGCTGGTGAGAGGCTAGCCATTGAAGTTTGACGAACAAATACTTGATTAATCCGGAGTAATTGAATGGCTTTAGACAAGTCTGAAGTAGAGAAAATCGCGCAACTTGCGCGGCTGCATATAAGCGAAGCTGATGCAGATGAAGTCGCGAGTCGTATTACCGACATACTGGCCTTAATCGATCAGATGCAATCGGTTGACACAGAGACGGTCGAACCTATGGCTCACCCACTTGATGTTACTCAGCGTTTGCGCGTGGATACAGTCACGGAAAAAGACCGTCGAGATGAACTACAAACTTTAGCTCCTGCAGCACAAGATGGTTTGTACCTAGTACCCAAGGTTATTGAATAGATCAGATCATCGAATTTATCCGCTGTCGCCAATTAACCCTCAAAGAAGCAATCTTCCAATGATCGAAAAAACTGCTGCTGAATTATCGCAAGCACTCTCATCTGGCGAGCTCTCCAGCACGGAACTTACACAGTCATATTTGGACCGTATAAGCAGGCACAACCAGGAACTCAATGCCTTTATCACTGTTTGCGAAGAATCAGCTCTGGAACAAGCAAAAGTAGCGGATGAGAAGCGTGCCTCAGGTGATAAATCTCCACTACTTGGCATCCCATTAGCCCACAAAGATATCTTTTGCACGAAAGGGGTTATCACTAGCTGCGGGTCACATATGTTAGAAAAGTTTGTCGCACCCTACGACGCCACCGTTGTTGAGAAATTCAAAACAGCCGGAGCAGTCATGTTGGGTAAAACCAATATGGATGAATTTGCGATGGGCTCCTCCAATGAAACCAGTTTCTTCGGACCGGTAAAAAATCCCTGGGATTTAAAAAGGGTGCCAGGTGGATCCTCTGGCGGATCTGCCGTAGCGGTAGCAGCTGATCTTTGTGTGATGGCAACGGGCACTGATACCGGTGGCTCGATAAGGCAACCCGCCGCATTTTGTGGAATTACCGGTTTGAAACCTAGTTATGGCCGTGTCTCCCGCTGGGGCATGATCGCCTTTGCTTCCAGTTTGGATCAAGCGGGCACCCTTAGTAAGAGTGCGGAAGATGCCGCTTTGATGACAAACGTGATGGCAGGCATAGACAGTAAAGACTCCACCAGCATAGATAGACCAGCTGAAGATTATACTGCCACACTCAATGACTCATTAGACGGCTTACGTATCGGTATTCCCAAACAACACTTCGCTGAAGGCTTAAGTGCCGAGGTAGAACAAGCTGTAAGAGAAGCACTTAAAGAGTATGAGCAATTAGGTGCAAGCATTACCGAAGTAGACTTGCCCAATAATCATTTATCTGTCTCTGCTTATTATGTGGTGGCGCCAGCTGAAGCTTCAGCGAATCTCTCTCGCTATGACGGTGTCAGATACGGACATCGATGCGAAAATCCAATTGATTTAGAAGACATGTATAAGCGTACTCGCAGCGAAGGCTTTGGCGATGAGGTTAAGCGTCGCATCTTAGTAGGTACCTATGCGCTCTCAGCAGGTTACTATGATGCCTATTATAGAAAGGCACAAAAAATTAGACGCTTGATCAAAAATGATTTTATTAAGGCATTTGAGCAAGTGGATGTAATCGTTGGGCCGACATCGCCTCATACTGCTTTTGAGTTAGGCTCTAAGACTGATCCGGTGACAATGTACCTAGAAGACATCTATACCATTGCCGTGAATTTAGCTGGACTGCCCGGAATATCAATTCCTGCTGGTTTCGCTAATGGTTTACCAATTGGAATGCACATAATCGGCAAGGATTTTGGCGAAGGCAAGTTACTGAATGTAGCACACCAGTTTCAACAGCAAACTGACTGGCATAAAAGAAAACCTAATTTCGAGCCAGAGGACTAACCATGGAGTGGGAATCAGTCATTGGCTTGGAAGTTCATGTATCACTTTCAACCAAATCAAAATTATTCTCAAGCACTGCATCAGCTTTCGGTGCTCAGCCAAATACTCAGGCAAGTATTTTTGATTTAGCCCTACCTGGAACGTTGCCCGTCTTCAATGCAGAAGCATTAAGAATGGCTGTGCGGTTTGGCCTAGCCATTGGTGCTGAGATTGGAAAACGATCTGTTTTTGATCGAAAGAACTATTTCTATCCCGACTTACCTAAAGGCTATCAAATCACTCAACTGGACTTTCCTACTGTTGGAAAAGGTTCTCTAAGTGTTACTTTAGAAGATGGCACAGAAAAAGTGATCGGGGTTACTCGCGCGCACATTGAAGAAAATGCGGGCAAGTCCCTACACGAAGAATTTAACGAATTTTCTGGGATCGATCTGAATCGAGCCGGTGAACCTCTCCTAGAGATCGTATCCGAGCCAGAAATCACGAACGCCCAAGAAGCTGTAGCCTACCTAAAGAAACTGCATTCTATAGTTCGTTATCTAGACATTTCTGACGCCATTATGGCGCAGGGCTCCATGCGTTGTGACGTCAATGTCTCAATACGACCGAAAAACACGACAGAGTTAGGCACGCGAACAGAGATAAAGAATATAAACTCTTTTCGATTTGTAGAAAAAGCTATCTATTCTGAAATTCGACGGCAACAGGAAGTCATTGAAGATGGGGGCAAGATTGTTCAAGAGACGCGGCGTTACGATTCCAATAAAGACATCACGACACCGATGCGAAGCAAAGAAGTAGCGAACGACTATCGCTATTTCCCTGAACCTGATCTTTTACCGATAGTGATTGATGATGAGTACATCGCCGGGATTCGAGCTGAACTACCGGAGTTGCCTGATGCAAAAAAGGAACGCTTCAGCAAGGAATACAATTTGAACAACTATGATGCTGGTGTGCTTACTGCAACAAGAGAAATGGCAGAATACTTCGAAGAAGTAGCCAAAGGCTGCGGCGACCCAAAACTCGCTGCTAATTGGGTTACTGGCGATCTTTCAGCTTTATTGAATAAAAATGACCTGGATATATCTGATTCATCAATTCAAGCTGAACGTCTCGGTAACTTACTTAGTCGAATTTTAGATGACACGATTTCTGGAAGAATCGCGAAAATGGTTTTTGAAACCATGATCGATGATGATGACAGTGTCGATATCATCATTGCGAAAAAAGGCTTAAAACAAGTAACCGATTCTGGAGCGATTGAAAAATTAGTAGATGAAGTTATAGCTAACAACCCAGACCAAGTTCAACAACTAAAGGAAGGCAAAGATCAGGTTATTGCATTCCTTGTCGGGCAAGCGATGAAACTATCACAGGGTAAGGCCAACCCTGGCCAAGTGAACCAACTACTTAGGGAAAAAATAATACCATGAAGGAAGGAAAGAGACGCGGTGCAGACCGCACACAGATCGCGACAAGAGATGAAGAATGGTCTGACGAGCGATTGAAAACTTTTCTAGACGCAGAACCCCCCACAGGAATGCCAACAGACTACAATGTTTTACTTCGAGCCTATCGCGGCATGACAGCAGAGTTATTCGAACGTTTTATCGTGATTTATAAAGGAGGCGGAAGAGATATCAATGTTGCTCTCTCTGACGGCAGTAATTTCCTAGACTTAGTATCGCAGCATCGAAAATCAGCAGATTATGCTGCAGCACTAGAAGCTGCGGGTGCTATTAAGAACTCAAATTAACTTCTTGAGCGGGAGGGTTTTCGTCCTCGAGGTGGTGGGGAACCTTTCGGCTTAAAGCGTGAATCCCTAGTAAAACCTGGCGCTTTTTCCAGCAGGTATTCAACTGGATGCGAACAATCTAGCTTATTCCCTAACTTCTCTTCAATTGCTGGCAGTAGAAAAGAATCTTCTTCGCAGGCAAAACTGACTGAAGTACCGATAGCTCCAGCCCGACCTGTGCGGCCAATTCGATGCACATAGTCTTCTGCTTCTTCGGGTAAAGTGTAATTTATCACGTGAGTCACATCATCGATATGCAAGCCTCTTCCAGCCACATCGGTTGCGACCAATACTTGTAATTTTCCAGCTTTGAATGCATCAAGGGTTCGTATGCGTTTGTTCTGTGGAATCTCTCCAGACAATACTCCACAGTTTATCCCATTGCGATATAAATTATCCGCAAGTTTACGAACTTGATCACGACGATTGCTAAACACCATCACTTTGATTGCACTTGGCTCAGAAATAATATTAAACAGTAAGTTGTACTTATTTGCTGTAGTTACCAAGTAAACGATTTGATCTACCGCATCGGCTGCCACCTTCTCTGGCTCGACTTCAATCATGAGCGGATTCATCGCCCAACGATCGGCCAGTTCGATGATTTCTGGTGTAAAAGTGGCACTGAATAACAGGGTTTGACGACAATCTTTTTTTGGCGTTCTGGAAACGACTTGTCTTACTTGGGGAATAAAACCCATATCTAACATTCTGTCTGCTTCATCCAGGACTAACAATTCGATGAAGCCAAGATCAAGATTAGCATTGCTGACAAAATCCAGAAGCCTGCCTGGCGTCGCCACAACGATATCAACTGGCTGCTTATCTAGTGCCACGTTCTGCTTAGTATAATCTTCACCACCCACCAAAGTCACTGTGTGGAGTCCGCAAAATTCAGTAAGCAGTCTTGCATCGTTGGCTATTTGGATTGCGAGCTCACGAGTCGGTGCAACAACCAAAGCACGAGGTTCAGCAAGAAATCTTTCATCTTCTATAGGATTAGTCAGAAGATCATTAATAATAGTGATCAGAAAAGCTGCTGTTTTGCCAGTTCCAGTTTGGGCTCTGCCTGTTACATCATGGCCTGCAAGTGTATGCACCAAACTTTGTGATTGAATTGCCGTGCAATATTCAAACCCGAGTTTAGAAATCGCCTTTCTCAAAGCTTCCTGCAACTCGAAATCATCGAATGATAATCGAACTTCGTCTTGCTTGACTGTTGCCGCGTCTTTCATAGTTCTAGCACTACTAACTGCCTAGACTTGATAAGGGCCCGCATAATAGCGAGAAGATGGATGTTTTGAAAGGTATGGTTTGGAAAGCTAATCGCAATAATAGCCTTAATTCGCGCCACATGCCCCACATTTCGGGTCCCGCGGCAAGTACATTTCTCGCCATTCCATGTTAGTGGCATCCAATAGCAGTAGTCTTCCCATGAGAGTTGTGCCTATACCGCTGAGTACTTTAATGGTTTCCATTGCTTGCATAGATCCTATTATTCCGACAAGGGGAGCCATGACCCCATTGTTAGCACAACTCAAATCATCGTCTTTTTCTTCTTGGTAAAGACATTGATAGCAAGGACTATCAGCATTGCGACTATCAAAAACAGCGACCTGCCCTTCCATGCGAATAGCGGCACCAGATATCAGGGGTTTTGCACTTTTGATACAGCTGCGATTTATATCAAACCTAGTAGTAAAATTGTCACTGGCATCTACCACCGCGTCCGCCTGATTAACTGCTCGATCTAATTCTTCGTTTAAGAGGCGCTTGTTGATCGATGTGATTTGCACCTCTGGATTCAGGCCTTTTAATGTCTCTTCCACGGATCCCACTTTCGAATCACCAAGATTTTCCTGACTATGAGCAATTTGTCTTTGTAAATTTGTCAATTCAACGGTGTCATGATCGCTAATTATCAAATGACCAATTCCTGCAGCCGCCAAATACATCGCCACGGGACAACCAAGGCCTCCCATACCAACAATTAGTACAGTGGCATCGACAAGCCTCTGCTGACCCGCGACATCCATCTCAGGCAACATGATCTGACGACTATATCGCAGTAATTGTTCATCTTTCATAGAATTTTTAACATGGGTTTATTAAATTTAGTTTAACTTAGCTAACACAATGCGATCTACGTTAGCATAGTCTTTGCATCCTTCAATTTCTGAGTATCCTAATGTTGCCAATTTGTGCAGTAATTTTTTTTGCTGAGAATATCCATGCTCCATTAAGAGCCAGGCGTCTTTTTTAAGAAGCTGAGAAGCTCCCAGCATAATTTGATCAAGGGCCGAAAATCCTGAGTCCTCAGCAATCAAGGCAACTATCGGCTCAAAAGGCAACCCCCCCTGTTGCAAATGCTCGTCGCGCGCTTCTACATAAGGTGGATTTGCCACTATTAAGTCAAACTTTTCTTCGGGCAAAGCATCACACCATGATCCGAGATGAAATTCAATATTGCCGGCTCCTAAAGAAGCAGCATTGCAACGCGCTACTGCCAAAGCATCTTCACTAATATCTACAGCATGAACCTGCCAAGACGAATTGGCTCTCGCCAGAGCAATGGCGATTGCACCACTACCGGTGCCCAAATCAGCAATACGCACCGAATCGTTTCTGCCATCCAGTTTATCTAAACATTTCTCTACTAATTCTTCAGTTTCTGGCCGGGGGATCAGCACAGAAGAATTTACTCGCAAATCGAAGTCCCAAAATCCTTTGCGTCCGATTAGGTAGGCGATGGGCTCACCCTGCTTTCGTCGTTCAATTAATTTGATAAATTGATCAAGACAGTCCGGTGAAATCACCTTTTCATTATTAGCTCGGAGATATTCTCTAGTCTTACCAAGGACATGGGCGAGGAGAAGCTCAGTATCTAATAGAGAATTTTCGCTAACAGATTTTAATGAGTCTGCTATACCGAGCGCCTTTTGCACAGAGGAGGACATCTTAACTATTAATCGTCTTCCGCAAGGCCTGCGAGAAGATCTGCCTGGTACTCATTAATTAGCGGCTTTATGACAGCGCCAAGCTCACCAGCCATTATTTCTGGCAGGTTATAAAGAGTCAGTTTTATTCGATGATCGGTAACTCGCGCCTGAGGGTAATTATAGGTGCGAATCTTCTCTGATCGATCTCCGCTTCCGACCAGCTTTCTCCGGGTATCAGACTCTTCTTGTTGCTGCGCTTGCTGCGCTTGATCCAAAAGTTTGGCTTGCAACAGAGACATTGCACGCGCCTTGTTCTTATGCTGAGACCTTTCATCCTGGCACTCAACAACAATACCTGTCGGAATATGAGTTAAGCGAATAGCGCTATCAGTTTTATTAACGTGTTGACCACCCGCACCACTCGCGCGGAACGTATCAATACGCAGATCATTTTTATTGATATCGATCTCATCAAGCTCTTCGATTTCCGGCATTATCGCCACAGTGCATGCTGAGGTGTGAATACGACCCTGCGTTTCCGTTTCAGGAACTCTTTGTACTCGATGAGCACCGGATTCAAATTTTAATTTTTCATACACATTCTTGCCATCTATCCGCGCTATGATTTCTTTATAGCCACCGTGCTCGCCATTGCGCTCGGTGACCACTTCTAGTTTCCATTTTTGTTCTTCGCTGTAACGGGCATACATACGAAACAAGTCTCCAGAGAATATTGCAGCTTCATCTCCACCTGTGCCTGCACGAATCTCTAAAAATACGTTACAGCTGTCTTTAGAGTCTTTTGGCAAAAGCAGCTTTTGTAAATCTGACTCAAGCTCTGCTAATTCATCTGTGTTATTGGCGATTTCTTCTTCAGCCATGGCACGAATTTCGGAGTCAGCATCTTTCTGCATTTCTTTCGCTTCAATTAAATTATCTGACACATTCATAAAGTGATTGAAGCTTCGTACTAAATCTTCTAGCTCACTGTATTCTTTGGACAGTTCACGAAAACGATTTTGATCGGCGATAATTTCGGCATCGCTTAGCAAAGCTTCCAGCTCGTCGAATCGATCTTTTAAATTTTCTAATTTATAGCGAATTGATTCTTTCATGAGGACTACTTAGTTGACCTTTATACAGGGTCGTCTTCTCCTAAATCGAATAGCTCCTGAGTTAAGGCTAAGAGCTCATCTCTGCCTTCGGAACTGGCTTTCTTCATTTTTACACTTGGGGCATGGGTAAGCTTGTTGGTAATGCCACGGGCGAGGGTCTTAAGGACTGCGTCGGCTGGCTCACCTTTTTCTAATGATTTTAAAGCCCGCTGTAATTCATGATCACGAATAGTATCAGCTTTATCTCGATAAGCTCTCAATGTTGTCACTGCATTTAAAGAAAGTATCTGTTTTAAATATCCTTCAATACCCCGTTCTATAATTGATTCCGCTTGAGCAGCAGCTTCTGCTCGACTCTTAACATTGTCCTCAATCACTTCACTAATATCGTCAACACTATAGAGGTAGGCATCAGCGATATCTCCTACCTCTACTTCTATATCCCTAGGCACCGCCAAATCAATAAGGAGCATCGGCTTGTGTTTTCGTTGTTTCAATGCCCTCTCGACTGCGCCCTTACCCAACAATGGCAATTGACTGTTTGTAGAGGAGACCACGATATCAGCTCCAACTAACTGCTCAGCAATATCCGACAACAAGACACCGTGAGCATCAAATTTAGCCGCTAATTCCAATGCATTATCCAGGGTGCGGTTTGCCACAACAATTCCGGATACACCTTTTTCGGCCAAATGCCGAGCCACCAATTCGATCGTGCGACCAGCTCCAATTAACAGCACTTTCAGACTGGCGAGATTAGAAAATATCCTTTCTGATAAAGAGACTGCAGCATAAGCTACTGAAACTGGGTTTTCACCGATAGCAGTCTCTGTTCGAACCTCCTTCGCAATAGAAAACGCTCCGTGAAAAGCATGACTCAAGGCAGAACCGACCAAATTAAGATCCTTGGAAACGGCGAAGGCAGACTTAACCTGCCCCAGTATCTGCGGCTCACCCAAAACCATGGAATCCAAACCACAGGAAACCTTCATCAAATGGCGAACCACGTCCTGGTTGTTGAAGAAATAAGTGCTCCTTCTTAGTTCCTCAATTTCCAGCTGTTTATATTCAGCCAACCACACCACAATAGTTTGCTGATGGTCCATTAATCTTCGATTAACACTCAGCTCATTGTCAGGCTTTCCCTCGCCTGCTGCATCGCTAAAATCCAGATAAAGCTCTGTGCGATTGCACGTAGAAACAATGACAACTTCGTTAACGGCGACCAGTGCGTAGACCTGATTGAGCGCTTCTCCAACTATTTCCGGAGGGAACGCCACTTTCTCGCGTAACGCGATATTTGCGGTCCTGTGGTTTATGCCCACTAATACAAGCGCCATGAAGTTTCCAGAAAACGGTCAAATAAAAAGCTCGATATAGTACTAGATATCGGCCGTGGTGCCCATTAGTGACTGATTCTGCTAGCTTTATCGCAGAGCTTATGAAACTCAAGGAAATAAACTAACACCTACTCACAATCTAGGATTAATGTAATTTAATAGCTTCTGGTGCCTAACGATCCAGAATCCTTATAAAAGAAAGCAAGATACTATCTTCATCTCTTGTCTTCACCTTTTACACTTGTGATGACTAACTCACAAGCTGGTATAATGTCAGGGTTGATATGGAATCTATAGTTGTGAAAATGAGAGAAAAACAGACTCTAATAGTTGTGGCGGTACTGGCCACTTTTGCTGCCTGCACTAATACACCTGCGCCCTCACCGCCTGAAATGGAGGACCCCGCAGTAGCAACTATCGCAGACCCAGAAATAAGCTCTGAAGAAGAAATCGAATACGGGTCCTTCTCTGAAGAGCAACTTTACCAGACCATTATCAGTGAACTCGATGCTCAGCGAGGTAATCTCGAAGAAGCCGGAGATAATTACCTTGATCTTGCCATGGCTACTCGCGACCTATCGATTATTCAACGGGCAGTTCAATTTGCTTCCGTTAATGGTGATTTGAATGCGCTCATGCAACTTGGTCTGCTGTGGTCAGACGTAGAACCTGAAAATGCCCAACCCCATTTAATGCTGAGTTTTCAGTTTCTGGAAAATGGAAATTACAGCCAAGCACTTTCACATATGGCTCGGGTAATCGACTTGGGGAGCGAAATAGACTTCACAGCGCTCGCCGCAAGAACTGGCAGACTCGAACCACGGGATCGACAATCATTAATCGAAAATCTGCGCCAGTTAGCACGGGAATTTGAAGATGAGAGCTCTATCCAAATCGCTCTGATACAACTATTAGCTCAAAACCGCCAGTTTGAAGAAGCCCTTTATGAAATACAGCAAGTATTAGAAATCATCGATCTGACTCCCAATATGGTGTTGTTGCATGGACAAGTCCTGCAGAACATGGATGACAGCGAAGGAGCTACGCGCGTCTTGCGCAACGGGGTAAGACAATTTGAAGATGACAAATCCTTACGCTTAAGCTTCGCACGACTACTCATACAGAATGACGACTTTAAAGAAGCCCAGGAACAATTTGAAATTATTGTGGAACAAGATCCGGAAGATTGGGAAACACTCTACTCCGTTGCCTTGCTTGATATGGAGTTGGAAAACTTTGACAGCGCCATCAATAATCTTGAAAAGTTAATCCTCGCTGACCAACGTTTTGATGAAAGTCAGTATTATCTTGGCTTCATTTATGAACAACTTGAAGAGATGGAAAAATCCATTAAGCACTATCGTGAAGTTCGAATCGGAACAAATAACTTTCTCGCAGCACAACAACAAGCAACTCGGCATGCTATTAATTTGGGTCAGTTAGATGATGCTCACAGTTGGCTGATAAGGCAATCCAGCGGCCAACCTCGATTAGAAATACTCTTTACCACTATCGAATCAAATTTGTTAATTCAGTCGGGCTATATTACAGAAGCAAAAACGCTGCTAGACAGTTCTCTAAACCGATTTCCTAATGAATCAGAGTTATTGTTTGCTCGCGTGCTTTATTATGATTCCCAAGGTGACAAAGCTGGCTCAGAGAGAGACTTACAACAAATTATTCGCATGCAACCAGATGATTCCAGGGCACTTAATCATCTCGGATACATGCTTGCTGATCAGACTAACCGCTTCGAAGAAGCCCTCAAACTCATTGAGCAAGCAATTGCCATTTCACCAGATGACCCTGCCATTATTGACAGTTTGGCCTGGGCTCAATATAAACTCGGCCATTATGAAGATGCCCTAAGTAACTTACGACGCGCATTTGCTGTGTTCCCTGATCACGAAGTTGCATCCCATTTAGGTGAAGTACTTTGGCAAATGGGTCGCGAAGAAGAAGCGACTCAAGTTTGGGAAGATGCATTGCAAGTCCAACCAGACAGTGAACTTATTCGGGAAGTCATAGAGCGGTTCCGTCCCTACGAATGATTTCATTCTTGTTTCCTTTTATAGGAGATCCCTCATAAGGAATAGCCATAAAAACTGGAAAAATCTTTTTCTGGGTTTAGTAATGCTCATTCTGGTGTGTGCCTGCACTAACCTTCCACCGAGAGCGGTCGAATATGGTATTTGGGATAGCCAGCGCGTTTTGCTTGAGGAGCTAAACGCTTGGCAGCTCAGCGGTCGAGTTAATGTGCGCTATGAGGAAGAATCCCATACACCCCGAATACGATGGCAGCAGCTAAATAGCGAATACACTATCCGTTTATGGGGAACATTCAATGCGGGAAATACTCGAATTGTCGGAAGGCCGGGCTACGTTACTATGGATCACGATGGGGATGTGCTTACAGCAAACAGCCCTGAGGATTTAATCCTGCAACAACTAGGTTACGAATTACCAGTTTCCTATCTCGAATTTTGGATTCGCGGATTACCCGCTCCGGACTTCAAGGCCGAGCTCACTTTCAATGAATTGAATCAGTTGTCTGAAATATCTCAGGATGGATGGAAGATCATCTACCCTGACCCGAGACAGTATGGTGCATTGACACTACCTCGGCGCGTTGACGTCAGTCGTCATGAAGACGCTATTGTTTTGCGGTTTATCGGGCTTAACTGGAATGTTGCTGAGAGTTTGGATTAACTACTTGAATCTGGCCTTGAATTCATGAGTGATAACGCAATTAGTGTATTAGCACCTGCTAAGCTCAACTTATTTCTACACATCCTAGGTCGGAGAAATGACGGCTACCACAATCTGCAATCGCTGTTTCAATTGCTCGACTTCGGTGATGATTTGCACTTCGAAACAGACACTTCCGGAACTATTTCGCTGCATCTGGATTCAAACTCGGAGATCAAGAAAATCCCCATGGACGATAATCTTATTATTCGCGCCACCGAGCTCTTAAGAGCAAACTATGGACGAAATCAACTTGGCGCGTCAATCACCCTTACCAAACGCATTCCTATTGGTTCCGGCTTAGGTGGAGGAAGTAGCAATGCTGCAGCAACCTTAAAAGCTCTGAATAAGCTCTGGAATTGCGGCTTGGAGAAGCAAGAACTAGCTACCATGGGCTTGGAATTAGGGGCTGATGTGCCAGTGTTTGTCTGGGGCAAAAGTGCTTGGGCTGAGGGTGTTGGAGAAAGGTTAGAAGCTATCGAAATTGAGCCATGCTGGTACCTGGTAATAAACCCAAACAGCATAGTTTCTACAGCTCAGATTTTTTCCCAGGAAAATTTGACACGGAACTCTCCAGCCATCAAAATGGCCGACTTTCTGGCGGGCAGGGCTAAGAATGACTGCGAAGCGGTGACCAGAAATCTTCACCCCGAAGTGAATGAAGCCCTGAACTGGCTTGGCCAATTCAGCGAGGCTAGAATGACTGGAACAGGTTCTGCGGTGTTCAGCAGATTCGAGAATGAAGCCGCTGCCCAAGCAGTATTTGCGAAGCGCCCATCGAGCTTAAACGGATTTGTCGCTAGGGGTATTAATTCGCTGTAAAGTAATAAGAGTAGGTACAATTGGGGTGTCGCCAAGTGGTAAGGCACAAGGTTTTGATCCTTGCATGCGTTGGTTCGAATCCAGCCACCCCAGCCATTTTTGACAGACCAAATATTAATAACAAGAAGTAGTAACCCAGGTCCAAGGAAGCAAGCGTGGCAAACAATTTAATGGTCTTTACTGGCAATGCAAATCCGCAACTCGCGGATGCAATTGCTAAAAATATTGGAGTACCACTCGGGTACGCCGGGATCAGTAAATTTAGCGATGGCGAGGTGTCCGTTGAGTTGAATGAAAACGTGCGTGGTAAAGATGTCTTCATAATTCAACCGACTTGCTCCCCTACCAATGACAGCATAATGGAATTGCTGCTGATGGCTGATGCATTGCATAGAGCGTCTGCCAATAGAATTACCGCAGTGATCCCTTACTTTGGCTATGCCAGACAAGACAGAAGGGTTCGGTCTGCCCGAGTCGCCATTAGTGCGAAAGTTGTTGCCGACATGATTGGCGCAGTGGGAGTTAACCGGGTATTGACGGTGGATTTGCATGCTGAACAAATCCAAGGTTTTTTTAGCATCCCGGTAGATAACGTTTACGGTTCACCGGTGTTAACCGATGACATTGAGCGCCAGAGTTATACAAACTTGACAGTGGTATCGCCAGACGTTGGCGGCGTGGTTAGAGCGAGAGCTGTTGCCAAACAATTAAATGTTGATCTGGCGATTATCGACAAACGTCGACCAACAGCAAATGAAGCACAAGTCATGCATATTATTGGTGACGTAAAAGGCCGCAGTTGTCTGATTGTGGATGACATGGTAGATACAGCCGGCACGTTGTGTAAAGCAGCTGATGCACTAAAAGAACATGGCGCACTAAAAGTAGTGGCTTACTGTACTCATCCTGTACTTTCTGGCCCCGCAATAGAGAATATTAACAATTCGAATCTTGACGCTCTGGTGGTAACGGACACGATCCCACTGAGTGATGAAGCTAAGTCTTGCGCCCATATTCGTCAGCTATCAATGGCCAAATTGCTAGCAGAATCGATCCGACGAGTAAGCAACGAAGAATCCATAAGCGCGATGTTTGATAATACTTAGGTTGCTTCAAATATCGTTTGGATAACACAAGGGCAGAAGTTTAAAAAGAATGGCTGCCCTTTTTATAAGCCTTTAATCAATTGGTCGCAAATTGGTTAATGAAAAGCGATTATTCTCTTTGTAGAGAGTCGCATTAGAGGAATACTACATGTCCAACGAAGAATTTGAACTGAATTGCACAGTTCGGTCGGACTTAGGGAAAGGTGCGAGCCGCCGCCTACGTCGACTGAATGATTCAATTCCTGCCGTGCTCTATGGCGGGGAAAAAGACGCTGTTTCATTAACTATTGCCCATAAAGATATTGCGAAGGCAACGGCCAACGAAGCATTCTTCTCTCATATTATTACGCTTAACGTAGGCAGCAAAAAAGAAAAGGCTGTTATCAAAGCCCTACAACGCCATCCGGCTAAGCCGTTTATTCTGCATGCTGATTTTCTCCGCGTCAGTGATAAGCAGGCGATCACTGTTAAAGTCCCTATTCACTTTCTCAACGAAGAAAAATGTATCGGCGTCAAGCTCAGTGGTGGCAATATCCTTAAGACGCTTAATGAAATCGAAGTCTCCTGTCTTCCAAAAGATCTGCCAGAGTATATCGAAGTTGATATGTTGGAAATCGACCTGGGTGAATCTGTTCACTTGTCAGACATCACTCTACCTGAAAACGTGAGTAGCGTTGCGTTATCTCACGGGGAAGGGAGCGACCTCTCTGTTGCTATAGTCCAAGCGCCGAAAGGCAGCGCAGACGAAGATCAAGTAGAAGCAGTTGAAGGTGGGGGCGAAGAAGGCGAGGATGCAGCTGGTAGTGATTCTAACGAGTCCTCCGAAGACGGCGGCGACTCTTAACTTACTGGCCTCGCCAGTTTGTCCGGGAATATGCTAATGCCGGATCATCCATTGAAGTTGATTGTGGGCCTGGGAAATCCGGGCCCGCAACATGATTCCAATCGTCATAACGCGGGCGTCATTTTTTTAAACCAGCTCTGCAAGCACTATGGCGGACAACTGCGTGGAGAAGCTAAATTCTTTGGTGAATTCACAACCATCAATATTGATGGCAGTGATATCAAACTACTCTTCCCGACTACCTTTATGAATCGCAGTGGCAAATCAGTCGCCGCTGCCTGTAAGTTCTATAAAATTACGCCTGAGAACATATTAGTAGCCTATGATGAGATTGATTTCGAAGTGGGCATTACGCGTTTTAAACAAGCAGGTGGCCACGGCGGTCATAATGGCATTCGGGACATTATAAGCGCCTTAGGGGGTAATCGGGATTTCTTTCGCCTTCGCATTGGCGTAGGCCATCCAGGGCACAAATCCATGGTGGCCAATTATGTGTTAAGCGACCCCTCACGGTCAGAAGCTGACCTAATCGTCACTAATATTAACGACTCAATTCGAGTCTTACCCAAGGCGGTAAATGGCGAATGGGAAGAAGCCATGCGTTTACTCCATACTGATTAAAGATTTAAACAGAAGGAACAAGAAATGGCAGTTAAGTGTGGCATTGTTGGGTTACCCAATGTTGGAAAATCTACATTATTTAATGCCCTAACCAGAGCCGGAATCGCAGCCGAAAACTTTCCTTTCTGCACCATTGAGCCTAATTCAGGCATTGTCTCTATTCCTGATGGTCGGCTTGATAAACTCGCTGCGATTGTGAACCCACAAAAAGTGATTCCCACTACGGTGGAGTTCACTGACATCGCGGGACTAGTGGCAGGCGCGTCTAAAGGAGAAGGCCTTGGTAATCAATTCTTAGCCAACATCCGTGAAACCGACGCCATTGCCCATGTAGTTCGCTGTTTCGAAGACGAAAACGTAACTCATGTAACTGATCAAATAGACCCTGCTGCAGACATTGAAACTATCAATACAGAATTAGCACTTGCAGATTTAGAAACTGTTGAGAGAAATTTGGATAAAGTCATTCGAGTTGCTAAGAGCGGAGACAAAGATGCACAGCGGCAGGTAGAGCTAATGGAAAAAGTCAAAACTCACCTGGATGAAGCAAAACCAGTGCGAACTTTAGAGCTTTATAAAGAAGAACAAACAGAACTCTATTCACTCCATTTGCTAACTGTGAAGCCGGTGATGTATATAGCAAATGTTGACGAAGATGGTTTCGACAACAACGCACATCTGGACAAGGTTGCAGAGATTGCAGCTAGCGAAGGAGCTGAAGTCGTTGCTATCTGCAATAAACTAGAAGCAGAAATCGCTGAATTAGAAGACGATGAAAAATTAGAGTTTTTACTGGACCTTGGCATGGAAAAACCAGGTTTGGATCGTGTAATACAGGCCGGTTACAAACTGCTCGGTTTACAGACCTACTTTACAGCTGGCGAGAAAGAAGTTCGTGCTTGGACAGTAAAAGCGGGCGCTACAGCGCCGGAAGCGGCTGCCGTCATCCATACAGACTTTGAGAAAGGCTTTATTCGTGCGGAGATCGTTTCGTATGATGACTTCATAGCAAATAATGGCGAGCTCGGAGCGAAAGATGCAGGCAAGTGGCGTTTGGAAGGTAAAGAATATATTGTGCAGAATGGTGACGTGATTCATTTCCGTTTCAACGTTTAAACCGCGGGAGCAACAAAGTGAGCTATATAAAGTTTGGGTTCGCCGTTACCAGCCTACTTTGGGTTATTGGCGTTAGCGGACAAACCCTGGAAGACGAGTCTGTGTCCTGGCTACAGGATTTTATCCGGATAGATACTATTAATCCTCCGGGCAATGAATCTCGCGCAGTCGATTTCTATGCCGAAATCTTCGAAGCCGAAGGTATTGATTATGAAACAGCAGAAAGCGCACCCGGCCGCGGTAATATTTGGGCAAAAATTGAAGGTGGCGATGAGCCCGGCTTAATTCTTCTACAACACACAGACGTGGTTCCTGCGGAAGAAGAATTCTGGACGATCGACCCTCTATCCGGCGACATTCGTGACGGCTACATTCTTGGCCGCGGCACACGGGACATGAAAGGTCTAGGCGTAATTCAACTCGCCACTTTTTTGAGCTTGCATCGCTCCGGGGTCGAGCTAAATCGAGACGTAATATTTCTCGCCACTGCTGATGAAGAAGCCGGCGGCTATTTTGGTGTGGGTTGGCTGATAGATAACCGACCCGAAATTTTTGAAGGCGCAGGTATTTTATTAAATGAAGGTGGTGGCGGCAGCCGCAGTGAAGATGGCGATATCGTTTTTGGTGTTGAAGTCACACAAAAAGTGCCTGTTTGGCTGCGCTTAAACGCCATCGACATACCAGGCCATGGATCATCTCCACGCACAACAAGCTCTGTTACCCGCATCATTCAGGCATTAAACATCCTTCTAGAGAACCCCTTCCCTCCCAGAATAATTGGGCCGGTATCAGACTATTTTTCCGAGTTATCCGTAGACATGGACGCAAATTGGGGGCCCTCTTACGCTGATATTAGTAACGCCATTACCGATCCCGCTTTTGTGGCAAGATTGCACGCTGCAAGGCCCGGCCACAATTCTCTAATTCGTGACACATGCTCAATGACTCGTATGAGCGGTTCAACAAAGATTAATGTTATTCCGCCAGAGGCTTGGGCCGAACTAGATTGTCGTATACTGCCAGACAAACCTTCAGAACAATTTATTACCGAACTTGAAGACCTAATTGGTAGTACCGGTGTAACTATCGAAACTATAATGGCCTTTACACCAGCGATATCGGAAACCAACACCAGATTATTCGCAGCAATCGAATCAGTAACTCAGGAATTGCACCCTGGCTCAAGGGTGCTACCTTCTGTCAGCACTGGTTTTACCGACAGTCACTTCACCCGTGATTTTGGAATTGTCAGTTACGGCTTCAATCCATTAATTACTAATTCCGGCGAGCACACCGGCGTGCACGGTAACGATGAGCAAGTAGGCGAAGCTGCTTTCCGCCGGGCGGTAAGTGATTTTTATGCGGTAGTTAGAAACGTAGTAATCGATTAGCTACATCCTTGACTTTTAGGCACGAAATCGACAAAATTCGCGGCCTTTCGGGATCTAGACAACCAATTCGTACTGAGGGTTTACCCGAAATAGAACAATGGCTATGTAGCTCAGCTGGTTAGAGCACAGCATTCATAATGCTGGGGTCGGTGGTTCAAGTCCACCCATAGCTACCAAACATGACTCCAGCAAACTCTGTAGACACCCCAAAAAGTCCCCAAAGCCCTATAATTTAGGGCTTTTAAATTGTCTGCATCGATCTAAATTAGAACTGGAGATTCTCTTCTCGTACCAATTGCTCCTGAATTTGATCGTCAGTAAAGGGCAGATCGATCCAGTTACTCTGAGAGTAGACTTTCGTGAGATCAGAGTAATAGGATGAATCAGGTTCCGGCGACTGAGAATAAGTTAGAATCGCGTCAGCCTCCGGCGTGCCATTCTCATTCCAGGTAACAGTCTGGATATAGCTATTCCCGTGGATAATCGGATTGTATCCGCCATTCTCTGCATTGAAGCGGGCCGTAATGACACTGAACAGGCCCTGCCCTCCAGCCCCGCCCGGGATACCAATCTTTTCACCATTGCGTATAGCAAACTGCACATCACCCCACGGTGCATCCAGCGGTATGCCAGCTTCCTGCAAAGAAGTGATACCTGACTCTAGCGCGGCAATGACTAATGCTCGCGTTTCCTCATTCTCTATAGTAAGTCCGGACGGTGTATTCACAGGATCATCTAGATCAAAAGGAATAGCGAAGTGCTCTGATAATCCCCTAGCGTTCTCCCAGAACCGATTAAAGATATGGGCACCAACACTATCAATGTCTTGTCTCCGGTCCCAGCTAGCCAAGATCGTGCACGCCTCTTCAAGTTTTGTCTGTCCTTCACAAACCTCTAGAATTTCATCTAATAGCAATTCTGCTCCATAGTGTCGGTGATTAAACAAAAGCGCCTTCACTTTGTCCTGGGTGAATTTCTCTCCGCTGTCGATAACTTCCTCTACCATGACCAACCCAGCACGAGTCCGCAATGAGCGCGTGGTCTGCTCGTTGCCGATAATGGGTGAAAACCCTTCCAGTCGGGTATTGGGGTTTGACAACCAATATGAGTCATTGCTATTGCTTACATAAGTGTCGGTAATCAGACTTGGCTGTTCTGCAGGTGGCATCAATCCTGGGTAGGCTGCACCGGGGTCTACTTGCCAATCACAGCTTGGATCCGAGCCATTAAGTGTGATAATTCGAGGATTCTCTGTATCAATCGCACAGCGGGCCAATAGCTCGGCAGAGACATTGGGAATCGCTGACATGTCGGCATACAGCGCACCACCGTCCCGGTCGGCAGCAATAGTATTTACGAATGCTGCGCCTTGATGCGTCGCGAGTGCGGTCCGTAATTCTTCAACATTGCGGGCCTGACTTATGTCCCGGTACTGATCCCCGGAGCGATAGTTCTCATAATTCACATCACGCATGACGTAGACATGCTTATCAGTCCATGGCATTCCCTGCCCGGTTACTACTGGGCCAAGATGAGTCATATGTACGCTTCTGGTTGCCACGCCATCGGGCGTCTCGACTTCCACTCCAATGACTTCAATGTCATGAACATCATCTCCCAGGCGATATGCCATTGGATTGCCTGGAACCAAGTCCAGTTGAAACATGGTAAAACGTAAGGCAGTTGAAACAGTATGGGACCAAGCAACATGCTCTGTAAAACCAATGGCTATGCGAGAAGTAGTAATGAGAGCGACTCCCATAACATCCAGCTCACCTGGGTAGGTTAGATGGGCCATATGAAATCTAGATGGACCGTGCCAGGGATAATGTGGATTGCCCATCAATACTCCACGACCACTCTCAGTCAGCGCGCCACCAAAACCCAGCGCGTTACTGCCGATCATGTTACGGTCAATTTCCAGGTCCAGTGATTGTAACTGTGCCAGTTCTAAACCGGGTTCAGAAGTGACTATCTCATTAGTCACTCGTCCCAAACCGTAACGAATACCAACACCGATATTAATACGAGCCAGGTCACTTTCATTAATTGGAGTTATCCAAGGTGCATTGTTACAAGATTCAGGCATCCTACCTCGATGACGCTCAATATAATCGTTATATCCTCGCACATAGCCCAAATCCATCGCTTTCGAATCAGCAGAGCCATAGGCCAGATACTCTTCCAATTTATTCTGATTCAGCAGTGCACGATGAAAAGTATCCTGATTGATATTGGCATCTGTAGCACCAAAATATTTAGCCTGTTCCCCACGTACGGTGACAAATTCTCTGGCGAGGACACAGATCGTATTCGACGCAAAGGCATGAGCAAAACCATAACCGAGTCCTTCCCAACTATTCGCCTTTATATGAGGAATGCCGTAGTCAGTCCAACGTATCTGCACTTCTTTGGTCGGGGAAAAATCGGCCGCAATATCTAGAATAGACGATTCGGTTCCAGCACTCGCCCGTTCTGCAGAGGGCTCTGAGCATGCACTAATTCCTGTCACAAAAAACAAAGCCATGGGCCCAATGAGCTTTTGTCTAAAAAAACTAATCTGCATCTGAGTTTCTCCACATCCTAAACTGATAGATATACCTAATTTGAAGTTTTACCAGCCCAGCGGTCACATTGCCAGAGAAGTTGCGCCTCTTCGCCGGACAAATTAGGGGCCGGCGAAGATCGCACACGTGCGCAAAGAATGTGTCTGACTAGAACCCTATCGCTCGACGATAGCCATGTAACAGGTTAATCTGAAAATCTACACTCGTTGGTGTGATAGGGCCTAAAATGGAATTATTTGAATACGTCGCGGTTCTTACTTCAATAATTATAGGCCTTGGCATGGCCCAGCTGTTGCTGGGTTTAATAAGGCTAATTCAACACCCAGAGCAAGCTAAGCCCTATTGGATTCATTTACTCTGGGCATTTTACATGTTTCTATTTGCCGTGTTCTGGTGGTGGTGGGAGTTCAACCTTGGTGCCATCGAAGAATGGATTTTTGGCGTCTATTTGTTCCTCATTTTCTATGCGGTTTTGGTATTTTTACTATGTTCGTTACTTTTCCCAACAAACTTTTCTGGATACGATGGATTCAAGGGCTATTTTTTCGCAAAACGCGCTTGGTTTTTTGGATTGTTTTGTCTCGCCGAGTTAATTGGCTTAGGTGATAGTTTGATCAAGGGGCTAGATTATTTTTATAGTTTGGGACTACGTTATTTTATAGCAAGCACATTGCATATTGTTTTTGCTGCAGTAGCAATTTTCACTCAAAACGAGAAGTTTCATGGTGCAATTGCTGTGATCGCCGTTACGTATCTCGTCGTCAGTGGTTTCCTAGACTACGAAACAGTCGGTCAAAATAATTAGGGAAAGGTTTATCGTGGCCGAAAGAATAATTGGCTAATTTGCATTGGATGCATTGCCCACGTCTACCGAGAGTTATGCTTAGTTAATGTGCTTTTCGAGAAAAGTCAAAATCGCGTCATAAAATTCGATACGATTCTCCATATCATAAAACCCGTGCCCCTCGTTCCGTTTATAGAACCATTCGTAGTCAACGCCGGATTCGTCCAGCGCCTCCCTTAGCTGATTCGCCTGCTCGATTGGCGCGCGTCTATCTTCGCCGCCATGAGCCAAGAAAATCGGTACATCTATATTATCGGTGAAGTTAACTGGAGATTGTCTAGTTAACTCTTCTTCATTCGTGCCAAGCGCTTCGTCTAGATAAGCTCCGCCGCCTGGGTTCCAAGGAATATCCGACTCATCGAGCATTGTCAGATCATAGACGCCCGCGTAACCGATTGCACACTGATACTTCTGTGGTTCTTGTACGACCGATGAAATTGCAGCGAATGCACCATAGCTTCCGCCTAGAATGCAGATCGAATCACGGTCTGCTAAGCCATTCTGAATAGCCCAGGTTACAGCAAGCGAAATATCATCGATCATGCCTGAACCCCATTGTTCGTATCCCTTGCGCTGAAAGTCATAGCCATAGCCGCCGGAGCCGCGAAAATTTACTTGCATGACCACATAGCCGTGATGGGCAAAAAATTGTGCTTCTCTATTGAAGGCAATTGAATCCCTTACGCCTATGGGCCCTCCATGAGGAATCACAACCATCGGCTGATTCGACCGATCAATCATCGGAAACGTGACCACACCATGAATCTGAAGTTCTTCTCCGGCATTAATTACGAAAGACTGCACGTCCCCCATGGCCTCGAGATTGAGCTCGCTGTTGGCACTTCCAATGCGCGTAAGCTGAGAAGACTGTAAGTCCATCATCAGATACTCACTGGGATTTTTGGAGCCAGACACTGACAGCACGGCTCTGTCTCCGGACTCAGTGAAACTCGTTATTTTTACCAGCTGACCTGGAAAAGCCGCATCGAGGCTCTTGTGAATAGCAATTTCTGGATGATCACCGAAATAATGAGTTTCCAACACGTCGCCGAAAAACTTCACACCTATGACGGAGTCAAAGGTGCTCGAATAAACGACATCTTCTGCAACGATATCGAACCGCGGATGTTGGAATATGGTCTCAGTAATTTCGGTCTCAGGAAAATATCGCACGATGCCCATGGTCCTAGTATCAGTGTACTTAAGCAGCGAGAAACTCTGATTATCTTTAGCAAAAGTTAGGAACTGTGTGTTTTCGTTGATCTGAGACTTAGCAAGGATGTCGGAGACATCGACCCACTCGTCACTATCTTCTTCGCGATAATGAATTAGTGTTTCTCGATCTTCGGAGATGGCCGCCGCGAGGCGCACAACGCCATTGTTATCAGAATAAAGTTCACCCCAGGGCAAGGGACTGCGCACCGGCAGTCTCAGATTCGCCTGCGTGCGGCCGGTGATGGTTCGGGACTCTCTATTGATATCAAGGACATAAGACGTAGGGCGTGATCGTGCCGTGGAGCGCCGGGACACCTCCCGGCTAACTACACGAATACGATCACTGTCGCCTCGCATTAAATCTGAGATCATATAAGCTTTCATATCCCCTGCTTGAAAACCAGCAAGCTTAAACTTCTTGGTGTTATCGATATTGAATGCATAGATTTCGCCCGCGAAGAAAGGCGCATCGAATCCACCAAGATAGACAGCCGGCGCGAAAACGATACGCTCGCTATTAGCCCAATAGAATTCATTGATCTTCTGATTTCGTGGAGTATCGAATTGGGCGACAACTTCTTCTGAGCCGACCTCCATGATGACGAGCATGCCGAAGTCATCCGCGGGGATAGCCATGGCTAGGTGCTGGCCATCTGGTGATATTTTTATGCCATCGAACTCATTAAAGCGAAAGAATGATTGAGTGCTGATGGACTGGGCTTGAGCGGGAACCACAACTAGCCCAGCGAGTAATACTAATAGATGCAATCTAGACAAACGGGTCATGGTCACATATTTTTTCATGTGATTTCAAAATTTGTAATTAGATGAGTGATCATATTCTTTATCCACCTTAAGGCGACACCAGCTCTTTATAAGTTTAAAAAATAACTAACCATTCGTCCAATATAGTCTTTATAGGGCTGCGGTGAAACTATTCCAGAGCGGATTGAGGTGCCCCAAATCAAGAGATGGAGGCTGAGCGCCCAGCAACATAAAAGCCTAATTACTATTTGTAAAAAAACTATTACCAATCTTCTGAACAGTGGTCGTCGAGCCTGTGTTATTATTGATAAAAGTAATATCTCCTATCTTGTTGATAGTACCTGTCGTTCCGCTACTAATATTCACAAAGCCCGTATTTCCGATTTTATTAATGGTACTTGTTATTCCACTACTATTTATAAGCGTTGTGTTTCCAATCTTTTGCGCTATAGCTACCGTGCCGTCACTCTTATTAATAAAGGGTTGTGCCTCCGATAGTCTGCGCGGTTGACCCATCACTGCCAAAAGTAATATTGCCAATTGTTGTATACGTTGTTTGAGCAGAAGCAAAAGCACTTAACGTGAGCATAGTAGTGACAATTAGAAACGTTGCGAAGAATAATATTTAACATTGTTATCTCCAATTAGCTTTACCGTAAATAGTTTAACACTAATTTTTCTTTTTCCTTCCGACTCAATTAGAATTTCATCTACGAAATTCACGAAATCTTTTTCTAAAACGGGTTTAGCCCATGGGCTGTTCTCCCAACAAAGGCGTACCCCGGGATTCGAGTAAAATATACTAATGAGGTTTCTTAACTCCTCAACATCAGAAGCCTTAGTTGTGGACGCGTATTGCCCCCAATGTAGCCAAAACCAGTAAAGCATAGCCCAATCAAAGCTTGCCGCTTCATCTGATGACATACTTAGCTCGGCGCCAATTTTTTCAATAATAGTCTGACAACTTAAGACCCTTTGTTAAAGTTTCTACGAAGTTTTTGTCCAAAGCGGTCGCCAACATAATGTCACGAACACCTTTAGACCTTTCAAGCCTATTAGTATCCGCTGCAGCATCCTTAGCATGGCGCACCTGTACAGCTAGATACGCAAGCGTAATGATAACAGCCAACGCACCAACAAAATCACCAATAGCACCAACAGCTTCCCAGTTCATATTAATCCTCCCATTAGATACTTAGGTTATAGGCCATTTTATAATATACACAAATTAACTAAACTCCCGCGCAGAATAATATGTTTGGGGGTTCGAAGGAATCTACTCAGGAAAGTGGATGGTCGTGCGGAGGGAGTTTATTTCTTGACCCAAATTTGAGCCAAGAAATATTTTGTTATGGGGTATTTACTTGAAAGTACGTGGCGTTTGAGACGCCACATCTCATCAAACTTTAATCCAGCTAGGCTCGATAATTTGTCCCCTTGAACGTGAGTTCAGCGAGACTGATCTCGCCTTCTAAACGGATGTCTCCATCTAGGCTATCCCAACCTTCCATAGATACTTTCCAAATATTTCCTCCCAATGCTTCCCAAGTGCCGTCAAAGTATCCCATGGCTCGGTTACCATCAGGAAGAAATGCTTCACCTTGCCAACTACAAGTGCCACTCTTCGCATTCGGGTCATTCATATCTTGGTCTACTACCAGTGTTCCAAAACCAGCTCCATAGTGTTCTATATCTCCATCAGTCTTCCAATTTGAAACTGCTCGTAAGCTTCTCTCTCCTGTACGCTCGTATGAAGTATTCACGTGATGCAAGATCCAGTCAGCTATTTTTTCACTCATAATTATTCTCCAGTAAGTTAATTTTAAAAATAAGATATCACTACTAAGACATTGTCTGCTGTATTTTTCTTAAATTAGCTTTAAATATCGGTTTAACAACAGAAATTACATAGCTCGGTATACCTGCTCACATGTATAAAGTTTATCAGTTACCACCGACGATCGACTGGAAGGCAACGAGCGTATAGGCTTCCTGCGCCCAGCTTTCAGAATATAGAGCGTCAAAGGCTGCTCCCTGCCTTTCTAAGGTAGGTGCGACAGCGATGGAGCGATAGGCCGGGACTGATCCAGCAACAATCGCTTGAATAATTTCGAGGTCAAAGTCCTCAAAACCGTTAGCTTTAATATGCAGCTTCTAAATTAGAAGCCGCATTCACATAGGCAGCTGGATTTCCGGTATTTAGCTCTAAGACTCTAATAGCCCAAGTTTCACGCAGCGGCCCTTTGTAAGGCACGACTACTCTGAAAGTTAGGTCTCCAGTAAGGGTCCTTATTTGATTTAGTTCTTGCCGCAATCTTAGCGTGGCCCTAT
>CAXYEH010000030.1:0-114653 GCA_964275945.1 uncultured Pseudomonadales bacterium
CGAATGATAAAACGAAAGAGCTAAAGGTTTATGTGTCTGACAAAGAGGCAAATATCGCTGTATGGAATTTAGGAAGATTATATTAAGCCTTCATAAGCTTTAAATCAGTGCTAAGCCTATGCCCTTGCCAAATTAAATTAAGCTGGCTTCTGGGGCTTGCATTTTATAGTCGGATGTATAAGAATGATAATGATTATCATTATCAATTTACAGTGAGAGTAAATTCTACTTTCGCAATTGTTGTATTAGAGAAATAGAGAAGTAGGACTGGACATGGCTAGTAAAGTTGTTGCTAAGAAAGTAGGTAGAAGGTCTTTTTTGAAAACGGTCTCAGGATTATCAATCGCGACGGCTGGAATTTTTCTTGCGATTGTGTCTCCGGGATGCACAGACAATTCAGAGAATACCGATAGCGACTCTGACTCCGGTGATCAGTCCAGCAGAGCGGTAAGTGATTCCGATTCAAGTGATCAGTCCAGCAGATCGGCAACAGATTCTGATTCCAGCGATCAGTCCAGCAGATCGGCGACTGACTCTGATTCCAGCGATCAGTCTGGAAGATCGGCGACTGACTCTGATTCCAGCGATCAGTCTGGAAGATCGGCGACTGACTCTGATTCCAGTGATCAGTCTGATAGATCAGCGACTGACTCCGATTCAAGTGATCAATCTGGTAGATAAGCTGCTGTATATAAATTAGATTACACGCTCTATCTGGAGCGATACTCCCTTTGAAAGAAGCTATCCGAGAATATAAGCTAATCTCTAGTTTAGTGTACCCACTTAAACCGGAAGACTTTTTTAGTAAATTTTATGATAAGCAGCCTAAGTACTTTGCAGGTAACTTTGTCCATAAGTGCGATAAGCTAATATCTACAGCAAAACTAGATGACCTCATAGCAAATTCTGAGTTACCTCCGGCATCGATTGATATGGCACGACACGAGCCACCTATATCTAAAAGTAATTTTACTTTTAAGAGTGGGAATATTGATCGTGGCGCGGTTATCAGACACTTTCAAGAAGGGGCCACAATAATATTTCCTCAGTTGAATTTGGCTTCAGAGGAACTTGCCGATTTTTGCAGAGCCCTTGAGTATGAACTTAGCTGTAAAGTTCAAACTAATGTCTATCTTACTCCCAAAACCAGCCAGGGTTTTAAAACTCATTACGACGATCACGATGTATTTGTAATACAGGTCGAGGGAAGCAAAAAATGGTCTGTTTACCAACAAGCTATAGAGCGACCATTTCGTGGGGAGCCTTTTAAAGCCTCTGAATACAGTGCGGGAGATACTAATTTAAGTTTCACAATGCACCCGGGTGATTGCGCGTATATACCCAGAGGTTACATGCATGACGCAGTCAATGTAGGAGATCAACCCTCTCTTCATATAACGGTTGGTCTACTTGTTAAAAAGTGGGCGGAGTTCATGCTTGAAGTTTTATCAGAGGTGGCTATTGATAACCCTAAATTTCGCGAATCCATGCCAATTGGATTCGCTCGCAGAGGCTTTAATAAAGATAACGCGCTAGTCCATTTTAATGAATTGATGAGTATTTTTTCGGAAGAGGCGAATTTTGAAGAAGTCTTTGAGGTGTTCAAAGATGAATTATATAGGACTACGAAAAGCAAATATTAAAGGCGCACTAGTTCAGAGCTCGGCTCCAATTGAAGTGTCTGATTTATACGTTCTACGAGAAAAGTTTCAAGCCAGTTTAAGAATTGAGAATGATAATGCGGTTCTCTCTTGTGCTGGTGGAGACCTAAAATTTGAAGCTAAGGCTTATGAAGCCCTTCAACAGGTTATAGTGGGAGCGCCATTTGCCGCAACGCTTTTTAATGGTTTTGAGAGAACTGAAGCTATAGAGATGGTTCAAAAACTCTTAGCTTTCGGCGCCATTACATTATTTGTAGATCTTGAATAGACATTAGTTGATTTTTAAATGATAATGATTCTCATTATCTTTTAGAGGATCGAATAATGAGAATTTATATTCATGCCACCATTATCGCGGTTTGTCTATTAATGCTAATCCTCACAGTATAGGCTTATCTGAGTAACCTCAATTTATAAAGAGGAACAAACCTTAAAACTTGGGCGTAACTCGTGAATAGGCAGTCTATAGATAGAATCTCCCACGCAACTCACTCCTGGTTGGGTCTTAAGCTTTCGTTATTTATGAGTTTTGTTCTAGCAACCGGCACCTTTGCTGTTATCAGTTTAGAAATTGATTGGCTATTAACTCCCCAAATGCGGTCTACAGAATTCGTAGAGCCGGAAAGCGTTGCGTGGGGGGCATCCTATGATGCTATGAGGAAAGAATATAACGATTATGAGTTGGTCGGCATATTTAGGTTCTCAGATCCTTGGTATTCCTTGCAAAGTCTTGCAACTACGCCCTGGCAGGAAAATGTGCGATTGTGGACTAATCCTAAAGATGGGGCGCTCCTTGGTGTAACTTCCTTTTACAGTGTTCAAAGATTTTTTCGCTCAATGCATAGAAATCTAATGATGCCAGTGAGGATAGGAGTGCCTATTGTCACATTTTTAGCTTTTCCATTGCTTGTTTCACTTATCGCAGGTTTTATTGTTTATAAGAAATTTTGGTTAGGGCTATTTAAGTTTCCTAGGTTTAAAAGAAAAACAAGAGTCTGGTCCGGTGATTTGCACAGACTAATCGGACTATGGACTAGTTGGTTTGTTGCACTAATTACTGTAACTAGTGTGTGGTATTTTATTGAGGAAATTGGCGGCAATTCGCCGCCATTTCCGCAACCTGCATCTCAAATTATTGACAGAGATCTTGCTATTCCCGACGGGTTCTCCGGTGCTGACTTAGAAATTGCAGTGGAGAATGCTCTAAAAGAGTTACCTGGTCTTCAGGTGCGGCGTATTATTTTCCCCAGTTCACCTGGGGCACCAATTCTTATAGGTGGCGATCTAAGTGCATCTTTAGTCCGACCAAGAGCGAATAGTGTGTACATTGATCCTTCTAATTTAAATGTACTAGGTAGTTATGTTGGTGAAGACCTCCGATTGCATAACCGAATTTCGGAAGCGGCTGATCCGCTACATTTTGGTTATTTTGGGGGGGTTTTTTCAAAAACAATTTGGTTTCTCGCTGGATTGTTAATGACTTCGATGGCGATAACTGGGGTCGTTATTTATTCAAATAGGCTGCTAGCTAGGCCAGGCACTGCTCAAAGAGCCTAATCTACCCTGATATAGAAGCCGAATCTCTCCGTGTAGTTCGAATTTCAGTCATTCTTCAAAATAGTCCTTGCAAATATAAATGCGAATCATTATCATTCGCGTCAGGATTTGCATGGTTAAGCATGGGGATTGAAAAACCTTATGCATTTGAGGAGTATTTTAGTGAAAGACCCGAAGTTCCGCCGACTACCGCTTCTTCAAGCTATTATTTTTGCCACGACTGTTACACAAGTAGGCTTTGCACAAGAAAATACCGAACAGTTTGAAACGATAACAATCGTAGGTTCCCAAGAAGCTGCCCGAAATGTGGCTGGTACTGCCACCGTAATTACCTCTGAAGAACTAGAAGTTTATGAATATACAGATATCCATAAGATTCTTTCTTCGGTTCCAGGTGTTAATTTCAGACCTGAGGAAGGCTATGGGTTGAGACCTAATATCAGCATCAGGGGTACTTATGCTGATAGGTCTGGGAAAATAACGCTAATGGAGGACGGAGTACTTATTGCTCCTGGTCCTTACTCTGCATCTTCAGCTTATTATTTTCCTACTGTTGGGCGACTCGCTGGGGTAGAGGTCTTGAAAGGTGCTGCAGCTATCACGCAAGGGCCTTACACCATTGGTGGCGCTATAAATTTGTTAAGCACTCCTATTCCGGAAGAACAATCTGGGTTTTTTAATCAGGAGTTTGGGCAAGACGGAGCTCAGAGAACTCACGCGACCTATGGAAACTCTTCAGAGAATTTTGGATTTCTACTAGAAGCACATCTCTGGGAGAGTGATGGTTTTGACACCATACAAGATGAATCTGGAGACACCGGATTTGAGAAAGAAGATTATGTTGCTAAATTCCGTTTGAATAGCGATCGGGATGCCGCTATTTATCAAGAGTTGAATTTTAAATATCAATGGTCTGATGAAAGTTCAGATCAAACCTATGTTGGTCTAGCAGACGCTTCTTTCAAGAGAGACCCACACGAAAGATATGGTTTAACTAAATATGACAACATGGACAATGAGCATGAGACCCTCTCGATAAATTACGGTGTTGAACTTGGTCAATTTGAATTCGATGCTACGTACTACCAAAATGATTTTGCTCGGGATTGGTTTAAAGTAGATAAGATAGACAACAAAAAAGTCTATGGGTTAGGGAATGGCATCAATAACATTATTGGTGCTGCAAATGGTGGTAGCTTGGCTGCTCTATCGATATTGAATGGTGATAACGATACGCCTGTAGAAGTGAAACTAAAGCACAATAACCGTGAATATGAATCTGATGGCTTGGACTTACGGCTAAACTGGAGTAATGATGTCCACTCAGTAACTGTCGGTTATCGTGACACAGAGGACAGCGAAGACAGGTTTCAATTCTATGAATACTCCCAATGGTCTGGTGGCAAAATGGGCGCCTTAACTGTTGGCCCACCTCCGGGATATTCTTCAAACAACAGGCTTACCGAGGCAGATGCGGAGGCCTTTTATATACAAGATGTAATAACTTTAGATAATCTTACTCTTAATATTGGCTATCGTTCTGAAGATTGGTCGATCACTCAAGAGCGTTATGTTGATTCTGCGCGAAGTGCTATCAATACCGAAAAGGGTTATCCCAAAACATTAGCTAGTGATGACGCAAGCTTATTCGGTTTAGGGGCTGTATACGATATTAGCGACGAAATATCTTTTTATGCTGGATTTAACGAAGGTTTTACGCCGACTTCAGGTGGCGCCGATCCTGAAGAAGCTGAAAATACTGAAGTAGGTGTGCGCTATGCTAGTGGTGCCACTTACATAGACGTTGGTTATTTTGCTACTGACTATGAAAATATGTTCGGAAGCTGCACTGCTTCAGGTGGAGCTGTCGGAGATTGCGAGATTGGAGATTCATTTAATGCGGGTGAGGCTGACATCAGTGGTTTTGAGATTTTAGGCCAACATGTATTTGAATCCGGCAATCTCACTTTCCCAGTCTCATTAAGCTATACAGCAACTGACGCAGAGTTTCGTAATACATTTAGCAGTTCCTTTTGGGGTAATGTAACTTCTGGTGATGACATTCCTGACCTTCCAGACTCGCAGCTAGCATTAAGTGTAGGTGTTAATTCAGGCAATGGTTGGTCTGGCAATCTGACTTTCTACTCCTTCGGCGATACCTGCTCTGTAGCAAGTTGTGCGGCAGGCACCAAGATAGATAGTCACTCAGAAGTTGATATTGTGGTGCGAAGAGAAATCAGTGAAAACATAGATGCTTACCTAACTGTTATGAATCTAACAGATGAGGAAGATATTGTAGCCAGGGCCCCAAAGAATGGAGCAAGAGCACAATTTCCAAGAGCAGCTTTAGTGGGCATTCGATGGAGATTCTAGTCGATAATACTTAGTTCCAATTCTCTCTTGCTGGGCGGTCGTCATTACTTGGCTCCGCCCGGCTTTCTTTGTAATCTGCGCATCACGTTTGCTACTAGGCGCAAAGCTGGCAGAGGAGCTTACGGAAAATCAGAAATCGCTGTAACGCTTAACCCATGAAATAACGAATAGACCACGCAATTATCGCTATGGCCATTAGCGGAGTTATCCAGCGGCTAATATTATGTAACTCTTCCGGAGACCTTTCTTTTCCATATTTTTTTAACAGAGGAAGTAGGGCAAACAAGGTTGCAAAGAGAATTGCGAGTATCATTACAAGAACGCCCATCGTTCACCTCTTTTGTTGGGTTTCAGTGAAATATCACTGCAGCATTTTATTCTAATTCTAAAGCTATTCCGAATTCGTATCAGTAGAAATTATCGTAGATTTCTGAGATTTAGGAAATGGTCCTTTCTGACTTTTTGAGGCTCGATTCAGCGCCTTGGAGTCCCCTAAAACCTCTAAAACGCTGGACATCTGTCTTTCCCGGATATACCTTTCCTGTATCTTGATAAGGGGTTGAGATACAGCAATTTCCTGTTTTTATCCTTATATATCCAGTTCGTGCATAGCACGGGAGTTAAAAAATGATAAGAAAAATATTTTCCACTCTGACTATTAGCGCAGCGTTGATTTTGCTAGTTAGTCCGGCCAGTGTCTTGGGTCAAGCTTCGGAGTCTGCTGAACCTTTCAAGGTTGGGACCTTTGCAGTCGATGATATGCCATTTGTTGGTTTGGTCATGCGTGATGACAATTTGATTGTCGATGTTGCAGATGCCAATCGCGCCATGGAGCTAATGCCAGCCTATAGCTCAATTAATGTCCCCGATGACATGCTTGGGTTCATCGAGCAATACGAATATGGCCTCAAGTACCGAGTCTATGAAGTCGTAAACTGGCTGGTAGAAGAGGAACTCTTGGATGGTGGGAGCCGCCCAGATTATGTGCATTCGACTAGTGATGTAGATATATTGGCTCCGATTCAGTATCCGAGTAAGGTTATGAATGCGGCCGTGAATTTTTATACTCATGCCTGCGAAGGTTGTTCTGCACAAGAATTGGAAGCCCGAACCCGTCAGCGCCAGGAAGACCGTGGTGTTCCTTATCTATTCCTCAAGCCCACTCGTGGCGCGATTATCGGTGATGGTGAAGACGTCGTTATGCCTTGGGGGCGCGACCGCATTGAGTATGAAGTTGAAATGGCAATAGTCTTCGGTAAGACTGGAAAATATGTCTCTGCTACTCGCGCTTATGATCATGTATTCGGCTACATGGTAGCTATGGATATCTCTGATCGCGGGGGGCGCCCACCTGGTGGCTATGGGGTAGCTTCTGACTGGTTTGTTGGCAAGGGACACGACACGTTTGCTCCTCATGGTCCCTGGATTGTGCCTAAGGAGTTCTATGGAGACCCCATGGATCGCTTACATCAGATCACCGTAGTTGATGGTGTTACTGTTCAGGAAGCTCAAGCTGGGGATATGATTCATAATATTCCAGAACTAATCGAATATGCCTCTTCTTTAATCACCGTTTTTCCAGGTGATGTATTACAGAGTGGAACTTCGGGTGGCACCGGAGCTGGTCGCGTTCAGCGTGCTACGGGTTCTGGTTTCCTCGTTGATGGTGAGACTATCCAGGCGAGTATCGAAGGAATAGGCACACTAACCCACACAATTGTCGCCGAGCAAGAGCTTCCCGATGATCTGAGTGGTGCTCAACTTCCACCAACTAGCTCTTATCGAGATTAATAGCTAAAAGAGCCTTAATCACCTAAGGGCGTCGATGGGTAAAACCGTTTGACGCCCTTTTTTGTTGGATCGCCAATAAAAGTTACCGAAACTTAGTTCTAGGTCAAAATTGACGTAGCCACTTTTTAAAGTGGTCGTCAATATTTTTACAATCAACAAAAAGAGAAAGGTTATCTGAAGGTAAATAAGCAAACCCTACTTGGAAGCCATCATTGTTATTTGAGTCTTCAAAGTTGTCCCAGGAGTGGCGGGCATTAAACTCGATCTGCTTCGACTATATAACTACCTAAACGTAAAAACCTTCTTTAGAGCCAGATGGACAAATTCCGATAGCTTCGGTAAAACAATCCCTCAGATTCGATTCGGAGATAATTCTGTGTGTAAAATTTTCATTGCCTTCTTTTCTGGCTTCACATTTCTTGTTTTACCTTTGGTGAGCCTTGCGCAAGTTGGGCCATTCGATGTAGCAATCAATAACGGCCGCGTGATCGATCCGCAGTCAGGCCTTGATGCATCGCGGCATATTGGCATTATAGCTGGACGAATCGTTGCTATTTCAGAGACCGCTTTACGAGGTGATCGTGAAATCGATGCATCTGGGTTAATTGTTGCCCCTGGATTTGTCGATATTCACGCTCACGGTCAATCAGAAGAAGCTTATCGCTTGATGGTACAAGACGGAGTCACTTCCGGATTCGAACTCGAAATTGGAACTGATCAGGTTGGAGAATGGTACCGCGATAGGGCCGGCGGCCAGGTGCTTAACTACGGAATTAGTATTGGTCATATCGCTGTGCGTATGGCTTTGTTTGATGACCCGGGTCGATTTCTGCCGACCGGACCGGGTGGCAGCAGCTTAGCTGGGCCACCAATCATGGATCGTATGGCAGAAATGATGCGGCAGGGTTTTGGGGAAGGTGCTGTTGCGATGGGTTTTGGGTTGGCATACACACCTGCCGCAACAGAGGCTGAATTTGAAGCTATGCTAGAAATTGCTACTGATGTTGGCGCAAGTGCGCATATACATACAAGGGGTGGGCTGGATGGCTTAAGACAGATTGTTGCAAGCGGCGCAGAGACTGGGACACCTCTTCACATTGTCCATGCTAATTCTAGCGGCGGTTCTTCCGTCAACGAATTTCTTGCGATCATTCAAAGGGCTCGAGATGCCGGCCAAGACGTAACAACTGAAATGTACCCCTACGGAGCCAGTTACTCAGACATCGCCTCCGCCTTGTTCGATAATTGGGAAACTTGGGAGGAAGACCGGTTCACACGCAATATGTGGGTTGAAACCGGAGAGCGATTAACTCGCGAAAGCTTCGCTCGTTACCGGCAAATTGGTGGGGGTGTGATCACTTTTAGTCGCACTGAGGAGATGACACGCACTGCACTTAGAAACCCACTCATGATGATCGCGAGTGATGGAAGAATACTAAATGGGAAAGGCCATCCAAGGAGCTCGGGTACTTATGCCAAAGTGTTAGGGCAATATGTAAGAGAAGAAAACATAATCAACCTTATGGAAGCGCTCCGCCGTATGACTATTGAGCCGGCGCGACGACTGGAATCATTTGTTCCAGCTATGCGCAATAAAGGTCGGCTGCGGATAGGTGCTGATGCTGACATAACTATTTTTAATGCAGGTACTGTAATAGATCAATCAACTTATATAGATCCACTTCAACCATCTCTCGGTATCGAGTTTGTGTTGGTGAATGGTGGCATAGTGCTAGATAATGGAGTGTTGGACCCAACAACTCGGACCGGCGTCGCGATAAGAAGTAACTAGAAAGTTTCGTATTTATTCAAAGCAAAAATAATTAAGGAAGTAAGAATGTTTAATATTCTGAATGGAATCCGTGTTCTCGATTTAACAACTGTAGTACTTGGTCCATTTGCAACTCAAATGCTAGGAGACTTGGGTGCAGAGGTGATCAAAATCGAAAATCTTGATGGAGATATGATGCGTGCTGTTCGTCCCGGGAAATCTGATGAGATGGGTGCGGGATTTGTTAACTGCAATCGGAATAAAGATTGTGTTGCCATCAACTTGAAATCAGAACAAGGTAAAGAGATTTTTTATCGCTTGGTAAAAACAGCAGATGTAGTAGTGCATAACATGCGCAATAAAACAGCAGTAAAACTGGGCATTGGGTACGAAGATCTAAAACTGATCAAAGCAGATCTTGTTTATTGTGGCGCGCAAGGGTTTGGAGAACAAGGGCCAAGTGCAGATATCCCGGCCTATGATGACATTATTCAGGCTGCCAGCGGTCTTGCTTATCTAAACTCTGACGAAGAGGGCAGGCCTCGATATTTGCCAACTATAGTTGCAGATAAAGTTTCAGGCTTACAATTAACAGTCGCCGTGTTAGGAGGAGTGGTAAATAAGCTTCGAACAGGTGAAGGCTGTTTTATTGAATCCCCAATGTTTGAGGGTTTGGTTGCTTTTTTAATGGCAGAACAATTAGCTGGTTATAGTTATGTGCCAACTACAGGAGGCACCGGTTACGATCGTCTCACTGCATCTTTTCGCAGACCATACCCTACTGCCGACGGTTTTATTGCGATCTTGCCTTATAGTACTAAGAATTGGGTAGAATTTTTCACAATGGTCGGGCGTCCAGAATGGGCCAATTGGGAAATAGTGAAGGATCCGATAAAACGCAGCGAAAATATTAATACGCTTTACGAGAAGCTCTATGAAATTGCGCCAGAAAAAACCACAGAAGAGTGGTGCGAAATGTTGCAGAACGCAAATATTCCTCATACCAAGGTGAATCGATTAGATGATCTGCTTGAAAATGAGCACTTGAATGAAGTGGGATTTTTTAAAGAGTATGAACATCCTAGCGAAGGGCCTATGCGGCAGGTCAGATCCCATTACAGCATGGAAGGAATTGGGAGTGAGGCCGACAGGCCTACTCAGAGAATCGGGGAGTCGACCGAGAAAATTTTACAAAATGTTGGCTACTCCGATGCAGAAATTAATAGTTTTGCTTCGAGTCGAATCGTTAAGTGTCAAAAAATCTAGCGCGTTCCGTCCGAAATATTCTTTAGCAGCAAATGGTCTTTATGCCGCCGGTTTTTACGACTTTCCAGACAGACTAATTATCGATCCAGATTGGCTGGCTGAAGGCGCCATTGCGTGCGATGTCCCACACTTCAACACGCATCCATTTCTGATCAGTCACGTTTACGAATGTAGAAATTGATCGATTATTAAATTCCTTGGTATCAGATAAGTCGAAACGTTGGCGAGTGACATTGGTACCATCGCCGCTAACGAGCTCTATATATGCAAGTGGATAAGTCCATTCGAGCTCAAGCTCGAAACTCACCACTCCATTACTGGTTATTGTTTCACCACTTTCAGCCCCATCAAGTGTAAAATGTGGGATTAGCACTTCACCAGTTGTCACAAAAAACTGACCGGTGGCTAGAACATCCACTACTGGTTGCCAGCCGTCCTCATAGCGGGGGATTTCATCCATTCGTAAATAGTTAATATTCATAGTGCCGAATAATTCGTAATCTTCATAGATCTTGAATATATCGACTTCGCCCAAGATGTACTTTTTTGCACCCCAGTTGGCCATGTCATCTTCTAGGTCGAGTACGCGCCACCCCAACTTGTCTCGAGAATAATCTGCTGGCATCGCTTTCCAAGCGCCACCAAGAAAATGATCACTGGAAAAAAATTCTTGATCTTTATAACCATCAGGAAATCCAGTAGATCCTTTGACTCTTGGGTGCGCTGTCCAGGCTAGCCCATTCTCTTGTTCCAGTAGACTAAGAACATCGTTGGCATCTCCAACGTGATAAACCTTGCCATAACCGGGTACATTTTGTTCGAAGGGTTGCCCTTGATTTTGATTAAGCACCCAGTAAACCGGCTTGGGGAATAGGCTTAACCAATGACTACCTAGATGAACATTGGGTTCTTCGCCGGGAATTAGCAAGAAGTCATCAGTAGAAAGGCGTGCAAATTCATCGTGCATGACTTTGAGTTCAGCAAGTCGTTCGTCGGTATCGAGACGAGGGGTGCGACCGAAATGAAATTCTGCCATGTGAACCATATCGACACCCATGCGTTTAAAAAAATTGACAAAATCTGGAGCTTCCAAGCCGGCGGGGATGCCTGTTGTGTTCTGCTCGCGTTGCTTAGTAATAAAATCCATAGAATGTTCATGATGGTAATGACTTGATAGGGTTTTATAACCAGGCAAGGGTTTAAACGTGTCGTTACGAGTGTAACTTTTTACAACTTCTAAATTTTCTAGGCCAGATTGTTTCGAAACGAAAAGTAGAACGCCGAGTTTCTGGAGAGAGCCTGGCTGTGCATTAACCCAAGGTACGAAGCGTCGATCCCCCATCGGTGGTTGTCTTACACCAAATGCGAAGCCGTCAATCATGTCGAGATATTCGTTACCGGCCCAGTTATAGCCAAAATTGTCCGCGAAGTCGAGGGGGTATAGAAACTGATGAGGGAAGGGAGATATAACTAATGAGCCATTCGTATTCGACAGAGCCATACTGCGATAGCGAGTTTGATAGACGCTGGCTGTGGCTTTCGCTATTGGATCAATGTGGGGCATGTCATAGGAATCAATCCATTCAAGATGGTGACCTTCAGTATTCGATTTGGCGAGGCCTACATGGTAAAGAAAAGCGGTAGCAGGTCGGTCTGTTGAAACCCGCGCTTCCATGTGGACGAAAGGGCTGTCGTGATACAAAATGAAGGCTAAAGAACCAGAAAAATGTGTACTGTTTAAACCATCGATTTCAATTGTGGCACGTGTTGCCGATGTCGAAATACTTACGTTGCCCGGAATCAGATATCCTTTTTCAACGGCATAGGGCCTAGTAGGTACTCTATCAAAAAAGATTTGCCATCCGTCTCGGAGTAAAAGGTCTCTTTCTCCTACCCAAAATAAATAATTCGGATCTACCCCTTCAATTGCAGCCTCACCATCAATGCCCATTGCTCGAATGAGCGGTTCTGCTGCGTTATTTCCTTGTCGAGGGATGAATTGTAAATCGATAAAAGCTTCACCCTCTGGAGAATTCCAGGTAATTGATAGGCCATCTTCCCGGTTCGCTAAATTAAAACCATCCGCAGTATTAAAATCTGCAAGATCGATATCAGCTGCACTAAGCAATGTTGATACTAAAACAATGACAACACCTAGTGCCCAGGAATATAGTTGTTTCATAATGGGATCTCGTTATTGATCAGGTAATTGCCAGTCGAAACGGTACTGCACATCGCTAACTCTTACCGAGTCATCATAAACTATGCGTGGTTCGAAGCGTAAGCGATAGGCTGAATTAATGGCCTCTTCGTTAAATACACCTGGCGGTTCGCTTTCTACAATACTGACGTCTTCAACTACGCCTCTTTCATTAACGTCAAAACTTACTACGACATAACCCTCTATATCCAGCTCCCTTGCAAAATTAGGGTAGTTTGGTGTGATATATCGTATAGGAATAAGCTCGCGAAACACTACCTCATTTGTGGGAGGCTCGATCAAAATTGAACTTTGTTCCTCCAGTTCATAACGAAAAACATAGCGAATCTCGTCGAGGGTTTGACCTCGAGTATTGTCGAATAGCATTCGCCGTGCGGCGTTTACGGCAGATTGTTCAAAAAAACCCTCGGGTTGTTCTTCAACAGTACGAATGGTGTTGCCAAGAACTTCACCTTCTTCATCCACTGAAAATTCGACAGTTACCCAACCTTCGATTCCTAGATTTTTTGCCCGCAGCGGATAGAGTGGTTCGGCAACTCGGCGGGTTATTAATCCACGAGTAAAATTTGGTGGAGGTATAAGTTCAGGAGAAGGGGCAACGTTACCGGTGCGCACATCTTCGTCCACGGTAACGCAACTAACTAGGAATGCTATGCTAGCTAGAATCGTGAAATAGTTGAGGTAGTACTTAATCCTTCGCCATTTTTTAATTTGGTTTTTCACCATGGCTTTTTGCTTGTTTCTCTATAGATAAAGCATAAATTTATCAAATATTAAAAGGTAGTTCTCACTCTCAATGCTAACTCCATGCCATTGCCGTTACAGTAGTCTTCTACTTCCTTTACGATACCATCACCAATAGCTCCGTCGAAGCGAGTTCGAGTTCGACAAAATTCGTTCTCTGTCATGTTCCTAGATTCAAATCTAAAGGTAAGATTCCCAAAAGCCTTTTTCTCAATATATGCTGATAGATAAGGTTTCTGGATACGCTCTTCAATATCATTGATATCAAATTCTTTACGTCCTGTACTGCCATTGGAATTATTAGAATAGTTAATTCCATAGGTCAATTGCTGACTGGTTATGTCATGACGGAAACCCATATTCAAAGACCATCTTCCGTTATTCCGCTGGCGACGTTTAATGCCTAGAAAAGGGTCGGTAAACTCCGAATCCCTTAATCGGATGCCGGTTGTGAGAAGGGCATTTGGCAACCTAATCCGATCTAATTTGGCACTCACGTCAAGATTTAATCCGTAGCGATTGCCATCACCTATATTGCCGCGCGCAGATTGCAGATTGTCTAGCGAAGTTGTGACATCCACTCTATCAATGTGATCCTCGACATCTCGGTACCAAAATTGAGAATTAACGACCCCAGCATCGTTAGGTAAACGAAATTCTAGATTTAGCTCATAGCGCCACGATTTTTCTTGCACAATTTCTGGGTTTCCAGCTTGCGTGTTTTTATCTTCATCATTGTTGTCAGTGGAAGCGCTGAAGTCGGAAAAGCTTAGTTGAGAAACATCTTTTTCAACGCCTGCTCGTAACTGCAGAGTAGGGGTAATGTCATAGCGATAATCGAGTTTCGGCTTAACAAAATCAAAATCCCGCTTGCGGCTTACATCACCAGATTGTTCGATAGTAGAAGTCTCGTAAATGATTGAGCTTTCCAAAGTCATTCGATCGTTTATCTGCCAGTTATGCACAGTGAAAGGTTCATAACGAATTTCTTCAACAGAAGAATTACTGTTGTCTATGGCAACTGGCACAAGATTTGAGAAATCTTTAGATGGTGTGCCTGGGATATCCAGGCCCATGCGCAATGTAGAGTCCCGAATGGTCTGTGCACCTTCTAATCCAAATTCGACTCTCTGTGTATTATCAATATCAAAGGTATAAGAACTGCGCGCAATACGTTCTCTGTCACGCCCGGTTCCGGCTAAAAATAAATTTGCAGTACTAGCTAAATCCTCAATATCGAAGCGAGTTCTGTCATAGCCAAAATTTCGATCATTGATTATGAATAAAAAACGATACCTGGCCCCATTTAAGAATGAATATTCATAATCTCCGCCAATCTCCCAATTAGTTCGATCACTATCGCTTAGTTCAGTTTGCACGCGAGAAGTATTTTTCGTTAGGTCGTTGATAATACGATGGCGATCTTCCGGTGACCTTGTTCTGTCTTCTGCCAAGGCATTGAATTGAATCACGCTACGGTCAAAGCTGTAGCCTAGGTTCATGCTGGCAGCAAACTCAGTTCGATCACGGGTGGTCTCTTCACGACGTGTTTCAGTTAGATTACCGTCTGGGTCAAAGCTGAATTCTCTGGCTTTACTATTGCGATAATTTGGCTCAGCTTCAAAAGAGAACAAGTAGTTCAAGTCGCCACTCTGACCACTTACAGAAACCTGGCCACCGGGGTCGAGGGTGCCATCTTGTTTGCGATCAGCACGCAATTCGAGAGAAGTGCTGGAGCGAGCTGGTGCGTCTAGCAAGACAACATTAACAACTTGGCCTCCACCACGAATATCCAATTCCTCTGATGTGCCACGGATGATTTCGATGTATTCCACCTGATTCGCCGAGATTCGGTTTAGCTGATCCCTTCCTTCATTATTCTTGCCAGTAATCCGCTGACCATTGATTAAAATTTCACCCTCTCCAGCGCCAAGCCCTCTGCCCCCGCCACCGCCTCTCAGGGCAAGACCGATACCGGGAATTCGATTCAGCATATCGTTGGCGGAAACGGGGAAGAACTCCGCGAAATAGGAAGAGGGATAAACGATTGTTGAATCGTCAGAAGGATCTTCAGGCTGGGTTAGCTGCCCGTAGGAAAGAGAGACTGAAAAAGGCAAAAGGAAAGCCAGTACCAGTGCTCTTAGGCTAGTCGAATAATGGTTTATCATGGGATGAAGAGTAAGTGTTTCTTTGATCCTGCATTGAATAGTTTTTTACGCGCGAAGTCTTTCAATGCCTAACGCGGATTATACCGCTTCCATTTCATTCAGTCTGTAACAATTTGTAGGAAATCATAAGCAATATTTATTAAACATTAGATAAAGATACTGCTGATAGTGGGTATTTGGTAACGAAGAAAAACGAACAGGAATCATAATCCATTCACACTCCAGGGCTGTCTTGGTCGTTAAAAATCTTTTATAAAAAGACTGGTTTAGATCCTAATAAAAAATCCCGGCCATTAAATAATGACCGGGGTTTCAATTTTTTACTTGACTCTTAGCTGAAGTCTAATTGATACAACTAATTAGTTTCATAGCTTGAGAATTGATCTTCTCCATCCCCAGCAATGAAATCTGCGTACTTTGCATCACCGGTGAAATTAGATTTTAGGAAAGCATAAACATAGGTGCCTAATGTTCCTAAATCTGAACCTTGATTTGACGGCAGCATATGATCGCCAGCCGCAAACTCAAGATATACTTTCGATGTGGAAGAATTTATCGCATCGAAAAGTAAGCGGCCATGAGTTTCGGGAGGTGCAATTGCATCTTCAGCACTGGTCACAATTAATGTTGGTACAGAAACTCCTGCCAAGTCACCTTCGAATGATTGCCCTAACTCACAACAATAAGGTGTAAGAGGAATAACAGCTTTAATATCGCTTCCAAGTTCTTCAGCTGCGCGTAAAGAAGCGCCGCCACCCAGAGAATGGCCCATCATGCCAATTTGACTTACGTCGAGTTTATTGTTGATCGGGCTCGCGCTATTGCTGTTTTCACTTTTTATCAACTCAACTCCAGCGATTAATGCATTCTTGCGCTGCTCAAGATTATCTGTCGTGGTATTGGTTTCAATAATCATGGTGATGACACCTACTGAGGCAAGCATTGGCCCCCACCAATCGTAAACCTCTGGTGTACCCTGATAGCCCGGGGCCATTACCACGGCCCCGTTAGGCCGATCGAAACTAAGGGTTAGGGGATAAAAGATCGTTGCACTGGCAAATTCAGCTACATCACCGCCAGTTACGTAGGTGCGCGCTTCATACAGGCGATCATCGAACAAATTGGCGGCATTACGGGCGAAGGTTCGCCCTTCAGGCCGGTAGCGGCCGTCGCTATTATCTTGTGCAATGGCAATTGGAAATAATAGGGAGCCTGCTAATAGCGCGACTCCCGTGAATGTTGTCGTTAGGGATTTAATTTTTAGTAAATTCATCTCAGTTAACCTCTATTCATTGGTCTTATTGGTTAAACTCTGGTCCAGCGAGACCTGCATGACTGTTAAATATAGCAAAGACTAAGGGGTAGAGAAACACACGATGGCTGTTGATTATCGTCATTACTTAGTTAAATTTCTCTTCCTCATAGGCATGGGGCTAGACTTAAGAGCTTTTCCTGATCCAATGGACCTGTCGCCCAATTCCGATTATTCTCATCCTTCCCAAAACTAACTAGTAATTGTGAAGTTTGAATCTATGAAGCTGTTAATGAATTTGATATTAATTTCTACCAATATCCGCTGCAAGATTGCTTTGGTTGGCGCGAGCCTAATGCTTTTCGTTGTTTCTAGCAGTAATGCACAGGAAGTTGGAGACCACCAATACACAACTGAGGCCATTGAGCGAGGCAGTCGCATCTATTCCCGTGAATGTGCCTTATGCCATGGGCCTCAAGGGGATATCGTAGATGGGGTTAATCTGCGGTCAGGGGTTTTTAAATCAGTTCAATCCGATGAGGATCTGAGACAAGTCGTTTTTTCTGGTGCCGGGCAAGGACAGATGCCTGCTTTTGGCTTTAATGACGCGGATCTCAGTGCCATTGTTGCCTACATCCGGGCTGGTTTTGATCCCGATGGAGTGGCCGTGCGTATTGGCGACCCGGGACGCGGTCAATCGTTGTTTCGGGGCAAAGGTGAATGTGCCAACTGTCATCGAGTTAACGGTATAGGACCAAGAACTGCGCCCGATTTATCAGAAATCGGTGTCATTCGCACTCCTGCCTCATTGCAGCGGAATCTGTTAGACCCAGCTACTGCAATACTACCGATCAACCGTCCAGTGCGAATCATTACCCGGGGCGAAGAGACTGTAATTGGAAGACGCTTAAATGAGGATACCTATACTGTGCAGGTTATCGATTCAGAAGAGCGGCTGCGATCTTTCCGCAAAGCCGATTTGGTGAGCTACGAAATCAGTATGCGGCCTAGTAAAGGTCCGACAGCACTTTCGAGCGATGAAGTTGCTGATGTAGTCGGCTATTTGTTAACCCTGAGAGGTCAGTAATGAAACCAATTAAGCTTTTTATTTTTATTACTTGTCTCATTTTCAGTGTTGCAGTCAGCAGTTTTTCTAATGCTCAACTTTCTTATGAGCGAATTCTAAACGCCCAGGACGAACCACAGAATTGGTTAACTTATAATGGCGGTTATATGGCTCAACGCCATAGCCTGTTAGATCAAATTAATAAAAATAATGTCGAAAATTTGGAATTGAAATGGGTGCTGCAGAACCAGGTTTTTGGCGCCTGGCAATCTAATCCCATCGTCGTCGATGGCATTATGTATGTTACAGAGAGGCCCAATAGTGTCATGGCCGTGGATGCGGTAACTGGGAGAGTATTTTGGAAGTATCGTCATCAAAATGCCGATAACGCATTGGTATGCTGTGGTGCAAATAATCGCGGTGTTGCCGTATTAAATGACAAAGTATATATGGGTACTCTTGATGCCCATTTGGTTGCACTTGATCGCGTCAACGGACAATTGTTGTGGAAAGCTGAAGTTGGAGATGTTGATTTAGCTTACTCAGTGACCATGGCACCCTTGGCAGTTAAGGATAAAATTATGGTGGGTGTTGGTGGCGGCGAGTTTGGTATTCGCGGTTATGTCGCCGCCTTCGATGCGGAAACTGGCGAAGAGGCATGGAAGACTTACACGATTCCGGGTCCCGGTGAACCAGGCCACGACAGTTGGGAAGGTGATGATTGGGAGCATGGTGGCGCGCCTGTCTGGATAACAGGCTCATTTGACCCCGAGTTAAATCTGACCTATTGGGGTGTTGGGAATCCAGGTCCAGATTGGAATGCGGGACAGCGCCCAGGTGATAATCTCTATTCAGATTCTGCCATTGCCTTGAATGCAGATACAGGCGAGTTGGAATGGTATTTTCAATTTACGCCGAATGATGCCTACGACTACGATTCTGTGCAGGTTCCAGTGCTTGCCGACATGGTGTGGCGAGGAGAGCCTAAAAAATTGATGTTGTGGGCTAATCGGAACGGTTACTTTTATGTATTGGATCGTACTAACGGTGAATTCCTCGAAGGCAAACCCTATGTACAAGTAAATTGGTCAAGTGGTCTCGATGAAAACGGAAGGCCTATTCCAACACCGCAACCGGAAGGAATGCCAACTTATCCTGGCAATCAAGGCGGTACCAATTGGTATCCTCCCTCTTTCAGCCCGAGCACTGGACTGTTCTATTTTAGTGCTTGGGAGAATTACGCCACAATTTATAGGGCGGAAGAATCCGAATACATTCCGGGGCGTGCCTTTCTTGGTGGGGGTTTTTCAGTTTTGGCCCCTTCACCGGGTGCGCCGACTATTGGCATTGGTCGGACTAATCCAATAAATAATTGGACAGATGAAGTAGGCTACGCAGCTTTAAAAGCTATGGATCCGCAGACCGGAGAAGCAGTGTGGTCCTATAATCAATTCGATGTTAGCGACAGTGGCATGCTAACCACGGCTAGTGATTTGTTATTCACCGGTGGCCGTGAAGGTTATTTTCATGCTATCGATGCGCAATCAGGTGACCTTTTGTGGAATGTTGGATTAGGTGGTCAAATTGTAATGGCGCCGGTAACCTTTATGGTGAATGGTGTGCAATATGTTTCTGTAATTTCGGGCAATAGTCTTTCCACTTTTGCGTTAGAGGACTAGTCAATATACTAACTGCAATAATAAACAAGTCAGGTCTAACTCTATGAGACTATTATTAATTCTCACGATTGTAGTTTCTGGAATTGGGGTGAGCGCACAAGTCGCTGATGCGCGTTTTACCCCTTCTGAAGATTTCAATATTGATTTGACCTTTTTTAAGATGCCTCTAGGGAGGCCAGTAGGGTCAACTGCTGGCATATCAATGCATCCTGATGGAAGCAGTCTCTGGTTATTTGATCGATGCGGTGCCAACAATTGTATCGGGTCTGAGCTTGACCCAATAATGCAGTTTGATTTAGAAGGCAACCAACTCTTAAGTTTTGGTGCAAACATGTTTGTTCGGCCCCATGGTATTTTTGTTGATACTGAAGGCAATGTTTGGGTAGCCGATGGGGAGGGACCAAACGGAGAAGACCCTCGGCGCGATGGCAAAGGCCACCAAGTTGTAAAATTCAGCCCGACTGGCGAAATCCTTATGGTACTGGGTAAGCCCGGAATTGCAGGCGATGGAATCGATGAGCTAAATCAGCCGTCTTCAGTCTTGGTGGCTCCAAACGGGGACATTTTTATTGGTGACGGGCATGGTGGCAGATCTAATAGCCGCATCATGAAATATACAGCTAAAGGTGAATTCATAAAAAGTTGGGGTGCACGAGGTGCCGAACCAGGAAACTTCGATGTGCCCCATGATTTAGCGATGGATTCTCAGGGTAGATTATTTGTTGGTGATCGAGGCAATAATCGCGTTCAAATTTTTGACCAGGAAGGGAATTTTATTGCTGAATGGGAGCAATTTGGACGTCCTAGCGGCATGTTTATTGATAAGAACGACATGCTCTATGTGACTGACTCTTCATCTACTCCTAGAAGTAATCCAGGTTATGGGGAAGGCATTCGAGTTGCAAGTGTTCATGATGGCAAGATCACCTTATTCATTGATGACCCGGATGAAGACGGCACACAGGAAGGCGTATTGGCAGACAATCAAGGTAATATCTATGGCACATTAACTGGAGGTATGGCGCTGAGAAAATATGTTTTAAAGTAAAGTTTTTTGACAATTGAGCCAGTTACTTAGTAATCCTTTCCTCCATAAAAACCGATCTGAAGTCCTAACTTTCAAAGCTCACTGCGAGTATCTGACACTTTTTAGACCTCACTTTAGTAATTAAGTGATTCCAAAACTTGGGTTTCAGCACTGAATTCCGCACACATATAATAGAAATAACGCTAGCAATGATTGATCCTTCTCAGCATCGTCTAGCGTATCTTCGTACGTCCCAGCGCTTTTCCGTCTTGCCGATTGCGGCCCGCGATCATCTGGCTCAAGAATATACAATTTGTAACGTAATAAAACAGTGAGTTGTGCAATACTAGCGCCCGAAAAATATTGCTAGTGCATGAGCGCTAGCAGTCTTTGAAACAGGACTGAATTTAAGAAGAAGTAGAGGCTTTCGTAATGCTACAACGGCTACAACGGCTACAGCGTCCACTGTGGATAGTCATCTCTGGTATTTTACTAAATTTTAGCGTGGTAGCTACAGCTCAAGACAATGTAGGTGAAGACTCTACTGTAGTATATCCCTCTGATTACTTTGTAGAGTGGGCGCCAGTAACGGCGCAAGACATGTTGGATCGTATTCCTGGGCTCAGTGGAGGAGGTGGCGGTGGAAGTGGCTTCAGTGGTTTCCGTGGCGGCGGAGGCCCTCCTGGCGGATTCCGAGGCGGTGGTAGTGGTGGTCGCGGTTTTGGTGGTGGCAGTCGTGGTAGTGAAATACTTATTAACGGGAAAAGAACTGCCGGGAAAAACAATAGTACAGGCGGACAGCTCACTCGCATAACTTCGGGTCAAGTGGACTACATTGAGATTATTCGCGGCACCTCAGGGGAGTTAGATGTTCGTGGCAGTGGCCAGGTAATTAATGTTGTTCTATATGACGCGCTAAGCACATCCATCACGCAATACGAAGTGGGTGCCCAACAAAGTGAAAACAATACGGTGACTCCTTCAGGGAGTGTTTCCTTCAGTGGCCAACAGGGTGGTTTGGATTTTCAATTAGAAGCGAGAGCTTCTGATGTATTTTTTAGAAATATCAGCAGAGAGAACTCGATACTTGGGGATTTTTCACCGAATGATGAAATTTATGAAGAAAGAGCGACTGATGGCTCTAACAGTACTCTTAGTGCGAACTTAGGTTATGAGATTAATAATAAAAGTAGTGCACGTATTAATGCTCAATTTACAGAAGGTGAAGGTGACAGCGAAACTATCCGCCGCACGACTGATTTAAAAGTACTTCCAAATCTTAATGTATTTCAGCGAGAAGACAGCCCCAGTGAAATTGAGAATTGGGAAATTGGTGGCGATTATGAATACAACACGGAACGAGGTGATCGCCTCAAATTTTTATTTATAACTAATGCCTTTACTCGATCTAGCACTCGAGAGCGGTTCGATATAACTGGCATAAATTCAGAGGACAAAAATTTATTCTTGGATTCTAACAGTACGACTCGCGAGCGTATTGCGCGGGGATCTTATACCTTTGATATGTTTGGCGGTGCTCAGGATATCGAAATTGGCGCTGAGCGTGCGCAGACTATTCTAGATTCTAAATTAGCTTTAGGAGTTCGAAGCAACTCTGGAACTCCCTCTGACGCAGTAGGTGGATTAGTCCCCGTTGCAGTATCGAATGCTAATTCTGCGGTTGAAGAAATACGAGTCGAACCTTTCATGATTCATAATTGGGTTTTTAGTCCACGAATGTCCCTTGAAACTTCAGTGCTCTATGAAGATTCTGAGATTACTCAACGGGGTGATGTTGCGAAGAAACGAGATTTTGATTTTGTAAAGCCAAAGATGGATTTCAGGTATGACCTGACACCAGCTATTCAGCTTAGAGGCACCATTGAAAAAATTGTTGAACAATTATCTTTCAGTGATTTTGTCGCTGCTACGGATGAGCGAGATGAAGATTCTAATGTGCAGTTTGGTAATGAGAACTTAAGACAAGAATGGTACTGGAACTATGAATTCAATGCTGAGTATCGGTTGCCTAATGATATTGGTGTTGTTAGTAGTCGGGTATACTATGAAGATTGGCATGATAGGATTGAGCGTATTGATGTTTCTCCTTCAGAAGATGATCTACAAGGAGCTAATGGTAATATTGGTGATGGTGAGAAATACGGTATTGATATTAATAGCAGTACCAGATTACGTATGATAGGAATGCCAAATCTCTTGGTTTCCGCTAGTGTCAATCTTGAAGACTCTAAAATAACTGATCCATTCCTCGGTATAGAAAGAAGAATGCAATACAGTTGGCGAGGTCGCACTAATTTAAGCTTTCGCCACGACTTGCCAACTAAAAGCCTGAATTGGGGTATGCGTTGGAGTAATTCATTCGATGGCAATCGTAAAGCTTATGATTTAGTAGACATTGAGTTATCGGCTGGAGATCCGTATTGGTCTGCTTTTGTGGAATGGGTAAGCCCGCAAAACATTACCTTTCGATTAGACGCCGATCGCATTATTAGTAATGGTGAATTTTGTCGAGAGCGGCTACGTTTTGTAGGTCGTATCTCCACCGGTATTCTGGAAGAAATTGAAGACCAGTGCAGTTCTTCTGGCCCGCAGGTTTCCTTGCGAGTTACTGGCACTTTTTGATGCGCTACCGCTAATTTTAATACTTCGCGCTGTTCACCCACCTATTGATCGCTCTCTGCAGGGTGATCAGCTGGTTCTCGTCAATTTCGCGACAATTTGAAACACTTTTGATTCACCCTAATGGCCTTATTTGTGGCAGGATAGGCGGTACAGACTGAAAAATCATTAGGTATTTGTCAGTGTCTGGATTAATCAGGTTTTTAGGCCTTTTTGGCATCTGAAAAGCCATCGGGAAGTAGGAGAGGATATTTTGAACACTCTAACTGTAAAAAGAAGCTTGTTAGGGCTTGTTGCCGGTTTGGTAGCATTGCCAACTCTAGTAAACGCGCAAGACTCTATTGAATGGTATACGTTAGGTAACGACTACGCGCATACTCGCTACACAGCAGCTGATGAGATAACTGAGGACAATTTCAGTGACTTGGAAGTGGCCTGGGAATGGGATGGCGCGAGTTTTGGTGCCGTAAGCGGACGCTCTACTCCATCATATATCGACGGCAAGTTGTTTACGGTTGCAGGTTACAACCGCCATGTTGTCGCCATCGATCCGAAAACTGGTGATACCATCTGGTCATACCGCGAGCCACAGACACCGCGCGCGAATTATTCCATGCGGGCTGACTATGGTAAGGGGGTTGCCTACACAGAAATTGATGGTCGTGGTGTTGTCATTATAGTGTCTCCGGCATTCTTTCTAACTGCGCTAGATGCGGATACTGGGATTCCTCTTGAGGATTGGGGAGCATCAGTTGGGATTGAAGGCTTCCCTAATAGCGGGGTGGTTGACTTGATTGCTGATCTCGGTCACCCATATGACCCTTATGAAGGAATTCCATTAGAAACTGGCTATATCACGTCTTCCTCTCCGCCAATTGTTGTCAACGATACTATTATCGTTGGTAATTCAGCGGAGCAGGGATATCACCAGGCGCGAATCGAAAACGTACCAGGCGATATCTTGGGCTATGACGTTCGAACTGGCGACTTCAAATGGAAGTTTAATGTGATTCCAAAGCCTGGCGAATACGGTCATGAAACTTGGGAAAATGATGCCTGGGAATGGACTGGTGATGTGTCTTCATGGGCACCACTTTCTGCGGATCCAGAAAATGATTTGGTTTACATTCCAACTAACAGCGCGACTATCGATTATTACGGAGGTTTTAGGCCAGGTGATAATCTTTATGGAGCCAGTATCATTGCACTAAACGCGAGTACGGGTGAAAGAGCTTGGCACTTCCAGTTTGTGCATCATGAGATTTGGAACTTTGATACACCGACCGCTCCTTTGTTGTTAGATCTGAATGTTGATGGCCGCGACATTCCTGCGGTCGTTCAGGCGACCAAGCAAGGTTGGTTGTATTCGTTTGACCGTGTTACGGGTGAACCAATCTGGCCTATCGTTGAGCGTCCTGTGCCCCCTTCGATTGTTCCAGGTGAAGTGCTTTCTCCCACTCAGCCCCACGTTACTTGGCCTGAGCCTTATGCCATGCAGGGAATATCCGAAGATGATTTGGTAGATTTCACTCCTGAATTAAAAGCTCAAGCTCTCGAAGCGATGGAAGATTATGTGATGGGTGGCCTATTTAATCCGCCAATCCATGCGGACAATCCGGACGGCAAATATGCTGCGATGAATTGCCCCGGTGGAGCCGGCGGTGTGAACATTACCAGCCCTCCAGTGGCAGATCCGAATACTGGTATGATGTATGTAAATTCGCATACTGCGTGTTTTGCATTGCGTTTGATTCCTGGGGAAGAAGCAGATCTGCTGTTCCCGAATTCAACTGGCACAACGACAGCACAATATGCCAATGGTGTTCCTGGCGCGACGGCTCGTCCTCCGCGGCACCCAACTGGAATTCCAATATGGAAGCCACCCTATAGCACTATTACCGGTTATGATATGAACACTGGCGAGAAAAGATTTGAAATCCCAACTGGTGAAACACCGGCACGCTACGCAGAAGTATTCGAAGCTGCAGGTGCAGACATGGATGAGGTAGGTAACACAGGAACTGGTGCGCTCGTTCCTATGGTGGCCACCGCTAATATGTTGATTTATTCTGATCAGGCTTCCGATGGTACGCCAATGCTTTGGGCAATCGACAAAGATTCAGGTGAAATCATTGGTGAAATAGAAGCGCCAGCTCGAAGCAGTTATGGTATGAGCTCTTGGACGCACGATGGTCATCAATACATTATGCTGCAGACATCTTCTAAGTTAACTGCGCTGGCACTGCCAGCAGCACAAGCGGCGTCTGGGGCTCATTAAGACCAAGCTGGCTTATTCAATAATGTTGATAATAAAAAACGGAGTGCTCGAAAGAGAACTCCGTTTTTTTTGCACGTTTAGTTTTATTGAGTTGGCATCCTATTAGCCGCTAGCCCTGAAGTCCATCAAGGTGGCAATAATATTTTCAGTATCGATGTCGCTGTCTTTCGTCAGCGTATCGACATAAATGATTTCGTTGCTGTTTTCACCACATGCTTGCCAGCGTCGGATAAAACGTACGTTATTAGTGCCGGCAAATATTGTGAATGTTTTTACCGATTCGGCCGCTGCAATGTGTTGGCAAGCAGAATCATAACCAATAAATTCATCGCTTTTTCCGATTAAGGAAGTAATTTCGCCGATATTACATTCCACTCCTACTACTCGAGATGCAGCATTTACTTTTTGAAGTTGGGAGAATGTGGTTTCCGCTGTTTTGATTCCTGCCTCTTTTGCTGCCTGCAGTAAAGCGGTGCTCTGAGCTCGCTCTTCTTCTCCGAAGCCAAGATCTAAAATAAGTTTTATATTATCTTCTTTTAGTAATGTAAGAATAAGATTTTTTTCAAAGTCCCCAGGTACGCGCTTTCTTTTATTACCCCCAACTCCTAAATTAATTGTTATGAGGGTTGCAGCCCCATCCGGGTCGATAGTTGCTCGATAAGATGCGGCAATTTGTTGTTGAGAACTCGAGGTCCATACTTTTGGGTAGCAGAATGCTTCATTGCCTAAGATGTTATCCATCCACTGGTTAGTAAGTTGGGCCATGGAAGCGTGTTTTGCAGAACCCTTTTTGCCTCTTGAATTAAAGAAGCGATAATTTTGTAAAGGAACTAAAGGCAGCACACCTAATTGAGTTAAGCGTGAATCAGAATCAAGAATAAGAAACTCTGCTGGCGACAGATTTTTTATAAGTGCTCGTACTTGAGCTAGAAGTTCTAACCAAACTTGAAACTTTTCCAACAAACCTCCACGGCGGGAATAGGCAAGCTCATGCACATAAATATCAGATCCTTCAGCAAATACCTGTCTCAGTTTGTCATTACCAACCACTATTACTTGGGCATCTGGGTAACTTTGTGCAATACGTTGGCAGATCACCGAGGTGATAGCTACGTCTGCTCCGATAGTAACCCGAGAGAGAATAATTACCTTTTTGGGTCGAATGAAGCTGGGTAGTTTTTGGTCTGGCGTTAAGCGAATAGATTCGATGCGTCGATAAAGTTGTTCTTCGGTACGTAACTGAAAGTCATAAAGCTCCGATTCAATTTTAACTCCTTCAGGCAGTTTGCAGAGAAAATTTATAACCTGGCAGATTAGGCGGTTGTATGTTTCGGTTTGTAATTCTTCGAAGTCATCGCATAATTTTTCGATTATAGATCCGAAAAGTGCTTTTGCGGCAACTTGATTGAGTTCTTCATCATCGAAATATGTCGCCATCTCACACAAAAGGTGAATGTGTTCACGATTGTATTCGTCACTGTAGTAGTAGCGATCGATAAAACTTGAAGCTATTCGTTTGCTGAGTGATTCTATTAGCTGAGGCTTCGCAGCCTCTTTAAGTGTCTGCCATTGTTCCTCATAGTACGCCGATTTCAATTTATGACTCCATTTAATGTAGCTAAACAAGCATCAAACACATGTGCAGGTTCAAGTTCCTTCATGCAGGCATGATGCCCCAATGGGCAGGTTTTTTTATGGCATGGAATACATGGTAAATCCTTTTGCAGGACCACAGAATGATCGAGATTGCTGTTTGTATAAATTGGGTTCGTCGGTCCCATCAAGACTATGTGTGGGACTCGAAACGCCACGGCATAATGTCGTGGACCGGTATCGTTTGTAATAAGTAAATTGCAGCGCTTGACTAACGGTTTCAATTCCGCCAAGCCGATTTTGTCCCGGGTAGTGTCTATGATGTCGACGGAACAGTTGCTTATTATTTTTTCGGAAATTTCTTCTTCCCCCGGACCCGCAAGTAGTAATAACTTACATTTGAATTTGTCGAATAAGGACTCTGCGAGAGAGCTAAAATACTCTGGGGGCCAACATTTTGATGAACCAAAGCTTGCTCCAGGATTTAGACCGATAACTTTATCTTCAGGCCGGATACCATATTTTTTTAATCTCACATTTGCTTTTTTCTGTAAGTGCTCAGAAATGTAAAGTCTTGGTTCAAGTTTTTCTGGTAGCTCTAGTTCCAGGAAGCGGCAAAGCTCAAGATAGTACTCCTGCATTGGTAGTGGTTTAAACTTGCCCTTTTCAATAATCGGAATTGGGCCTTGGAGAAAATATTTACGCAAGTTTCGTTTGTATCCATATACCAAAGGAACGCCTGCATATTTAAACGTTAAAAAAGAATGAGTGGTATTTGGAAGTAGTAAACCCATCTGGGGCTTCAAACGAGCAAACTCTTCACGGATGACAGATAGGCCCTTCAGGTTTTTATCTTGGCAATCCACGATCGCATCGAACCAAGGGCTATCTTCCAATATGCCCTTTGCATAGGGGCGAACCAAAGCAGTGATTGTTGCCTGGGGAAAATTATGACGCAAACAGTCAAATACAGGAGTAGCCATAACAATATCGCCAACCCAATTGGGGCAGCGAACTACTAGGCTGTCAATAGACTGCAATGCGGAGAGCATAATGACTTGCTACGTCTAACTTTGGTCGAGGGTATAGGCGATTGCTTCCGTTTTTTTGCCTGCTGCCATTTGTTCTCGTTCTTCTTTAATGTAATCAGAACGAACACCCATGACATTGGAATATCGAATCGTGTAATGAATCTTATCTTCCGCCATTAATTGTTCTGAAAGGTCGCGGTCATACGCCACCAGATCCTCGTTCTCTTGTAACCAAGTGTCATGGTCCATAGCTTCAATTTTTTCAACAAGTTTCCGATAAATAGGTGCGCACTCCCAATCAGTTTCGGCATTCACATACCAGTTACAAAGCTTGGACAACTTATCGAGAAAAAGATCATGCTCCGCACCAAAATTCAAGCATGAACCATCGAAATAATTACCTTTGCCAGCCATCTTTGATTCATCGATGAGTGGTTTGGCAATCTCATAACCCGCCGTGCCTTTGAATGGAAAGAATAAAGCCCAACGAAAGCGACCCATTTTTACTTTGGCACAGAGGCGAATAGTTTCCATGATTTCTTCGCGGCCTTCGTAGGGAAGGCCGAACATAATAAAGGCAGAGCTATGCAAGTCATAAGCATGGGCCGAATAAAAAGAATGTTCGATTTGTTCATTCTTCATGTAGCGCTTGAGTACTTCTCGGCGAACTCTCGGGGAGCCAGATTCGAGTCCAAATTTGACGATAATGCATCCAGCTTCGGCTAGAGCTTTAGCCGCCCGCTCATCGAAACAATTTACGTGACCATTGACAACAAATGGAGTATTCACCTTGTGTTCGATGTAGGCCTTACAAAATTCGATGACATAATCCGTGTTTAAGGTAAACAAGTCATCATCGAAAATAAAAGTGTTTATTTCGGGGTTTGCCCGTAGCAACTTTTTTAGGTCTTCCATCATGACATCAACTGGGAAATGACGTAGAAAATCTTTTACGTTTTTTGCTGCGCCATCTTCTATGTATTGGTCAACGATTTCGATATTAAAACAATAAGTGCATTTATAAGGACAGCCTCGGGAAGTCAGTATCCCCATCCATCCACGGGTTTCTTCCATTACCGCTTGCATATCGAAGACGTCATAATCTAATGGTGGTAATTTTTCTAAGTCTGGAAAAGGCGCAACTGGATTAGAGACAGGGACACCTGCCATCCACGATCTAAAATTTGGTAGGGTATGAGGGCGATCGCCTTTTTCCAGAGCGTCCATTAATTCCATCAAAGCCCAATCACCTTCTCCTACACACACGTAGTCGAATAATTTCGATTTATGGACATCGTCAGGCACCATGGTGCAGTGGACCCCGCCAATTACTTGGACAAAATCAGGCATTGCTCTGCGAATATCTTTGCTTTTCTCTTCTACCCATTCATATTGCTGTGACATCACTGAGAAGCCCACCAAACCAGGTTTGGTCTCATTGATGTGATCAATAATTTCCTGGCTGGAAGGAACGGGCTTGTATTTCTCGGAGACATGCATGAGATCTAGTTCATGGCCATTAGCATGTAAAACACCTGCCAGTGAGGCTATGCCGTGATTAGTGCCCAGCGGAGCATCAATCTGCGGATATATCATAAGAATTTTCATAAGCAGCCTTTGACTTGAGCTAAATCCAAATATCAATCACGGTTTATCGTTGGTGCGATATGTATTGAACGAAACGAATTACAAGTCTTTGTTTTTATGGGTTTAGTTCTTTTTCTAACAGTCAGTCTAACACTGATCTTAATGGGTGAAGAAGCAAATTGAGTGCTCGTTCTATAAATTATCGGACTCTGGTAACTCTTTCTTACGTTAAAAGAGAACAAAGTTATGAAAAACTAAATAGAGGGAACCCTTGACGCCCGCAAAACCGTGATTATGCTGGTCTAAAATAACGTTTCCCAATACACTATCTCAATAGAAAGTCCAACCTATTGATAGCGAAGTCTCAATTGAAAATGAATCAGCAAAATCGTCGTTTATGCAAATTTCTTGCAGGCCTGATTTGCATGCTTCTTGGACATGTAGTTTTAGCGCAAGAAGGCATGCCAGATAAAGCGGATCCTATGATTAAGTCTAAATCAGTAGCTGTAGTTGGTAAGAGTCACTATCTTATTAATTGCCAACAATGCCATGACGCCGACGGCAGAGCCTTGGCAAATATTGATTTTATTGCGGCAGATTTAACCGCGCCTGACACATGGTTCTACGGAGTAACTCCCTTGCACATTTTTCGCAGTATTAAGTTTGGTGCAGGTTTGGAGATGCCCCCATTCAGTGACAGCTTAGAAGATGAAACGATTTGGCAGATTGTCGCTCATGTGCTTAATATTGGGCCGAGAGAAAACCGTCCCACACAAGACTAATTACAAAAGAATAAACGAAGAAAAAATTCAGAAGAATAACTATTGAGGAAACTAGAATGACGAAGCAAACAGAACAACCTCAAACAAAAACAGTAGATAGTAAGAGTGTTGTGAGTCCAGAAAATGAAAACAAGGGGGGTGAGAAAATAGTTTCTCGCCGGAGTTTTATTAAAAGTACGGCGCTAGCAGGGGCTGGTGCAGCGGCAATGCTAAAACCAGAATCCAGCGAAGCTCATCAAACTGATGCGACAGACATAAAAATTCCAGAAGAAATTCCGCGGACCCTAGCGGAAGCAGTAAAACCGGCAAACTTTCCTATGAGTGGGGCAGAAGTGTTCGCAAAATTTATGAGTGACGAGGGAGTAGCAGGTTTTTTTTGCTGCCCTGGTAACTACAATATGATTAATGCTATCGCTGCGGAAGGAATTCCTTCTTATGGAGGGCGTTGTGAAGGCAACATGACTTCAGCTGCTGATGGCTTTAGTCGAGTAACTGGTGAAGTCGCTGCTACTTCTGGAACTGAAGGCCCTGGCTTCACAAACATGATTATGAATATTGGTGCGGCTAACTCGTCCCGCACTCCTTTACTTGTTATCGCTAGTAATAAAACAATTGGTGAAGACGATACTGAGCATGGGATTCAAACCGCATATCAGCAATCACAAACTGACGGATTAAAAAAATGGGGCAAGCGTCTAATAACGCCTAATCGAATTTATGAATATGCCGCGTACGCTTTTCGGCAATTAAAAACTGGTGTTCCCAAGCCCGTGCATTTGGACTTCCCAGGTGAAATTTCCCGTGCAAGATTCGAGGAGCCCGGAGAGCTGCAATACTATTATGATAAAACTCGATATCGTACCGAATCAAAAGCGCATCCTAATCCTGCTGATATTACCCGTGCAGTCGAAATGATTCAGCGCGCCGAACGGCCAATGATTGTAGCTAGTACCGGGGTATTTTATGACAAAGCTTGGGAGGCACTATTACGAGTTGCGGAAAAAAATGATATCGCCGTCACTGAGTCCGCCCCTATGCGCGGACATTTTTCAGACGGCCATGAATTATCTGCTAGCACTGGTCTTGATGCTGTGCGCAGTGCTGACCTAGTAATTCTAGTTGGTCAATATTGTATGCCGTCCATTGGTGAATTCGCATTTGGCCCCGACGCTAAGTGGATTCGAATTGATCCCGATGCCACAGATATCGGGCGCAATGTGCCTATCGATCTGGGCATAGTCAGTTCTGAGAAGGCGGCTTTAGAAGCCTTGGAAGATGCGTTGCCATCCCGTAATCGACAGAGTTGGCGTGACGAATTAGCAGCAGCGCGAAAAGTTTTTGATGACCAGAGCGATGAATATTATAACCTAGGCTTGAAGTACAGTGCTGAAACTGAGTCTATTCATCCGGCAGTTATTGGTAAACATTTACATGACTTTTTGTACGAAGGTGATATCGCGCCTGATCAAACAACAGTGGTTTCCGGAGGCTATGGGATCGGTCGTTATACGCGGCGTTACCTAAGAGCCTTCCGCCCAGGACAGATCTGCAATGGCGCCTATCAATATGGGGCAATTGGCCCTGATATTGGCTATGCGGTTGGCGTTGGCGCAGCGGTGCAGAATGGAGTGGGCCCCCAAGCACCATATAAGGGCGCTCCAATTGTAGGTGTTACAGGAGATGCTGGCGCAGCCTACTCAATCATGGAATTTGAGACTTTAGGCAAATATCGCATACCAGCAATCATGATTGTTTATAACAATAATGCCTGGGGAGTTTGGACTTCTGGCGGCGGGCGTGGGGCAGTTCGAGCTCAACACATGTATCTATTCCAAGAAAATTTACGCTATGAAAAGATTGCAGAAGCTCTAGGCTGTAATGGCGAATATGTAACCAGTCCTGAGCAAATGACACCAGCCTTAGAAAGAAGCTATAAGTTGGCTTCGGAAGAAGGGATTTCAACTTTAATTAATTGTCAGGGTAAGAAAGAATTTTGGACGAATCAATATCCACCATCAATGCCGCGTCATTTTGCTCCCGGTGCTTTGGCTTATTATAAATAAGCCCTTTATTTTCAAGTATTAGCCGGTATTAAAAAATGCATGAAATTTATTCAGCAGTAAAATCTGCGCTGCAGGGATATGCCGATCGCGGTATTTTTCAAAATTTCAGCGCTTTGACACCCAATGAGAGTAATGCTGAATTTCGATTTCATTGGCTTACAGAAAAACCTTTTTATATCCGATTGAATACCGATAAGTGTGAGCTCGAATTAAAAAACGTCTTGCCATCAATTCCATTTCGCTCATTTATGGACAAAGACTTTCGCGGATTTTTAAGTAGTCGTTGCAATAAATCAATTCCCGCTCATCGACGGTTAGACAATGAGAGGTTCGTATTTCAGTGTAAAAATCGACAAGGAAACGTGTCGGTAATCATCGGCTTTAATTCGGACGATGCCGAAGACGCCGCTAAGACTTCGATTAATTTGTTACATGAAATATTCAATAATTTTTTAGCAGAAGGACCGTACCAAAACTATATGGTAGAAGTCTTTAACGTCCCTGAAGAGTAGACTTGAAGATTGACGAGTTAACTAAGTGGTATTTGTGTCTAAAGGGCCTTGAGATTGTTCCCTGCCACTCGCGGCATTAACAATCATATCTGCGGTAACAGGCACCCGATTAAATACGTGGCCATCTAGCGCATCAGAAATTGCGCATAATAATGCAGCGGTTGCACACCCTTGAATCGGTTCACCCACACCCTTTGCACCAATTGGGTTTTGTGGGTCAGGAATATTCGTAGCGGCCCAATCTAGTGGTGAGGGTACATCGAGATAGCTTGGAAGTTTGGCATTATGGAGGCCTATCGCTGCAGGTAGTCCGTTCTGCGGATCATAGGCATGGCGCTCAAATCCTGCCATACCGAATCCCATTACTGCAGCACTCTTCACTTGAATCTCCAGTCCTCGCGGATGAATGACGGTGCCGCAGTCGGCGACACCTAGATAGTCTAAAATATCAAACTTGCCAGTTTCGAGATCTAATTCGATCTGTACAAAACCAGCAGCGAGTGCAGGTACGGTGCCTTCTTTCTCCAAATTATCTTTTGCAACTCCGATTAGTCCACTACCTGCAAGCGCAGCGACTGATCGACTGGTCATAGCGTTAATGTCTTCAGGGACGCTTTGACCAGAATATTTCCCGCCGAGCTCGATTGCCTTGGTAGCCGCATCTCCATAACTGATAAAAGAAGAAGGGTTGTCTTTGCGAAAAACACGCTCTTCTCCAATATCAAAGTCTTCTGGAGAACCTCCCAATTCGATGGAGGCAATTTCTAGCAATTTTTCTAAGGCATCTAGTGCTGCTACATAATTGGTGCGGGTCATTGTAAAAGAAGTATTGCTACCAAATTGGCCTAGATTCCAGGGTAAATGCCGGCGGCTGTCGCCCCGTTCTATCACACAATTATTCCAATCACATTTTAATACTTCGGCGGCAACTCGAGAGGTTCCTGTATGAGAATAAGTTCCCAAATTGCCCACACCGGTGTGTATATGAAGCTTGCCCTCTGGAGTAATGCGCACTAAGCCATCAAAGCCATTACTGCCGGCAGAGTGGTATGCCTGCCCGACACCCAGGCCGATAACTTTGTTGCCATTGCGTTGACCGCTCTGCGCTCGCCTGCCTTCCCAATCGAATTGTTCGGCGCCGCGCTTTAATGCTTCTGACATGTGAGAGCTGGTGAGTGAGCTCGCATTAGCTCCGTAAGTATCTTCGCTTTGAGGCGCATTGATTAGTCGAATAGTCAGTGGATCAATACCCAATTCTCTGGCAGCTTTGTCTAACAATGGTTCTATGGCTGAATGAACCTGATTTTGTCCAGGGCCGCGCTGAGGCCCTTTAAATGGTGTATTAGTAAATACTGGAATTCCGCGAAAGCGCATTGCTCCCGGCTGGTAAACTAGTGAGACGGCATCTCCAGCGGAAAGCCAGTCAGAGAAACCTGCATTAGCGCCGTTGTCTTGAACGATATAGAGGTCTATCGCCGTAATGCGGCCATCCTCTTTAAATCCCATTTTTGCTCGACCCTGGAAACCATGTCGTGCAGAGCCGATGTAGTATTCCTCCTCGCGACTAATACGCAACATTACCGGTCGACCTGTAAGTCGAGACAAATGAGCAGGAATAGTCATGGTTGGATAGGGTCCACCTTTAGAGCCGAAGCCACCGCCACAAAACTCTGCAACGAACACCAAGTTCTCCGGCTCAATTCCGATATAGGCAGCTAAACCAGGAACGGGGAAACTCTGACTTTGGCTGGAACCGTAAAGGAAACATTTACCATTTTCCCAATAAGCCATAGCAGAACGCGGTTCCATGGAGTTATGTGAATAGCTAGCAGTGACAAAACTCTCGTCTAAAATATAGTCAGCTTGATCGAAACCTGCTTCCAAATCTCCAACTGTCCACTCTCGCGCCGCTTCTCCTTGCGGAAGTTGATTATTGGCAAGGGAGGCAAATTCATCGTCAGTCCAATGAATTGACCTGAATTCTTCTCGCATCGTTGAATTGCCTACATTGCCTTGGATTCGGGCATGTGGGCCACCTGGTTGAAGGCTTTTAAGGGGATCCACAACAAAGGGAAGGGGTTCGAAGATAAAATCGATCGCTTCGATTGCATCTTCAGCAGTTTGTTCGTCAACGGCAGCGACTGCGAGAATCGGATCCCCAACATAAGCCGGTTCATTGGTTAATATTGGGTTACCCAGATTTGGCATCTCTGGCACGTCATCGGCAGTTAGCACCGCGACTACACCTTCCATTTGCAAGGCTTTGGAAACATCCAGACGCACGATACGTGCATGGGGGATTGGGCTCGTGAGTAATCTGGCATAGAGCATACCCTCTACCTTGAAATCTTCGGCATATTTGGCTTTACCGGTGACTTTGCCGTGGACATCCGGAGGAGTGAAATCCTTACCAATTAGTGTATATGCCATAGTCTTAACTCGTCTTAATTTAAGCTTCCTAGCATAAGCAAGGTGCTATCGAAGTGCAATAAATCACCTTGCTCTAAGTGTTATTTAGAACTATACGTAGGTATTTTTGTTACAAAATGTTTAGGAAATTTCATTGATTCTACCCTCTCTAGCTTTTACCGTAGTGCGTAGCTAATTTTTACTAAAAATGCTTAGAATTTATCAAAGAGGTCTATTTATGAAGTTTCGAATACCCGTTTTAGTTGCCGCATTGGTATTGACTAGCAACGCATTCAGTCAAGGCAATACTGCTTTTAAAGCCCCTCGCAATGAATGGGGTCAGCCTGATCTTAATGGCGTGTGGAATTTTGCTTCGAATACACCGATGCAGCGCCCAGAGCGCTGGGGGGAGCAGGAATTTTTAACACCGGAACAATTGGAAGAAGAGCTTGCGCGTCAAGAGGCAGCCGCTCGTGCTGCAGATGAGCGAGCAGCCCTAGCAGTAGAACTCGACGCAGACCTGCCGACAGGACCGCAGGTATTAGGATATAACGATTTTTGGTTTGAGACTCAGGGCTTAGGAGAAAATGTGCGGACATCTCACATTGTCTACCCCTTAAATGGAAGAGTCCCTGCGGCTATAGAAGGCGCACAAGTTCAGAGCGGCAATCAAATCACCGACACGCCCAATGAAATCAGGCCTGTTTATTTCACCGTTGGCGGAATTAGCAAAGATGGCCCAGAGGATAGAGGATTATCTGAAAGATGTATCGTTGGTTTTAATTCAGGACCCCCGTTTGTTCCAAGTTTATACAATAACAATGTGCAGCTAGTGCAAGACAGGAACAATTTTGTGATCCTCACTGAAATGATTCACGACGCACGTATCGTAGCTATCAGCGAAAAACCAGCATTGGATGATCAGATTAGATTATGGTCTGGCGATTCTACTGGCTACTGGGATGGAGATACTTTGGTCGTAGAAACTAAAAACTTTAATGGTTATCGTCAGACCTTTAGCAGTACTGGCAAAAACTACGATATGGTACTGACGGAGAAATTTACTCGGACTGCCCTAGATGAAGTGACATATGAGTTTACCATCGATGATCCTTCAACCTTTACAGATATAATATCTGCGGTTGTGCCAATGACTAAAACCAGTGGCCAGCTTTATGAGTATGCCTGTCATGAAGGCAATTACGGTATGTTAAATACTCTGCGTGGTGCGCGAGTCGCTGAGGAAAATGGTTGGGATTTAGAAGGCCGCTAATTAATTCATGATCTGAGAAAGCCGGCAGTTAAGAAGTTGTCGGCTTTTTTATGACTAGAAAATGATTTCTAAACCCGCCACGATTGACGCTAGTGCTAACGACCATAGGAAACAAGCCAAGCTGTCCAGAAGTGAAAATTTTACCTTGGCGAAATTTGTTATGCCAAGTAGTGCAGGTATTAAGCTGCGGATAGCTGGAATAAAGCGACCAACAAAAACTGCAAATGGACCATAGCGTTTAATCATGTCTTCCGCTTTCGAAATTGCCTCTCTTCGTTTCTGAATAATGCTCATTCGGTGAAAGTGGGGACCAAAACTTTTACCGACATAATAACCTACATGATCGCCCAGTAGCGCTCCAACAAATGCCAACAAGGTTATGAGCGGCAAGCTCGCCAATTGTTGATCGAAGGCGAGAGAACAGATAACAACTAGAAAGACACCCGAGACGAATAGGCCTATACCGATGCAGGCTTCAGCAAAGGCAAACAGGGGTATGAGATACAGTGTCAGGTGAAGATTTGCATCTATCCATGACAAAATTGTAGCTGAAATATCTTTAACCTCGATTAGTAATGACTATCGAACACAAAAAAAACCCGAACACCTTCTAGTGATCAGGTTTTATTCAATTACTCTCTGTTTTATTTTTATTCCCGGCCCTCATTTATTGCAACAACTACTGGAGAGTTCCCCATATTGCGGACTAGAAAGGAAGAGCCGGGCATTCTCCAAGCCCATTCGCCTGCTGCATCCAGCTCGCGAGTCAGGCCATCGTTACGAGTTACATGGACTAAGCCCGCTGAGGCTTGAACAACCACTGTGTGGTTATCATGAGACTGCATATTAGTTTGTTCTCCGGGGCCTAACTCTAAGCGATAGGCACGAAACCAAGGATTTTCTACATCTGGATCCGTTGTCATGCCGGAGGGTGCATCGCCATCATCAGAAACACCAGAACCACCGTTAACAAAAGCAATAATACGTAAAAGACCAGGGCCATCATTGGAAACCTTATGAGTAAGTGGTTCGGTGGCATACTCTGGGATAGATCTTACCGGGCCGTTTGCAGGGCCGTTGCCAGTGCGAATAGTAGTTAAAAGAATTGCTTGGTCATGTACATGGGCAAATGAAACATCGCCCGGATTTACCTGCACATCCAACAAATACAAATCACCTTCATTGTGGACAGTTCGGTGACGTGGCTCATCTAACAAATGAACAACTTTTTCATCGGAGAAATCAGTTTGCTGTGCAGCAACTTCTGACCAGAGTAATCGGTTAGAGTTCGAGAGTGTTGCGCCGACCATCATTAGTAGCGCCAACAAGCCAGGTACTTTTATCGCTCTATGAATATTAACTGTTTTCATAATTTGCTCCATTAGCAATTCTGCATATCTTATGTCTCTATTTTTTATTCTGGTAGTGCAAATACCAATAATTCATCATCTTTATCGCGCCCGCCGCCGGCTACAGCGATAAATTGTTTGCCTTCATGTTCGTAACTCATAACAGGTCCGTGCAAACGCTGATCTACCTGCAATTCGCCTGTTTTTATCCCTGACTGCTTATCAAAAGCAACAAGTATCGAACCGGTTTCTTCAGGTCCAATCTCATCCTTAGCAGCAAGGTAGGAGACTACCAGAGATTTTGTGACTAGTAAGCCGCCCTCAGCGACTACGTCATTGAACACTGAACCCAAGTCACCCAGATTCAAGTGTGAAATTGCGGGATGATCGGTAGGCCCTTTCCCAAGAGGAATTTGCCATTCATGGTTTCCTGTATTTAGATTTATTGCGGTTATTCTTCTATACGGAGGTTTCAGCAATGGCAGTCCCTGTGGCCCTTGGCTCCGGTCATAACGAATTACATAAGGCCAATCAGAAGTCCCCTCCGGTGGTTCAATAAGAGACATGCCAGTAGGTCGGGTCACAGAAGGTATGTAGAGAATCTGAGTTTCGGGGTCCATGGAGGCGCCTGGGAAATTCGCACCACCGCCAGCTCCAGGCACAACATAAGTGGACGTTTTATCATCGGTTCCCATAACGATGGGCGGTGTGAAGATATCGCCAAGCACAAAATTACTGGCAATTTCTAAAGCAGCTTCTCTTAGCTCTGGCGTGAAATCAATTAAGTCCTCTTCCGTTGCTCCGATCTGTTCGAAAGGTGCAGGTCTGGTCGGAATTGGCTGAGTCGGATGTGCGCGTTCGCCAGGAATTGTTGAAGGGGGCACAGACACTTCCTCAATTGGCCAAACTGGCTCGCCGGTCACCCGATCGAATACGTAAGTAAAACCAGTTTTTGAAACCTGGGCGACTGCTTTTATCGGGCGCCCATCAACAACGATGTCGACTAAGTTTGGAGCCGACGCAATGTCGTAGTCCCAAAGGCCGTGATGAACTGTTTGGAAATGCCAGATTCGGTCCCCGGTTTCAGCATTTAGAGCAACTATGCTTTCTGCATAAAGGTTTTCACCCAATCGGTAACCGCCCCAATAGTCATTAGTTGGGGTGGATGTTGGTAAGTAGACAATACCAAGTTCATCATCTGCAGCCATATACGTCCATACATTAGTATTGCCGGCCGTCGCCCACGAACCATCTTCCCAGGTATCATTAAAATCTTCGCCGGGCTGGGGGATGGTATTGAAACGCCACTTGAATTCACCAGTACGGGTATCATAAGCACGGACATGTCCGGGAGGACTGCGGTTGTTCATACTGTAGTCGTAGATTTTTGAACCAACGATTACTGAGTCGTTTACCGCAATCGGCGGCGCGCCATGGGTAATGTTGTTCATCTCAAATTCGAGGCGGCCGAGGTTTTGTTTTAAATCGACAAAACCATTATCCCCGAAGTTTGGATCAGGTAGTCCGGTATGTATGTCGATTGAGACGAGTTGCTTCCCGATCGTTGCGACAAAGATCCTTTCTACTTCGCCATCAGTCCAGTATTCAATACCGCGCGTTTGAATGGGCGAGAAATTGGGCGGCCCAAAGACATAACTTTCAGGATCGAAGAGCCATAATTCTTCTCCTGTCATCGGATCTAATGCAACCACTTGGCTGTGGTTTGTGGCAGTGTAAATAATCCCATTCACATAAATCGGTGTGGCTCGATAATCACCTGTTGGGAATATTTGGTCTTCTGGGAGCCGCAGGTCAGCTGATTCCCAACGCCAAGCAACTTCTAGTTGTTCAAAATTGCCTGCATTAATCTGATCGAATGGTGCATATTTGGAGGAACTATGATCACCACCATGGTGCTTCCATTGATCACTATGTGCGGCACTCGTGGAATCAAGGTTTTGCTCACCACAACTTAGTAGTAGCGCTGGTGACATTAATAAAAAGAGTGCGTTTATGTTCGTTCTCATTGCGTTTTCCTGTTTACTCTCTGCTATTGAGATGGTGTTTCTGTGAAGCTGGCAGCTTGGGTTGATGAAATTTTTCGCAGTACTTAAATGTTATCGATTAATGACTAGTTGTTTACATAGCTGTCGAGAAACGAAAAGATTGATCCATAAGCTCGGAGCATTTCATCGGCAGGAAACCCTCCGTGGAGTCCATTAGGTATAGTAATTAGCTCATTGGAGACTTCGGCGCGATCTAGACCCTGGTGCAACTGTAAAGCATGTTCATAGGGAACAACGGGGTCCGCGTCACCATGTATCGTAATTATCGGAGGAAGATTTTCGCGAATGTACTTTAGGGGGGATACCCGTTCTGCAATTTCATACATGTTAGACTGACTTCCCAGCCATCGCACGGCATAATTTTTTTGATTAACACCGTTTAATAGATCGCCAACGTCAGTAATGCCATACCAATTTACGATTGCTGCAACTTCTGGTGTCTCATTGCCGAGGCATTGGCGATCAAGGCCAGCTTCCGAGGAGATCATTCCTGTTGTTAACGCTAGGTGACCACCAGCTGAGTTTCCAGAGACAACTAAACGTTCTGTATCAAATCCATATTGCTCAGAGTTGCGTGCGACCCAACGCAGAGCGCAAAGACTATCCTCTACAGCGGCAGGCGCTAGAGCAACATTGCCTAGTCGGTATTGGACATTCACAGCCGCCCACCCCTGCTCTAAATAAGGGATTAAGCGCAGCACATTGGCTTCCTTAGACCCACCAACCCAGCCACCTCCGTGATAGTAGATAAAGGTTGGTGCGGGGCCGTCAGTATTCCGGGATTGATAAACGTCTATCTTTAGTTCGACGCCATTCGCACGGCGATAAGTAATATCAGGAATCACCCTGAAATCGTTTTGTAAATTGGTAGCCCAGCTAGCCGTATCGGAAAGCTGCCCATTTGCAGAAGGGAATGCGAGTAGAGCAAGCAGGCTAATCATGCTTAGCCTAAGAGTGATATTCATATCGGGACCCCATTATTTTTGTTTTTGGAGACTGATTGAGCTTTGGCCTCAAAAGGGCAGAGGGCCCTAGTGTAGCGCATCGACTCCGCTCTTGTCCGTGACTTTCTAGCGGCTGGATTAGTAGAGAAAGCGATGGCTGGTTCTATGCGTAAAATTATCTTGTAAACCCATTAGTTTGAAAATTGATTTAGAAATACTTCACCGTCTTTCATGACAAAACCTATGTTTTCAAGCAGGGAAACGTTTTCCAGAGGGTTTCCCTGCACTGCGATGAGATCGGCATAAGCGCCTTCATTTAATGTGCCGACTTGATTTTCTAAACCTAGTAAAGCCGCAGCTTTTAAAGTTGCTGCTTGAATCGCTTGCATTGGACTCATGCCGAATTCCACCATTTTTGAAAATTGTCGACCATTCAATCCGTGCGGATAGACTCCAGCATCAGATCCGAACACGATGTTTACACCGGCAGCATGCGCGCGTTGAAAACTTTCCCGCTGAACTTGGCCAACTTCGCGTTCCTTCGCAAGAGACTCTTCTAACATGCCAACCTCCGCTCCCGTTTCTAGGATATAGTCAGATACATAGATGTCCATGACCAATGCTGTTCCGTATTCAAGTGCCAGCCGGATTGTTTCGTCATCCAAAATGGAAGCGTGCTCAACGGAATCTACGCCAGCTCTAATCGCAGCCTGAATGCCATTTGTTCCATGGGCATGTGCTGCAACTTTCATTCCTAGTGTGTGGGCCTCATCGACGATGGCGTTCATTTCTTCTTGGGTGAATTGCTGTGCGCCAAGGCTTGTACCTTTTGACATTACCCCGCCAGTAGCACAGAACTTAATTAAGTCAGCGGAATACTTGTTATTTTCTCTTACTTTTTGACGAACAGCCCAAGGCCCATCAGCAACGCCACCCGCATTAAAATCATATTCGGCAGGCAGTAAATTATTGTCACAATGACCGCCGGTAATTCCTAAGGATTGACCGGCCACTATCATTCTTGGGCCAGCGACTTCTCCGTCCACAATACTGTCTCGTAGCGCAACGTCTCCATAGGCCACAGCACCAACATTGCGCACTGTTGTGAAACCAGAGCGAAGTGTTAGGCCGGCAGAATAAGTCCCGTACAGCGCATTGCGGATTGAAGAGCGACTAAGTGAGTCATAGCCATTTACAGAAGCATCGCTCGTGAGGTGGACATGGGCATCAATAAGCCCTGGCAGAATGGTTGAATTAGAGAGGTCTATTTCAATTGCACCGGATGGGATGTTTATGCGATTTGCATCGCCGACAGCCTCAATTACATTATTACGGACGACGATGAGCTGATCGCTAAGCATGCGGCCATTGGTTACGTCGAGAAGTTGGCCTGCTCGTATCACCTTAACCTCATCTTGAGCCGAGGTGGGGATAGCAAACCCTATAAATGAAGCTAGGAAAGTAGAAGCAATGATTAAGCGAAACATAGTACCCTCGAATCTAATTTGTGTTCTATTGGTAGATAGTAATGGGCTAAGGCCACGGTCACTAGATGCGATATTGTTCTCTAGTTTCTAGCCTAAGAAAGAAAAGCAGAATCTGGCTGTTCCTGTGATAGCTAGAGCAACAGGAATGCCGAATATCGCTAAAAGACAACTGTTCATTAATAAATAGGAGAATGTAGTTCTTTTCCTAATGGCATAAATGATAAGTCCTAGCGCAGGAATAAATGCAGCTACCCATAGAGTAGGTGAGTTGCAGGCTATGACACTTGAAATGCTAAGAAAATAAAGGACTATTACGAAACCGCCATCTAAGTAGCTTGTATCGTTCGCTATTGAGTATGCCCAGTTAGAGAAAACCAGGAAAGAAAGTAGCGGAAAAGTAAGAAATGATAGAAATAGTTTTGTTTTCGTTATAGTCAATTTCAATTCTCTGACTAATTAAAATCTATCTCTATACTTTGACGTCAATCGAGAGGAGATGCAAATAGTTTTGTTTTCCTAGAGGAATGTTTGTTAATAAATATTGCACCAGCAGCCTAGCATTCGGTCTATCTTTGATAATATTAATTAAAAATTGTCTGCTTTAGCATAAGTCTGGCTATACTGCGTCTCCAATGAAAAGCTCGCAACAAATACTGCATCAAGTTTTCGGATATTCAAGCTTTCGCCCGCCCCAGAGTCAAATCATTGATACTGTGGTTAATGGTGGGGATGCCCTAGTATTGATGCCGACTGGCGGTGGCAAGTCGCTTTGTTACCAGGTCCCGGCCTTAATAAGGCCCGGTTGTGCCGTAGTGATTTCCCCCTTAATCGCTTTGATGCAGGACCAGGTCGATGCTATGCGGTTGCTTGGAGTTAAAGCTGCCTTTCTTAACTCCACTGTATTAACTGAAGAAGTTGAGAATATCCAACATCAGCTAAGAAGTGGCGAGTTAGATCTGTTGTATATAGCACCTGAGCGACTTGTCCAAGCAAGAACACTCGAGCTATTGAGAGAAATTGATATTGCCTTGTTTGCGATTGATGAAGCCCATTGCGTCTCACAGTGGGGTCATGATTTCCGCGCTGACTATTTGCAGCTTAGTTTGTTGCATGAATTGTTTTCTTCAGTGCCGCGTATTGCTCTGACAGCAACAGCCGATGCTAGAACGCGAGAAGAAATTATTGTGCGTCTTTATTTGGATGAAGCCAAACAGTTCATTTCTGGGTTTGATCGTCCGAATATTCAGTATCGTATAGCGCTTAAATACAATGCCAAACAACAATTACTCAAGTTTTTACAAAATGAACACAACGACGATGCCGGTATTGTCTATTGTTTATCCCGGAAGAAAACTGAAGACATTGCGACTTGGCTAACCGAAAAAGGATTCAATGCTCTTCCTTATCACGCAGGATTAGGGCCTGAGATTCGCCAGCGGCATCAGTCACGCTTCCTGCGAGAAGACGGTATTATTATTGTTGCCACTATCGCATTTGGTATGGGTATCGATAAGCCGGATGTGCGTTTCGTGGCTCATCTTGATATGCCTAAGACTGTCGAGTCTTACTATCAAGAAACTGGGCGTGCTGGTCGTGACGGTTTGCCTGCGAATGCCTGGTTAATCTATGGTCTGCAAGATGTTATTAAGTTGCGGCAGATGATGGCTTCGTCAGATGGCAATGAAGAATACAAACGGGCGGAGCAGCATCGATTGAACGCCATGTTGGGTTTCTGCGAGATTACAAGTTGTCGCCGACAGGTATTATTAAGTTATTTTGGTGAGAAACTTGAACAGCCTTGTGGAAACTGCGACACCTGCCTAGAACCAGTCGATACATGGAATGGGACGGAAGCGTGTCGTATGGCAATCAGCGCAGCTTTCCGTACAGACCAACGATTCGGTGTGAATCATCTCATCGACGTCCTGCGGGGCAGTCATTCTGACAAAATATTCCAATTTGAGCATCAAAATCTACCTGTCTATGGCATCGGGAAAGACCTCGACAATAATCAGTGGCGGTCGGTATATCGACAGCTAGTGGCGAGAGGTTATATGAGTGTGGATCTAGATCGTTTTGGGGCGTTACGTTTGGAGGAAAAATGTCGACCATTGCTTCGGGGTGAAGAAAATATTGAACTGCGAAAAGACAATAAGGTTAAAGTCGCTAAGCAACAAACTAAAATCCAATTGGCGGCGGAGGTGGATATTGCTCTGTGGGAAGCGTTAAGAGACTGCCGACGAATCTTCGCCGAGGACTTAAGTGTGCCGCCTTATGTTGTTTTCCATGATTCTACATTACAGGAAATGTGCTTACGATTGCCTCAGACAATGGAAGATTTCGAAATGCTGCCGGGGGTAGGTGAGCGAAAATTGGAAAAATATGGACCGGGGTTTATCAGTGTCATTAACGATCATCTAAGCTCTTAAGCAGTTGAGGCTCCTATTTCTCAACACATAATTACTTAATTTGAAGAAATCGGAATCGATGCAAGAGCGTCTGCGCTGGCAGCAAGACCTGTATCCCCGGCAGGGAAATCATTGGATCTAAGAATAAATGCGAGTATAGATGCGTAGCTTTGCATTAATAAACTGCCTGGGCTCTCAGTAGGCATCTCAGTGCTGATCTTGTGGAACAGTTCTCCTAGAGTCTTTCCTTCCCAGATAAAAATAAAACTCAAACCAATCAAACTGGGGGAATTACTATTGCCCCGCAAATCAGTCGAGTGACAAGAGGCACAGCGTGCAGCGTACTCTTCAGCGCCACGCTCAGCTTGGATGGGGGTATAAATGCCATCTTGCAATGACTGTGCGCCAATTATCATTGAGGAGACTGAGCAGCAATAAAAAGCTAAGAGTCGTAAAGATGTTTTTCTAATCAGTAGGTAGCGCAAAGACATTAATAGAATTTCCATTTCGAGGACGACTTAATTCAGGTGCGAGATCCCTAGGCAACATGCCTGACCAACTAGCCCCACCAACTCCGACGGGCATAGCAATGTATTGGCGACCGTCGATCATGTAAGAAATAGGAAAGCCTTGGGCAGAAGTTGTAGTGCGAGTCTGCCATAGTTTTTCACCAGTTTCGGCGTCCAAAGCATAGTAGTACCGATTCCAGTCACCGACAATTACTAACCCTCCAGCTGTGGTCAGCGCAGCTGAGTTGATCGGCGCGCGCTGGCGGTAACGCCATTTGACCTCGCCGCTGGGGATATCTAATACTAGAAGTTCACCTAAGTTCTCTTCGGCATCATGGTGAGGATAATTAATGCGCCTGACCGGCCCAACACCACCACCACCTAAAACTTGCTCAGTAGGACCAAATGTCGCCAGCTCACAATTAAGAGTGATTGGAATATACATTGCCTGCGTTTGAGGGGAGTAGGCCATAGCCCGCCAGCTTTTAAATCCTGAAGTACTTGGGCACATATCGATCTGCTGCCCTATTCTGGGAATCATGCCATCACGATAAGTAACATTGCCATTGACTGGATTTACATTAACGATTGTTTGATAACCAACATCAGTGGCTTTTATGATCTCGCCAGAGCGTCGATCTAATTGCCAGAGAATTGCAAGTTTTCCCATTTTGAAGATTGATTCCCGACCGTCGATATCGACTAAGACAGATTCAAATGTTTCGTCCATATCGTGCGTTTCACCAGGAAGGTGTTGGTAGTACCAGGACATATCTCCAGTGTTAGGGTCAAGTGCAATTGTTGAATTAGTGTAAAGCGCATCACCATCAGTACCTCTAACTGCACGCGCCCAGGGCTTCGCTTGAGAAGTTCCCATGTAGACAAGATTTAGGTCAGGATCGTAACTGCCTGCTTGCCAGGAATCGCCACCGGCTCTAAATCTTAGCGGTAAATCTCCCCAAGTATCACCGCCTGGAGTGCCTGGTGCAGCGACAGTTGCAAAACGCCAAAGCTCTTCGCCAGTCAGAGGGTCATGCCCCGTGTAAAAGCAGACATCCTCCTTATAGCGTTCACAACCAGTGATTCCAGTAACCAAGACGCCATTAGCTACGATCGGTCCCGCCGTATAAAAATACCCCAAGCCAGGGTCGGCGGTTTGTGATTCCCAAACCAACAAGCCAGTGCGGGCATTGAGTGCTCTAATACTCGCATTCTCTGTCGCTGAGTAGATCATCTCGCCATAGAGTGCAATATTTTTTTGGACTCCTCGACCTACTCCTGCATACGCAGTTGTTGGCAAGGCGGCATCACCTAATTGTTCTGCGGAAATTTCGCGATCAGTTCCATCTATAGATGGCGTGATGCCAGGTCGATATTCCCAAATCAAATCGCCGTTTGCGGCATCCAGTGCTTGAATTACACCTCGAGGTCCAGGAATAAACATGACGCCATTGTGAACTAAGGGTGCCGCTTGGCCCGAGCCAGTATCATCTATCGCCCAAGACCAGACTAGTTGCAGATCTCCAACATTATCAGTATTAATTTGATCGAGAGCACTGTAACCCCAGCTTTTCGGTGTGCCGCGCCAACTCAACCACTCTTCATCCGGTGGATTTTGCAACATCGCATCGGTGACCGCATCGAAGTCGAGGATTTGAGAATAGCTCTGACTAGCAAAAATACAGAGCATTGTGGTAAGTATTGAAAATGTTTTTATTTTCATTATCAGTGGCTACCTTAAAGTTCAGATTCATGCACTTTTGGATTTCGTGAATGCAGGATAAACACTCCCGACGCGACAGTCCATAGCCTCAATAGGTCTTAATGAGATAGATAGATGGGGTTGGACGGAGGTTTAGCCTATCTAAAATTCTGATTAGTGGGTACCTATTTCCCGGTTAATATTACACAAAAAATCTTCCCGAATTACCTCCGTCTAATAGTTTAAGCTTCAACCTTGAATTTTAGAAATAAAGTCGAAAACAGATCCGCTGACTACTAAAGTGATTGCTACCTCTGTGAATGGTTTATTAAAGTTTTGGGTTTTAAGATTTAGATCCAAAAAGAAAACTATTGGAGCAATTTCTCAAAGATGGTTTTTCTTCGTTTCTCTAAGGCACGTCATCCTTGATGCAGTTGTTTTTCTTCATATTAAAGACCTAGCTCCCAGTCTGTCATTTTTTGAACCGATGATGGAATTTTAAGAATTTTCAAGGTTACTAGAAATGTTTGGAAGCCCAGGCTATTCGAAGCATAGACACATTTTGTTTCATTCGAGAGTGTATCTGCAGTGTTACTCTGCCGGCATTCTGTGTAGCATGAGCCCACTCTTGGTTTTTCGAATATTAAGAATGTCGCCAATAAGTACACTGAAGCGTTTATTAAAGTCTTACTTCAGCCAATTTTCGGTGTTGATTTTTATAGTTTTTTCTTGGCTGGCCTCTCCACAGCTTCTGGCACAGCCGCCAATCGAAGTCACTGATGAAATTTTGCGAGAGGTGTTTCCTGGTGCTCAAGAATATTCTGTAAAAAGTGGTGAGCCTCCAGTCTACCGTGCTCTTAATATAAATCCCGATAGCACTGAACTGGAAACCATCGGTTATCTATTCGAAACTCCAGACCTGCCGCCAGAGGAAATCGGTTACTCCGCTCCCGTGGATGTTTTAGTCGGAATGGACTTGAAAGGGACCATAACCGGAATCAAGATTCTTCACTATATTGAGTCTTATAAAAGTATTCGTGGAGATTTTATCAACAGCGAATATTTTCCTCAGCAATTTGATGACAAGAACATTGTCGAAGGTTTTCGTATCGGCCGTGATGTCGATGGTATTTCCCGAGCAACGATTACCAGTTGGGCCGTAGCGCGCGGTGTCCGCAATGCTGCTCGTAGAATTGCGGAAACTTATCTAAGCGATTCGGAATTTGTTTCTCTAACCAGTTCTGATGCCGTAGCTCTTCGAGTCCTCGCGGATCAAAGTTGGGACGACATGACTGAGAATGGGTTTGTCGTCAATTGGATTATTCCGCAACCTGACACATCGGAATTACATCTGTCTTTGGCTTTTATGGGTCACGATGGTCTGGGTGAGATCATGGTTGGGGATGTCGATTATTCTCGAGCCGATAGGGAAGCCAGTGCTCGAGTAAGAGATGGCAATATGTTGTTGGTGGGCATTGACGGGAATTCAACCCAACCTTTTAGGCAAGAAAGATTAGCGGTACAACAAGGCGAAAATATTTTTCCTATCGAACGGCGCCGATTCGTTTATGTCGGCAGTGCAGACTATGGCAAGATTGCTAATCAGGTAAGATTTGCTGGTGCCATGGTGTTAGATCCTGATATTGATTTAGCCCAGCCTTTCGATGTCCTTTATAACACTGGAGGTCGAGTAGGGGAGTTCGGTTCTATTGCTCGTATCTCTTATCAAGTTGCACCAATCCCACTTGCACTTTCTACTGGTCAACCGGTACCGCCTGAATTGTTGCCAGAGTTCGAAAATGACCTAACTGCATTCGAAAATGAAGGCTTGTATGCCAGCTTGATTACTGACGCTCCATGGTTTGATGTTGGGGTCCTTTTACTTCTCCTTGCAATGGTAATGTTGGCATTCTTAACGAAGAACGCAAAGATACGCTGGGTAACTTTGGCTTTTACACTGGTTTATCTCGGATGGATGGATGGGGGCTTTGTTTCGGTCTCGCACATTACGAACTTTGTGAAGATTGGCCCAATAATGTTTCGGAGTGACTTGCCACAATTAGTTATTATCTTATTTACGTTGATAACTACTTTATTTTGGGGCAGGGTATTTTGTTCATCGTTGTGCCCGTTTGGCGCCCTCCAGGACTTTATTTCCCACTTCACACCTCGACATTTCCAGAAAGAATTACCTGCCGCCATTCATGAGAAGGCAATCTACATTAAGTATATTATCTTGATATTTCTCATCGTAATGGCATTTTCGTTTACGAATTTAAGTCTGTTTCAGTATTTTGAACCCTTCGGGACAATCTTTTATTTTAGTCAGTCCTATTTACTCTGGGGAATCTTGGCTGCTTTCTTGTTAGCTTCAGTATTTATTTCCCGTTTCTATTGCCGTTACGCTTGTCCCTTGGGTGCAGGGTTAGGTGTTATAGCGCTGATCTCGCCCTGGCGAATAAAGCGGGTATCCCAGTGTGATGTGTGCAAGGTATGTGAGCAAGCTTGCCCAACAGGCGCTATAAGTGGCCCCGAGATAGATTTCAAAGAGTGCGTGCGCTGCGACGTTTGTGAATCAAAACTTATCGCGCGGGCAGGTGTTTGCAAACATGATATGGAAGCGGTCAAAGTCCGTATTAAACATTGGGATGCGGTTGGTGCGACCAACTAATTAATACATCTTGGATGTTTTATCTATGTGCTTGGTTTTAATGTCTGAGTGGCTTTAAAGAATCCCGCTAGCTTTAAGTTTCTGCATTTAAAGTCAGAAGCCCAACCATTGGATATCGTCTTTATAGCTTACTCAATATACTCGCCATGCTGGACCAGAATGAACCAGTAAAGTATGAGATTTGATGCGTGGTTTCGGCCTAGAGCTAACGTTGTGCCTGCTGCTCTTTGGCGCGACCTCCACTCAAAATGTTAGGAATAGCGTAATTTCCTTCGTGGCAAGCATACTCATACATCACGTATTCCTCATCACGTGTTAATGGCATTGAGATCGTGAATGGCTGGGTATAAATTTCAGGGTCGGTTACAGTGGCTGACCACATGATGGTGCCTTCGCTTACTCGAGTAAATCGTTCTACAACGTGCAGATCTTCAGTTACCGGCACACCTTTTAGGCGTCCACCAGCACTACTGCTTGCTATCATGCCGCGATCATTATAGTTGGTAGTTTCTACCACTAATGTATCGCCCTCCCAATGGGCTACGGAATCACCCATAAAGAGTTTCACTTTGTTATCAAGGTGAGTGTCTTTGTTTAAGTGAATTGTGCGCACGTCATGAATCATTTCATGCACAATGGTAAAGGTGTCAGGTGTTTGTATAAAGCGGTAAGCATTGTTGTAACCCGCCGGCAACATAGAGCCTGGCACACCACGAGTCAAACAACGATCCCATACCGTATGATAAATGTAATGATCTTCGACATGGTCGAAGTAATAATCTCTAACGGCTGCCGCTGATTCGCGAATCGGTGCGCGACCATTTGGTGGATCGACAATCATTGAGGTTTGGCCAGTAGAAAGCACGGTATCACCGGAATCAAGCCATACTTGGTTATAACCCCCGATATTACCGCCCACTGTTACTTCAATGTTGTTATCGGCTTCGACACGGCGCCGGGCAAGGTTCGCTTCCATAGCGGCGATTTCATCAGTAGATAAAAACTCACGACCTTGCATTGAAGCGGGTCGTTCGATTGGAGTGATGGTGTCATTTGTCCATAGACCTTGAAGGTCAGGTTGGCCATCAATAGTGCGTGGGACGATGTAATTCTGGTCCTGTGCAAAAGCTGTGCAGGCACCAAGAATTGACGTAGTGAGAAGCAAGCTTGTCAAAGAATTTCTGATTGTTAAAGTCTGCATGGCGGTCTCCTCACCGTTATCAGTTGTATTTAAGGACTATCCTCAGTTAACCAGGAAAAATCATCGGAAGCTGGATCGAATAAATTAGAACGCTCTCTGCGCACCATATCTTCTTCCCGGGCTGTGTTTAGAACGTCTACAGGAATCGGTTCACCGACCACAATGCCTCGTGGGGTTGTTGGCGCATAATAAATACGCGCATTTGCCATTTCGTCAGTAGTCTCTGGCCCATAGACTACATCCTGAGTTGGGTCAGGGTTGAATCGGTTGCCTTCAGAGTTATCAAACCACCAGCTCATGTGCATAGTCGAGCCCGAAGGAATGAATTTTGGTGTTTCATATTCATAGAGAAACTGCCAGTTGAAATCATAATCCGGCACCCACAGCAATACTTCACGTTCCCCATCCGGATACTCAAGCTCATAACGCATTGCTTTGCCGCGGTAATGCATGTGCGGGCCCATGGAGAGAAGAAAGATGTCTTCATCAATAGCGTAAGTGTTATTAACTTCGAAGCTCGGATCACCTGCTGGAATAGTCCAGCCGCGGTGGGGCAGCAAATTCGTTTCAACCACGTGATCAATCACATCGCCATCTTCATAGAATTTGAAACCAGCCTTGGTGAGATCGTTAACCGCCGTGCCTTCGCCAGGATTCTTGTGATAGTGCATGTTTACCGTGATAAACGGGTCTTCAGGAAGCAATACACCCCAGCCTTCAGGATACGTAAAGGGGCCACGACCTGGGACCCCAACACCCATATGGCTTGATACTATATGGTGAACCCAAGGTCCGCCAGGAGCCAACTCTGCCTTGGCAATCCATTTAGGGTTTTCATGTGCACCTTCAGCTACCGGCATTTGAACGGTCGGTTGCCAGTCCATCACTTCGTCAGGTACATAAACTTCCTGATCAAACCCGACAATAAGGTCTGGGTCGCCGATCCACCAGCCCGATTCGGGCAGTGTGGTTCCAGCACCGTTAGCAACTAGCCCGCTGCCACTAGTAGCATCAGCCGCATCGCCTTCTGGGGCGCCTGCATCAACCCAAGCAACCAGTAAGTCTTTCTCTTTCTGATCCATATAACGTTCGCCCTTGAATTGACCGCGATGGCGTTCGTGGGCTCCCCAAGGGGGCATGTAGTTGGTAATTAGGGCATTTTTAATCATGGGTGCCCAGATTTTCGCTTGCTCAAAATTATCAAGTGGCATAGGCGCAAAAATTCCGCCAACACTGGGTCCATCTTGCTGGTGACAGGCAACACAATTTTTCTGAAAAACCGGTAAAGCATCAGCGTAAAATGTTGGAGCGTCGACGGCATTAACTGTCGAAAATGCACCAGCTGCGATAAGGCTCAACAGGGCAGCTGTGAATTGTTTGCTAGAGAGTTTCATATCTCTTCCTAATTGTTATTTTGAGTTCGTTAAACTGTAATGCTAATTCACTGATTTGTCTATATATAGAGGTCTTGGACCTTTTGAAAACAGACTAAGAGTTGTGCCTTTCTGTTACAGGGACAGAGGCCTAATATAAAGCGGCTATTTGCTCGTATTAATCGTAAAATACGATAATTCTTATCAAGAATAATCATTTTTACGATTAATAGATCGACGTTGTCAGACCAGAATCGAGTGAACAATCCATAACGGATTAAATGTGGGAAGGCAGAGAAGTTAATTAATGCTTACCCCATAAGCCATGTCTTGCCCGTGATCAATGAGAAGAACCTTTTACAAAGAAGATAAGTGCGAAACGTGTAAAATTGCGGCTTTTAAAGTCAGTGATGCAGAGGCAATATTTGTTTATTTAGGTTCTCTATAATCCCTGCAATTAATCTTCATCTTTTTCATTAAAGCGCGTTTCTCTTGCCGTTTCGTACTGAGCTTTTAATTCTCCAACTCTTATAAGTTGTTCGCGATAGTCTTCATTCTCGGTGGCGATCCGAAACATTTCCTGCTCCAAACCTTCGTAGTCGCCAGTTAATCTAGCTCGAACTTCGCTGTCAGGTTCGAGTTTATCTACCGCTAATTGATATAGGGCTGGATCATAGCCGTCGCTAGTAAAAGACCCACGCATTTCGATCAAGGCGTTGCGGTTCACTTCTTGGCGCATACTATGAAAGAATTCTGGTTCACATGTATATTGAGGAATTAATGATCTTGTGGTGCGTTCAGTTTTACAGAGGATATCGTATTTATCGGCACTGTTCAGATCGTTAAATAGTTTGTAGAGACTGGCTTCAGCAAGTCTTAGTTGATAACGCATTGAGACGAGTGTTCTCTGGCCTCTGACTTCTATTTGTTCAATAGGACGAGTGTTGGGTTCTGTTTCTGGCGCAATTTCAGCCTGCTCTTCGTTTTGCGCATTTGCCGAGAGCGGAATTATTGTTATAGCAATGAAAGTAACACTGAGAGCTAAGTTCGTGTCCAAGGATCCTCCATTGCATTAAAAAATGCCTTATGGCCGTCGATGATTTGCTGGGCTGCCAAAGGGTCTGGCGTGTCATCCCACTGATTCCGCTCATAAGTGCCGCCTAACAAAATACCGTCGCTACGAGGAAACATATAAAGCCCACTATCGCCGACCGTAATGTAATTTACTTCGTCCTGAGGCAATAAAAAAGTAAGCTGGCCTTTTATAGGGATCAATTCGTCGTCTTTAAATAATTTGTGAGACCCAAGACCTGTGCAATTTATTATGACTGGCTCATCGAGTTGGAGGACCTCATCTAGGTCGCGAAATTCCTTTACGTTTATTTCACCACCAGCAATCTGAAAGTCATTCATCACTGCAGGCAGATAAACAGCTGGCTCGATTAACATAGTGTCGATGTGCAGAACATGTTCCGCATTAAAAGGATGTTCAGAAGGGGCGAGGCGTGTTCGCTGAGGGTACATATCAGGGTATGTCGCCGATAAACCGTCATCAGCATCTGCCCCATCTAGGACCATGTAGTTGCTGATCCAACGCACACCATACTTTGGTCCCACCAGGTTTTGATAATAGCGATAGGCATGGCGCATGGCGGATTCGAATTGCGCAAGAAAGACAGGAGTTGCCGAATCACCATAAACAGAAGTAGGGGACCATTGTCCTCCCGCAACATTTGACGTGGTGTTAGGTGGAAGATCTTTGGCATAGATAGCGACATCCCAGCCTGCGTTTTGCATGAGTCTGGCCGCTGATAATCCAGCAGAACCACAGCCTAAAACAGCACAACGTTTATGTTGAGTTTGTGTGGCAATCTCCATGGCTAAATGAGAGGTGCCCCAAGACAAGGTAATGCCTCCGCCACCGTGACCATAGTTATGCACAACTACTTTGTCATTCATTCTTTCTGCACTAACATTGAAACCACTGGGCCTGTAGGGTCTTAATCCAGCTATTGTGCGGATAATTCTTTCGTCAGCAACATCTACCCGACGCAGCGGCTGTCCGGATGGCGTGAAGTTGCGTGCAGACTCTGCGTTTGGCAAAGCGCACTGTGTTAGCAGAGGAAGAGCCCCTAGTGATTGGAGTACCTGTCTTCTTTTCATATCTTTGTTTCCCTTTCTTACCCTTTAGAGCTTAACGCAGCAGAAATACCTCACCTAGTCCTACATATTGATAATCAATGAAATGGCGCCCATATACTATGAATCATTGTCATAATTACGGAAACCCTCCATGCTGACTAATCACAAGCTTAACCTGCAAGCTATTCTAAAAACCTTTAAATACCAGATAGGTGTAACTTGGGCCCTTGTTGCTCTGGAAAACACATTGTTGGCGCTAATTCCTTTGTTGATTGGTCTCGCAATTGATGACTTGCTTGAGGGTCAATTTAATGAGCTAACATCTTTGGGTGTTGTGATGGTGCTACTAACTATCGTTGCTGTTATCCGGCGAATTTACGATACTCGAACCTATGGAACCATTAGGGTGGAATTGGGAAATGAAGTTAGTAATCGTCATCAATCACTAGAAGTGTCTTCCCGGAATGCGCGCTTAGATATGTCTCGGGAATTGGTTGATTTTCTGGAGGAACAAGTACCCGAAGTATTAACAGGTATAATCCAAATTATTGTGTCATTAATCGTATTGGCAATGTTTCACCTGTACCTCTCTGTATCTGCTTTTTTGGTCACCCTGGCCATGATTGTTCTTTATAGTTTTTTCCACGGACGCTTTTACCAACTCAATGCTTCGCTCAACGGTCAAATGGAGCGGCAAGTAGGACTCCTTGATACAGGTAACCCATCAAAGGTGTTCAACCATCTCAGGGCATTGAGAAAATGGGAAGTCAAAATCTCAGACTCAGAAGCAATACTTTATGGAGTTATTTTTCTGATGGTAATCGTTTTTATTCTTTATAACCTTTGGTTTGGGACAAGCTTGCCTGATATCACCACAGGTACCATTTACTCGATTATAAGTTACAGTTGGTCCTATGTAGAGGCAGCCATTATTCTGCCTTTTACCCTACAAAGCCTTACTCGCTTACATGAAATTACTGAGCGGATAAATAGTAATCCAAGTGCATCTGAATCATAATTTTGCGCATCTAAGTAGAATTACAGTAATAGATTCAGGCATTAGTTTGATAGATAAGACTGCTTCGAGGGCACATCTATCTGCAATAGGTTAAGTGTAAGGCTATTCTTTGTGAGCACTCCTATTCGGCCTCGGTAAGGGGAAGTAATTCAATTGTTCTAAATTGAGTAGGATGACTCTCTGCCTGAATGGACACATAGCCTTCTTTAAGAATAATATCAGAACCATTAGCTATAAGTGCTTGTGCATCAGCATCTGTGCTATCCAATTGAATATCTTCTAGTTCAAAAACGATTTCACCATTGATGCGATGAGTGAGGCTTTCGCTACCACGAACTTCTAACTCTACTGTTACCCATTGGTCGCCATGAAAAGTCTCAGAACTTGAATTAGTGCAGTGCTGAGTAATGAGTTCACCCTGAATTACCATGTTAGTGCCTGGCGTACAGACATTTAGATTTGTGCGCGGATCACTACCATTGCCGCCCAGTAGTTGTGACTCGATGCTTACTGGGAATTCTTGTGGCACTGTCATGGTTCTGGGATCTTGGCTATGGAGCATCATGCCGTTGTTGCGATATGCCCAGCCAGGCCCTTGATTGACTTGCTCGCCAATAAAGCGATACTCAACTCTCAGTAGATAATGAGAAAAAACCTGGTCATAGAAAAGATGGCCAAACTCGTTGTTGAAGCCGTCCCAGTTTTCATAACTTACCGTTAATAGCCCATCCTCAACACGGAAGGTGTCGCGGTAATTTATACCCAATGGTTGGCCGGTAAACTTAACTTGCCAGTTGTCCAGATTTTGACCATTGAATAACTTAATCCAGTCACCATCTGATTGATTAAAGGATTGAGCTGAGGAGCCGCAAGCAGCGGCCCATAGCAATAAAAATGCTAATGCGCTTCTAATATTTGTGTGCATAGCTTGCTTATTGTTTCGGGTGAGCATATAGCCATTCCACAACCTGTGAACTAAAAGTTTCCGAGACTCTTGGTACGTGAGAGCCGTCTTTAATTGTCCAAAGTTCGGCTGAGCCTCCAGCATCACATCCTATTTCAAACAGCACAACTTCCGACTCATGGCCGTCCAAACTTGACTCGAGATCTCGCAGTTCGCGTCCAGCACCTTCTGTAGAACACCCATTGTAAGTTGCCCACTGGGTAACCGTTTCCATAGCGCTGGGATAACTATTGCCTTGAATATCACCACCCTCATAAACAATTGTTGTGTCGTTAGTGCCATGAATTTGTAGGACGTGTACTGGGTTGCCAGGCGCATCTCGGGTTTCATAGTGGCTGGCTCCAGCAAGACTCGCAATTGCGGCGATGTCATTTGAATGTCGGTAAGCCATTTGGTAAGACATGAAGCCGCCATTGGAATGACCAACAAGATAAACTCTGCTCGAGTCTACGTTGTATTCATCCTTCATCTTGTTGATGATGCCGTGAATGTAATCTGAATCGCCGTTATCCGCCCCAGAGAAATCGCAACAGGCATCGGTAGCATTCCAAAATCTAGCGCGGCGACCGCTCGTTTCTTGGTCGCCATCAGGGGCAACAAAAAGGAAACCATAGCGATCGGCAACTCGGCTAAAGCCTAGATAAGAATCCTGGCCAGCTCCAGTGCTGCCGTACCCATGTAATAATACGATGAGTGGTGTCGGTGTTTCAGAAGAATAATTTTCTGGAACAGTTACGGGTAACTCGCCACGACCAAAATCAATTGATTGTGCAGTTGCCAGAGCCGGCAACAGAATGAGAGATTTAGCTAGTAAGATTAAGAACTTTTTCATAAAACGTCTTCTTCAATTGTAAGTTGTTATTAATAAATATTTGAGGCTAAGGTGTCAGTATTATTTTTCCAGTAGTCTTGCGGCCTTCCAAATCTTTGTGGGCTTGTTGGGCATCAGCGAGGGCATAAAAATGTTCTACTCGCAAATTCAAGCTGCCTTCAGCGATCCAATTAAAGACATCACTAGTCCGCCACTCTAATGACTCCCGGTCTGCTGTGTAATCGAATAATGTGGGACGAGTAAGGAATAGCGACCCTTTCGGTCCCAGCGTAGCTGGATTAAATTCGGTAACCGGACCACTGGCATTGCCATATAAGACCATATATCCGAGTTTGGATAAACAATCGATGCTTTTTTGAAACGTCGATTTACCCACTGAATCGTAGGCTACATTGACGCCCGCACCCTCAGTGATTCGTTTTACTTCTGTTTCGAAGTTTTGCTCTGAGTACAGGATGACTTCATCGGCGCCTGCTGATTTAGCAAGATTAGCTTTTTCTTCGGTCGAGACAGTGCCAATAACGAAGCCTCCAGCATTTTTAACCATCTGTATAAGTAAAAGGCCAACACCGCCTGCGGCAGCATGGATTAAACATCTATCACCCGCTTTAACCTCATAGGTTGATTTACAAAGATAGTGAGCAGTGCACCCTTGCAACATCGCAGCTGCCCCTTGGTTAAAATCAACACCATCAGGGAGGTTAACGAGCTTTTCTTCAGGTACGACTGCATAGTCAGCATAGGCGCCGGGCACACTGGTATATGCGACACGGTCACCAGATTGAAAACTGCTTACATTCGAACCAGTTTCTGTAACGGTGCCTGCTGCCTCCAGGCCTAAGGTAGCTGGCAGGGGAATTTGGTAGAGTCCTGAGCGCTGATAGGTATCGATGTAATTTATGCCCGAAGCTTCAATTTTTACTAGAACATCGTTCTCACCAATGCTGGGTATGTCTACTTCATCGTAAGACATGGCCTCAGGGCCTCCGTATTCTCTGACTCTTACCGCTTTCATTTCTATTCCTCTCTGAGCGCCGCTGCTAAAAGGATGCTATTTATGGCAGAAATTACGCGTTCTTACAATTCGGCTGCTCTGTTAGTCGGCGAGGAGGAGATGAATGCGCTGGACGCCACCTGGGTGCGGGTTTATGCTCTGCTATTCCTCAAAAATAATTGCCCGCTAAAACGGAGGACAATGCCGTGATAAAACTAACCTTTCGCCGCCTAAGTCAACTCTTGCTAATGCTTGTCTTTATGCCTCTGGCAACGACTGTCAATGGGCAGCAAGCGCGTCTTGATCTGACTCAAGGCATGGTAGATGCGACTAATACTTTTCTTGCGAGTTTGACCGCTCAGCAAAGAAATAATGGCACCTATGATTTCGATGATGAAGAGCGTTTCAATTGGCACTTCATTCCCAGAGATCGAAACGGCGTGCCGTTTAAATCTATGAATGCTATCCAGCGACAGGCTGCTGAATCACTATTGAAAGTTTTCTTTAGTGCAAAGGGCTATGAAAAAGCGGAAGCAGTAAGAAATCTAGAATCAGTGTTAGCTGAAATAGAAGTCAATGGTCGATTTGATCGCGACCCTGAGCTTTATTACATCACTGTATTTGGCACGCCAGGTCGTGACAGTAATTGGGCCTTGCGCTATGAAGGCCATCACATGGCCTACAATTGGACCTTTGTTCGTGGTATGGGTATAGCAAGTTCTCCACAATTCTTTGGCACTAACCCTGCGGAAGTCAGAACTGGAGAGAAAATAGGTACCCGTGTACTTGCGACAGAGGAAGATCTTGCAAGAGCCCTGGTAACCTCATTGGATTCAAATCAACAGGCGCAAGCAATATTGGAAATAGAAGTGCCACGTGACATTTATACAGCAGCCGAACATGAGGTTAGTCCTTTGGGTGACAGCGGTATAGCTTATGATGATCTCAATTCACAACAGAAACTTGCGCTCATGTCTATTGTTGAGGAATTGACATCAACACAGCCAGATGTGATCGCCAATCAGCGTCTACGTACAATACGCGACGAGGGCTTGGATAATATAAAATTTGCTTGGATTGGCAGTACCGAAAAAGATGATGCACACTACTATCGAGTGCAGGGGCCTAGTTTTCTGATCGAATATGATAATACTCAGAACAATGCCAACCATGTACATTTAGTGTGGCGAGATTTCTCTGGTGATTTTGGTCGCGATTTAATTCGTATGCACTATCAGGCCGCTGCGGACTTTGGGCCTGGACATAATCATTAGTCGTAACTACTGACAAAGGAATAATAATCGTGGAAGTATCAAGTAAAAGAGTTGTAGGTTTGGCTTTATTGGGATTGGTGATTTCTAGCAGCTCCTTAGCCCAAAGTGGTTCTGATATTTTGTCTTTATACGAGCGAGGGCTGCCTTTCGTAATTAATACTTTTGAAATTGACGAAATAAGAGTTGTACCGATTAAAGGGTTGGAAAATCCTTTTTCAATGGCATTTCGTGATAACGGAGACATTCTGGTTACAGAACGATATACCGGCAAGCTGAAAGTTGTGCGTGATGGTGAATTGTTAGCAGAGGATTTGTCGGGTGTGCCAGAGACTGTTACAGGCGAGTTTCGTTCAGGCTTAATGGCGGTTGCATTGCATCCCAATGATGATCGTCAAGTGTATCTCACATATCACAAGCCCATTATGGTTGATGGTGAAGAAGAACGAGCAGTCACCCTTACGCGTGCTCGTATCCAAGAAAACACGTTGAGTGACGTGACTGAAATTTTCCAGGCTGCAGGAGTGGATAGAAGTATTGCAGCTGCTCAATTGCTTTTTACTCCAGATAATAAACTGCTTATGTCGATTGGTGGATCATACATGTATGCGGGTACAGATGATCTTGCCCAAGATCCTTCGGTGCATTACGGGAAGTTATTACGCCTTAATGATGATGGGACCCCGGCAGCGGATAATCCTTTTGTAGAATCTGGAGAATATCTGCCAGAAGTTTATACCGTCGGGCATAGAAACATTATCGGCCTTGATTTTCATCCAGATTCTGGTGAGCTATGGGCTACTGAGAATGGACCTCAGGGGGGTGATGAGGCAAATATTATTCAAGCAGGAACTAATTATGGGTGGCCAATTGTTTCCTATAGTCGACAGTACCGTGGTGATTGGGTTAGCAATGAGCAATGGTCCGATGAATTTCAGCAACCTCAAGTAATCTGGTGGCCGTCAATTGCTCCATCAGGTATCACTTTCTATTCTGGTGAAGTCTTTCCGGAATGGAATAATAACCTGTTCGTCGGCTCGATGATGGAAGGCCGGATTCCAGGAACAGGTCATATTGAAAGAGTTGTATTTAATAGTCGAGGAGAAGAGATACGCAGGGAAGGAATCCTGCGAGAAATAAAAGCAAGAATTACGGATGTGCAACAAGGTCCTGACGGTAACCTTTATGTATTAGTTGACGAAGAAGATGGAGCGTTATTGCGCCTTGAGCCATTGATGTAACGAATTTCTGTAGTATTTGATTCTTTAGTTTTTTGAAGAAGAAAAATCCATTCTAGAAACTTTGATCCTGTTAGAAGGAAAATATTATGCCCCCCGTAAAAAGATTTTTGCTAATTTGTGGGTTGATTTCTCTGCCTGTCTCAGTTTCTGTCGGTGAAGTTAGCCAAGTGACAACAGATAGTGGGATATATGAAGGTCTTGCTTCTCAGTACGCGGATGGAGTTTCAGTATTTCAGGGTATTTCCTATGCGGCGCCGCCAGTAAGAGACTTGCGCTGGAAACCACCAGCACCAGCGATTCCTTTCGCCGGCGTTAGGCAGGCTGATCGTGCAGGACCAGCTTGTTGGCAGGCTAGAAATTCTGATGATTCACTTTATGCGCGAGGGAATCTAAATCGATCCGAAGATTGTCTCTATCTCAATGTGTTCAGTGGAGCTGATAATCTCAATGCAAACTTGCCGGTGATGGTGTGGTTTCATGGAGGCGGTAATACTGCTGGACATGGTGGTCCTTTAATTTTTGAAGGTTCTAATCTGGCTTCACGGGGCGCAGTTGTCGTAACTGCCAACTATAGGCTCGGCGCCTTTGGTTTTCTTGCACACCCTGCACTAACCAGTGAATCCGAACAAAATTCTTCAGGGATGTACGGCATACTCGACCAAATAGAAGTACTTAGATGGGTACAGAACAATATTGCTGACTTCGGGGGTGATCCAAGTCGAGTCACGATCTTTGGGCAGTCTGCAGGAGGAACTGATGTTTGCTTAATCATGTCATCCCCGCTCTCTGAAGGTCTGGTCCATGGTGTGATTGGCCAATCCCCAGGGTGTATCAAAACTTCAAATACTCTCGCGGAGCAAGGTCATGAACGTGGCGAAACTTTTGCGCGAGCCCTAGGTATTGTGGGAACCGGAGATAGCGCCTTAGAAGCAATGCGCGAACTGCCACCACAGCAAATAATATCAGCAATGAGTGCAGCTGGCTCTGGTGGAGGGCCACTAATCGATGGTCATGTGATTCCTGATCGACCCTATAATCAGTTGCAGTCTGGACAGCAGAATCGTATACCTGTGATGGTGGGTGGCTTGGCTGATGAGTATTTTGGCTTGCAGCAATTAAGTCCTGAAATAACTGAAGAGCAACTCGATAGCTATCTTCAGTCTGCATTTGGTGAGGCTGCGACAGAAGTCAAAGCTGCCTATAATGACATAGTCAAAGAATCCCCCTTAGATGCGCGGAAGGTCATCACCGGCGATGATGGTTTTATATTATCATCGCGTATGTGGGCTAGACTGGTTGAGGCTCGCGGTGATGATGCTTATGTGTATTTCTTTACCAGAAAACCACCAGTATTCCGCCTTTATGTGCCAGAGGAAAAGGATTTAAACAATGACGGTGGTCAACGCACTCTGGGTGCTTATCACTCAGGGGAGTTGGCTTATGTATTCGATAACCTTAATGTTGTCGGCTTAGGTTGGGACGATGCGGATCGTGCGTTGTCGGAAACTATTGCCGACTACTGGGTGAACTTCGCCAGAACTGGAAATCCAAACGGACCAGGTCTCCCTTATTGGCCGACCTATGATGCTAGTACTGATGTGGTACAGATATTAGATGTAAAAGTGGAATCTACAGTGCATCCTAGAAAGGCAGAGCTAGACAGGATGGAACAACTTTACTTAGAGAATCGCTAAGTTGTGACCCTTCAAGAGAAATTGAAAAGTAATTGAAATCTGATTGCCGGGAAGTATGAATTGAATTCTACAGGTTTTGTTTGGCACGAGAAGTACATGTGGCATGAGACAGGCAATGCCCTGGGTGTACTGCCGGTCTCGGGCGATTTTCAGCCCTGGGTACATTTTGAGAATGCAGAAACTAAGCGTCGGCTAAAAAACTTGATGGATGCTTATGGTTTTACTCAGAAACTAAAGTCCATTGATCCAAGTCCCGCAACTGTTGAACAAATTTGTAGTGTTCATGCCCCGGAATATGTTGCGCAAATTAAGGCGCTTAGCGCGGACAAGGGAGGTAATGCTGGGGAGTCAGCTCCATTCGGCCCTGGTAGTTATGAGATTGCTTTATTGGCAGCAGGTGGAGTTATATCTGCGGGCAACGCAATTCTAAAGGGTGAGGTGAAAAACGCTTATGCCTTAGTCCGGCCTTGCGGTCATCATGCTGAAGCTGATCGCGGCAGAGGCTTCTGTATTTTTTCTAATGTAGCAATCGCCGCCAAGGAATTATTAAAGCGAGATGACATTAATTGTATCGCGGTAGTTGATTGGGACGTGCATCATGGCAACGGTACTGAGTCAGCTTTCTATGATGATCCGACTGTATTAACGATTTCTCTTCATGAGGATTCGTTGTATCCCTATAACACTGGAAGGATCCATGATACGGGTGAGGGTAAGGGAGATGGGTTTAATATTAATGTGCCTTTGCCGCCGGGAAGTGGGGGTGGCGCTTATCGGTCGACTTTTGAATCAATTGTTCTTCCGGCCTTGGATTTGTTTAAGCCGGATATGATTTTAGTTGCTAATGGATTGGATGCTTCAACCTGGGATCCTCTTGGTCACATGATGTTGCTATCTCACCATTATCGATCTATGACGCAGCTATTAGTGGAGGCAGCAGAGACCCATTGTGATGGTCGTTTGTTAATCGTTCATGAAGGCGGCTATTCTGCGGGCTATGTGCCATTTTGTGGAATCGCAATTATGGAAGCGCTAAGTGGCGAAGATAGTGGGGTTGTTGACCCCTTTGCGAAACATGAATCAACTTGGCAGGATCTCCAAGATAATCAATTAGCGGCTATTCAGGCTGCTGCACAGATCGGTTTATTTAAACTGGCGAATCAACTAGATAAAAAAGCCTAATTGATATCCACTTTTACTCCAATCGGTTTTTAGAAAAGTGGAGTATTCTTTCGGTCTGTCTTATGCATGCTAGAGCTGACAGAAAGTGTACTTTGTCAATCTAGTTAATCGTGAATACTGATCCATTCGGTATCAAATTTTCTATACTCATCGCATTGTTGCCAGATTCGTTATAGAGCTCGCCAAGTGTTTCACAGACATAGCGAGGGATGCGGCTACTTATTGATTCTTTTTCGTAACAATACACCCGTTCTGAGACTGGTTTCTCCATGTTGTAGGTAGCAAGTTCTTGTTCAGTCATCTGCTTAAAACGAGGACCTGATTGGCAAGAAAGAATCAGCCAGCTAACGATAAGAATAAGAGATTTTTTCGGCATTATTGAAACCCGTCGAGAATAGTTTAGGCAATGCATTATTTGCGGAATAAACTAAATTTACCACTAAAATTTCGCTTTTAAGAATTAAGGGCTGGTAAACACTCCTGATTTGAGATGTTGCATTAAGTTATGGTCGCGGTGTGCGGCTCTTTGGTCCGAGCTGTGTTGGGATTATTTCATAGGCTAACGTTACCCAATCACAAAGAATTTTTCGAGTATCTCTGGGGTCGATAACTTCTTCAATGCCAAACGCTTCAGCAGTGCGAAGTGGGGAGCGATATTGCTCTAGCATACCTTCTAATTCCCGTCTTCGTTCGTCTGGGTTTGCAGCCGCCTCGATATCTCGACGATAAGCAGCTTGCACCCCACCCTCAATCGGAAGTGACCCCCAGTCCGCAGAAGGCCAGGCATATCGCAGGTTTAGGCCGTCTCTTCCATGACCGCCGCCAGCTACGCCATAGCAGCGTCGAATAATCACAGATACCCAAGGAATGGTAGATTGATATACCGCCATTAAGGCTCGGCTGCCTAAGCGCACAGTACCTTCTTCTTCTGCTTTTACTCCGATGAGAAAACCTGGATTATCAACCAGATTTACCATGGGTAGGTGAAAGGTGTCACAAAGGTCAACAAAGCGCATCATTTTTTCTGAAGCGGTGGCAGTAACTGCGCCGCCATCAAAACATGTATCGTTTGCCATGATTCCAACTGCATAACCGTTTACTCTAGCTAATCCAACTACTAAGGATTTGCCATAACCAGGATTAATTTCAAAGAAAGAATCTTTGTCTGCAACTGAGTTTACGACTTCCCGTACTTGGTACATCTTCCGCCGATCTCTTGGAATTACAGTCATTAAACTATCATCGCGACGATCGACTGGGTCGTTGTTTTCAATCCGAGGAGGGACTTGCCATACGTTCTGTGGCAGGTAAGACAGGAAGCATTTAATCATCTCAAAAGCTTCTTGTTCTGTTTCTACTTCGTTATCTACTGCGCCGCTTAAGTTGGCGTGAATTTGCGATCCACCCAGTTCATTTTTCTCGACTGGCTTGCCAAACCCTCTTTCAACAACAGGAGGCCCAGCAACAAATAGTTGACTAGTTTCCTTTATCATCAAAGAAAAATGAGAGATCGTAACCCGAACTGCGCCGAGACCAGCAACTGATCCCATACAAGCACAAACAACAGGGACAACTCCCATTAGCTGCATGGTTTTTTCAAAACCTTTGAGTGCTGGGACATAGGAATGGCCAACCATTTCAAGGGTTTTAACGCTGCCTCCGCCACCGCTACCATCAACTAGCCTAATAAGTGGGAGCCGCATTTCTAATGCATATTGTTCGCCGTAACCTGACTTGTCGCCGACCTTGGCATCCGCCGCACCACCACGGACAGTAAAATCATCACCGCCTAACACGACTCGATGGCCATTTACTTTAGCGGTCCCTAAGACAAAATTAGAAGGAGTGAAGTTTTTCAGCTCGCCTGCAGCACTGTATTCTGCCTTTCCAGCAAGCGCTCCTATTTCATGAAAACTGCCGGTATCAACCAGTGCTTCAATGCGTTCACGCACCGTTAGTCGGCCATTGTCGTGTTGGCGCTGAATGCGTTCATCGCCACCCATTTCTTGTGCGAGGGCTTCCCGCCTTTTTATTTCATCTATCTCATCTTGCCAGGACATGCGTTCTGCCTTTGTATTTCCATTGCTAAGGGAGCGCCAAAGGTAAAGTAATCCTATTCCTGGTGCAAGGTAGTGACTTCAAGGAACCAGAGTTTAGCTGATGTTTAACCCGTCAAAAATATTTGACCTGAATTTTTACTGTAACCGAAGAGAGAAGGAGCTTGTGAGGATTTATTTAGTAATTATAGGTGTTGCACTCTTGAGCTTGTCTTCTTTGGATATTTTTCATGAGCCGATTCTCCACAACCGGCGTATACTGATATTTTTTATTAGAGCGCTGAGCGAAATATATGATTTCACTTAACCGTCTACTTATGATCAGCCTTTCATTTCTTAGCCTATTTTCTCGTGTCGTATTTGCAGCCGAGGAATATCAGTATATTAACCCCGTGATATTCCAGCGTTTTGATAATACAGGGCCTAATGCAGCGACACCTGATATTCCAGGATTTTATGGTGGTGCCAGCATTTGGGTTATGGAATCAAACGGTAGCTATCTTTCGCTACTCAAACACCCTGGTAGTGGGAGTGCAGCGAAACATCTTGATCACCCTTCAGTAACTAGTGATGGTCAATTTTTTATTTATGCAGAATTCGAAAATGCAAAGGTCGGCAGGGAAGGAATTGCTCGACTCTATAAAGAAAATTTGTACACGGGAGAGCGAGAAGTCCTGCGTGAACGATCTAATTGTGCGCTACACCATGCTGCACTTTCTCTTGATGATGAAGTGCTGACTTATACTCAAGAATGCGAGGGCGAGAATCGGCTATTAACTGAAATTGGTGGGAGTATTACTGCTGTCCATCCCATTCCGGCGAGTGCTCGTGTAAGTAATGGCGTCAGTGCAAACATGAGTGTCGTTTATCAAAATGAAAAGCGATCACACGCAGGATCGGGCAGGGCTATCGCTATTATCCTTAGCACTTTTGATGGCCAGGGCAATCGTACTGATCGAACAATAGCTGATTGGGGATTCCGAAACAGGAGAGCCGCAATTTCAATCGATGGAGCAACTGTAGCCTGGCAATCAAATTCAACTACTGAAGGTGGAACAGACGATATACTCTTATTGAATCTGGAAAACTCGGACGCCGCTGCAAAGAAACTTACCCAACATCCTGCGAATGACGGTCATCCTTGGTTCTCCAGAGATGGAAATTCTCTTATATTCGAATCAGATAGAACAGGAAATTGGGAAATTTTTAAACTTCATATTCCCACTGGCGTTTTAATCCAACTCACCGATGATCCAAGCTATGTCAGCACGCGACCACGCTGGTAAAAATTTCACGAGTTAAAGACCAGTTATTGTTCTAGGCTCCTAATTTTCTACCTGTTTCACGCGTTTTACTGCATAATCTGAGTCCAACTCTAATCCTGTTTTGACCAGTGTATAGCAGTAGTTATGTGGTTTAAAAATCTTCGTTTGTTTTGCCTGACTCAAGAATTTAATTTATCCATAGAAGAACTTGAAGCGCAATTGATAGAAAATGCCTTCATTCCTTGTACCAGCTATGAAAAATCCTGTATAGGATGGGTTAGTCCTTTGGGTAATGCTGCATTCCTCAGCGAGGATGAAGGTAATAAACCTATGCTTACTCACGTCGTTGGTGACTACATCATGCTGTGTGCTCAAAAGCAGGATCGCTTATTGCCAGCGACTGTGGTGCGAGAAGCTACTGATGAAAAAGTAGGTGAAATAGAGCATCGACAGGCGCGTAAAATCTATCGTAAAGAGCGGCGTGAGATCCAGGATGATGTTTTCTCTAGCTTATTGCCCCGTGCGTTTACTCGCTCGGCGCGGATTCATGCTTATATTGCTGTCAAAGAAAAACTCTTGGTGGTTGATACTGCGACAGCACCTAAAGCAGAAGAGTTCTTAAATCTGTTACGTGACACCCTAGGATCATTTCCTGTGGCTTTACCTGACAGTAAGCGTGAACCCGGCAGCGTAATGACGCAGTGGCTGAAAAATCAAAAAGCCACAGATAAATTCGAGATTCATGATGACTGTGAACTCGTGAACCCGCAAGATCAGACCAATATCGTCCGCTGCAAAAGCCAAGATTTGATAAGTGATGAGATACAAAGCCATCTCAGTGCGGGCAAACGTGTATCTCAATTAGGAGTGCTTTGGAATAGTATTTTGAGCTGTGCTATAGATACTGATCTGGCAATTAAGCGCTTGCGCTTTGATACCATGAAAGAAGAAGCAGAAAGTTTTGAAGAAGAGAGTGCGGCACAGAAATTTGATCAAGAGTTCGCGGTGATGACTTTGGAGCTGAGCTCGTTCTTTAAATCGCTGTTTAATGCATTTGGTGGTTTAGAAGACCCAAAGCTGAAAGTATTACCGGATAACAGGAACAAAGAATAATAGCAGCGAATCAGCCTTGCTACTGTTGAAGGTCGGTCTAATGATGAGCCGGCTTTTATTTAGTTTTCAGTGTTTCGCTCTTCCATTCTCGCACCTCTTAGTGAGTTGGCCCAAGAATAATTTCCTTCGTGACAAGCGTATTCATAGAGCACTCTTCCTGCTTCCATGCGGGTAAAAGGCACTTCTGCTGTAAAGGCTTGGGTATATAAATTTGGATCTGTCACTGTGTATTGGTACAAAAATTTGTCATTAGCAGTTAAGGAAAGCCGTTCTTCGACTTCGAATAAGTCAGTCGACAAAATAGGAGGATAGGAATGTTCGGCGCGAAATTTATTGGTGTGAATGACTAGTGTGTCGCCTTCCCAATGTGCAATAGAATCGCCCATCCACTTGGGAAACCCGTTCACTGGATGCTCACTATCGATGCGAATGATGCGGGCGTCATAAGGATACTCACCCAAAATCATCAGGTAGTTTCTAGTTTGCACGATCTGTGCATAAGGTGAGAGGCCGCGTTGGAACATCAATGAAAGTTGTGGACCGGCGATTAGACATCTCTCCGCCGCCCAGCCAAATTCAGGCCCGTCTAAGTAGCGGCCAGAGGCGAGCAAGGTGGAGAAAAAATCTTGGCGCTTTGATTCTTCTCTAAGCGGAATTCTGCCGTTTTGAGGGTCAATAACCAATGAGGTGCGGTACTCTCCATTTATCCTAGCAATGCCAATCGGAAATTCGTCAAAATCATCATCTGCCTGATTAGTAACTCTTGAGCCAGCGGCAGGAGGGAGGCGGTCAGGGTTAAGCGGTGAGGCTCGTTCGGTAATTCCCTGTTCTGCTTGATTCACCAGAGCGTCTGCTTCTTCGGCGGTATAGGATTGCTTGTCGCCTAAACTCGCTGGGCGCTGCAAGGGTGTTTGATGCAGATTGTTCCAATTGCCCTGAAAATCCGGTCGACCGTCTGGTGTTCTAGGTATCTCTTGAGCGAATATCTTGCTGCAACATAATACGATGCTTAGCAAACATAGCAGAGAAGGTATTTTTTTAGTTAATTCAGATCTACCCATCATTCTCGACTGTTTGTTCTCATTTTTGTTGACTTGAGTTCAAGCGCTGGACGTTCTTTTAATTTTTCCAAGATACACTGAGCTGTCAAATCCGTAAACGGAAAATCGTGCTTCTACATTCTTCAGTTTCTCTATAGTCCAATAATCATCTCCAGGTAGTGGGAAATCCAAAACGCTGCGTTGTAGTGGTGTACTCCGGCCTATAATTGACTCAACTTTACCGTAGTAACTTTCTCGCGCAAACCCCTCGTTCCAATGGCAAACACCTCGTGCATCAGCACGTTTCCATGCCAGGTTGTGGACTCGACGAAGTTTGCCTGCTGCGAGTGGACGACCCCGATGCCACAAGTCATGACGGTAAAAAAGAATAGTACCAGGTTTAAACTTTACAACTTCTTCTCGCTTGTAGAGTTGCTGTCTCAGTTCGTAAATTTTAGGATCGTTTTGTTCAAACCAATTCTCAACAGTTGTTCGGTCATTAAAGAAGGGGTTACCGGCCTGACCTGGCATATTTACATAGGGTGGTTGATACACGGGGTCGTCTATTCCGCGACGCGGAACATACCCTGTTCCACCACCAGTCTCATTAAAATCATCATAATAAATGACTGCAGCGACGGCATCCGGTGCATCCCACTGCGGGTGCAATAGTGAGTTGTTGCCGTAGTCCATGTGCATCCGCTGGTCAGTATTAGCTTGCGCCTCATGATTATCGTCAGTCACGCCAATTTTGGGCCATAGATCCGCTTGAATCAGCCGAATATCTTTTGTGCCGAGCAATTTTTGAGCCGCTATTATAAGAGACTCACTGAGTACCAGATCATCAAGGGGGTTGATAAAGGTTGGAAATTCGAACTTTCTTTCAGGACTTCCAAAATCCAGAAAATCGGTGTCTATTTGGTCTATTGTAAAATTGACATTTAGCCACGTCAGCACTGGGTCAATGACTTTTGCGGGTAACTGGCAAACAACGGCGCCTTCTTCTTTCCATGTTTGAATTTGTGAATTTGATAGCATGGCTAGGCCGATTCAAAAAAATAATTAGACGTCAGAGTAATGTTACTCTGATTTCTCTGATTCTTTGGTTTCTAAGTGAGTAAGAAATTAAGGACCAGCAGGAGCTGAACAGTAAAAATTCTCCGCTTCATCCGTGTTGCCTATGCCAGTGTAAGTTGCCACTTCAGGATAAACACAAAGTGGCCTACTGCGAGTCACTTCTCCATTCTGAATTTTTGATGCCCTCATTGAGTCTGGTGCTATACCGTTCTCCACCCAGTTCTCAATTGCAGACAACGCATCGAACCTATCTGGTCCTGGACCGCCCGCACAGTGTCCCATACCAGGCACCATAAATAAGCGAAAGAAATTTTGCGTACTTTTTAGCGCAGTCTCGTAGTTGTTTGCGCGTATGTCGTCAGCAATCACGTCTACTACGCTTTCGAAATAATTTATCGACGCAACTGGAGAAATGTCAGGATCGCTCCAGCCGTGGTAAACAAGTAGTTTGGCGCCATTATCTCTTAAGGGGCGAAGGTCTGGATTGTCTGAATCAACAGCGGTTCCTACTTTTTGCAGCGCATAGTCCAAATCTGTATCGTAATCGAAGTTGCGAAAATCCCATTCGGGATCATCGAAGACAAACCAGCGAAAGAAGCCTTCGCCTCCTAGCCAGTGCAAAGAGGTAAAAGGTTCGACACCAGTTACCCAGCGACTCCAGCCACCCGGATCGGCTTCACCACCAGGGACTAACCCCGGATAGATTAGTTCGCCGGCAGAATTAGTTTTCCCTGACCAAATTTTTTCAACGGCTGTGACTTGTTGTGATGTCAGGCATGAGTTGTTGTTCACTCCAACTGGACATTGAATTGATGCTGGTTCAAAGTTGCAGGCTAGAGGGTTTTGCAATATGCCGTCTTCAATTCCATCTAAGACATCACAGGCCGCATTCACAGCGTTGCCAAAGGCTTGCATTTTTGCAGGGGGAATCCATCCTTCTTGATTGTTATCTAGCATCGCTAGTGAATACCAAAGGTGGGCGCCAGTATAGAATCGTGTCCACTCGTTGGCAGGATCACCAGCGACGATACCATCGAAGTCCTCCGGGTAGCGTTGGGCTTCCATTAAGCCCATTTGTCCGCCTTTAGAGCAGCCAGTGTAGTAAGAATATGCAGGAGGATTGCTATAAAAGGCCTCAGTAATGGTCTTTGCGTTGACCGTTGTCACATGTAAACCACGATGACCGAAGTCTTCGATTAAATCTTGTCTGTCGGATGCCCAAGAGGCATCAAATAAACCACCATTTGCGTTATGTCCGGTATCGGTGCTAGCAGTGGCATAACCCCGATTTAAAGCGCCGCCCATTGCTGCGTAACTGATGACGCCTGCCATGCCGCCGTTACCAACACCATTGTATTTTCCATTCCAATTATCAAGTGGTAGCCACACTTCAAAATTTACAGCGGGTAAAGTGACTCCCACTATACGGCAGAAAGCCGGTGTTCCCATGGTGTTATTTGTTCGTGGAGGGGTAAAGCCATTTGCTTCAACTACCTCTGCAGAGGAAAGCGTAGTGTCGGGTAGAGTGATATTAGTCAGTAAGGGGCAAGACTGTCTGAGGCTTAATGATTGTTGAGCCTGAGCGGTCGGAATCAGTACGCCAAAAAGCAGTAGTCCTGCAAGAGGTGAAAATAAACCGTGCGGAAGTTTCATAATATAATCTCTAAACGTGTTGATCTCTTCTTTTGGGTAATGGAACTAATACAGACGTAGTTGCGAGATATTTTCGATAGGCTGGATCATCCCCCCATCGTTTTTGACCACCTTCTTCTAATAATCTTACACCGCTAATTTTGATTAACAGAAAAGTAACAAAGAATGGGGAAATAAGCGTGAGAAATTGCCAGCCAACTAAGGTTGGAAAGGCTATGACTGCAATACCTAGCCATAAAATAATTTCTCCAAAATAATTTGGATGACGGGAATAATTCCATAAGCCAGTTGTTATGAAATTTTCTGAATTTTCTGGATCTTTCCGAAAACGAGTTTTCTGCCGGTCTGCTATGACTTCGATAGAAAATCCGGTTGTCCACAATAATATGCCGAGAATAATCCATATTCCCAAGGGGCGCTGAGTCATTGAGGTAATCGCTGCCAGACCTGCTGCTGTAGTGATGAACACCCAGGCACCACCCAGAGTCCAGGTTAATAGATAACGCCAGAAGCGAGTTTTCATTTCTGTGAAGCGTCGATCTTGTCCGGCCTTCTTGACACGAATAAATAGGAAGCTACCCAGTCGTGCAGCCCAAATAAAGATAAGCACACAGATAATTAACCCTCTCAGGTCTAAATTAGGATGCAGCACTGCCGCCACTGTAACGCTAGCGATATAGGATATCGATCCAGTTAAATCAAAGTAGTGTTCTGTTTGATAGATAAAGCCGGGAATGAAAACCAGCCAATGCAAGACAAAACCAATACTGGCACAGATAGCAAACAGAGGAACGCGAGGAACGTAGACGCTACCTTGACTTCCAGCGACCGCAAGGCCGCCGCTGATAAAAAGTACTACAACAATGGCTATTATTGATTTCAGCAATGATTTATACCTTTAATTGTCTTTTAGTAATTCATTGGTAAGTCAAAAACTCACCGATTTTAGAAATCTACTCTTGCCAGGGCTATACCGCTTTCGCCGGCGACTGCATAAAGTAAATAGACCAAACCGTCTTCAACATACAGAGCAGGATCACGAAGCTGATTTACTTGTCCATACGCTGTGCTTCGCACTGACGGTTCAATTGGTGCGTTTGAGCCTTCCCATTCGAACTCTGGTTTTAATAGCACTACTTCATTAGATTCTTCCCAGTCCATCCAGTCTGAAGTCAGTTCTATAGTGCTTAACATAATGCTTTCTGGTGCGTCTCCAACACGAGTCCAGAACACATAAAGATAATCTCCTCTGACGATGACTGCCGAATGGCGCATATTGGATACAAATAAGAGGGGTCCTTCCTCGAAATTAGTAAAGCCATCTTCAGATCGATAGAACTGACCAGGCATGGCGAGTGCGTAGGTTATACCGTCATGCTCAAAAGCCCTCATGTAAGTTCGGCCAAGATTTTCTTCACGGGCAAAAAAATCGATACCATCTTTTGATGTAGCGACCCGAGAATGTTGGAAAGCTGGTCCTTCTAGCCCATGGTAGTACATGATGATTACTTGATTTTCATCATCTACATGGACATCTGGTGATGCAATATGGGGGAGGGTAAATTCAAGGGCTAGATCGTGCGAAACAGGAGAGCCTAATCCGGAAACTCCGCTTCGGGCAGCTGTAAGTTCAGCTAGTAGTTCGTCAGAAATTGGAGGTGGTGTAGGCGCAAAGTAAGAGTGTTCGATTTTGAGGCTACCAGGCGAATGAATTTGCCAAGGACCAGTGAGTTCATCAGCATAGGCTAGCCGAATATAGAGACCTTTGTGGTCGGCGAAGTAGAGATAGTATTTCCCAAGAGGGTTTTCGACCCACTCAGGCACCCGAATTAGGGATGGCCCCTGTATATTAACACCCGTACTTGGATGAATATCTGGCCCAATAATGGGCTTATCAGCGAGGCGTGTGATTTTTACTGAGCTTAAGTCCGGTTGCTGGCCATGAGTCAAGTTTGCAGCACACATACCTATGAGTAAAAGGCTGAATAGTTTTTGTATCTGGAATAACTTGCCAAACATAATGGTTCTCTATTTCTCGTTGTTATGGGGTTAAGAGTAAGAGGGGAGGCCGCAAATGTCTATATGTGCTGTGCCAGCATTAGTGGAATCTTTTCTAGATTTATTATTGATCAGCTCGTATTACTGATCAGTTAAGCCTCCACTCATTTTTTTTCTAGCGACTGGAAGATCTACGAAGTCTGCTTTGCGTTTCTCTCCAGCCGCTGTAATAGCTTCTTTTATTTCACTTTGCTGCAACATGCTGGCGTTCCAAATGCCAATATAATCTAAAGTGTCAGCGGTACTGTGATCACGTGCGTAGTTGATTATGCGTTTACTTCCATAGACTGCGAGTGGTGCTTTGCTAGCTATTGCTGCCGCGATTTTCATGACTTCTTGGAGCATCGTCGCATGGTCAGAATACACTTCATTTACGATGCCTAGGGACTTAGCTTCTGCTGCTTCCATTCTTCGCCCTGTATAGGCCAACTCCTTTACGATTCCTTCAGGCAATAGCTTGGTAATGCGCGGAAACGTTCCTACATCAGCCGTCATACCAATATTGATTTCGAAGATGGTAAGGAATCCGTCACTGGTCATGTAGCGCATATCACAAGAAGTTATTAGGTCAACACCGCCTCCGATGGCACCACCTTGAATTGCCGCTAGCACCGGGACCTTGCATTCATCTATGCACGAAAAAGTCCGCTGTAAATATTTAACGGTGTCATAGAATTTTGCACCCTGCTGTCGGTTAAGTTTTTCTATCGTTTCAGCATCTGTCCCTTGCTCTTTTGAACTGCCTAAAATTGAGGTATCTATTCCAGATGTAAAATGAGGACCGGTTGAAGAAATCACAATGACGCGTGCCAGGGATCCGGCCTCGATCTGTTTTACAATTCTAGGAAGATCATCCCAAAATTCTGGAATCATGCTGTTTCGTTTTTCCGGGCGGTTTAGAATTATATGAGCAATATTATTTTCTATGTTTACTTCAAAACAGCTGGACTGCACTTCTGTCTCCTTATCTAAGAAAAGGGAATTAATTGCGCCTACAATGAAAGTGTACAGCTTCTCGGCCACTTGTAACATTTTCAACGACAGCTCCCCAAGTAATTGCCCCTGAGCTAGCCATGCGCCTGCGGCGATCTTCCATATAGCTTGAAAACCTCACGAGACTTGGGCCTTGTAACACCGCTTCAATATCCATTAAAACGATTTGATAATATTTTGCTATAAAATCTTTAGTGAATTGCGCTCTTCTTTTATAGGCATTCAAGGCTTCTTCGATCCGCGAATCATCCTCTAGTTCTGAGCGATTCCAGGCATTGCACATGGCTCGAACGTTCGCCATTTCGCTGTTGTTGATGAAGCTACGAGCGTTTGAGATTATGATAAGAATATCTTCCAGTTGGGCGTCTGAAGCTGCAAGCCTTGTTTTAGTTATTTCGGGATCGTTGCTAATCTCTTGCATTAATTTATTAACTACGGCGCGATCAATTTCTTCTATCGCGATAGTAGGTGCAAGCACATTGAGTTCTCGAGGTTGTTCCCGTTCGCTTTCTGATGTGTTCAGGTTGCGAATCTCTTGCAGGCGCTGATCAGGATCAAGAGCGCCATCTACTAATGATTGTAGTTCTTGTTGCGCGAAAGAGTGGACACTAAAGCTTAGCAAGCATACTACTAAGCTTAAGAGCTTCGCTAATGTAAGGTTGAACTTATGGTTATTAATTTCGACGAATCTCTGTGGCTTCTAATTGAGGATAATCGATACCCAACTGTTCAAGGTAAGTATCATAACGGGATGGGTCATAATATAAATCTTGTAACAAAGGTCGAAATTCCGCCATTATATCTTCGTTCTTTTCAATCGCAGGTGGATCTTCGGGACCGATAAAAGGTTGATATTCTTCATCAGCAGTTTGTACATCGTCAAAATAAGAATGGGCTTCATCGACAAGGGTATCTGATTGCACTAAATCGAGCATCGTAGTCGCGATTACTTTGGCGCCGGCCACTGCTCCTTTGTGGGCGATTGGCGTTGCCATTGCCATGGCACTTGACCAATGGTGTCCTTGAAGTCCACTCACGTTAGATGGGTAGCGCAAGGTGACAGTTGGCACATTCCATGCCACATCACCGATATCATCGGAACCTCCAGATATCGGTTCTTCCAAATCTGGGGTAATTCCGGAAAGTTCTGTTGCTAGTCCTTGTGGATCCTCTGATCCCATCAGTGTTTGTAGTGCTTTCGCGAATTGCTGATCATCTTCTGACCATTGTGGCAAACCTACATTCTGGATATTTTGATCCATCGCCAACGCGATTGGACGATTAAAATGTCTTGGGTAGGCGGCACCTACTATACGCCGTGTTACTGAAGTGTCTGACATAAGCGCGGCACCTTCGGCGATCTGTTGTAGTGTTGCAAAATTTTGGAGAATTCCGTCAGCTGTGACTTCTCGAATAAAATACCAGACGCTGGCGGAAGAAGGCACTACGTTGGGCTGGTCTCCACCATTGCTAATCACATAATGGGAACGTTGCAAGGGATGTAAATGCTCGCGACGAAAATTCCAGGCGATATTCATTAATTCGACGGCGTCTAAAGCACTGCGCCCTTCCCAAGGGTCGCCTGCGCCATGTGCTGCTTCGCCATCAAATAAATACTCAACTGAAACGAGCCCCGTTCCTCGAGCGCGGCCCCAGCTTACTCCTAAATTTCTGCCAACATGAGTAAAGAGTACGGCATCAACATCCTCGAAGAGACCATCGCGAGCGTACCAGGCTTTCGTCCCGAGAAGTTCTTCTGCAATCCCGGGCCACAATACAATTGTTCCAGGTAGATTTTCCCGTTCCATTATTTCTTTAACAGCTAATGCGGCAACAATATTCACCGCTTGACCAGAGTTATGCCCTTCGCCATGTCCTGGTGCACCTTCAATCATGGGTTGGCGATAGGCCACACCTGGCATTTGCGAGGCGCGTGGGATGCCGTCAACGTCAGACCCTAAAGCGATTACGGGTTCGCCGCTACCCCAGCTGGCCCACCAGGCGGAGGGAATGCCTGCGATTCCAAGTTCTACATCGAAACCATTATCCTGAAGCAGCTCTGTAAGATAGCGCTGGGTTTCGAATTCTTGAAAACCTAATTCTGAAAATGAAAACAGACTATCGATTATTTCTTGTGTAAGTTTCTGCATTGAATCTACGGACGCGATGGCTTCCGCTTTAAGACCATCGAATCCAGAATTCTGAGCCTGGAGCGGTCCTATGCTTATAGGTAATAGAATTAGCAGGATAGCAAGAGATTTTTGAATATTCATGGGCCCCTCTTAATGTTGACTAACATCGATCAAAGTCTGTTAAGGGAACTAGAGTACGCTGTTTTGCGGGTCTGTTCCAGGCAGCATAAAAACTCTTTAAGGTTGAAGTTCGGTAAAGGTAGCTGAGCTAAATATGAAATAGTTAAGAGATTAAAACAGAGGCCGCTCTACTATTTAAGCAAAACTATTCGGGAGAGTTCAATGGACGCTTTGTTCACAAATGTCAATTGGTTGGCTGTGGGAAGCAGTACTATTGCCTGTTTTATGTTAAATGCGCTTTGGTACTCGCGAAAAATGTTTGGCGTTAAGTGGGCCCAAGGTGTTGGTATCGATATTGATGTAAATGTCGGTCAGTCAGTACCCGCCTTAGTTACTCAGTTTTTAGGTACTTTGTTGTTTGCCTGGGTGGTAGCTTTGGCAGTAGCAAACAATTCTCTCGCTTCGGTAGTTTTAATTAGTATTACATTTTTCTTTTTACTGGTGGCTGCGAATCTATTAGCTGAACACACAGTTTATGCGTCTGTAGTTGAAGGAGCATTTGTATTAACAATGGCGGTCATAATGGTCGCCTTTAATTTTTTCTTGTAAAACTAAATAGCTGCTGAAGGCCGGCAATAGCTAACCCTTTTAGCATCAAAAAAAGCAGATGTTATTCAAGGTGTGATTTTTTGATGACCAGACAAATCGGAATGTTGCGCTATTGCTTTAAATAGATTGTGCTTGCAAGAATTAGCACTAATTTCTATTGTTTTAATATATCGGTGAGGCAGTTTTGCAGTTCTGGATGTTGTAACTCTATTCCTAGTTCCTTGATTCTCAATGACGATACGCTTGAACTTGGTAGCAAAGCTGCATCAGCCATTTCCCCAAACATCAATCGAACGATCGCACTTGGAATTCTTGGAAGCTTAAGTCGGTTTATTGATTTTTTTAAGCAGTGAGCGAATTCACGATTTGTAACTATGTGCCCTGAGACTAAATTAATGGGACCTGATACACCATCTTCCCTCAATAACGCCAACATTATTTGAACAGCATCACTTAAGCTAATCCAGCTCATCGTTTGTTTCCCAGATCCTATTACTCCTACTGTTGCTGCACGAAATGGTAAAATAAGATTTTTTAGTACGCCACCAGTGGGGCTTAAAACAAGTCCAAATCGTAGAAAAGTAGTTCGAATGCCGGCTTCTTGAGCAGGCATTGTTGCTCTCTCCCATGACTGCGCCAGAATAGACAGGAAATCATTCCCCGCGGGGCTGCTCTCATCGAAGGTTTTTTCTTCATTCGTGCCGTAATAACCGATTGCAGAGGCTGAGAGTAAAATCTTTGGAGGCACAGGAAGTTTAGCTAATGCCCTACAAACCAGTGAAGTGGTTTGAACCCGGCTGTCAACGATTAGCCTCTTAGTTTTAGTGGACCATCTTTCTTCAGAAATATTTTTTCCTGCCAGATTTATGACTGCATGCAATGGAATGGATGGATCAAGAAAGATGAAGCCTGTGTTTTCTAAATAATAAAAAGGTTCTTCTCTTACATTTCTTTGCAGATTAAAAACGGTATATCCGAGGCCTTTGAGAGCTGTTGAAAATGCTCTCCCTAGCATACCTGAGGCACCAGTAATCAGGATGTTCTTTTTTTGGTCCACTTTGAGAAGCCTTAATTTTAGATTGAAGGAATAAGCCTACTCTTGGGAGAGGCGGGCATGAGCCTTTAGCTTAAAAAGACTACGGCAATAACCTATAAGTACGGCAAGTCGCTTTAATTAGTTCACAAAATATTTTTATTTATTATTTTATAAATTAATGTGATCTAGATGTGACGTCAACGCCGTAACTATCAAAGCTATTGTTACTAATTATTACTTTTAGAGGTTACTAATGTTGTACATTAAAAAATATGCTTTTGCATTTATTGCAGTCTTCCCCCTAGTGTTCACAAGTATTTCGGTCAAAGCACAGGATATCGTAGATACTGCGATAGCCGCTGGCCAATTCAACACCTTGGTCGCTGCTGTGCAGGCCGCAGATCTTGTCGATACTTTGAAGGGAGACGGTCCATTTACAGTTTTTGCGCCGACTGATGATGCGTTCGCCGCTTTACCTATGGGAACTGTAGAAGATTTACTGAAACCTGAGAACAAAGCACAGCTAGTCGCCGTGCTCACCTATCACGTCGTTCCAGGCAAGATTATGTCCTCGGATATAGCTGGTAAAACTATGGACGTGGCCACTGTCCAGGGCGGAGAACTATCCGTTGACGCCACTGACGGCGTAAAGGTAGATAACGCTACTGTCGTTGCTGCCGATATTGAAACATCCAATGGCGTGATTCACGTTATTGACCAAGTCGTACTACCTAACTAGATTTCTTTTGATAGACTCTTTTCAGGCTGGCAAACGTCAGCCTTTTTTTTATTCCAATTTTGCATGTCCATACAAATCATATTCATCAGAGCTTGAAATTGTTACTTCAAGAATCTCGCCTATGTTTAAGCTACTTGGGGAATCGAAATAGACCAGCCCGTCAATTTCTGGAGCATCTGCAGTCGATCGTCCGATGTACCCATCTGCCACTTCTTTGTCAATAATCACATTGATCGTGCTTCCTGTCTTTTTTGCTAATTGTTCTGATGATATTTGTTGCTGAGTTTCCATAAATCGTTGCCAGCGCTCTTCTTTCAGTTGTTCTGGAACTTGGTTAGGCAAGTCGTTAGCTTTGGCCCCATTTACGGCGGAATACTGAAAGCAGCCAACTCGGTCAAGGCGCGCTTCTTGCAGGAATTCGAGTAAGACTTCAAAATCTTGGTCGGTTTCTCCTGGGAACCCTACTATGAATGTACTGCGAATCGTCAAGTCAGGCGCAGTAACTCGCCAACCTTCAATTCGTTGCAGAGACTTTTCAGTTGTGGCTGGTCGGCGCATGGCTTTGAGTATATTAAGACTGGCATGTTGAAATGGAATATCTAAATAGGGCAGGATTTTTTTTTCTGCCATCAAAGGAATAATTTTATCGACGTGAGGATAAGGGTAGACATAATGGAGACGAACCCACACGCCTAGGTCAGCTAATGCTTCACACAATCCTTGCATACTTGCCTTAACGGGTCTGCCTTGCCAAAAGCCAGTTTGGTATTTTGTGTCTACACCATAGGCACTGGTGTCCTGGGAAATAACTAGGAGTTCTTTTACGCCAGACTTTACTAAGCGTTCGGCTTCATCTAACACGTCCCCGACGGGCCTACTAACTAAATCTCCTCGCATAGAGGGGATAATGCAAAAACTACAACGATGATTGCAGCCTTCTGAAATTTTAAGATAGGCATAGTGCCTGGGTGTGAGTTTAATGCCTTGTGGCGGCACCAGGTCAGTAAACGGATTGCTTTGAATCGCTGGGGGAGGTAGGTTTCTATGAACGTGAGACACTACTTCCTCGTAGGCTTGTGGGCCTGTGACACCTAAGACTTTGGGATGACTTTTGGTAATTAGTTCTGCCTGTTTTCCGAGGCAACCAGTCACTATTACTTTGCCGTTTTCATCAATAGCCTCACCTATCGCTTTTAAAGATTCTTCTTTGGCGCTATCAATAAAGCCACAGGTATTTACTACAACAATATCAGCATCGTCATAATTGGGAACTATCGAATAACCATCTATGCGCAGTTGGGTGAGTATTCGTTCAGAATCCACCAGCGCCTTTGGGCATCCTAGCGAAATAAAACCAACTTTATTTTTCTCAGGCATTGATAAACCAAGTCAGATAGCTAAAAAAGCGGAAACTCAAGTAAAGAGTAAAGCTACACTTTTGAGTTTGGGCCGTGATTATAGCGGGGATTAGTTATAAAAGTGCAGACTTTAATGCTCAGTCCTTGCTCAATTAAGTTAAAGGCATCTATTAACTAAGGTGAGACCAAGAGTCAGACCGCATTAAACTTATTCTCACTACAAAAATTTATGCAGTGTGAGCCATGATTGATGATTAGTTAACCTCAACAAGTACAGTGCCTATACCAGCAGACTTATTTTTGGCCTATAAGTGATTTGGATCAGTTTTACAGAATATGTCAGCCGTTGATACTTGCTCTTTCTTGTTCAACCAGAACTCGTCTAAGAATTTTTCCTGATGCTGACTTTGGTATTTCGTCAACAAATTCTAGCTTTCTGATTTTTTTATGAGGTGCTACTTCATTGGCAACCCATTTCATGATTTCTTCTGCGGAAATATCGCCCTTGAGTACGACGAAGGCTTTGGGAATTTCTCCCGCCTCTTCGTCAGGACTTGGTATTACTGCAGCATCAGCTATAGCGTCATGACTAACTAATAAGGCTTCTAGTTCGGCAGGGGCAACTTGATAGGCTTTGTATTTAATAAGTTCCTTAAGACGATCCACAATATAAAAATAACCATCTTCATCGGCATAGCCGATATCGCCTGAATGAAACCAGCCATCTTCGTCGATGCAATGCTTGGTTGCATCGTCATTGTTCAGGTAGCCCGTCATGACGTGCATACCCTTGATTAAGACTTCTCCGCGTTCATTGATACCTAGGTCAGCGCCAGTTTCAGTATCGATCACTTTCGAGTAAGTATTGGGAATAACTCGACCAACTGCGCCAGTTTTTTCCGCTGGCACAGGAACTGAATTGACATGACAAGCACCTGAAACCTCTGTAAGCCCATAGCCTTGATAGATCTGGCAGCCTAAGCGCTCCGCGCAGGCTTCTTCTATTTCAGCGCCTAGAGGAGCGGCGCCGGAACTGATCAATCGAATGCTGGATGTATCATATTTATCAACTAAAGGGTGTTTGGCTAGAGCCAATACTAATGGAGGAACCAAACTCAGAGTACTAATTTTGTAATCTTCCACGATCTGAAGAAATTGTTCGAGATCGAAGCGTGGCATAGTCACTAGAGTTACACCCCGATATATTGCGAGATTAAGAATTAACACCATGCCATAAATGTGAAAGAAGGGAAGAACGCCAACCATTAAGTCTTCGTCTAATAAAGGGTTAATTGATTCTGAAAGCACCATATTAGAAGAGAGGTTTTCATGAGTCAGCATCACACCTTTGGATAATCCCGTGGTGCCGCTGGAATAAGGAAGTGCAACTAAATCATTTTTTGGATCAATGGAGACCTTTGGTGGAATGCCAGGGTTGTTAAGTAGCTCAGAAAAGGGTGTCGCATTTTCTGCTTCGCCGATTACAAAGATTTCTTCAACGTTACATTCCTGTGCCGCAGGCAGCGCCCGATCCATAAATGCGGGTATGGTGATTAGAATTTTCGCGCCAGAGTCATTAAATTGATGAATCAGGTCATTGGTGGAGTAAAGTGAATTTATTGTAGTATTTATTCCACCAACTGCAGCGACTCCAAGAAATATTGTTGCGTATTCTGGAATATTCGGGCAGAAGACAGCGCAAACATCGCCTTTTTTAAAACCACGCTGATCAAGGCCTGCAGCTAGATGATGTATTTGTGTTCTGAGTTGGGTATAGGTAAGAGTACGCCTGGTTGGACCATCAATTAATGCAGCTTTGTCACCTAACTCATCTACTTTTGCGAGAACAATACTAGTCAGGTCAGAATTAGGTACTTGGATTTCAGGTTTATCATTTTTAAATATCATTGCAACCCCTTAATGCAATCGGTAAGCGTTCTGTTGTGATGAAGCGAACTCTAAGACAGATTTTATTAAAGCTCAATGCCTAGATTGAACAAAAAGACAATACACAGATTATCAAAATGGTAGCTTGTTAATTTGTATATATGCTGAGAAGTTATATCAGGAGTATTACATTTCATTAAATACACGATGAAATTCAAGTTTATCTAATGTGGTAACAAATAGCATGACGATTCAAGCTGACTCTTGCTTGGGCGATGGAGCGGATTCTGATTTTGGGTCGCCTGCAATACGTGATTGATACATGATGCGAGGTTCTGTCATGTCCCAAGGCCGCGCTTGATGAAGGAGGCTACGATTATCCCAAACTGCCACATCACCTACCTGCCACTTGTGTTGGTAGATGCGAGGGGGTTGACAGGCAAATTCGAGTAATTCTGCAAGAAATGCTTCTGATTTATTCTCTTTCATGCCGGGAACACCATAAGCATGACGACCCAAGGTTAATATTTTGCGCTGAGTTTAGGGGTGCGAGTAAACTAGAGGTCGCAGCGGTGGGTCCTGATCAAAAAAACCATAACCATTGTAATCACTTCTATTAGAATGACTATGACCTAATTTCGATTGGCTATAGTACAGAGAATGGTAAGCGGCCAGTTTTGAGATGTTGCGTTTTGTATCGAAGTCTAGAGCATCATAAGCAGAGCGCATGTCGGCCCAACTTGTCTCGCCGCCGCTGGAAGGTACAACTTTGGCAGAAAATACCGCTCCTTTGGATAAGACTGGGAGATAGCTGCTGTCAGCATGCCAGCTCATATTTCCCTGAAGTATTTTCAACACATCATCGTTCTCGGTGTCGCTGCGGATACTTCCATCTTTGTTAATATTGCTAACAGATTTGATATCAAATTCTAATTCACCAAAGCGTTTTGCAAATTGGATCTGTCTGATCCGCGCATTGCTTGCCTGGGAAATATCAGCAAGCTATGGTCTAGCCACAATTGATAGATCTCATTAAATAAGTGATCGCCAACAGTTTTTAAATCAACTCCATTTACGATAGCGCCAAAGCTGGCATCCAAGGGTTGCAGATCCAGTTTAGAGGTCATTGGATCCAGATAGCACAAGAGACAGCACTTTGTTCCTGTGCACTGGTTAGTACTTAATTTTGAAGTTCTTGGAAAACTCTGTTGCTTTAGCCATTAGATATTTGTGCTATCAATTTCAATTTTGTTGATTGCGAGGCAGAAGCTGGGCTTAAGCAGACAATCCCCGCGCAGCAATTTGCCAAACAGCCTCAACTTTATCGTCGCGGATAGCGTACATTTGATTGTATAGATTTACTACGGGATCACAGTGGGACACGATTAACTCGAGTTTATCTCCAACTTTGTACTTGGTCGATGCATTTTCCTCATATCGAATCGAACCGAATTCATCGGAGCCTGAACTGTAACTTATTCCTGTTTCGTCTTTAATCCGCGCCCATGGTCGATTAATGGTGCAAGCTTTTGCTCCGGCGTCAGTCGTAGCTCGCCCTTCGTATTGGTCATTGAGCACTGTCGTTAAGATGGTCAAAGAGGTATGAAAGTCTGAATAGATCTCTTCATCTGATTCGCCACCTATATCTACGTATTGAGCATCCATAAAAACGTAACTGCCCACTTGAATATCTGTCAGCCCGCGGGTTTCATGATCGATGTTATAAGTCCCGGTGCCACCGCCACTAAAAATTTCAGTGGATAAACCGCTTTGATTAAATAAGTCATAAGTCTCTGTCGCTGCGACTAATCTTTCTAAGGTTTGATTCTTGCGTTGCTCAAAACCTTTAACGTGTTGCGAGCCTCCGTCATAGCAGAGTAAACCCCTTAGATTTAAAGCAGGAAGCTGATTAATTAATTGTGCAAGTTCTAAAGCTGGTTGTCTCGGAGTGATGCCAGTACGGTGCCCTCCAGGATCAACATCCACGACGACATCAGCATTGATTCCCATGGCCACTGCAGCTTCGGAAAGTAAGCGGGCATTTTGCGGTGAGTCAGTTGCTTGAATAAATCCAGGGCAGTTTTGACGCAAATTCATGGCACGTTGAATTTTTGTCGGTGTTACATTGGTAGTAGTCATCAAAATTTCATCGATCCCATTTTGATACATTGCTTCCGCTTCACTAGCTTTTGCAGTGCAGATACCTATAGAGCCACTATCTAGTTGCATTTGTGCAATAACAGGTGTCTTGTGAGTCTTTGCGTGGGGGCGACTAGCAATGCCATTGCTGCGGGTGCTCGCCTGCATAGTGGCGATGTTCGCTTCAAGCAAATCCAGGTCGACGCAGAGAGCAGGTGTATCTAATTCGAACTTGGAGACATTTTCTTGCATCTCGCCATCAACATAGAAGGCTTGGATTTCATTAGCGGTATAACCTTTCACGGTAGTAGGAAGCCAGAGCGCAGCAGCGCCAGATGATTGTAGGAAGCGTCGCCGAGACATAGAGGATTTGGTCATATTTTCGCTCCAGCAATATTTTCTTAATTAGTCCGATGGTAACCCAAAAGCATACCCATTTGTGGCTTTATTCGCCATTTCTTGCGAGCTATACCTTAAAAATTTGTCTCTTTATTACTCAGTCTTCAGAAAAATTTTCAGAAGCTGCCAGCTATTATCGAAATTGAGTCGAAGCTTTTAAGGTATGAGCACATGTGACTATAAAGAATCTCTAGTTAAGCTTAAGCACGGAATTATTTCATGAAACGCTTAATCGTTAAGAGCAAATTGCACAGCTTTGCTCACATGAATCGCAGTGGTGTCATAGAGAGTTACATTAGTGTGTCGTTGTTCAACCAGTAACGAAATTTCGGTACATCCCAGGATCACAGCCTCTGCCCCCTGGAATTTAAGTTCTTGAATTATTTTCAGATAGGTATCGCGGGAGTCGTTATTGATGGTACCAAGACAGAGTTCGTCGTAAATTATTTTATGCGCCAAGTTTCTTAGTTCCATATCTGGCACAATTACATCAATACCGTACTTATTGATTAAACGATCTTTATAGAATGGTTTTTCCATAGTGAATGTGGTGCCTAGCAGACCAACTTTGCCAATTCTGTCATCTAATAGTTTCTCAGCTGTCGCATCGGCAATATGTAGCAAAGGAATATTGGTTGCGGCTTCTATTTCCTGAGAAACAATATGCATAGTATTAGTGCAGATGATTAAAAAATCTGCGCCACCTGCTTCAAGCGACACAGCGGCTTTAACAAGAATTGCTGCTGCAGCTGACCAATTGTTTTCGCGTTGGAGTTTTTCTATTTCTTCGAAATCCACGCTATTCATAACGATTTTGGCTGAATGCAATCCACCTAGTTGTCGTTTAACTGTTTCGTTAATCGCGCGATAGTAAGATGCAGTAGATTCCCAGCTCATGCCGCCTAGCATTCCGATAGTTTTCATTTATTAAAGTTTTTCCGTGTGCATTTTATATAAGGTTGGAATTAGAATGGTGTTTATAACAATTGCAAGGATAGTCAAGGCTGTTCTGAGAATTAGGGTTAATATTCTAGACATAATTTCCTAGAACCACCATGTTTTATAGATGCTAATGAATTAGACTTAAATCTGCAGCAGCTGCTCATGACCACCTTACAAAAAGATCAGGACTTAAGCTTGGATGCATTTCTTAAAAAGATTTTACTAATCCTTCTGCTAATTTTTATTCAGAGTTGTAATGCCGATTATGATGCCTCACCTTTGATGGCGAAAGGGTTCGTAGATATAAGTTCATTTTCTGATGCTTCAATTCCTGCGATTGAAATTGAAGTCCGCTATCACACAAATAATAATTTTGTAGGTAAGCCGATAGAGGGGTATGACGCTGCAAAAATAATAATGAGTTTCGATGCTGCTTTAGCTATAAGAAAGGTTCAAGAAGAGCTGGTAAGTAATGGCATAGGGTTAAAAATATTTGATGCGTATAGACCTCAGCGAGCAGTTGATCATTTTATGAGGTGGGCGGCTGATTTGAACGACGAGGTGATGAAAAATCAATATTATCCGAATGTTGAAAAAGCAAATCTTTTTCGCGATGGTTATATTTCCGAAAGGTCAGGTCACTCGCGAGGGTCAACGGTCGACCTAACACTAATCGAGCTAGATCATGGAGAAGAGCTGGACATGGGCTCGCCCTGGGATTATTTTGACCCCATTTCTTGGTCGTCAAGCAATTTCGTTAGTGTTGAGCAAAAAGAAAACAGAAATATTCTGCGTGACGTGATGCTAAGGAATGGATTTCGTCCATTGCCCGAAGAGTGGTGGCACTTCACATTGGAAAATGAACCCTATCAAGAAACTTACTTTGATTTTGTAATTAAGTAGTTACGAGTTTCAGAAATTGAGTGTAAAAAGATAGTGCGCCAGTATTGCGGAAGTGAAAAGTAATCTATGGCTCCAATAAGTGCTCTGGAATTTTAACCCCCTGCTCTTGGTAGTAACGCAAGGCGCCAGCGTGCAGTGGAACCGGAATGCCATTCAATGCAACTTCTATTGCCATTGTCTTGGTGGCGCTGTGAATCTCTTGTAAGGTTGCCAAATTTTCCCAAAGTAGTTTCGTCATGTTGTAGACAATCTCTTCAGATACATCGTCTCTCGCCACTAAAATGTTTGGACTTGCTGCTGTATTTATAGGTTCTTCCTGCAGGGGGTAGGTGCCTGCCTCTATCTCATAGGATTGCCACAATGGGAATTCCTGATTGATGACTTCCAGATTTTCATCCGTGAAATCGAGTATGGTCATACTATTGCCAAGTAGAGCATATGCGCGAGTGATAGCGGTAACAGGGGGGCCGGCGGGTATATTCATCCCAACTATATTCCCGTCTTGCAAAGCATTGGCAGACGGTCCATAGCCCATATAGGCGATTGACAATTCATCGCTATAATCGATTCCGAGGGCATCGAAAATATAAAAACCCGTCTGTTCTGCGCCAGAGTTTCGCATGCCAATGGAATAACGTTCTCCATCAAGGCTGCTTAAATCGTTAATAGTGCCATCTGTCACTAAATCAGAGCGCAAGACAAAATGTTCTACGTTAGGCCACATGGCGCTGATAGATCTAAAATTCTCATAAGGGTTGCGAATTGGCCCCGAGCCATCAAAGGCCCAGGCGCCAAAGATTCCCAAGATCAAAGCGAATTGAGCCTGGTTGTCTCGCATGAGCTTGATATTTTCCATGGAGCCAGCAGAGCTTATGGCCGTCAATGAGAAACCAGCATTTTCTTGAGCGGATACCAGTGTGGAAAGTGCGACACCGACAGGATAAAAAGTACCCCCTGTTGTGCCAGTTGTTAAGACATAGGTGCGGCGCTCGCCAACCTGTTCGCTACAAGAGGTCAACATTAAGCACGTAATCAAACTGATAACTAGCAAACGCAACAAAAATTACAGCCTTTAAGCCAAAGTATGACGTAAGTCTACAATGCAATTGCTAGCAGGGCTAATTAATAGAAGAAGACCGAATAACCTAGTTTGGGCAGCTTCCAGGCATTTCCCGTATCCATTGTTTGATAAGAGCAATTCCTTCGTTATGAATCAATGACCTCCCTAACTCCGGCATCATTTCATCTGGTTCTGAGGATTCCATGCGATAAAGGAGTATGGATTGGTCGGGGGCTCCGGGGACTATACTGTAGAGCATATCACCAGCGCCTCCACCGGCTGCGACTGGTGTCTTGCAGACTCCTCTGTTTATGGCTGCGTTATGGGAGCCGTCAAGTATCAGTGCGGAAGTGTCAGCAGCGCCATCTGGATTGTGGCAGTGCCCACAATGAATGTTTAGATAAGCTTGCGCACGATCTTGCGTTGCGGCCGCTTCATCTTTCCAAGATTTTGGGGGTTTTGCATCAGGAGCACGATCTAGCCAACCCATTTCTACCAAGTTTTCAGTTTGATTTTTATTATTAGTGTATGTAGAAGTTAGTTGTGATGCGATTGCCCCCAGCGGATGCATTTCGCCATCTGGATGTTTGGTTACATGACAACCAGAACATTGATTTTCATTTGGAACAAAGTAGACAAATTCAAGGTTTCCCTTATCACTCTTTAAATTAAATTTTGTGCTTGCCCCGGCGACGCGCAAAAATGCTTCAGTCTGATCGTCGTTCCAAACATAGGGGAACGCTTCCCATCCTTGGTTTCGTTTAATTAATAACCGAGTTTCTATTAGTTTATTGTTCGCTAGATCGATTGAGGAAGAATTGGCGCTTGTTTGGCGCAACAAGTTTCCTTCAAAATCGGTGGGGTAATAAAATGTCTTCGTTAGAACTGTGCCAACAGGATAGTTTATTTCATTATTAACTAACTGCGCTTGGCTTTCATTAGGGATCCATAGGGTGCGCAGTTTATGTGCATAATCTGTAAATAGTTGATTGGCAGGAGTAAATACTAGGCTGGCTTCACTAGGTATTAGCTCTTCTTGGCTTAGCGCAAATAAATTCCACTCAGACAACCGTTGGGGGTTATTTGATTCATGGAAATTAGGTATCGATTCAGAGCATCCTAGTAAGGCCGCTAATAGCAAGCAAAGAACGCTTAAGCGCGATTCTAGTCTACTCATTCTGCTCCCGTTGATATTGAAATTTCAGTCAAACTTGGGAGTGAACAATTGTGTTGTTCAGAATCGAAGCTAGGGTTAGAAAACCCATTTCCGGCATCCAGATTCACGAAACTGAATTCACCATTTTGACGCATGCATAAGATTTCTTTGGTTTGTTTGCCGGGAATCAAAGTTCCATCCCAAACCACATCCGGAATTGCTTCTCCAGTGGCTGCTTGTAACGCAATTAATGGTTCGGAGTCAGGATTACTGCCGCCACCGTTGAAAAAATTGTTATGAATATTTATTCCTTCGGGGAATGGGTCATAATTTGGATCTTCAAAAGGTCGTTCGGTAATGTAATAACTGACGATGATGATATTGGCGCTGTCGTTATCAGTAAATGTATTGCCGAATACTTCGATGTTATCATTCGCCAGCACCATTAGTCCTGAACCCGCCGGTACGGTTCCAACGATATTTCCTTCTGGTGCGAAGTTGGCAGTATTATTTTCAAGAATTTCGTTGTTAAAAACCCGAGTATTGCGCCCGCCTTGAACTGGCAGGTTGGGAAGGTCAAACACTAATATGCCACCAGTATTATTTGTCGCTACATTATTATAAACGTCTGCGAAGGTAGAATTTTCAATTTCGATGCCAGCGACGTTATATTCTGCACGAGAGTTTCTAACGATGATCTGATTCGATTGGCCTACATAGATCCCTGCATCAGATGCTCCTATAGCAACAGCGCCTTCGATTAAGACATTTGTTGATTGGACAGGGTAGATGCCATAGGCACCATTGGTTGTGAGTGCGCCGCCAGTCCATTCTGTTCGCACATTGCGCACAATTACATTATCGCTTTCATTAATTTTTAAGGCGTCACCGACGGTGTCTTCAATTGCTAAATTTTCAATGATGAAATCATCAGCGCTTACTAGAAGCCCTTCAGCACCCTGTATTTGATTTCTGAATGAGAGGATAGAATTATCTATACCGGCACCTCTAATTGTGACACCTGATACATTTAATGAAAGGCTTCGGGTTATCTCATGAGTGCCCGCAGGGATCTCTATTACATCCCCGTATTGGGCCTCAATCAGCTTTTGTTGAAGAGTTTCTTCAAAGTTTAACGTTGGAGTTACTGATTGATTTGCATCGCATGCCGCAATTAGGCCTGCGATGCAAACAAAGGTGAGTATTCTGGTTAATTGAATATTCATAAGGCATTGACTCCCCGATTAGTCAATAGTGCTATTTTTCGAAAAGGCAGTATAAGATTGATCGTCTCAGCGAGCAAACCACTGTGTGCAGCCACTTCATTTCCGTTGAAGGAGGGAGAAATTACAAGAAGAGGACTCTTCAATTAAAAAAATCTCAAACAAAAAATAACCGTAATGTGCGTTTACACACCACGGTTATTTTTGAAATTCTCTAGGCTGCCGCTTGATCTAATCTACAGATCTAGATTGGGGGCGAACACGGAGACCTTGATACTGAGAATCAGTAACCGGATCTAGCCATACCACCTCACCTTCGTAGATTGTTAGCTGCAAGGCGTCAACATCAGGATGGGCGCCATGCCAATGCTCGACATCAGCCGGTGTCCAATAAGGTTCGCCAACCTGAAATTCTTCAATGGCTCGACCTCGGATCTGATGAAGGCCAATACCTTCTTCGATCATAAGTAGTTGCCCCCAAGAATGAGTATGCCAAGAGGAGCGAACGCCTGCTGGGAAAAGAATACGAATATTTGCCATGTCAGGTGTTTGGCTTATTTCCGGTGATCCACCTTGAAAATTACTGGATTGCGCAGAAATTACATTTGTTTGGGTTAAAAGCACGACAGCTCCTAAAACCAGGGCTGCACAAACTGAAGTAATTATTTCTGCGGTCTTCTTCGGACTATGACTCATCGATCCCTCCGATAGTGTTGTGGAAAGAAACTACACAAAAAAGCCGGGTTAACCACAGCTCCTATACCATAGCAATATCCCAATGCAATAGGTATGTCAACTGATGGAGTTATTTCTGCTGTCTCACCACAAATTCTTTGTTATTCTGATCAGCTTAATTTTAAGGATAATAAAAAGAATTGTGAAATTCATTCATTTACCCAAACGCTTCTATTTTTTAGCCAACTGCTTGCTGAGCCTGCTTCTAATGAGCGAGTTCACGAACGCCCAAGAAGTAAATCCCCTCGCTGCGGATCCGCGTGCCGCAAGAGCTGGGGGTTCTATCTTTCGTGCCCAATGTGCAACTTGTCATGGAGCAGATGCTAAGGGAATTCAGTCTATTGAGGCTCCTGACTTAACTTTAATGTTTACAAGGTCTGAATCAACTGACGCCTCAGTATTCCGGGTGATTCGTGAAGGTGTCCCTGGAAGCATTATGCCTCCACATGCTTTCCCAGATGCTGAAATTTGGATGCTAGTTTCTTATTTGCGGAGTGTTGCAATCGCAGGTACTTCAGCTCAAATCGATGGGGATCCTCGTCGTGGTATGACTCTATTCAATTTGAACTGCTCACGTTGTCATCGCGTCGATAACCTCGGTGGAAGTCTGGGCCCAGATTTGTCGACTATAACGAACCGACGCTCCCAAGACGCCTTGACCAATTCTATTAGAAATCCAAGTGCTGTCATTGCTAGACGCTACAAGCCTGTTACTTTGGTGACTGAGGACAATGGCCGTATCCAAGGAACCGTAAAGAGTGAGGATGCCTTTTCAATTCAGATTATGGACAGCAACCAAGTGTTGCGTGGCTTTCGAAAATCCTCATTACAAGAAGTGATTCATGAAGATATTTCTTTAATGCCAAGTTTTACCGAATCGGTTTTAAGCGGCGAAGACATTGATGATGTGCTTAGATTTTTGCAATCAGCGCGCTAACAAAATAATTTTAGTTTGCTAATAAAATAAGTAGTGATGACACTACAAGAGAAGTTAACAATGAAAACAACACTACAAAGTAATTTTTGCATTGCAGTCGTCATCTGGCTGTTGCCCACAACTACGTTTTCGCAATCGATAGAGGGCCCATCTTTCGAAGACCTGCTTGCTGGGTTCAGTGACCCTAATCGTTGGCTTACCTATTCTGGCGACTACAGCGGAACTCGTCACAGCCCACTTACACAAATTAATCCAACTAACGTGGAAGAACTCCGGCCAGTTTGGACTTTTCAGTCTGGAACAACCACTCGTGGGCGTGGCTGGGAAACTACGCCTCTGCTAGACGAAGGTGTCCTCTACGTAACTGGTTCAAATAATTTAGCCTGGGCCCTGGACGCTAGAACCGGGCGCTCATTTTGGCAATACCGGAGAAACCTGCCAGATGACTTAACCTACGGTGCTTCGGCGCCCGTTAATCGGGGCTTTGGCATGCTGGGCAATCAATTGTTTATGGTTACCCTTGATGCTCACTTAATGTCATTTGATCGACGTACCGGCGAAGTCTTATGGGAGCGCGAGTTAGCGGACTATCAAATTGGTTATTCTGCAACTATGGCGCCACTCGTTGTTGGAAATAAAGTCATTGTCGGAATTTCTGGAGGTGAGTATCAGACCAGAGGCTTTATTGATGCCTTCGATCCAGTTTCGGGCGAGCGTATTTGGCGTTTTAATACAATCCCGGGCCCAGGAGAACCTGGCAGTGAAACTTGGCCAAATGATCCACAAATATTGGCCCAGGGTGGGGGAGGAACATGGATGAATGGGTCTTATGACCCTGATCTGAATTTGATTTATTGGGGAGTGGGCAATCCTAACCCTGATTACTATGACGAAAATCGGCCCGGTGATAACTTATATACTGATTCTATAGTTGCCTTAGATGCCAATACCGGAGAACTGCGTTGGCATTATCAGTTTACGCCTCATGATGTTAATGATTGGGACTCCAATCATATGCCAGTGCTAGCTAATATTGAATGGGAGGGCGAACCCAGAAGGGTTGTTATGGTAGGTAATCGTAATGGTTTCTTTTATGTATTGGATCGAGTGACTGGTGAGTTTCTTCTAGGCGAGCCATTTACCGCCACTACTTGGGCTAGAGAAATTGGTGACGATGGCCGGCCGATAATTGTTAACGATGGCAGTCTCGGTTGCTTGCCAGACCCTTGGGGTTCGACCAATTTTTATCCACCGACGTTCTTCCCGGGCCTCGACCTTTTCATTCTCACAGCTAGAGAAACGTGCGCTACCTATGTGCCAGAACTGCCTGCTAATACTCGGGGACAATCAAACTTTGGCGGCACGGTCTTCATTGATGCTGAGCAAGGTTATGGCGCTTTGCGTGCGCTTGATATTCATACGGGAGACTTGGAGTGGGAATTTACCTATCCCTCGCCTACCTTCGGTGGGGTTATGTCTACCGCTTCTGGACTGGTATTCGCGGGAGACCACGAAGGTAATTTTATGGCATTCAGTGCCGCAACCGGGGAAAACTTGTGGCATTACCAGACAGGAACTCGAATCTGGGGGGCTGCTGCCATTACCTATATGTTAGATGGCCTGCAATATGTACTCATTCCCTCTGGAACCACGTTAACTGCATTTGCCACAAGAATGCCTTAATTCTGGGCTTTGCTGGCTTTAAAAAAGAGCAAATTCTGGTGTCTACGGGTGGACAAATCAGCACTAGAATCTTATGCTCAGGGCTACCAGTTTCTAGGTCTTTCCAGTTGTTGCTGGCTGTTGTTCAAGAATGCAACTAATTGTTACCCAGGGGCGACCTAAGCCCTTGATTTCAATTAAACTGTGCGGATTCTGCAGTACTCTCTAAACAATAATAAGTGTTAGTCGAATGTTACTGAGACATAACGAAACAACCATCAAGAGGATTCCTGCTATGACAGTCAGAAAATTTCTCGCTTTGCTTGCTATTCCGGCTTTATTCATTCCGAATGTCGTCATGGCGCAAGCCCACGATGCCAGCGTTGCCGCCCATCAGCCCCATTATTACGACATAGCTGATTTTGATATGCAGCCATCAGATATTACTTATGCTGATCATATTGCGCCGATCTTGCAGCAAAGCTGTCTGCAATGTCATCGACCTGGCGGTGGCGGTCCTATGTCATTCATGTCTTATGAAGAAGTTCGCCCCTGGGCACCGGTGATTATGTACCGTACGGCCATTCGTGATCGTATGGGTGCTATGCCTCCTTGGTACATCGAAAAGGACATTGGCATTACCAGTGGTTTCGAGAGCGACTATTCATTATCGAACCTAGATTTGGCGATGATTCAGGCTTGGGCACAAAATGGTGCTCCACGAGGAAATCCTGCTAATGAACCGGCACCGATGGTTTTCTCTGACAGTGATGACTGGACATTAGGTGCACCTGAACTGGTATTAAGTGGGCCAGAAATGGTTCGTCCTGCAGTTGCGCCAGATTGGTGGGGTGACATTGGCATTGTGCCAACCGGATTGACTGAGGACCGTTATGTGCAGTCAATCGAAGTTCGGGAAGTTAACGACATTCCGACGGACATCGGAAGTAGCACAGTTGGTGGCCGCTACATGTGGCATCACATGACTTATAGTAGCGGTGTTTTAAGCGAGGATGGTACTTACATTGATCCAGAAACTCGTGTTGGCTGGCCAATTCACGAAGTGGGACGTAATGCTGACCAATTTCCTGATAGTGCCGGCCGATTGCTTCAGGCTAATTCTGCTTTACATTTAAACGCAGCGCACCTGCATTCTAATGGTCGTGAGACTAGTGGTCATCTGGAATTTGGGATTCGTTTTTTTCCGCGTGGATATGAACCAAGGTATACAACCCGGGGCCCACGTACCGGAAATGGTATCGACCTTGATGTGCTGCCGGGCTTAGCAAATCAAGAATTACATAACTATGTTGTTTTACAAGAACACACCAAGATCATGGCTTTCGAGCCACACCTGCATGCTCCCGGTGTTCGTATGTGCTTAGAAGCGATCTGGGGTCACAACATTTTTACTCTTAACTGTGTTGGCTATGATCATAACTGGGTGAAACAATATATTTATAAAGAAGATAAGGCTCCTTTGCTTCCCAAGGGAACTATCTTGCAGACCATTGCCTATATGGATACTTCAAGCGCTAATCCTAATCTCGCAGATCCGCGTAACTGGGCAGGGGGCGGGCGTCGTTCTGTCTCTAATATGTTCATCGATTTGGGTTACTCGGTAACGATGACGGAAGAGCAATTTCAGGAAGAAATGGCAGCACGGCGAGCGACTTTAGCTAACAAGAATGAGTATGACGTAGGTTGTCCACTGTGCTGGTCACCTGTGCCTGAGTATGAAACTGCGGGTGGTAGCGAGGATTAATATGAAGTATCGCAGTGCGCGCCTGTTATCCGTCATCTTCCTGGTTTTGGCAGTTGCTACTTCGGCATCTGCTCAGGAACGGCGTATGGTTCTATCTGGGGAAATCGCTTCCCCTGCCTACGAAGGTTGGTGGCCGAACGACGATGGTACTTTTAAACTATTTTTCGGCTATATGAATTCTAACTGGGAGCAGGAATTCGATATTGACGTTGGCCCGCAGAATTACTTTTCTGTAGTTGAGGCGGGTGAGTTAGATGATTTGAGCAACGATGCCTATGATTTTTCCCAGGCGGATCGCGGTCAACCCACACATTTTTACCCCCGCCGTAATCCATTTCTCTTCACCATCGATGTGCCAGCGGATTTTGGGGAAAAGGAACTAGTTTGGACTTTGCAATCAAAGGCCAGTCATCTGGCCCGTGCATATGGTACTTTGAAAGCTGACTACCGTATTGACCCACAAGTGATTTCCACCGAAGTGGGTGGTGCGTTTGGATCTCTCGATGAACGTTTACGTACTAATATTTCGCCTGAACTGACTTTGGAAGGTGAAGCCTTTCGCTCAGTGAGGGTAGGGCAACCACTCGATTTGGCAGTTACTGTAATAGACCCCGACAACTTGCCAGCTAGATCGAATCGACCTCCTCCGAGTACACCGGCACAAATTTATCGGCCGCCACAATCAATTGTTGCATCTTCAGGCCCTGGTGAGCGATTTTCTTGGATGGTTTATCGAGGGCCTGCTAAGAATGCTAGCTTTATGCCGGTGCAGATGAAAACGTATACTGATACTCGAGTCTATGCGAATTCTGCGTGGTCCCCGCCATTTACTATTCCAGAGCCTCCAGAGAACAATCGATGGGCTGCTACCGTAACGTTTGATCAGCCAGGTGAATACGTCTTAAGAGGAGTAGCTAGTGACGGATCTATGTTTACTTATCAGAATGTCAACGTTACGGTAACTCGTTAAATCAAGTTTGTTAAAAGCTTATGAAAAGACATTTTAGCTGAGGCTTTAGTGTCTTTTTTTTCGCCTACCGAAAGATTCAGCAGCGTAGCAATGCCAAGTGACCTGCGTTATTCTTGCGACAACATTTCACGAATAGAAACTAGAGTGTAAGTAATGTCGCAGTCGGGAGCTGGTCCTTATTTTTTTGTACTTTGTCAATTGAGAAAGCTATTTTTTCTTCTTTATAAAGTTTCTGTTTGTGGTGTTGCATTGTCTTGCCTAGTCCAGGCCGCTTCTGCTGCCGAGATAGATGTTCAGTTTCCAAAAACAATAGCGTGGTCTGCTTACCCGACCGGGACAGGTGGTTATAGTCAGGCAGTCGCTATCGGCAATATTCTCCAGCGTCAATACAAGGTAAATCTTCGTGTAATTCCCGGACGTAATGATGTCTCCCGACTAGCAACCCTTAGAGCAGGAAGAGTGCACTTTTCAGCGGGGGGCTCTGAATCTGTTTACGCTCAGGAAGGTATTCTTAACTTTGCTTCTCGAATTTGGGGCCCACAACCCATTCGTGCCTTAATGTCCAATTACTCTGATAGCTGTTCTTTTACATTTGCAATGGCCAGCGATGCAGGTGTAGAAACTATTGATGATATTAAAGGCAAGCGACTAACTTTTGTACAAGGTGCCCCATCACTTAATAATGCGACCTCTGCACTTTTGTCTTATGCAAACCTCACTTGGGACGATGTCATACCTGTAGAGGTAGGTGGCTATAATGCTTCTATCGATGCGGTGTTAAATAATCGTGCAGACATGGCGGGTGGAGCCTGCAATTCGCCACCATTTCTGCGCATTGAAGCTTCACCCCGTGGATTGACTTTTGCTCGTTTCCCGCATGATGATGCAGAAGCGGTGGAACGTGTACGTAGTCGTCTACCGTGGTATGTGCCCCATATCGCAATCGAAGGTCCCACAATTCCTGCTGAGGGTATTCAAGTGTTTACTTCGGCTTATCCATTGCTGGTCGGGCTCGATAGTTCGGATGATGCTCTTGCTTATAGTATGGTTAAGGTCATGCATCAGCATTTTGATGAGTATAAAAATAATGCACCTGGCGCTACTGGATGGATACTAGACAGACAAAAATTTGATCAAGCTTTTATTCCATTTCACCCTGGTGCAATTCGATATTACAAGGAAATTGATGCTTGGACTGATGCTGCAGAAGCTAATAACCAAAAAAATCTCCATCGACAAGCTGTCCTGAGGACAGCTTGGGATTCTTTCTTTCCAAATGCACCTGAGGGATACATGGAATTCGAACAGACCTGGATAACAGTGCGAGAAAATGCACTCGAAGAAGCAGGGCTGATCACTCTTGGTGAAGGACTCTAGGTTGTAGGATTTATGTCTGAAGCAGTAACCGAAACGGATAGCCCTGAATGCGGTTCCAGTAAGCAAGAAAAATCATTGCGTTACCGGGAGTTGTCTGAAACTTGGCGCAAGGTCATGGCTGCCATGACAGCTTGTTCAATTATTCTTGCTATTAATCAAATATTTAATCTTGGCTTTTTCATCGGTTATGTTGTGCTAGACAGCCGCTACATGTACATGATTACCGGCGTAATGCTCTGTATGGTATTTATTACCTTTCCTGCTAACAAGCATAGCTTGGCGCATGTTCCTTGGTATGACATTGCAATCATGGTGGTAATCGCAGTTATATTTTCTTACTACGCTTACTTCGCTGAACGCATCGTACTGGAAGCGTGGGAATATGCGGCACCACAAGTTGGCGTGTGGCTGGCTTTGGTAACCTGGGTAATTGTTTTAGAGGCGGGTCGCAGGGCAGGCGGTTGGCCAGTCTTTGCAATCGTCCTGGTGTTTTCGCTCTATCCAACTTTTGCAGCTTCTTTACCCAACGTAGTCGCAGCTTTAAGTATTCCAATTCAAGAAGTCGCAATCTTCCATATTCTTGGTGAGGAAAGTTTGTTTGGGATACCGATGCGTGTCTTTGCTCAATTGGTTTTTGGTTTTCTGGTTTTTGGCGTTTCATTGCAATTCACTGGCGGCGGTCCTTTCTTTATTAATTTTGCATTTGCATTATTAGGGCATTTGCGCGGAGGCCCGGCAAAAGTATCAATATTTTCCAGTGGCCTTATGGGTTCCATGAGCGGTGGCCCTATCAGCAATGTTCTAACCACCGGGCCTTTGTCAATCCCGGCAATGCGACGAATTGGCTTCAGTAAGGAATATGCTGCTGGTGTTGAGGCTTGCGCCTCTACCGGTGGAGTATTTATGCCTCCTATAATGGGTGCCACAGCATTTGTTATGGCAAGTTTTTTAAACGTTAGTTATGTCACTGTCGCCGTTGCTGCAATTGTCCCCTCTGTACTTTATTTTTTTGGCCTGTTTATGCAAATCGATGCCTATGCAGCTCGCCATGATTTGCAAGGGCTGCCCAAAGATGAATTACCTAAGGTAGGAAAAGTATTTAGGGAAGGCTGGTACTTTATCGCAGTTTTTATTGCCTTAATCTGGATGTTGGTTTATTTACAACGTGAAGCAGTCGCCCCATTTTATGCCACTGGCTTATTGTTGGTGATTAATCAATTTACTGTGCACAAGCTCTCTTTGGATCGATTCATGCAGCTTGTGGCGCAAATGGGCAAATTGCTTGCTGAACTTGCAGGAATATTAGCGGCGATTGGATTAATCATTGGAGGCTTAGCGGTAACTGGAATTGCCGGCACTATCGCCAATGATTTGGTCTATCTTGCTGGAGAAAATGTCGTAATTTTGTTGGTAATGGGAGCGCTCACCAGTTTTATTCTAGGAATTGGAATGACTGTGACTGCAGCCTATATCTTTCTGGCAATTGTATTAGTGCCAGCTCTCACAAATTCTGGATTAGACCCGCTGGCTAGTCACATGTTTGTGATGTATTGGGGTATGCTAAGTTTTATCACTCCGCCTGTTGCGCTTGCTGCATTCGCGGCGGCTTCGGTTGCCAATGTTTCGCCGATGCGAGCCGGAGTTGAAGCAATGCGTTTAGGCGCCATCATTTATTTTGTACCGTTTTTCTTCGTATTTAATCCTGCGCTGTTGCTGCAAGCATCATGGGGTGAGAATTTACAAGCAATTACAACTGCATTGGTTGGAGTAGCTTTAGTGTCGGCTGCATTGCAAGGCTATCTAATTGGTTTAGGTGATCTTGGTAGTGGGTCGAGAGGAATTCTTGTGAGGATTCTGATAGGGATTTCCGGTTTGTCCCTAGCATTGCCAGCCGGCGGCTTGTTCGGGTTCAGCCAAATTTTCTTGGTCGTTGTGACTTTAATCTTTTTGGGCGCAGGAATCGGAATTCGACAAGTATTTTCTCTAAGCAGCAACTCAGGCTCGAAACTGGAGATCCCTCCTGATTGAGCGCAATTGACTACTTCACTAGCCCTGTTCGTCAGAAAACCGCTTTCACGGTAAAACTAAGTCCAAAGCAAAAACTGCTATCGTTATTCCCCGAGTGATCTCAACTAGTAACACATCAAACTTTCTAGAATTGCAGAAGTGCTGGTGTAGGCTACTTTGCAGAGCACTAAAGCAGGTTTAAGAGAGTCGCTCTAAGCATCATAAATATTGATATAATAAGAGTTACGGACATATAGTGATAAGAATGAGAATTTTTGAATCACTTCACAGTGAAGGAGTAGGTTTATGGCTTATCGTAAAATTCTTACACTGGTCAGCTTGGCTTTAAGCATACTGGTATCTGAGTATGCTATGGGCCAGCTAGAGCCTAGTAATAATCGGCCTAATCCATATAGCGCCATCGACAATTGGGTGGAATTACCTGATAACCGCAATTGGGGTTCAACTGCTGGAGTTGATATCGACCCAGATGGGCGACATTTGTGGGCGATCGATCGATGTGGCGAAAATTCCTGCGCTGGCTCTAATCTCGACCCAATATTGAAAATCGATCCAAATGGCAATGTGGTGACAGCAATTGGCGGTGGGCTAATGTTATTTCCGCATGGCTTACATGTGGATAGAGATGGCAATATTTGGGTCACTGATGCTCAAGGTCCTGATGCAGAGAACCCGGCAACTGCAGGCAAGGGTCATGTTGTTTACAAATTAAGCCCAGAAGGAGAAATTTTATTGACCCTAGGCCAACCCGGAGTTGCAGGCGATGGTACTAATGCACTTTTAGAAACGCCCTGTGATGTCGTAACTGATGCTGATGGAAATATTTATGTGGGAGATGGTCATGGCGGACAGAACGCAGGGGCTGCTGAGGGTACTGTAGCTCGCATAGTAAAATTCGATCGCAATGGTAATCTTATTAAGTACTGGGGTGGCTGGGGATCGGGCGCTGGTGAGTTAAAGACTCCACACGCCTTGGATATTGACTCCCGCAATCGCTTGATTGTTGGAGATCGTGGTAATAATCGCTTACAAATATTTGATTTGAGTGGTAACTACATCGGCGAGTTTAAATCCTTTAGTCGACCTAGTGGCATTTACATAACCGATGACGACATGATTTATGTTGCTGATTCTGAGTCAGAATTTGATAACGAGCGTAATCCAGGATGGCATGCCGGCATCAGAGTGGGGAGTTTACTGGATGGCATCGTAGATTATTTTATCGACGGAACCGTAACCGCTTATCCTGAGGGGTCTAATCCAGAAGGTGTGGCAGTAGATTCGGCAGGTAATGTCTTTGGTGCTGTAGTTTCTGGTGGTGGAGCGATGGTTAAATCGTCTCGCAGATAGCTCTGAATATAAGGCTAGAATTTTGGTTTTCTTTGACCTTCATTAAACACCTAGCTTCTGCTGTCAGTCTAGTTTTAAAATTTCTAATGAGTTATTTTCTATAGTGAGCAGAAAGTAAAAAAACTATGTGGAGAAATGCCTTGGAGACCAAATTTCTAACAGCAATTCTTAGATCGTCAGCGATTGCCTGCGGGGCACTTTTAGTAATTTCAACCTTATCAGCACAAGGCGTAGCATGGGAATTAGGTCGAACTATTGATGATCAGCCTGATCTGCAGGGCGTGTGGGCTAATAATACGATTACACCTATAGAGCGACCGGAGGCATTTGCGGATAAAGAATTTCTAACTGACGAAGATATTAAATTTCTCAAACAAAGAGTCGTAGACATTGCTGAAGAAGATGGTGATGCGCTTTTTGGGGGCGGCGTTCTATCAGCGGCATTAACTGGCGATACGGTGTCTTACGACCCATCGACTGGGAACTATGATCAATCCTGGTTAGCGGATCGTAGCGTTCATCGACGTACTTCTCAAATTACAGACCCACCAAGCGGCAAGTATCCTTCGCGAACCGAGGAAGCGATTGCGATGGGCAATGCTGCAGCTCAGCGGCGTATCGATCACCCTGCAGATTCTTGGTTAGATCGCCCACTGACAGAACGTTGTATAAGTTATGGCGCCCCTTATCTTGGTTCGGGCTACAATAGTTATTGGCAAATTGTGCAATCAAAAAATCATGTAGTCATAGTGCAGGAAATGATTCATGACGTCCGTGTCATACCTTTAATAGAGAAATTTACTTTAGATGAGTCAATTAAATTGTGGCATGGCGATTCGCGAGGCTATTGGGATGGGGATACCCTAGTAATTGAAACTGCGAACTATTCAGACGAGAGTGGTTATGGCCCAAAGTCTTCTATAAAACATAATGTGGAATACCTGACTCGTATTAGTGAGAAAGAACTACGCTATGAAATTATTACAAATGACCCCGGGGTTTTTGCTGCACCTTATACAAGAGAAATAGTATTCGATCATAGTCCGGATCCAATTTATGAGTATGCATGTCATGAAGGTAACTATGGTATGGAATACATCTTATCTGGACATAGAGCGGAAGAACGCTTTGCACTTGAAGAAGAGAACTAAAATATTATGAAAATAACGAAGGGCGTCAAATCGCTGGTCGCAGAAGCAGAAGAACAAGTTACTACACTCACGCCAGCCGAAGTGGATGAGAAATTAGGTCAGGTTGGCCTAACTTTGGTAGATCTTCGTGATATAAGAGAGTTAAAACGTGAAGGCACTATTCCAGGAGCTTTGCATGTGCCGCGAGGCATGCTCGAATTCTGGATAGACCCAGAGAGCGAGTATTATCGAAAAGAATTCGAAGAAACAGTCGAAGTTATTCTCTTCTGCAATAAAGGCTCCCGTTCAGCGCTGGCAGCACTGTCATTGAAAACCATGGGCATGACCAACGTATCTCATATGCAGGGGGGTATGACTCAATGGGTTGTGGATATAGGTCGTGTAGAGCCTCTTCCAGAACGAAAGTAATTACGTAACGAAATTTTGATTCCTTTAGCAACTCCCGTTTTCTGTTCCAAGAAGTGTCAATAAATGATCCTGCTAATATGGATGTTACGCTAAGGAAATCGCTATGATGTGGCGCTAAGAATAGCGCTGAGCTCGTGTGAACCAATTACATATATAGGCATACATCTAGAAAATTTAAATTAGGATGCATCGACTAATTAGGGAATAAATATGAATTATCGTTATATAGGAAACAGCGGTTTACGCGTTTCCCCTATTTGTATGGGTACTATGAGTTTTGGAACTTGGAGTAATAAAAAGGAATCATTCAAAATACTCGAAGCGGCCTATGATAGAGGCATTAATTTTTATGATACTGCTGAAGTTTATCCCGTCCCACCGACTCCAGAACTTGCTGGTGTCACTGAGGAAATTTTTGGCGAGTGGATACAAACCAAACCCCGAGATGCTCTCATTATTGCTACTAAGGTAGCGGGTGCCGCCTCAGGATGGTTTGTGCCTCCCGTGCGCCATGGTCTCACTGCAATTGACCGGCATCATGTTGAGGCGGCAGTTGAAGGTAGCCTGCAACGTATGGGGATTGACTATATTGATTTATATCAGGTCCATTGGCCGGACACGGTAGTACCCGTTGGAGAGTCAATGGAAGCTTTGGATAGGCTAGTGCAGGCAGGAAAAGTACGTTATTTAGGAACTTCCAATGAAAATGCTTATGGCCTTACTAAGGCAAACACAGTTGCAGGCTATGAAGGCCTTTCGAGATTGCAATCTATTCAAAATAACTTTTCATTGCTGAATCGTCGCTTCTTTGATGAGTTAGCAAATGTTTGTCGGCAGGAGAATATTTCATTATTACCTTACTCTCCAATTGGTGGCGGAGTATTAAGTGGTAAATATCAAAATGGGCAATTGCCAGTTAACTCGCGTTTCAGTGATTACGTGAAGGGCTCAAACTCACGTCAGGCGGAAATGGCTAATCGCTTTGTCAATGAACGTACTTTGGCTTCCACAGAAAAATATATCAAAATTGCAAAGCGCGCAGATATTTCGCCAGTCACTTTGGCAGTAGCTTGGAGTATGCATTGGGATTTTGTGGCATCTACTATAATTGGAGCGCGTACTGTTGATCAACTTGGTGAGGCTTTTGCAGCATTAGATTTTAGCTTAAGTGATGAAATAATTGAGGAATGTGATGAGGTTCATCAGCAACACCTATACCCAATGGGTTAGTGGGCTAGCGCTAACAGTTTTTATATGTATAAGCGAAGCACAGACTGTGCATATCTCACATTGCATGGCAGCCTGCCCTCGAGGGAGTGTTAATAATAATGAGATAGTAGTACGTCATCTCTATGCAGCTGAAATTAATAACACTAATGCCTTGCCGGATTGGGTAGCCTATCGGATATTAGAAAATTCGGTAGGAATTGCTTCCTTGTTGCCCCGCTGGTGGCAGCAAGATGAATTGCTTTCTAATGCCATAGAGCTTGAATCTAATCTTAGCCAAAGTAATTTTGACCAACCGGATTTGAGTGATGCACAAGACCGTGATTATCGCGTAAATGAAGTAGTATTTATTTCAGATGGTCTTGGCCGACTGGCGCCGATAACCAGTTTTGCGGATACCCCGTTTTGGGATGAGCTCAACAATCTCAGTAATATGACACCTTTACCTAACGATTTGCGGTCAGGCGCTTGGTCCCGCTTGGAGCAAGCCATAAATGAGCTAGTAGCCTACAAAGAAGAACTTTATGTAGTTAGTGGTCCTCTGTATGAAGTCCCTGGCGCACTTAGCACAGGGGCTGCAGACGGGGCTGTACCTGCGAGCTATTTTAAAGTGATTGCAACCCCTTCCGAATACGCTGCCTTCATCTTTGCAGCCGATCTACCTATTCATGCAGTTTTCTGTAATCAAATTGCTACTATTAGTCATATTCAAGAACTAAGTGGGCTTATTCTTTTTCCTGAATTGGATAGTGAGCTTACGCCCGGTTTATATAATGGTCTTCGTTGTAAATTGCCCTAAATATTAGTTGAAACATAGAAAGGAACGCAAAATGACTTACGTTTTCCCTCCTGCTCCGATTCCGTCAGTGCCGATCAAAGGATCCCGTCAATTGTTTGCAGTAAATCGAATTTATTGCGTAGGTCAAAATTACGGTGACCACGTTCGGGAAATGGGAGGGGACCCGAAAGCAAGCCCACCGGTGTTCTTCAGTAAGCCTGCGAACAGCATTGTTACCGAAAATCAAAATGTAAATTATGCGCTGGCTACCGATAATTTGCATTATGAGGTCGAGCTTGTTGTTGCTCTAGGCACAGGAGGTTCGAACATTGCACTTGAAGAGGCAATGGCGTGTGTTTATGGCTATGCAGTCGGTATTGATTTTACGCGGCGTGATCTACAGAATGCAGCTAAACAAGGCGGAAAGCCCTGGGACACTGCAAAAGGGTTTGATAAATCAGCGCCAATTTCAGCAATAACTCCCTGTGGGGTTGAAAAGCAGCTCGGTAATGCTCGTATCACACTGTCTCTCAATGGCAAAACTAAGCAAGATTCAAGTCTTAATGAAATGATTTGGTCGGTGGCTGAGATCATTGCTGAGCTGTCTAGATTCTTTGAGCTAAAAGCTGGCGATTTAGTGTTTACCGGGACTCCTTCCGGTGTTTCTGGTGTTAAAGTCGGAGATCATATCGAGGCAGAAATTGCTGGTGTTGGTGAAATCGCTTTTTCTATGGTTGAAAAGTAGCCCTTGAATTTTGACCAAACTATTCTCTCGCTTATATTACTGGCATTGCTGGTATTGCTGGTGTGGGGCCGTTGGCGATATGACATAGTTGCCTTGGGAGCGTTGTTTACGGCGAGTCTGTTTGGGTTAGTGCCGCAGGCTGAACTTTTTTCTGGCTTCGGTAATCCTGCGACGATCACTGTGGTACTGGTGCTTATAGTAAGCTTCGGACTGACCAAATCCGGAGCAGTGGAATTTGTTACGGATTTCATTGAGCCAGTGGCTGATAATCCCTTTCTTCATATTTCAGCGTTAACCTTTCTTGCAGCTTTTCTTTCAATGTTTATGAATAACGTTGGAGCCCTGGCACTATTGATGCCGATAGCTATTCAATCAACAAAGAAAGCTGGCCGTTCTCCGGCTACCGTGCTCATGCCCCTCTCATTTGGTTCGATCTTAGGTGGACTAGTCACAATGATTGGTACACCTCCAAATATATTGATTGCTAACTATCGCCAGCAGGTAACTGGTGAATCTTTTTCGATGTTTGACTTTGCTCCAGTAGGCGGAGGGATTGCCCTTTGTGGAATCGCCTTCATGCTGTTATTCGGTTGGAGGTTGGTAAAAGTGCGGGTGGAGTCTGCCGGGTTAGAACTGTTTAAAGTTGAAGAGTACCTGTTCGAGCTAAAGGTCACGAATGAGTCCGATCTACTAGGTCAAACTATAAAACAGTTCAAGCAGACACTGGAGTCCAATAATATGGACTTGCTATCCATCATTCACAAAGGAGACCGTTTTCAGAATGTTTATCATTACCGAGGCCATGAGCTTGCCAATAATGATCTGCTGATGTTGCAGGGCTCTCATGCCGATATGGATGATCTCGCGACCACGCATAAATTAGAAATGGTTTCTGCAGAGAATGCACGTAATGAAATCTTGCATTCAGAAGATTCGCAAATTATGGAGATCGTCGTTACCCCGCAATCAACAATCGTAGGACGTACTCCACCAGAGATTCGTTTTAATCGCCGTTATGGGGTCAACCTTCTAGCTGCATCAAGATCTGGTTCGCCCCATCAAGGTAGGCTCAGGGAATTTAAGTTTGAAACGGGAGATGTGCTGCTTCTGCACGGAGATGCAGATGAGCTTCACGAAGGGATCACCAAGATGGATTGCTATCCATTGGCGCAACGTCATCTAGATATAAAGCGTCCCGCTAAGGCCGCTTGGGCCTTGGGGATATTCATCTTAGCCATCAGTATGGCGGCATCTGGATTGGTTTCTATTCAATTGGCACTCGGTCTTGCTACAGTCGCAATGGCGTTACTTAACATCGTGCCGGTTAGAGAATTTTACAACGGGGTCGATTGGTCCGTGGTCATTTTATTAGGTGCGATGATCCCAGTTGGTGCTGCCTTGGAGACTACCGGCACTGCAACTTTACTTGTAGATGGTCTGCTTTCGATTGCTAGTGGTTTGTCACCAGTAGTAATTATTGCATTCATACTGATTATCACTATGACTGTATCTGATGTTCTAAACAATGCTGCGACCGCAATTCTCATGGCACCAATAGCATTTAATATAGCAGGATCATTAGAACTGAACCCGGACGCATTTTTAATGGCAGTCGCTGTCGGTGCGTCCTGCGCTTTTCTGACACCAATAGGCCATCAGAATAACGCCCTAATAATGGGCCCTGGAGGTTATAAATTTAGCGACTATTGGCGCGTGGGCTTGCCGCTGGAAATAGTTATTGTTTTGGTTGCGGTGCCACTTTTGCTTGTTTGTTGGCCAATATAACTCAATTCTTCCTTTCTCTTCGTTGTGGGCCCACTACTGAAGATTATCAGTCTGCTCTTCCAGCTCTTCGAACTCAAATTCGAGGTCGATGCGCTTACAGTCTAGCCGCTCTTCTATGCGACGTCGAAGTTCCGTTAATTGAGTTTTTGGTTTTGGAGCGGTTCCACTAATATCCTCTTCTCTCTCTACTTCCTCCGGCAGAATCGCTATAGGATCAAGGAACTCCTTTGTTATTTCTGGCGAAACATCCCATTTTTGCTCTTTCATGGCACCTCTCTTAGCTGTCTCTGCAGATCTTCAGCTTGCTAGACCCACTGGAGCTCGAGTATTTCCATTTAGTCTCTGTTCATTTCCTATATCGTTAAGAGGGGGAACATTCTTCAGTAATTTTTTTAAGAAAAATTTCATAGGCAAGCGACGCATTACCACGAATTCTGTAAGTGGTATATATGAAACTATACTGAAGGAAAGGGCTTATGAGTGCCGGAGAATTGACCCTGGAAAAGCTTTTGAGACGCTAAGAGCAGGCAGCTCTAGGCAAGTCCTAATTTTTCGATGGTTAGTCGACGTAATTCTTTCTTAGCGATTTTTCCTGAAGCAATGCGCGGCAATTGATCGTATTGAAAATAGAATTTTTCAGGAACTTTAAATGTTGCAATTTTTTCTTTTAGAAATCCACGAAGTTCTTCCTGAGTTAGTTTAGAATCATGTTTGATCATAACAGTCGCCACAGGAGCTTCCCCAAGTCGCTCATCGGGAATACCATAGACTGAAACTTCATTTACAGATGGATGTTCTGCTATGGCATATTCGACTTCAGCGCAGCCAATATTTTCACCACCTCTTATGACAATATCTTTTGCTCGATCCAAGATGACTAGAAATCCTAGGTCATCTAGTAAGCCAATATCTCCAGTATAAAACCAACCATCCTTAAGAACTTCGGCTGTTGCCTCAGGCATATTCCAGTAGCCTTTCATTATAGTTGGCCCCTTAAAACAAATTTCGCCAACTTCATTGGGTCCGAGTTCATTGCCGCCGTCATCGAAGATTTTAATCGCAGAAACTGGAGGAGTGGGTCGTCCAGTACTGTGAGGTTTAGCTTCGTAAAATTTACCAGAGATGATGGCTCCAATGGCATTAGTTTCTGTGAGCCCATAGCCAAGACCAGGAATTGCTTCTGCAGGGAATTTCTCCATAATCATTTTTAGATGTTCTGGTGGTCGTGGTGCTCCGCCACTTTGTACCCCGCGTAAACTGCTTAAATCAGTATCATTGAATTTTTGAGATTGCATAACTTCCCAGGCCATAGTTGGTACGCCATGCAAAATCGAAATTCTTTCTTTTTCTATTAAAGCTAACGCTTCGTCTGCGTCCCATTTATACATCATCACAAACTTGCGTAAATACACAAAACTTGCCAAGAACTGAGCATGACTTCCGGTAACATGAAACAGAGGTACATTGACTAATAAGGCGGGTTGATATCGGGGGTTCTCTTCGATCAGCTCTGGTCGTAATATTTCATTGATTTCTTTAACGAATCGCCAAGTGTAAAGTGCATTGATAATGCCACGATGAGTCGAAAGTACCCCTTTCGGTACCCCGGTGGAGCCAGAGGTATACATAATAGAAGCATCATCTTCGGGAACAACATTCAGCGCTGTGATTTCTTCTTGAGAGAGAGGCTCCACATCTTCAAGCAGGGAATAGAATTCGGGATAGACCAATTCTTGCTCAGGTTTTATAAGAATGACATCAATTGCTAGCGAAGCAATATAGGGCTTAAGTTGTTCGAATCGTGCCTGATCTAGAATGGCTAACTTACTGCCGCTATCTCTCAGTCCGTATTCAATCTCCGTGCCTTTCCACCAGGAATTCATAGGTACGATGATAGCCCCCAGAATTGATATAGCCATGTAGGCAAGGCACCACTCAGGTGAATTTCGAGCACATATTGCTACTCTATCACCATGAGAAATATCATAATTCTCTTTCAGGGATCGCGCAAAGCGCTGAGCCATATTTAGAGTCTCGGCAAAGCTATAGCGCTCATCTTGATAAACTAGAAAAGTTTCGTTGGCTTCTTTTAAGCCGAGTTCGTAAAGCGTGCCGAGGTTATTCGGCGCTTTAGAAAAAACATCATATTCCTGGCCGTTGATATTTTCTTTATGGATGGCGAGCTCAGCTTCAGGAGCTTTGTGTGCAGCAACGATATCTTTTAGTTTTACCAAGTCTTGGCGAATTTCTTCTTCAGTCAACATAAAAACTCTACTCGGATTTTATTTCCAAAGTGACTTTTCCCATTACCTTTCTTTCAGTAAAGACATTAAAAGCATCTATATAATTTTGTAGTGGAAAGGACTCAGTAATTAGCGGATTTAATTTACCCTGGTCGTACATGTCCAAAAGTTCCCGGAAATTCTTCTCGTATTCATCAGGTTCTTCTTTGCGGAACCGTCCAAGAAATACACCTACCATTGAAGAACCTTTTAGCAAAGCCAGATTTGCCTTATATTCTGGAATTCTCCCACTAGTGAAGCCAATGACGAGCAGGCGACCATTCCAATTAATGCAGCGGCAACTTTGGTCGAACAGGTCACCTCCAACAGGATCATAAATAACATCTGCACCCTGACCATCAGTCAGTATCTTAACTTTTTCTTTTAACTCCCCATCCCCATAATTAAGCAGTTTTTCGGGTTGTAGCTGATTAACAAAAGCTAGTTTTTCATCAGAACTGGCAGCGGCAATTACTTTGGCACCCATAAGCTTGCCTAATTCAACCGCAGTTAAACCGACACCGCCACTAGCACCAAGTACAAGCAGTGTTTCCCCCGGTGCTAGATTAGCTCGTTGTTTAAGTGCGTAATAAGAAGTCGTATAAACCATGGCGAAGCTCGCAGCGGTTTTGAAATCCATACTGTCAGGAATTTTTCTCAGGCTTTGAGCTTTGACAATCACCTCTTCAGCGAGTCCGCCGAGTCCTGGTGTGGCCATTACTCGATCACCTACTTCAAAACCTTCCAGCTCTGGGCCAATGGATTTGATTATGCCACCAACTTCTGAGCCAGGGGTGAATGGCATTGGCGGTTGAAATTGGTACTTCCCTTGGATCTGTAAGCCATCAGGAAAATTAAGGGAGGCTGCATAAACTTCAACTACGGCTTCATTTTCCATAGCAGAGGGGGCATCGATATCTTCAAGGGTGAGGTTTTCTGGAGGCCCGAAAGAGCCGCAGCGTACCGCTTTCATAGGAAGTCCTTATTAGCAACGAAGGCGGATTCAATCATGAATAGTCCACAACTTCAATTACTGAACCTGCCTTTGATCAGAATTAGGATTTGTTGTTGTAGTTGGGCCAAACGAGTATATTTAAAGCTTACTAATCATCAGTTAATTTTCCGTGAATGAGCCAATAAGAAAAGCCTATTTGAGCGCGATGGGGATAGATATTTATTATCCACGAGCTAATCTACCTGGGGCGAAACTGTCACCTGCTTATGAGTTTGGAAACGATGGCGATTTGCAGCCGGTGGAGATTCCTCAAACAAAGATTCCCGAGGTAGGAAGGCAGGTCGTACATAGCGGAAAACTAAAATCGCCTGTTCAAAGATTAGCCAAGTCTAAATTAAATACGAAAGATGAAGATAAGCCGGCTGTCACTCTCGAAGAAACTTTGATTACAAAAGCAGATTCACCAATAGAAGAATCCAGTGATTTGCGCTTTGCGTTGCGTTATTACAAAGTGAGTGAAACTGTTGCCGTATTGGATGAGTACCCCCTACAGCAATCGTCAAATGCAACGCAGGAATCAGAGGTATTACTTAAGAATATTCTTGGGGCTTTGGGGATTAATGCAGATGGGCTTCAATTAAATCCTGAAAGTTTTATTTGGCCGCTAGCAGAGGGTTTTACTTCCAATGCCGGGGACGCTGTTGCGGCAAAACAAGCATTGCAAGGATTTCTTTTAGGGTGTGGGCAAAAAGATGGTTTTCAGAATTTATTAGTATTTGCGGGCTTAATAGATGATCTATTAATAGGCCCTGATAGTGAGAAAGACAGAAGAGACTACAAAATCCAGAATATTGATTGTTTTCTAACTCTGACCCATAGCCTTCATTCTATGCTCTCATTTCCACAGTTGAAGAAAGATGTCTGGCATCAATTGCAAGCTTTGCATACTAGAATTCAAGAAAATAAGTAAGCATTAAAAGTTCATGCTGTCTCAATCAGATAATCAACTCAATTTTTTCGCTCGCAACATGCGTTACAGCGACCTGGATCTAGTTGTACAGAATGAAGCAGCAGCCTATCAACATCCTTGGACTAAGCGCATATTCATAGATTGCTTACGTGCTGGTTATCAATGTTGGGTATTAGCAAATAAACAGAAAATAGTTGCCCATGGAGTTATGTCAGTTGCTATCGGCGAGTGCCATTTATTAACGCTCTGCGTTCATCCAGATTTTCAACGTCAAGGATATGGCCGCAAAATATTTGACTTATTGCTGGGTCAGGCCTACAAGTTTGATGCGGCAGAGTGTTTTCTCGAGGTAAGAGTGGGGAATGACTCAGCCATTGCTCTTTACCGGTCCATGGGATTTGCAGTAATCGGAGAGCGGAAGAACTATTATCCAGATAAAGGAGGTCGGGAAGACGCCCTCATAATGTCTAGAGTCTTGCCGTTACCTTAGAGGTCTTCACTCTTTGGATGATTTAGTCTGAGCTGCTTTGTGGTAGGCGCGCTTGAGCAGTTTTAAAGCTACGATTAGCATAAATGCACCGAGCATTATGGCTCCAAGCATAATAATCGTAGCCATAAAAATGCTAAACAACTCCTCCAAAGAAATGTTTTGCCATATTGACAACCCCCAAAGGCACAACGCAGCAATTGTTATTCCTGCCAAAATAGCTGCGGTCTTCTTACGAACGTTTAGTAGAGAAAAGATCAAAATTTGGCCTGTTGTTTAAGTTACTAAAGCTAGCTTTACAGTGCGGAAAGTCGCTACATCCCCAGAATGCGCCGTTTTTTCCCATTTCGCTTTACTAACAAATTTCCGCAGTTCGGGCAACGATATGCTGTTTCTGGGGTTCCGTCATTATTCGCCAAAGTTACCTTGCAACCTTTTGAATAACCACTGCAAAACCAATAGCTTTCATTACTTTTAACCGCTTTAACCAGCCTGCGAGTACAAATGGGGCAGCGGAAGTGCTCATCGATATCCGTTGTCGGCTTGCCAGCAACATCATTGAGTGTATTGGTACAATCCGGAAATCCTGTGCAGCCCCAGAAGGGCCCCATCTTACCTGTTATCCGCCTCAAGGGTTTCTTGCACTTTGGGCAATGATGCGTTCGCTCTGGCAAGGCGGTTTCATCAGAAGCTTTCATGGGGATCCGTCAATCGGGCTAAAATAGCTGGCACTTTCTTTAGTTTCTAAACTTGGCTAAGGATGTTGTCAACAGCAACTGAGCCTAGATAGTAATTTAATTGTATGAACTCATTGATTTTTGGCCAGGGTTTGGGGTGAAAGACCTGTTTCAGTTCCTCAGGGAGTGGTTCGCTGAAGCGAAAGGGGGTATTAGGATCAATCGGAGGGCTCTCTTTATTTGCATTAGGGCAATTATGCTCTCCGTGTGAGAGTGATGAGGCCCATTATTTAAAAGTGGTTCTCTAGAAAGATGGTGGCACATATTTGCAATATCGAATCGTTAGTAATGGCATGACATAAATAGTTCTAAATATAGAGAATGTAAAAAGAATAAACGAAGTCGCGCTAGTAGTGAGCGGAAGATAACCGGGTTAGGGTGGTGGTAAGTAGGATTCAACGCGCTTATGCCAGCCGGCGTGCCAGCGCTGTTCATTCTCCTCTCGATTGGTGCATTGGCCACTCGCCTGCTGAGCATATGCTTTGCCGCTTGCACAAAACTGTAAAGAGTTGTTGGTGCGCTTTCCATTTCCTCTATTACTTGTTGTAAGCCCCAGCCCTGATTTTCATAACGTTCACTTGGAGTAAGGCCAGTTCCTTTGAAGTGAACATATATCGATAAGTGCATAGGAACCATAAGGTGGATGGCTCTGGGCAAGAGTAGATAATTTTTCTCTAACGGTTGCTTGTTGACTCATTGGAAACGTAGCAACAATATGATCTAGAGAGCGGCTAAGTCGGTTTACTATAAAATTAATCTGCTCAGGTTTAGTGTCCGCTAGATAAATTTCGTAGCTCGATGGTTTTCAGCACTATTGAAGTCAGAATAGAATTGATCTCGTGATTTCCAAGGGGCACCTATTTCGGAAACTTTTGATGTTTTTGAATCGCTGTTTATCCAAGAAGGTAGTTTTATATTATCGGCTTGAAAAGAGGCTAGCAATGAGGGGAACGTCTCTTCGAAAGGAAAAATCTTCTACCCTGGGGGGAACCAAATATAAATGTCCAATTCCTAATGACGGGAAATCTTCTCCTTGATTCCAACTAGTAAGGCAATCGAATTCTGCAGCACATTCATTTGCAAAGATGCGCTCACCTAACCAGATGAAATCGGTTTCATTTAATTCGAAGATCTGGCTATAAGCCACATTCAGAGTTGCAAAATTGGCCCAGCAATACCCCTAAAACCCAGTTTAAATCTGTTTGAACTCGTTAGCATTTAGTTTTGTTCCTCAATTCTAGAGCAAAATTTACACTTTGGGCCTATAAGCCCAACTGAGACCCAAATATACAAAGGGTTTGCAGAGATTCGCATTAGAAAAACGCCGAACCGGAGCTTCAAAAGCAAGTTAAATAGCATCTGTAGTTGAAGTTATCGGCTATTGTCTTCTAACCGAGATTTTCGAAAAGTGCGCTGTCCCAATATTGATTCCGATTGGACTGTGATTTGGCGCGATGCTTTTCGACCCATGAGAAATTCGCTGCTAGAAGATTGATCTTTAAGAACGACCGGTATTATAGTTCGAAAAACTTCAATAAAAACAGTGATAAACC
>CAXYEH010000031.1:0-28487 GCA_964275945.1 uncultured Pseudomonadales bacterium
CTGAATATCCCTGGCATAGATTCGATGGCTTGTTTTTCATTGCTGCCCTCGACGATAAAAACTGGGAAAATCAGATCATCTGCACTCAAGCATGTTTCGCGCATTAAACGCCGGCTAAAACTATCCCTTCGCATCCTGCGCATTCGGCTTGCGGGAAATTCACGACTAAAATCAAAGTTCGACACTTGGGATTCTCTTAAGCAATGAAATTGATCAAAGGGTTCCTGACGTTTATATTGCTGGTCTACACGATCTTTGGCTTCAGGGGTTTTGATCGCAAGTGGTTTATAGCATATCAAAATTCGAAAACATAAATTAAATGCCCCTGGAAGAAGCCTTTATTGTAACGCCAACATAGAGATTCGACCTTAATAAAGGAAGTTTGATGAGTAAAGCAAAAAGCGGCATTTTGATAGCATTTGTAATAGCTTTTGGCAGCTATTTTATCCTTGATCTCGGTCAGTTCCTGGCTCTCGAATATGTACAATCTCAATTAAATACGATTCAAGATTACAAAAACCAGAACTTCACCGTCGCAGCTCTCGCCTACTTCGCAATATATATAGTTGTTGCTGCTCTATCTATCCCAGGCGCTGCGATTCTTACTTTGATTGGTGGGGCAATCTTTGGATTATTTTGGGGTACTTTTATAGCATCTTTCGCCAGTAGCATCGGTGCAACCCTTGCTTTTTTAGTTTCTAGAAATTTGTTGCGTGATTGGGTGCAGAATCAATTTGGCGACTATCTAACAACAATTAATAAAGGCATAGAGAAGGATGGTGGCTTCTATCTATTTAGCATAAGAATGGTTCCGCTGTTCCCATTCTTTATTGTAAATCTGCTCATGGGTTTAACGGGAATTAAAGCCATTCCTTTTTACTTATTCAGTCAGTTGGGCATGCTTTTAGGTACCGCGGTCTATGTCAATGCCGGCTCAGAATTAGCACAAATCACGTCCTTGTCTGGGATAGTCAGTGGCTCAGTGTTTTTTTCGTTTGCATTGCTCGGTCTCTTTCCACTTTTCGCCAAGCTTATCATTAGTAAAATTCAACGTAACAAAGTTATGAAAAACTACCGAAAGCCTAAGAAATTTGATGCGAATGTCGTGGTTATTGGTGCTGGTTCGGCGGGCCTAGTAGCTTCATTGATAGTAGCTGGGGCAAAAGCAAAAGTAGTTTTAATTGAGAAGCATAAGATGGGGGGAGATTGTCTAAATACGGGCTGCGTTCCAAGCAAGTCACTAATTCGGAGCGGCCGCATTATGTCTTACATAAAACGGGCAGAAGAATTTGGTATCAATAATGGTGCCGGTGAAGTTGATTTTGCAAAAGTGATGGAGAGAGTCCAAAAGGTTATAAAAACCATTGAACCCCATGACTCTATAGAGCGCTTCACATCCTTAGGCGTCGAGTGTGTTCAGGGGGAGGCCTATATTGAGTCGCCTTATACTGTCAAAGTAAATGATCGAATAATTAATACTCGTGCAATCATCATCTCGACCGGAGCGCGACCTTTGGTTCCACAGATTCCAGGACTGAGCGATATTGACTATCTTACTTCTGATACTGTCTGGGAATTGCGTGAGCTACCTAAGCGACTACTAGTGGTAGGCGGCGGTCCGATTGGTTGTGAGATGGCTCAAGCCTTTAATAATCTTGGCTCCAAAGTAACCCAGCTTGATATTGCTTCCCGCATCATGCCCCGAGAAGACTCAGAAGTATCGGCGGCTTTGTCAGCACGTTTTGAAAAAGATGGCATTACTGTTCTGACAGAACATCGGTTAATTAAGTTTAAAAAGACTTCAGGACAGAATTTTATGGAAGCCGAACATCATGGTCAGGCAGTCCGGGTTGAATTTGATAAAGTGCTGCTCGCTACTGGTCGTAAGGCTAATGTCGAAGGCTTTGGGTTAGAGGGGTTGCATCTATCATCAACTCCACAAGGAACCATCGAAATTAATGAGGCTATGCAAACCTCCTATCCAAATATTTACGCCTGTGGAGATGTAGCTGGTCCATTTCAGTTCACTCATATGGCGTCATTCCAGGCTTTTTTCGCATCTATTAATGCAATGCTCGGCGGCCTCTGGCGCATGAATGCCAAATACAATGTTGTGCCTTGGGCAACTTTTACTGACCCTGAAGTCGCTAGGGTTGGCTTAAACGAAGAAGAAGCGAATACAAGGAGTATCAGTTATGAAGTAACCCGTTATGATATGGATAATCTTGATCGAGCTCTTACAGATGGCGAGGCTCATGGTTTTGTCAAAGTCTTAACAGTTCCTGGCAAAGATAAAATTTTAGGCGTAACCATTGTTGGTCATCATGCGGGGGAACTCATAGGAGAATTTGTGTTCGCAATGACTCACGGTCTGGGGCTCAAAAAAATTTCTGCGGTTACTCACGTATACCCAACCCTACTAGAAGCCAACAAATTAACTGCCAATGCATGGAGAAAAGCTCGACTACCGGAAAAGTATTTCCCATGGATCGAGAAGTATTTTCGCTGGCAGAGGGAGTAGTTAAATGATCTGGAGAAGAAGTTGGATAGCTAAAGTGGAGCAAAAGGAATAGTTTCTGATTGATGTTATATAGTAAGGCAAAAAAAGCTTATGCATCGTTCCATTTTTTTAGGAATTGATCAAAATCAATTTCGTCGCTTTTTTCAATTTCCAATTGTTTATCGAGAGATTCAGCAGCAGTTGCGTGCATGTGGTGTAAAGTTTTTTCGTCTAAGCCATTATTACTGAAGTAGGCGTGGTGTTTTTTGGATTGCTGGATTGAAAAATCAAAGAAAGACATCTCTTTTTCAGTCATTTCAGTCAACATCCTTCCCGATGGGGTTAGTGATGGGTCTTCTGTTTTTGCGAGTTGCTGAGACAATGCGTCTGAGTGTTTACTATCACTATGTATTTCATCAAACAAACCCGCGCTATGAGCCATATCACTCAGCAATTCTAGCGACCATTTTTTAAGTGTAATTGGAGTGGATTCTTTGCCCAGCAAAAGTTCAGAGTCTCGACCATGCTCTACTACCTTGGATAGATTGCTAGCGACTTCAAGATACTCAACTTCGTTGCATTGAGGACTGTCGGTTAATAGGCAATGTAAAAGGAATGTATCAAGAAAACGAATTTGTTCTGCAGATATTCCAAGTGGCGAATAGGGGTCCAGATCCAGAGCACGAACTTCAACGTATTCAATGCCACTATTAGTAAGAGCGTCTAAAGGCCGCTCACCGCTTTTAACATTACGTTTGGGCCTGATAGTAGAATAAAATTCATTCTCAAGTTGTAACAAACTAGTGTTAATTTGAAGATGCTCGCCATCACGTTGCTGGCCGACTTCAGCATACTCCGGATAGGGTGTGTGCATGGCTTGATGGAGACATTCCACATAATTCGGTAAATCGTTGTAACAGACAAACAGTGATTTTTGCGCTTCACTCTTGTAGCCAAGATTTCCCATTCGTAAACAAGTAGCACGAGGTAGATACAAACTTGTTTTATCGAATTCTTCTAAGTTGTGATCTCGCCCTTCCACGAAACATTTGCAAGCAGCCGGAGATGCGCCAAAGAGATAAATGAGCAACCAGGAATAGCGATGGAAATTACGAATTAAATGAAGATATCTGTCAGTACGAAACTCCTGCATCGTCCCAGAATTCTGACAGATATTTTTATAGGGCTCCCAGAATGAATCTGGCATTGAAAAATTGTAGTGAATACCGGAAATGGCTTGCATAAGACTACCATAGCGATTGTGTAAACCGCGGCGGTATAGATTTTTAAGTTTGCCTATGTTCGAATTGCCGTATCGAGCGATGGGAATCTCAGCATCAGCTGCTAGGGGACAGGGCATACTCGTAACCCAAAGCATTTCTTCGTTCTCAAGGTTTTGAATACTAAAGCGATGGATATTTTCAAGAACTCGCAAACACTCGTCGATATCTTGAAACGCCGGTGTGATGAATTCTAATAGCGCTTCAGAAAAATCCGTTGTGATATAGGGGTTGGTTAGCGCTGACCCTAGCGCAACTGGATGATCGGAAAGAGATATATGACCGTCCGGTGAAATCCGAAGGCTTTCTTTTTCAATTCCCCGAATAACGGTCAACCATTCTCGCTCAAATTCTGCCAGATTATAACGCTGCAGACAGTCGCTGAATTGCTTAGCCAAAGTGACTCCTAGTTAAGGGATATGGCGAATTGTGACTATCTACCCCATCATGCTAATTGGCGCTGCGCGCATTATGGCAAATATCTTTGGCGCATGCGAACGCTGGCCATATTTAAAATATTAAGGCGGCATGCTGCAGTGATTCGTCAATTCTGTTGTTTAAATTGCTGAATTAGTCGGCGTTGCTTTTTGTTTGGCTTGGTGGCACTGGGCCAATGTTTAGGTTGGGCTTTGCGTTGCTCTGAGAGCTCTTCTCTTTTATCAACACTTTCCTTCGTTTCCTCGTAAAGGCGTTGTGCCTCTGGTGCGCTCCGCCTTTGTTCAGCAAGCGCATTGACATCAACAACTTTTTCATCAAATCCTTGGCGTAACTTGATTTGTGTTCCTATCACTATTTCCTTACTTGGTTTTGGTCGCAATCCGTTACATTGAACTTTGCCCCCGTCGATAGCCTGCTTAGCAAGCGCGCGGGTTTTATAGAATCGAGCAGCCCACAGCCATTTGTCAAGGCGCACTTTATCTAATTCTTTTTCAGCCATAGTCATTGTCCCCAGCGTTCGAGACTTCGTTACATGACGGCATAATGTGTTCAAAGTCTTCCACTAGAGGAAATTCATTATGCTTCAGATCAGGTTGTTTACTATCAGGCTTTTTAATCCCATAAAGATAACGAATTCCTTCACTCTGTGCCTGCCGAAGTACTGAAAAAGAGTCATCAAAAAGGAGCGTACGTTGAGGATCATAAGGTTCGATGGTTTGTAACTGTCCCCAGAATCCAGGATTCTCTTTGGCCAGTTGCAGTTGGTGGGAACTAACACATTGGTGAAAAAATCTAGAGATGCCAGTGTGATTCATTTTTAACTCTAGGCTTGCTGGGTGTGCATTAGTAATCAGTAAAATTCTTTTGTTTGTTAATTGTAATTCACTTAATAAACTTTCAATGTTTGGCCTTAGCACAATTTTTTCTTTAATCTGTTTCTTAAGATGCAGGATGTCTAAACTCAATTCGTTCTGCCAATAGTCCAGGCAATACCATTGAAGAGTTCCCCTTACCTTTTTATATTTTTGTAGAATTATATTTGCGGCTTCTTCTTCGCTAATGTTGAAATTATTCGCGTAATTCTTTGGCACTAGTTTGAGCCAGAAAAAATTGTCAAAATGCAGATCCAGCAGAGTGCCGTCCATATCAAAAATAATTGTATCTATGGCAGGCCATGGTGGCATACTAAAATCCTGACAACTTTTTCTTGGCATGTTCTGTCGAGTCATGCAACATGTGTCAAGCTTATCGAATGAGTTCAAGAATTAGAATCAGAATATTTTCAAATCGCCATGTGGAATGATAATCAGCTAGATACGCTATTACGAATAGCAAAAACTGCCGGCAATGCAATCTTGTCGGTTTACCAGCGAGCCGGTGACATAGATGTCACCATCAAAGATGACAATTCGCCCCTAACCGAAGCTGATCGGGATGCACACGAAATCATCATTGCTGAGTTGAAGGAATTTACACCTTCGATTCCAATCTTGTCTGAAGAATCTGATGGCACCTCTGTCGATGAGCGATTGAGCTGGTCTCGATACTGGTTGGTGGACCCTCTAGATGGCACCAAAGAATTTATAAAACGCAACGGTGAATTTACGGTCAATATCGCTTTGATTAATAACGGTGCTCCCGAGTTGGGGATCGTCCACGTACCTGTTACCAACATCAGCTATTTAGGTAAAACGGGGGTCGGCGCATGGAAAGTCGCAGCAACTGGTGAAGTAGATGCCATTTCTATCGCAAATTTCGATTTAAACCAAGGCCAAGTTCGGATCGCAGCAAGCCGAAGCCATCGCGGTGACTTGTTAGATCAATTGATAAACACGCTGGAAGCAAAACTAGGTGAAGCTGAAGTGATTAGTATGGGGAGTTCTCTGAAAATTTGCTTACTAGCAGAAGGGAAGGCAGATATTTACCCTCGGCTTGCTCCTACCTCCGAGTGGGATACAGCCGCCGCCCACGCAGTATTAGCTGCTGCAGGTGGGGATATTGTAGATACAGAATTCCAGGCGCTGCGATATAATCAGAAGGAATCAATGTTGAATCCCCACTTTATTGCGATTTCAGATATATCCTATGACTGGCAGTTCATACTCCTGCCTGATCTGAAATAGTTTTCTCTCTGCCTTTTAAATAGTTGAATCACTATGTCTCAAAAATATCTGGCGGCTCTTTTTGGATTAATTAGCCTAATTTTTTCCAACACGGCTTTTGCGCAATTAGAATTTTCCACCCCTACTAGTGTAGGTATGTCGATTGACGGCTTAAATCGCGCAACTTTGCGATTACAACAACACATCGATGAAGGGGATATTGCTGGTGTTGTTGCTGCTGTCGCACGGGATGGCAAAGTAATTTATTTTGAATCTTTAGGCTTAATGGACATAGAACAAGTGAAGCCAATGCAAGATGATGCACTGTTCCGCATATATTCAATGGCGAGACAAGTCACGAGTGTTGCAGCACTACTGCTTTATGAGCAAGGTAAGTTTCAATTAGATGATCCAATAATTATGTACTTGCCTAAATTTGAATCTCAACGTGTTTTGCTCGACTCAGAGAGCACTGATCTTTCTCAAACCAGAGCAAGAGCTACAGATATCACGGTTAGACATTTGCTCACCCACACATCTGGGTTGGGTAGTCGCAGCTCCCGTTTGTATCGTGAAAATTCTGTTAGAGATAGAAATATTACTCTTGATCAAATGGTCGAAAACGCAGCTCGAGTTCCTCTTTTTCAAGATCCAGGAACCGAATTTCGTTACGGAATTCACGCGACCATCATCGGGAAACTTATCGAAGTCTGGGCGGAGCGACCTTTTGAAGAATTTCTTCAAGAAGAACTATTGCAGCGGCTAAACATGCAAGGAACTAAGTTTTGGGCTAGCGGCTCCGATCGTGATCGTCTTGCCACTGTTTATCGTCCTACCAATGGCGAACTGCTTCGTTATCAGATTGAATCAATTCCTTTCACTATGCGACCGCAATTGATTGAAGGAGGGGTGGGTCTGTTGTCATCTGTTATGGATTTTGTGAATTTCTCACAGATGCTTCTCGATGGTGGTTTGTTCCAAGGGGATCGTTTGTTTCAAGAAAGTACCGTCAATCTGATGTTTGAAAATGCGGTGCCGGAACAGGCTATGCCTATTGGTTCGAATGGATATTGGGCTGGCTCTGGCTGGACTTGGGGTGGCTTTAATCTCGTGCTTGATCCTAATGCCTATAGTTTTCCAGTATCAGAAGGCACTATTTGGTGGGATGGCTCAGCTGGAACGCGTTATTTTATCGACCCAATACAAAACACTGTTATTGTGATTATGGCGCAAGTTTCTCCCTCTAGCGGCGGTGGCTTTCGGGAAAATTTCTCGCAACTCATTGACGCTGCAATTATTGACAGGCGCTAAAAGCGCTAATAAGACTATATGTAACTTGCAACCTACTAGGCTTTCCATTCACTAATTCTTGCGGCACTATTTTTAGCTGGGTGGCTTATGCATTTCGAGTGAATCTGATATTCATAAAACACAGGATTCTGGTTGTTTAGTACTTTTTTCTCAAGGGTTCTTTAATCCAATCTATGCGCTAGCTAGACTAAGGGCTTGTCCTGCCCTAGATCGCAATTTTCGTCCATTTCGATTAGAATCTGCGATCCATTTTAGTCGACACACAAATAGAGTAAGAGGACCGTAGCAATATGCACGATCGTGCAATCTTCAATAGTGATCATGAGCTCTTTCGCAGTAACGCCAGACGTTTTTTCCGGGAAGAACTGGAGCCAAATATCGAAAGTTGGGAGAAAGTGGGCAGGCTTCCGAAGGAGTTTTGGCTTAAGGCAGGGGAGAATGGCTTCCATTGCTGCGGTATTCCTGAAGAATATGGCGGTCCTGGCGCTGACTTTCTCTACAACATGATACTTTCCGAAGAAGTGGGTTATGCCATCGGTGGTGCTAGCGTCGGGTTTTCAGTGTCGTCCGATATAGTCGCTTACTATTTATTACACAGTGGCTCTGAAGAACAAAAGAAATACTGGTTACCGAGAATGGTGACGGGCGAATCCATCCCAGCTATTGGCATGACTGAGCCTGGCTGCGGCAGCGATCTGAAAGCGGTTCGAACCTCTGCAGTTAGAGATGGCGATGACTACGTAATCAATGGCCAGAAGACATTCATTACTAATGGACAAAATTGTGACTTTGTCCTGCTAGCCTGTTCAACTGATCCTGAAGCTGGCGCTAGGGGTGTAAGCCTAATTATCGTGGAAACCGAGCGGGAAGGGTTCAGTCGTGGGCGCAATCTCGAAAAGATCGGCCAGAAAGCAGCAGACACTTCCGAAATGTTTTTCGCCGATGTTCGAGTTCCAGTTTCTAATGTGTTGGGGAAGGAAGGTGGGGGCTTTGCAGTATTAATGAACGAACTTCCCAGAGAAAGAATCACTATTGCTTGCCGTGCCCTGGCAGAGGCTCAACGGGCTTATGAATTAACCGTGGAGTACGTCAAAGAAAGAAAAGCCTTCGGTACGCAAGTTTACGAATTTCAAAATACTCAGTTCAAACTGGCAGAGATGAAAACAGACCTCGCTGTTGGTTGGTCGTATATCGATCAGTGTCTGGTTAAGACTACCGAGGGTAAACTTACACCAGAAGAAGGAGCAATGGCGAAACTTTGGACGACGGAAAGCGGCAATAAAATTGTTGATGCCTGTCTGCAGTTGTTTGGTGGATACGGCTACATGAGTGAGTATCCTATCTCTCGTTTGTTTGTTGATTCTCGAGTAAGGCGCATCTATGGTGGCACGTCAGAGATAATGAAGTTAGTAATAGGGCGAACAGTTTAAGAGGAAAATTATGGCTGGCATTAGCGCTTATGGCGTCTACATCCCCCGCGCTAGGCTCAACAAAAAAGCTGTAGCCGATGCAAACGCTTGGTTTGATGCGGGTTTAAAATCTCTCGGCAAAGGTGAGCGGGCGATCTGTAATTGGGATGAAGATGTGATCACCATGGCTGTTGAAGCGGCCAGTGAGTGCCTTTCATCGAATCAAGACGTCAAACTTTCTTCGTTGTATTTAGCTTCGACCACGTTTCCCTTTCTAGATCGACAAAATTCTGTCGTTGTTAGCGAAGCACTGAACATTGACAATAATATTCGCACCATGGATATAGGGGCTTCTCAGCGGGCTGCCACCTCTGCTTTAATCTCATTGTTAGAGTCAAATGCGGAGGGAGACTCGCTACTGGTAGCTTCCGAACATCGAAGAAGCAAAGCAGGCTCCAGAGCAGAAATGTTATGGGGCGATGCTGCTGCTTCAGTTCTCATTGGTTCTGAGAATGTGATTGCAGAGTGTGTGGGCATCGAAACCTTAGCCGTAGATTTTGTGGATCATTATCGTGGCGAAGAATCCAGTTTTGACTATGATTGGGAAGAGCGTTGGATTCGCGATGAAGGATTTATGAAAACTGTGCCAGCTGTTGTTAAAAAATTGCTCCAGTCGGCATCACTGAGTGCTACAGATATTAATCACTTCATCTTGCCAACTGACCAGTCTCGCACACCAGGAGTCTTGGCGAAAAAACTTGGCATAGACGCTACAGCATTAGTTGATAATCAAATTTCAACAGTCGGTGTAGCTGGTGCTGCTCAACCAGTCTTACTATTAGCAAAAGCGTTGGAAGAATCAAATCCTGGTGATCATATTCTGATGATTGGATTTGGGCAGGGCTGTGACGCCATTGTATTGAAAGCAACTGATGCGATTACTAATTACAAGCCTGCGTTAAATGTTAGTGGAGCGCTAGCGCGTCGTCGAGAAGAAAATAATTACAATAAATTTCTGGGCTTTAATAATTTGATTGAGCGGGACATTGGCAAGCGCGGTGAAGCAGACAAACAAACTTACCTCTCTGGATACAACCGAAGAAAAGATTTTCTAACAAGTTTCCTAGGAGGCAAATGCCGTGAATGCGGCACCGTACAAATCCCAAAAGAGAAGTACTGCGTAAATCCTGATTGTAACGCCTTAAACAGTCAAGATGATTACTCGTTTTCTGATAAACAAGGTAATGTCGTCACTTGGACTGCTGACCGCTTAACATTTGATTGGAGCCCGCCTGCCTATTTTGGCATGGTGCAGTTCGATGGCGGCGGCAAGATTATGATGGATTTCACAGAAGTTGAAGAAGGCAGTATCGAGTCTGGTTCCAAAGTTTCAGTGCATTTTCGAATCAGGCAATTTGACCCTACACGAGGCTTCAGAAAATACTTTTGGAAAGCCGTAATAGAAGAAAAAAATTAACGATTAATCATAAGTATAAAAATTAATGACTAAAAGCAGGTATTAAACCATGGCGAGTGGAATAAAAGATAAAGTTGTCATTTTAGGCATGGGTTGCAGTAAGTTCGGTGAACGCTGGGACGCCAGTCCTTCCGATCTAATGGTTGAAGCCTTCGAGGAATGTATCGAAGACGCTGGGGTTCAGCGAAACCAAATAGAAGCAGCTTGGTTTGGCGCGGGCATCGACGCGTTTAATGTTGGAGCGAGCGCTATGCCGTTGGCCATTGCATTGCGTCTGAACTATATCCCTGTCACCAAAGTAGAGAACATGTGTGCGACCGGAACCGAAGCCTTCCGCGGTGCTGTCTACGCCGTTGCTTCAGGTGCCTGTGATATTGCTCTCGCTCTGGGCGTCGAAAAGCTCAAAGACACAGGTTACGGCGGTTTACCTCAGCGCTCCAGAGGCCTGGAAAATGATATGTATTGGCCAAACTTGTCCGCGCCCGGTGCATTCGCACAATTGGCAACGGGCTATCGAGCAAAACACAAGCTCAATAAAGAAGACCTTAAGCGAGCCATGGCTCATGTTTCTGTAAAGAGCCATGCTAATGGTGTGAAGAATCCAAAAGCACATCTGCGCCGGGAAATCACAGAAGATCAAGCCGTAAGTGCTCCCTACATTGCTGAGCCAATTGGTCTATTTGATTGTTGTGGTGTGAGTGATGGATCTGCCTGCGCTATCGTGACCACGCCTGAAATTGCGAAAAGCTTAGGCAAGGAAAACTTAGTCTCTGTGAAAGCACTGCAATTAGCCGTATCCAATGGTACTGAGTCTAGTCATGAGAGTTGGGACGGTTCTTATTTAAAAACTACAAGAATCGCGTCTCAAAGGGCCTATGATGAAGCTGGGATAAGCAAACCAAAAGAAGAAATCACCATGACCGAAGTTCATGATTGTTTTTCAATCACCGAACTAGTCACTATGGAAGATTTGCAGCTTGCGGAGGAAGGCAAGGGGGTTACCGAAGTGCTTGATGGTAACTTTGACGCCGACGGCAAGACACCTTGTCAGATCGATGGTGGGCTCAAGTGTTTCGGCCATCCGATTGGTGCGTCAGGATTGCGGATGATTTATGAAAATTATTTGCAGCTGAATGGGCGTGCTGGCGACAGACAATTATCAAATCCAAAAATGGGATTGAATCATAATCTGGGCGGGTTTCCGCATCAAAATATTTGTTCTATTTCGATTGTCGGACCCTATAACTAAATAGCACTATGCTTCATGCTATTTCATAGTTCGTGCTTGGTATGCTTTGTCCCAAAAATTTAGACTACGAAAATTATTATAATGCCGGTGAATTCAGTTTCTTTAGTAAGATCATCTAGTATAAATCTGGAGCAAGCAAAGTCTGTACTTGAAACACTGTACTTTCAAGTAAATGCCGGGCTACGCTATATTAAGATCGCTTGCACTGAAGATGAGAAATTAAACTCAGCACTACTCGACAACTATCAGTTCGCTAGTTATGAACTTGCATTCTGCGTAGCAGAAATCTCTGCCGCAAATTGTTTTTTTGAATATGCGAAGCCAGCTGATGAACATTCAATAGAGCATAGCTTTAGTCTTATATTTGCAGGTGAAATTTTTCAGTCTGTACTCTCCCGTCTAAAATCAATTTCAGTTGATGTGCACTTAGATGCTGCAGATATAGTAACTCTTGAATCTACCAACAATGCAAAACTGTTGCTGACAAATTGCAATGGCGGAACACTTGCGATATTAGGCAGTAAAATTGCACAGGACGAAATATTTCGGTTGCCTTCAATATTGAATGCAGAGAAAGAACTTGTTCGCGAAACCTTTTATCGTTTTGCTAACGACGTGGTTGCTCCGCTTGCGGAGGAGATTCATCGACAAGATCAAGACATCCCTGAGAAGATAATTAGAGCAGCAGCAGAGTTAGGATGTTTTGGCACTTGTATCCCTGAGCGCTTTGGTGGATTGCAGCCAGACGATGACCCAGACAGTCTCGGCATGATTGTAGTGACTGAAGAGCTCTCCAGAGGCTCATTAGGTGCTGCCGGCAGTCTAATTACTCGACCTGAAATAGCAGCCCGAGCTCTTCTAGCAGGTGGTACACACGCACAGAAGCGCAAGTGGCTGCCATCTCTGGCCAATGGTGAAATGCTCTGTGCGATCTCAATTACTGAGCCAAATACTGGATCCGATGTTGCAACAGTTGCTCTTAAAGCCACACCAACGGACGGTGGCTGGATACTTAATGGCAGTAAGACCTGGTGTACCTTTGCTGGTCGTTCAGAATTAATAGTGGCACTGGGCCGAACCAATCCAGATAAATCTCTTGGCCACAAAGGTTTAAGTATGTTCCTGATTGAAAAGCCTGCCTTTGCGGGGCATAGTTTCAGTCATCAGCAGGATAGGGGTGGTGCCTTAACTGGAAAAGCCATTGCTACTCTCGGTTATCGAGGTATGCACTCCTATGATTTGTTCTTTGAAGACTATTTTGTTCCCGCTGAAAATCTAGTGGGTGAAGAAGCCGGCGAAGGCAAAGGTTTTTACTACACTATGGCCGGATTTTCTGGAGGTCGTATTCAAACTGCAGCGCGTGCCACTGGACTCATGCAAGCAGCATTTGAGAAAGCGGTGAACTATGCCAATGAACGTAGAGTGTTTGATAAAACATTGAGTGAGTTTCAGTTAACCCAGATAAAACTAACGCGGATGCTCGCTACAATAACTGCCTGCCGGCAATTTTCTTACTCGGTAGCGGAAAAGATGGACGAAGGTGGCGGTCAAATGGAGGCAAGTTTAGTTAAGCTCTTTAGCTGCCGAGCAGCAGAATGGATAACTCGCGAAGCCATGCAGATTCATGGAGGTATGGGTTATGCGGAAGAAAGTTCAGTTTCTCGCTATTTCGTAGATGCTAGAGTCTTGTCGATTTTCGAAGGCGCTGAAGAAGTACTGGCTCTAAAAGTCATCGCTAGAGGATTAATTGAGAGCGCTTAATCACACGTAACAAACTTGATATAAAGAAGGGAAAATCCAAACAATGAATGCTCTATTACTACAAGATAAAGTCATCATCGTAACAGGCGCAGGAAGAGGAATTGGTCGCGGTATCGCTATGATGGCGGCTGCCAATGGAGCCAAGGTTGTTGTTAATGACTTGGGCGGAGCTGAAGATGGTTCAGGCGCTGACGCCAGTCCTGCGGATGAGGTGGTTAATGAAATAAAGGCAGCAGGTGGTGAGGCGGTGTCATCATACGCCAGCGTAACAGATTGGGATGCTGCTCACGAAATAGTAGAAACCGCAATAAACTTTTTCGGCCGCATTGATTGTGTGATTAACAACGCTGGCAATCTTCGTGACGCAATCTTCCATAAAATGACAGAAGAAGATTTTGATTCTGTCATCAATGTTCACTTAAAAGGGACATTCAATGTAAGCCGCGCAGCAGCAACGCACTTCCGGGCACAAACGAGTGGTTGTTTTGTAAACATGACCTCAACTTCTGGCTTGATCGGAAACTTTGGCCAGGCCAATTATGCGGCCGCAAAGCTCGGAATCGTCGGACTTTCAAAATCCATGGCGTTGGATATGGGTCGCTTTCGTGTTCGCTCAAATTGCATCGCACCCTTTGCCTGGAGCCGTTTAATTGGGACTATTCCAACAAACACTGAAGAAGAAAAAGCCCGGGTTGAAAAAATTCAACAGATGACGCCAGATAAGATAGCCCCCCTAGCAATAGCATTGTGCAGCGATGCGGCTCAAGATGTTAGCGGACAAATCTTTGGTGTGCGTAATAATGAAATATTTTTGTTTAATCATAATCGGCCAATCCGATTTGCTCATACAGCAGAAGGATGGACACCGGGTAAAGTAGTGGATCGAGTAATCCCAGCATTTAAATCCGATTTCTGCCCCCTTGAAAGATCAGGTGATGTTTTTAGTTGGGATCCAATGTAATGGTATGAAATGCGATTTATATAGGACGATACCCGCTGAAGCTTTTTCTGATACAGATGGTTCATAGATAATAAGTCAATCTAAGTTTTTTGACACCTTGCTTGCCTAAAAAAACGCCATAAAAAAATAATTAAAAGCTCCATAAATTAAAAGAAATTAATTATGTCATTTGACCCAGAGTATTTATTAAAGCGCGAATTCGGAATAATTCGTCAAACTTATACCGAAAAAGATTGCATTCTCTATGCATTGGGAGTTGGTATGGGACAAAACCCTTTGGATGAAGAATGCTTGCGTTATGTTTATGAAGATGGTTTGAAAGTTCTGCCTAGTCAGTCGGTGGTCATGGCGCATCCAGGTTTTTGGGCGAAAGAGGAGGACATGGATATAGATTGGGTAAAGGTATTACACGCAGGGCAAGAAATCATATTTCATAATCCAATTCCTGCTGCGGCTACTGTAGAAGCAACTACTCGTATCACCGAAGTAGCTGACAAGGGCGAGAAGTTTGGAGCGCTAATAACTTCAGAAAGAGTCGTAAAAGATGTTGAATCTGGCAAAGACCTTTGCACTTCTGTAACTACAATCTTGGCACGAGGTAACGGTGGTTACGGTGGTGATAGAAAATCATCGGCGCCGAGGCCGTATGCAATTCCAACATCTGAACCCGATAAAGTATGTGATTTACCAACTTTGCCACAGCAAGCATTAATCTATCGATTATCTGGCGACTATAATCCTTTACATGCTTCACCCAGTGTTGCGCGGAATGCAGGATTTAATTCACCAATATTACATGGGCTTTGTACTTTTGGTGTGATGACTCATGCGCTGGTGAAAACCTGTTGTGACTATGATTCGAATCGCTTCAAACGTATGCGGTTGCGGTTCTCAGCACCAGTTTATCCAGGAGAGACTATTCGCACTGAAATTTGGCGCAATGGCAATGAGATTGCTTTTCGATGTAAGTCTTTAGAGCAGGACAAGATAGTAATCAATAACGGTTATCTGCTGATCGACTAATTGGAGTAGTCAGTGCAACACATTCTCAAAGGCTTAAGAGTTGTTGAGGGCAGCGCATTTATCGCAGCCCCCTCCGGTGGCATGACCCTGGCGCAGCTTGGTGCAGATGTTATTCGTTTTGATCAGATCGGTGGTGGTATAGATTATCGCCGTTGGCCTGTGACAGAAAACGGCAAGAGTTTGTACTGGCACAGCCTAAACAAAGGTAAACGCTCAATCGCCGTCAATTTTCGCAATGAAGCTGGTCGAGAACTTATCAAGAACCTGATTGCCGCTCCAGGAGAAGATAACGGTTTATTTGTCACCAATTTCCCAGCCAAAGGATGGTTAGCAGATCAAACATTACGTGCTGCTAGAGAAGATCTAATTTACGTCAATTTAGTAGGTGATCGCCATGGAGGCAATGCATTAGATTATACAGTAAACAGTAAGATCGGTTTGCCGTTTTTAAGTGGGGATGGAGAGTCGCCTGTTAATAATCCTTTTCCAGCTTGGGATGTCCTTGCAGGTCAGCAAATCGCCATTGCTTTGTTAGCAGCAGAAAGGCATAGACGCTTAAGCGGAGCGGGGCAGTTTGTGCAATTGGCACTAGCGGATGTTGCCCTAGCAACAATGGGTCACCTGGGTTATGTCGCGGAAGCCGAAGTAAATCAGGAAGCGCGTCAGCCAATGGGCAATCATATCTTTGGGACTTTCGGTCATGATTTTTCGTGTAAAGATGGACGCCGGGTAATGATAGTTGGAGTTAGCCCTAACCAATGGAACGCAATCATAAATGTGACCAACACAAAGCCGCAAATTATTTCTCTGGAAGAAGAATTAGGGTTGGATTTTTCCAAGGAAGGGGATCGATTTAAAGCGCGAGAACGCCTTAAGGCTCTTTTCGCACCTTGGTTTGCCGACAAGCTTTACCTCAAAGTAAAACAAAGTTTAAACATGGCAGGTGTTTGCTGGGGGCCTTATCAATCAATTGCTGAACTAATCAGCGATGATGTGGATTGCACAGAGGCTAATCCTTTGTTCTCCCGGATCGAGCAGCCCGGTATAGGAACTTATCTTGTGCCATCACAAGCCATTCAATTTACAGGTTTGGAAAGTGAGCCACCAAAACCGGCGCCTTTGCTGGGGCAACACACTGATGAAATTTTGACGGAAGTCTTGGGTATGGGTAGTGGGCAAATCAGCAAGCTACATGATGCAAATATAATCGCAGGGCCTCAATAATATAGTCAAAAAATAAGAGAAAAGCAGCGCAGAAACAATAAAGGACTCAAGGGTTGTCAGATGGGAATAAAATCTTTCTATGGATAGTGATAACAAGCCAACAAAAATTAGTGATTTATTATTTACTGCTGCCAAGAAATGGCCAGAACAACCAGCAATTAGTTTTCGTGGGCGCACTCAAAACTGGCTGGAAACGAAAAACCGTTGTCACGCTGCTGCAACAATTTTACAGCGAGCTGGCGTTAAATCTGGTGACCGAGTCGCATTTCTTGGATTGAATTCAAACGTTTGTTTCGAATCCTACTACTCACCTGCAATTCTTGGCGCCACCATGGTGCCAATTAATTATCGACTCGCTTTCCGTGAAATGGTTGAGTGCGTTCAAGATTGCACGCCGACCGTGCTTATAGTGGATGAAAACTATCTAACCGAGGCCCGGCAGCTCCAAGAAGGTTGCGACAGCGTCAAAACTTTAATTGCTTGCGGTGACAACACAGCACCTGATGGCATGCTGTCCTACGAACAGCATATCAATGAGGTTATTAGGACTAATGTCTACTGCGAAATCAGTCCCAGCGTAGACGATGAGACAGTTATTATCTTTTATACCGGCGGCACTACCGGGCGTTCAAAAGGAGTGATGTTGAGTAATAACAACTTCCAGTGCAACACATTGCGTTCAATTCCTTTGTATAGAATGCAAGAGCATTGGACATTTTTGGTAATTGGGCCGTTATTTCATCTGGCAGCCGGTTCAAGAGTTTTTAGTTGTACTGCTTTGGGTGGACATGCGGTGATACTGCCGAAGTTTGATGTAGTGGCCCTAATGGAATCAGTAGAAAAATATCAGGTCAACTCGGCCACTTTGGTCCCAACTATGTATCAGATGATTCTGGATCATTCTGATTTTGGCAATTACGACTTATCGTCACTGAAGATGTTGGCCTCTGGCGCTGCGCCGCTCTCAATCGCGCTGCTTAGTCGCATCATTAAATCATTCCCAAAGACAGAGTTTTTTCAGACCTATGGCATGACTGAAGCATCGCCAATTTTAACTAGTCTTGATTCTAAGTATCATGTTTTAGAAGGACCTAATGCCAACAAGCTAGGTTCGGTGGGCCGTTCAGTGAAACATGTGGACTTAATTATCGCCGATGAAAATGATAAAGAAGTTCCAGCGAATACCATCGGTCAGATTCTGGCGAGAGGGGACAATATTATGATGGGATATTGGCACCTACCAGAACAAACTGCTGAGGCACTAAAAGGCGGTTGGTACCACACTGGAGATGCAGGCTATCTGGATGATGAAGGATTTCTATTCTTAGAAGGCCGCGTCAAAGACATGATAGTGAGTGGTGGTGAGAATATTTACCCCATCGAGGTAGAGAATGTTTTGGAAGATCATCCAGCCATTTATCAATGTGCAGTCATAGGCATTCCTCACGCAACTTGGGGTGAAGCAGTACATGCAGTGGTCAACCTAAAAGGTGGGTACTGTATTTCAGAAGAAGAACTAATAAAGTTCTGTAAGGAGCAAATCGCTAGCTACAAGTGCCCAGTTAGTATTACTTTTCGAGAGGAGCCAATGCCTCTTTCACCGATTAATAAGATTTTAAAAACTGAATTGCGCAAACCGTTTTGGGACGGAAAGGGCTCCAAGTTGGTATAGGTCCTCAGTTTTTTAACTGCGTGGTAGTTCAGTCAATTTTTTCTTCTTTTTTCGTTTCCTTGTAAATTCGCTGGTTATACATACCACACTTTGCCTGTGGAGGGTGCAGTTGGTTCACGGCTTGTCAGAAGCTACAGATGTCTATGCTTTTCGTCATGCTATTTAATACTTGAACTTCGATTTATTGCATAAAATATTTTCCTACTTGTACTTGTACTTGTACTTGTACTTGTACTTAAAGAGGGTTTCATTGTTTGAGGCCTGAAAAATTTGCTGGACCGTAGATAGAGGGTATTAGAAATTCGAAGATCAACATTATGGCCAGAGCACTAATGCAGGATTGACTACTTTTCGCTCATCATCTCAAGACAACTCAACTACCTATTTTTGAACCGAAAGCTGACAAAGAAACGATAAAACTTAGGTAGTCCAACCGCCCGCAAGTGGTAATAACTGCCCCACCATATGTTTGCAATTCTCACTGGCGAGATAAGCTGCTAGCTCTGCAGTTTCTTCCGCTGCACCGACTTTATTGGTCGGTACATTTCGCTTAATGTGATCAAGAAATTTGTCACTATCCAGAATGTCATCAGGATAATATGTATTGTTGTTAATATAATTTTGAGCAATTGCGTTTACCTGCACATTATTACGAGCCAACTCTAACCCTACAGCCTTAATGAATCCATTCTGTGCGCCTCTTGCTGCGCAATAAGCTGCATTATTGGCAATACCTTTTAATGGGGCCGCACTAGTAACGGCAATGATCTTCCCTGACTGTCTTGCGACCATTTGTGGAATGACCGCGCGTGTCAGATATAGCAGGGGATCTACGAGAGAATCAAATAGCTTGTTCCAGTCGTCATTTTTGATGTCCTGCACTGGGCCGGTCATGGGTGGTTCCGCCAGATTGGCCACCAGAATATCGATTCGCCCCAGTGATTTAATTAATTCTTCGCATTCCTTTTGGGAAGTCATTGGATTACTTCCTGTTACCACGGTAATTCCAAGAGCTTCAAACTTTTCCTTAATGGCAGGTCCCATATAGCGTTCAGCACATGTTATAAGTGCTGTTCTCTCTGTTGAATTGATAATTGTCATGATGGCATCCTGAGGCAGTGACTAATTAATTCCGAGTAACGAAATATCCCATGTCAGTGTAAGCTGATCAAATTTAAGAGCAGATGAAACTAAGTGAAAAGATATTAATTACTTGCATTGGCGTTGCCACTCTAGCTGGATACTTGGAGCTTATGACGATGAGCTAGGTTGAGAGATCTATTTTATTATCTTTCTCTTTCTTGTAATTCAATTAAGTGCTGAACAAATTTCTCTAATGTTTCATAAGGCTGACAACCTACGACCGTGAGATCGTGGCTATAGAATGTCGGCACGCCAGTCACACCGATTTCTCGAGATCGCCGCCAATCTTTATCCACTTCAAATTCAAACTCGCGCTCAGCCAAGACTTTGTGTGCGGCATCAATATCTAAGCCAGCACTCCCGGCAATTTTTGCTAATGCATTGACATTACCGATGTTTATGCCGTCGACAAAGTAGGCTTTATAGAGTAAGTCGTGTATTTCAGCATCACTCTCCTGGGTGTCTGCCCATTTTCCGAGCTCTTGTGCAAGGCGGCTGTTGAATGTATGGGAGCGATCACCGTAGGGTAATCCCGCTTCTGCCATAAGACCCTTCATACGTTCCTTCATGGGGGCTAAATCTCGACCTGGGAAAAGATCTTCCAGCGACAGCCCTTCTTGAGGTGTTTCTGGATGTAACGGAAAGTGCATCCAACGAACCTTTACAGGATAATTTTTTTTCAACTTTTCAATACTCACGGTACTGAGATAACACCAAGGTCAGATGTAGTCCGTGAATACGTTCAGTTCTATTTCTTTCATGAAGGTTTTCTCAATAAAATCTCTACGGAATCCACAGACTTAAATTGTAAAAAAGTCAATACGAAAAACTAACTACTATTTCGATGAGTCATCGCCGAAATATTCTTTTTGACGAATTTTAATTTATCAAAGCCTATTTACTTTTTATGATAAAAATACTGATTAGTCAGTAGGAATGAGCTTTACTATCTGCCCACCGGAACTATGTTCGAAAAGTAAATAAATAGTGCCGTCAATACTCTGTTCAATATCTCGAACACGACCGATACCTTCAAACAAAGTTTCTCGTTCCACAAAGCGGTTATTTTCTATGCCTACTCTAAAGAGGCTGCGAGATTTTAGTGAGCCGACAATAAAATCACCGTTCCAGTTTGGAAACTGTTCGCTGCTACTAATGATAAAACTTGACACAGCCGGTGAAGGTGTCATGTCTACTGTAGGTTGTTGTATGTCTGACAGTTCGAAAGCGATGCCTAGGCCTCTTCCATCAACACGAGTGCCGTCGTAGTGCAAGCCAATGGAGTATAAAGGCCAACCGTAATTTTCTGCAGGGAGCAGGCGATTTATTTCATCACCACCCCGAGGTCCGTGCTCACTTCCCCATAATTCGCCGTTAATAAAATCATATTCCAGACCCTGCGGGCTGCGATGCCCATAGGTATATATGCTTTTGTAAGCATTATCACGATCAGAATAAGGGTTATCTCGAGGAATACTACCGTCATCATTTACCCTATGTGTTTTTCCACAAGGCGTCGATAAGTCTTGAATGCCACCGCCAACCCCACCGCATTTCATGCCAATGGTAAAAAACACATGTCCCCTGTTATCAAATGCAACACGACCACCGGCGCCAACATCACCGGCGAGGCCATAATCTTCTGTGGGTGCCTGCCAAACAATTTCTTGATCGATCCATCGATTATCTTCGATGCGTCCTCTCACCAATCGATTCATTGAAACGGGACTCTCTCTTTCACGGCTTAACTCATTGCAATCTATACAACGGTCACTGTGATACAAATAGATCCAACCGTTTTCTGTATAGTTTGGGTGTAACAGGATATCAAATAGCCAACCCATACCTCGTTCGATATCGATTCGAGACTCCAATCGATAAATGTCATCGAAGGCAGTAGGAGTTCCTGCTATTAATTCTGACTTTTCGCCTTCAGCACTGATAATGCGGACACCTTTTGTCTTTTCTGTGACTAGCACTCGGCCATCAGGTAATGGCGCGATTGAAAAGGGCAAAGGATCTAATTCTGTGACTAAAGTTTCGATGCGGAAATTATGTAGGGAAGTCTCAAATTCTTCTTTAGGAACAACCATCGGCGCATCGTAGTTTGAAGTTACGTAACCAACATTAGCCCGGGACTCCAATACGTACATTGCCAGGCCTTGAATTTCTACAGGAGCGAAAATATCACGCCAACTTGGCATGCCAGCAGTGTCAAAACCATTCGTGATGCTGGTAATAATGTCATTCATTGACTCACCATGAGTCAAGTTTCCCCGCAGCGGTGATCCTTGGGCGGAGCCTTCGAGATTTTCGCCATGGCAAACTGCACAGTAATCTTGAAACATCATTCTTGATTCGGTGATTCCAGAGTATGCGATTGCCTCATCTTGGGCATAACTACTAGGAGGAAGCAAAAAGGTAAGCAATGAGACAATGGAGCTGATTAAGAATCGGGCTTTCGTTATTTTGGTTATTATCATTATATTGCCCTCTGTCTATTACTTGTGTTTCCAAGCGATAGGAGAAAAGAACTAGATGCTGAAACCATGCGCTGAACAAGGTCAAAATACTTAAACCGTCGAATTATTGCAATTCTGTGCGCACCAAGCTTGGTCAGCTCTAGATCAAACTATTCTGACTCCTTTGATCGGAGTATACTGCCCTCCTGATTTGTAGGTGCGCCAACCTTGGCGAGCGGCCTGCAGTTGATGAAACTATTATGACAATAACAGACAGTTCAATGAACGCGAGGTGAGGTCCATGCGCAAACTAATTGCACTAATTAGCGCCGCAACCATATTAACTACAGTAATATCAATTAGTTATGCTCAATCTTCTGATGAAGCTTTGGCCATAATTGTTCCTGGTGGCGGTACTTATAGCCGCTCAATAGCTACAGATTCTACCGAAGCGCAGGCTTTTTTCGATCAAGGCATCCGTATGGCTTGGGGGTTCTATTTTCCGGAATCGATAGCTTCTTATCAAGAAGCTGCGCGTTTAGATCCTGACAACCCAATGCCACATTGGGGTATAGCTCATGCCGCTGGGCCGAATCCAAACAGTCGTTACCAAGGTTTGCCAGATGATCCACAAGGCGCAGGCCTAGCAGCGATTCGTCGTGCAATGGAATTAGGAGGCAACGGGACTGAATTAGAGCGTGATCTTATTAATGCTACCTTTGTACTTTATAACAAGGATGCAATATCAGACGACAGAGAGAGAGATTTTGCGTTTCTAGCGGCTATGCGGGAACTGCATGACAAATACCCGGGTGATGCAGATATAGCTACCGTTTTTGGGGAAGCCTATATGAATACGACCCGCTGGGATTACTGGGAGGCTGATGGGTCAGCTAAACCGGGGACCGCAGAAGGTAAGGCTGCTTTGGAGGCAGCTATGGCTATAGAGCATGATCATCCGGGTGCTAACCATTTGTATATTCATTTGATGGAGGGTTCTAATCAACCCGAACTGGCGATGCCAGCAGCACAGAAGCTGGAAGGTACGCTACCTATATCTGGCCATATGGTTCATATGCCTGGACATATCTATCTTCGGGTTGGTGAATACGAAAAAGCTATTTTGTCTAACGAAAGATCGCAAATCGTGGATGATCAATTTGCGGAGATTTGGGGCGATACTAATTTTCCATTAATTGGAACTTACCCTCTGTCTCACAAAATCCATAAGCCCCACGCGCTAGATTTTGTCCGCTATGCAAATATGCTCCAGGGCAACTATGAAGAGGCGAGCAAGGCAGCTTATCGTAACTCTGGACAAGGAATGGGCGCTTTAAGAGGTAGTAATAAGAACACAGCTCATGCGTGGATGATGGATAAGGTCTTTGGCAAATGGGACAAAATTCATGCAGACAATGCTGAGAATAAAGAGCTTGCCGATAGCCCTTACCTGAAGGGTATGTGGGCTTATGTCATGGGAAGTGCTCATGCCGCCCGCGGACATATTGCTCCAGCGGAAGCAGAGCTTGCAGTTATTCGCGAGCAAATGACTGCAGACGGGGTTAATGATTCTGGAGTAGGGCCAACACCTGCCGATCATGTTCTTGGTTTAGCGATGCATGGCTTACTTGGCGAGATCGAAGAAGCGAAAGGCAATCTTGATGGCGCTATTTTGCATTACGGTCATGCGGTAGAGTTTCAAGATAACTTGAACTACACCGAGCCTCCGGATTGGTCGCAATCTGTTCGACTCTATCTGGGCGCTGCTTTACTCGATGCAGATCGCGCAGCGGAAGCTGAAGAAGTTTATCGGAAAGACCTAGAGTGGAACCAACGTAACGGTTGGACAACTTTCGGTCTTTATCAGGCGCTGGAAGCTCAGGGCAAAGAACAAGAAGCTATTATCGTTAAACGGCAGTTCGATGAACTATGGCGTAATGCTGATGTTGAATTGGAGCGTTCAAAACTATAACAACAAAGCGCTTTAGTAAGAGACTGGAAATGCAGAGCTTGGCTCTGCATTTCTGCCTTTATGGTTCCTAATATTGAAACAAAAAGAAAACGGATAGTAATAGAAAATATAAAGAAAATAATAAATAGAAGGAGTTCATATGAAGTTCCCTACAAAACTAATTAGTGCTCTCAGTATTTCCTTGGCAGCTTCGCTAACATTTGCACAAGCAAACATAGAACCTGTAAACGAGTTACCAAACCCTTATCAAATTATTACCGGTTTTTTTAATATGCCTGCTGGTCGTGAGTGGGGTGCGTCTAGTTCTATTGATGTGGACCCTGATGGGAAATCAATCTGGATCGCAGAACGTTGTGAGTCTGATTCTATCCGTGGCGGCTATCCAATTCGTGGTTGTGCTGAATCAAACTTGCCGGTCGTACTTAAGTTTAATTCTGATGGCGAAATGGTGCGCAGCTTTGGGGGTGGCATCTTTGCTGTCCCCCATGGCTTTCATGTAGATGATAGCGGCAATATTTGGGTGACCGACGCGCCTTTTACTTTACCCCCTGGTACTGAGGGCAAAGGACATGTCGTCGTTAAGTTTTCACCACAGGGCGACAGGTTATTAACACTGGGTACGCCGGGAGTTACGGGGACAGATGAGAATCATTTCAATATGCCTTCCGATATCCACGTGGCGCCTAATGGCGATATTTTTGTAGCTGATGGGCATGGTGGTGACAGCAATGGTCGTATTGTGAAGTTCGATTCTCAAGGCAACTACTTAATGGCATGGGGCGAGCCAGGTTCTGGGCCGGGCGAGTTTGACGCACCTCATGGTTTAGCCATGGATTCTCAAGGGAGATTGTTTGTATCTGACCGAGGCAATAATCGAATTCAAATTTTCGACCAACAAGGAAACTTGTTAGATACTTGGCATCAGTTCAGTCGCAACAGCGGCATTTATATCGATGATAAAGACATGCTTTTCGCCGTCGATTCTGAATCTAATGAAAGTCGCGGTAGGGGTGATTGGCGACGCGGTATTCGTGTAGGAAGTGCGCGAACTGGCGAAGTTCATTTCTTCATTCCGGACCCATTCGATGCTAACAATGGCCCCTACGCAGCAAGCTCAGGCGGTGAAGGAATTGTTGCTGATAAAGATGGGATTATTTACAGTGCTGAAGTCGGCCCCCGATCGATTAAGCGTTATTTTCGTTTTGAATAGTTTTAAAAATTGGTAATTCAATAAAGATGAAAAAAAGGTCAGCCTCGCTCTGGCCTTTTTTCTATATACTTTCGAGTGACGCTAACCGTCATAGTAAAATACAGTTGTTTAGTTGAATAGTATGGCTACGGTATTCGGCTAGGAAGCATTTCTGCATAAGGGTTCCAACAAGGTTTCTGATAATTAATAGTATGGTCACTATAGATCCTTTTGAAAATATTCCAGATGCTCGAGATGGACTTAACAAAAAAGAGCGAATAATTCTCTATTGCTTGGAGAGAGCACAGAAAGAATTTGAGGGCAGAAATGTTCCAACTATTAGTTTGTATGGAAGAGTGGTTGAGCACATCGATATTAGTGAAGAAGAATTTCAAACGATACTGTCTCGGCTAGTAGGCGGTACGCGAAATTCAGATGGGTCGCAGTCTTATGTATAAAATTCTATTTTAGGCTATCGAAAACTTCTATATAAAACCAATAGAGATGAACAACAAAGCTCACTTCACACATCGGATTGCTCGGCAGCGGGATATTCCTGACATCATCAATCTCATGCAGCTCTCTATCGAAGAAAACATGAAAGCTTTTCTGACGGCTGAAGAAATTGAAGCGAATAAGGAATCCATGGGAGTTGATCAAACCCTGATCGATGATGGTACTTATTTTGTTATCGAATCTGCGAAAGATGGTGAAATAATGATGGTCGGTTGTGGCGGTTGGGGTAAGCGTCGCACGCTCTTTGGCGGCAATCACACAGAAGGGAGAGATGACTCCTACAGTGATCCTTTGACAGAGCCGGCCCGTATCAGAGCCATGTATACCCATCCCGAATGGATCCGCCAAGGAGTCGGTACTCTATTGTTGGACCTAGGTGAGCAATCTGCCCGAGAAGCAGGATTTATGACTATAGAATTAGGGTCTACTGTGCCGGGGGAGCCTCTTTATTTAGCTAGAGGATATGCGGAAATGTACCGGGAAACAAAAACTGCTGCGAATGGCCACGATAATGTCATTATCAAAATGAGCAAATCTCTTTAAAAGGTTAATCTCAATTTACTCCCTTATTAGCGCTTTCATTAGAATGGTAGGCGAGACTCGTGCTACTCAATAATCTATCTAAAATCAGGGAGTTAAAGAAAAATTTTGTCTGAGTAGAGGTTGATAATTTCCAGCATAGACAGAGAGCAATACAGGTTGCCAAGCTTCTGCGGTTATACTCTATGGTCTCGATACTCGCATCAGAAGAGAAAACCATGATGAGTCAGCAACGTCTGTCATTGGCAGTTCCCGCCATCTTACTGTTTTGTATTTTGAGCCTGTCACTAAATGCGTCGGCACAGGATCATTTTAATGATTCTGGCAATCAGGCTAGTGAATACACGATCCAGCTTCAACAAAAACTGAGAACGTCACTTCCATTTGCAGATGATCGTGATTTTGAGGAATCCCGTCGGGGATTTATTGCTGAGCCTGATTACCGACAAATCACCGCAGAGAATGGCAGAGTCGTGTGGGATATGAGTCGCTATGATTTTCTTCTAAATAGCCAAACATATGACAGCATTCATCCTTCCTTGCAACGACAAGCCACTCTCAATATGAATTACGGCCTGTACGAGATTGTCCCTGATTTTATGTATCAGGTGCGTGGCTTCGATCTGGCGAATATGACTTTAGTAATGGGCGACAGTGGTTGGTTGATCTTCGATGTTTTGCTGTCATCACAAACTGCTAATGCAGCATTGAGTTTGGCCAACCAACATCTTGGTGAACGACCAGTGAAGGCCGTAGTCTATTCTCATTCACATATCGATCATTTTGGTGGCATAAGAGGTGTGGTTGATGAGGCTCAGGTTACCGAGGGTGTAGTTCAGATTATCGCACCTAAAGGGTTCATGGCTGAAGCCATTTCTGAAAATGTGTATGCCGGCAATGCGATGTCCCGTCGCGCCGGATTTCAATATGGCAGGAACATACCATCAAGCCCCTTCGGACACGTCGATTCGGCTATTGGGAAAGGGTTAGCTGCGGGCAGCACCGGTTTAATTGCGCCGACCCTTGTTATTGAGAATGATTATGAAGAACACACCGTTGATGGTGTAACTATGATTTTTCAGAATACGCCTGGTACGGAAGCGCCGGCAGAAATGAATACTTGGTTCCCACAAGAGAAAGTTTTTTGGGCAGCCGAAAATATAACGGCAACGGTGCACAATGTTTACACATTAAGAGGCGCATTGGTGCGAGACGCTCTTAGTTGGTCAAAACAAATTAATGAAGCGCTGTATCGATTTGGTCGTGATGCGGAAGTTTTGGTTTCATCGCATAATTGGCCGCGTTGGGGTAATGATCGAATTCAGGAAGTTATGCGGGCACAACGTGACGCCTATGCTAACTTGAACAATCAGGTTTTATTCTTAGCAAACCAGGGCGTAACCATTAACGAAATTCATAATGAATACGTAGTACCTGAAAGTCTGCAGCAGCAATGGAATGTGCGCCAATATCATGGTTCAGAATTTCATAACTCTCGCGCAGTAATTAATCGTTATCTTGGTTATTGGGACGGAAATCCTGCAACACTCGCGCCTCTGTCCCCCGCTGACAGCGCGCCGCTGTTTGTAGAAATGATGGGGGGAGCTGCATCTATTGTCGCTAAGGCCCAAGAATTATATGAGTCTGGTGAATACCGTCTAGCTATGGAAATCTTAAACAAACTAATCTATGCAGAACCAGACAACCGGCAGGGCAAAGCAATTCTCGCAGATGTGTTTGAGCAACTTGGCTATCAATATGAATCAGCGAGTATGCGTAATGTGTTTTTAGCAACAGCACAAGAACTACGCAATGGTACTCAGACTATTGTTGCTCCTAGAGGAACAAGCCCTCTTGCTAGAGCCATGACTACCTCTCAATGGTGGGATTCAGTAGCGACCCGGGTGGATAGTTCTCGGGCGGATGGTAATGACTATGTAATTAATTTTATTACCCCTGACACTGAGCAGACTTTCGTTGTTGAAATGAGCGGAGGAACACTAAGTAATATTGAAGGCTATTTGTCGAATAACCCTGATGCCACTGTAACTATGGATCGCACTGATTTGGATGCTGTTATTATGGGTCAGGCAACTTTGGCAGAACAATTACAAGATGGTTACGGCACGTTGCAAGGAGATGCATCAGTGCTGTTGTCGCTAGCTTCCGTCCTTATAGATTTTCAGACTGGTTTTGAAATACTTCCAGGAACCGTGCAGTAATTTCTTTTCACTGAGCTGGACAAATATTGTAGTTGG
>CAXYEH010000032.1:0-75387 GCA_964275945.1 uncultured Pseudomonadales bacterium
CATATCTTAGTCCATAAATACTTAAGAATTGTCCATGGCCTTCAATCGCGCCAAGATTGATTCCAATTTGGATTTAGCTTCTTGGTTACGGTCCAGAAGTTGTTTGCGCTCAGCTCGCCAACTACCTTCGTTAGCTTTAAGTGCTTGATTTTCACGCTTCATTTCTGCACAAAGTTTGATTAAATCATCGACCTTGTCATTCAAAGTATCGAATCTATCTTCGCTAATTTCGGCCATTTTTTGTCTTCAATCTACTATCTAAAATGCAATAGCCGCAAAGGACTATTAGCATAAGTTTAGGATTTACATTAAATGTGTCGTAACTATAGAGCCGAGTTTAAAGTCGGTCAATAATGGAAATCGAAAAATTGGGGCTTGGTTCCTTATCCAGTCCTCTATATGCTTGTCCATCTAATTTTAAGTCTTATAAAAGCAAAGACTTACAAGCTGCCGGGTGCAATTATTATTTTTTTCCAAGAGGAGCAGTATGCGCATAAGTAATCGGGAATTTAACAAGCGTAGAAAGGATTTGATGGTGCAAATGGAATCTAACAGCATTGCGCTGCTGTCTTCTGCGCCCCCTAGTGTGCGGAATAACGATGCTGAATATCAATATCGTCAAAATAGCGACTTTTTTTATCTAACGGGATTCGCTGAACCTAATGCTTTATTAGCGTTAATTCCGAGGCGGCGACAAGGTGAAGTTGTACTTTTTTGTCAGGAAAAAGACAAAGAAAAAGAGTTATGGACCGGGTATATCTTAGGACCTGATGCGGCTATAGAGGAATTAGGTGTCGATGACGCTTATCCTATAGATGACATAGATGACATCATTACTGGTCTGATCGAAGGCAGGGATCGAGTTTACTATTCGATGGGCAAAGATGATGATTTCGATAATTGTGTTATGGAATGGGTCAGGGTGATTCGTAGCAAAGCGAAAATAGGATCTCATCCTCCCAGTGAATTTCAGGTTGTTGATCATTTACTTCATGAATTGCGATTACATAAAAGCTCTACAGAAATTAAATTAATGGAGAAGGCAGCAAAAATATCTGCCGAGGGCCATAGAGCAGCCATGGCTCACTGCAAGCCTGGAGTAATGGAATATGAACTTGAAGCTGAATTACTTTACGCATTTACTCGCAATGGAAGCCGTGCGCCAGCCTATGTTTCTATTGTTGGTTCTGGTGATAATGCATGTATCCTCCATTACGACAGCAACAATGCCAAAGTTAAAGATGGAGACATGGTGCTCATAGATGCAGGATGTGAGTATCAATATTATGCTTCTGATATTACTCGCACATTTCCCGCCAGTGGAAAATTTACTCCAGAGCAGAAAGCAATTTATGAAATCGTCCTGGAATCTCAAAAGGCTGCAATTGCCGAAGTAAAGCCAGGAGCACAGTGGGATGCACCCCATAATGCATCGGTTAGAGTTATCACAAAGGGGCTAGTTAAGCTAGGTTTGTTGAAAGGTCGGCCTGCACAGTTAATCAAAAGTGAAGCTTATAAAGATTTTTATATGCACCGCGTTGGGCATTGGATAGGAATGGATGTTCATGATGTCGGTGACTACAAAATCGATGACCGTTGGCGATTGCTTGAACCTGGTATGGTAACCACAATTGAACCAGGAATTTATATCTCACCGAATAATACAAAGGTTGCAAAAAAGTGGAGGGGTATCGGAATTCGTATTGAAGATGATGTGCTAGTGACGAAATCAGGTAATAAAATTCTTAGCACAGGTATCCCAAAGACTGTCCAAGAAATAGAATCTTTCATGTCGACCGCCGCAGTTTAAGTTTTACACTATGGATATCACTTCTCCTGATAACAGCTATGAGATTGTAATAGTTGGGGGTGGCATGGTCGGCGCAAGCTTTGCCTATGCTTTAAGTCAGTCATTCGGTGTAACCTGTCCATCGATACTTGTTGTAGAGGCTTCGGCGCCGTTATCGGATAAATTTCTACAACCGAGTTTCGATGCGAGGTCTACTGCACTTTCTTTCGGTTCGCGTCAAATTCTTGAGGCATTGAATCTCTGGAGAATTCTTGAACCTCTAGTTTCAGCAATTCATGAAATCCATGTTTCTGATAAGGGTAGGTTTGGTTCAGCGCAGCTAACTCGCGAAGAATTGGGTGTGGAGGCCCTGGGATATGTTGTTGAAAATGCAGACCTGGGTGCGGTGCTAAATGAAAAGCTAAAGGTATCCAATCATATCGATTTCCTAATACCCGCAAGCATTCAGCAGATTTCACCCACACCGGGTGGGATGGATTTATCAATTTCCACCGAAAGCAAGCGCTTCAATGTGAGTGCAAATTTAGTGGTGCTTGCAGACGGTGGGCGCTCACCGATTTGTAAGCAATTAGGAATTGAGCAGTCTAAAGAAAGTTACCAACAACATGCAATCATTACCAATATCACATTTGAAGAACCTCACAACAACATAGCATTTGAACGCTTTACTGAAAATGGTCCTTTAGCAGTTCTTCCTTTAAGAGAATTTGAAGGAGAGAATCGTTGCTCTTTGGTATGGACTGCAGCAGAAGGGGAAAGCGAAAACCTTATGGGGCTTAGTGAAAGCGCGCTACTCTCTAACCTGCAAGCTAGTTTTGGCAATCGTTTGGGAAAGCTCACTAGTATTGGCGAAAAATTCTGCTTTCCGCTAAGTCTTTCTATAGCAAAAGAACAGATAAGACCAGGTCTGGTTTTATTAGGTAATGTCGCTCATACTTTGCATCCAGTCGCAGGACAAGGCCTGAATCTCGCTTTGCGAGACATTGGTGCCTTGGTCACAACCCTAAAAACTGCGAGCAAAAATCAGCAGTCCTTTGGTAGCATGCAAACATTGCAGACTTATGTGAATTCCCAAAAATTCGATCAACAAAAGGTAATCAGTTTTACTGATGTTCTCACCAAATTATTCTCCAGTAAAAAACTTGCAAGAATTGCTGCTCGCAAATTCGGATTACTGTCTTTGGAGTTGATCCCGGCGGTAAGAAAACGTTTTACTGAACAGGCGATGGGCTTAAATAGAAAGGTTTAACGAACTGATTCGCGGATTTTTTCAATTCGATCTCGGTTTACGCCAAAGTCACTTTGGCCTATGCGCGACGCAGATCTGACGTGAGTGATTCTAGCCTCCGCGTCGTAGAGAAATTCGACATCGTCAATATAACGCATTAGACGGCTAGTGAATTCTGCGTAGAGATAATTTTCTGACTCGCCGACGATGTTTGCTTCTTCTAGCTCAACCAAAACCTGTTCAATCTGATCGAGAGTTGCAGCAATTGGCTCTATGCCATGCTCGTCGTTAGTCTCAAAGCTCGATACGCAATTAGGGGAGTCGGGGCATGCTGCAAGTCGGCCTTCTTGTACGCCGATGTTCCTGGGCCGCTCTCCCATGCAGGCGGTCATTAGGGGAAGAAATGCAAGTAGGGAAAGGAAAATCCGCTTCATCAATTGTTGCCTTATCTCTTGGTTTAAACGTTTACTGTTAATTTTCAATCTGTTACAAAAACATGTGAGTTAGGCAACTACACTCATACCTAACCATTCTGCGATTAGTGCAGGCTTATCTTCGCCTTCTATTTCAACCGTAACATTGTGCTTAAGCAGATAGTGTTTTGGTTTTTTTTCTTCTGCGCTGACTAATTCAAACCTAGCGCGAATTTTGTTGTTAACCTTAACCGGGTTTACAAATCGCACTTTATCCAAGCCGTAATTAATGCCCATCACAGAATCTGCAATTTTTAGTCCGCCGCCCATGGAACTCAACTTGCTTAATAACGATAGTGTTAAGAAACCGTGTGCAATTGTGGCACCAAAAGGAGTCTGAGCAGCACGCTCTTCATCAATGTGGATGTACTGGAAGTCACCTGTTGCCTCAGCGAAGTTATTAATGCGTTCTTGGTCCACTTCAAACCAGTCCGTAAGACCTACTTCTTTGCCAATGTAATCGTTCAATTGATCTGTGCTGACAACATTGCTCATAATACATCTTCTCCTGGCGGTGATTGTTTCAACTGAGCGCAGCAGTCTACCAACAATCCTGCCACCGTGAAACAATTTGAAGTTAGGGACTTCGAGCTCTGACGCTTATAATAAGGGCCTATGACATCTGATCAAAATCTTGAGTTTGACATCGTAATAGTAGGCGGCGGTATGGTCGGTGCCACTATGGCATCCCTGCTGCGCAGCATGTCTTTGCGCATAGCGCTGATAGACCGCCTTAAATTTGACGAAGATCAGTTTAGCCTACAGCTGGAGACTTCAAAATTCGATCCTCGAGTAAGCGCACTTACTTCGGCCACTAAAAGAATTTTTGAAGAACTGGATTTGTGGAAGGATATCCAAGCAGTTCGATGTTGTGATTATCAAAATATGCATGTTTGGGATGCAGATGGAACTGGCAGTATCAGCTTTTCATCTAGCGCGCTTAACCAAGCAGAATTGGGAACAATTGTAGAGAATTCCGTTTTAACGGCTGCACTTTATAAAAAAATAGTGCACCAGGAAAATCTTACGGTGCTAGCGCCATTTAGTATTGATAAATTAGAAATTAATGATAGCGGCTCTACTTTAACTACTGAGTGTGGAACCACTGTTGTAACAAGGCTGATAATCGCAGCAGATGGTGCAAACTCAAAGGTCCGCGAACTCGGTGAATTTGATACACGGGAATGGAATTACGATCATCACGCGATTGTTACCACTGTAAAAACTGAAAAAAAACATCAACTAACAGCTCTGCAAAGGTTTATCGAGACCGGTCCATTAGCCTTTCTACCACTGAGCATAAACGCAAATGATAGTGAACAAAATCATTGTTCTATCGTTTGGTCTTCAATTCCAGATCGAACAGAAGAACTCATTTCTCTTAACGATGAAGCATTCTGTCTCGAGTTAGGTCGATCTATAGAGTCTCGTTTAGGGACAATAGAATGGTGTGATAAGCGTTTTGCATTCCCCTTAAGGCAGCGCCATGCTGTCGATTATGTAAAGCACAATGTCGTTCTAATTGGTGATGCTGCCCATAGCATTCATCCTTTGGCAGGGCAGGGGGTAAACCTTGGCTTCATGGATGCTGCCACACTTGCTAACGAACTTTTACATGGAAGGGAGATCGGCAGAGAGTTAAATGACTTAATGGTATTGAACCGATATCAACGCAAACGAATCGGCCAAAATTTAGGCATGATGTGGATGATGGAAGGGTTTAAACATTTGTTTGCAGAACAGGCATTGCCAGTTCGGTGGCTACGCAACATTGGTATGACCGGTGTGGACAATCTATCTGTAGTGAAAAACCACCTGGCAAGAAGAGCCATGGGGCTGGATTGGTAGTTAGTGGTGGCTCTCACCGTGCAGCGTATTCAATATTCCGTTTACGGTCATCTTCAAGTGGTTACGAATAAGTCCCTCCACTTGTTCATGATTAACTAGTGAGCAGGCCTCCGGCCAGTCCTGAAAGGCAACAGCGGCTTTAATGGAACCAGACTTTTTTAGGGCAACCAATCCATGCAATTGGGCCCAAACCAACAAAGAAGTATTAACTACTTTCTCATCAGAAACAGGTACTTTGTACTTGTCATAAATTTCTGGGATGAGGTTTCTTATCCGCACTAGGGTGCGACAAGAAAGCTCTACCATTTTAGGGGTCGACCATTCCATAGGAAAGATGTAACTAAATAGGAACTGGAAGCGCGAGGGATAATCCTGAGAGAAATAATAATACACCATACAAACCTTTAACAAATCTTGTTCTGGGTCATTAGTATGGTTATATCTACTTTCGAAAAACTTATTGAACTCATCATAGAGACGAATCTTAATTGCCAACATCAAAGCAATTTTATTTGGAAAATGGTTGTATACCGCCGATGGAGTTACACCCACTTCTTTGGCTAAGTTTCTCAGCGAAAGCAATTCAACTTCATTAGAATCGATGAGCTTCATTGCTGCATCGATGAGCGATTTTTTCACATTTCCGTGATGGTAGTGTTGTTGTTGAGACTTATCTTCGTCTGGCTGCATTGTTATTTTGCTCTTTCTTTTTGTTGTAAGTTGCTCAGTGGGATTTTTTTGGTGTCTTAGGACTAATCATCTAATCAGGTTTCACTAAATTCTTGGGATAGCGTAAATCTGTATATTAACCGCATAAAGTTTACGATGTTCATATAAATTATTGAATTATAAATATATAAAAATTCCTTATTTTATAATTTCTTATGGAGATTTCTTAATGTCAGTCGATACTATTTCTTGCAAACGTTGACTACCCTAAATTAGGGCATTCCAGCAGTATGGAGCGGTATTTGGCATGACTAAGGAAACAAAATTCCCTTTCGATCTGGATCTAAGTACGTCTGGACACAGGAAGTATTACAAATATCCTCAATGATATTGAACAGCACATGCCACTAATGGAAAGCGAGAAAGACAAAACTCAGCTCCTTCAGGTGAAGGAATTTTTCGAGGAAGAACTTAAACTAGTCAAGCGTCTCCACTAAAACTTTCATAACAGCCCTCTTCAACTCCTAAAACAACTTTGCTTGATTTTAGCCGCTACTGAGGTGCCGCTTGTCGAAGTCTGAATTAGCTGAATTAGCTGAATTACTAAAACCTGGCCGTTCACATGGTCGGGTTTTTTGTTGTGTTAGACTTCTCTCCTCTTTTTTTATGAAGTGCTCAGTATGTTTTTGTCCACACTTTGCTTCTGTCTTTATGACAACCAACGAATGAGAATGCATTGATCGATCAAGTTAACAATCAAGAGCCGCCAAACTCGGTACGAAAGTTTTTTTCTGTTTTTCAATACAGCCGTGTTGCACTTGAAATCGTTTGGAGCACTAGCGCCGCACTTACTCTGGCGATGGCTTTCTCTACGCTTGTTTCTGGAGTTCTACCAGCTGCTATCGCGTCGGTGGGGGGACTATTCGTCGACGCAGTGGCATCCGCATTTCAGCAAGATAGCGCAGCCGCTGAACAAGCCCGCGATGATGTTTTATTCTATGTATTTCTAGAATTGGGACTAGTTGTTCTCATTACAGGAGCTCAACGCCTGAATACTATCTGTCAATCAATTCTTCGGGTGTTGCTCGGAAATAAGATTAACGTAATGATTTTAGAAAAGGCTTTAACGTTGGAGTTAGCACATTTCGAAGATGCTGAGTACTATGACAAGCTAGTGCGCGCGAGAAGAGAAGCATCAAGCCGTCCACTTTCACTAGTCATTAAAACCTTTGATCTTCTCAGGGACTTAATTGCATTAATTACTATCGGTATTTTTCTTTTTCAATTTTCAGTTTGGGCAGTTGCTCTGCTAGCTGTTGCAGGAGTCCCTGCGTTTCTTGCCGAAGCAAAATTTTCAGGTGAAGCCTTTCGGATTCACCGACGCCGTTCTGCAGAACGGCGGATGCAGATTTATTTAGAAATGGTGTTAACCAGAGAAGATGGTGTTAAAGAAGTAAAACTCTTACAGCTGGGCAAGCTTTTCCTAAAACGCTATGTGGATATTTTTCGGAGTATGTATAAAGAAGATAGAAACCTTGTGCTTCGAAGAGGGTTCTGGGGTTATGTGCTAGGACTGCTCGCTAGTTCTGCTTTCTACTTTGCTTATGGTTGGGTTGGTTTCGCTACGATTGCGGGCGCTATTACTATTGGACAAATGACGATGTACATCGCGCAGTTCCGATTAGGGCAGAATGCAGTCACCAACAGTCTTACTGCGATTAATGGCATGTATGAAGATAATCTTTATTTATCAAACCTTACTGAGTATTTAGAACACAAAGTTCCGGAACAAACGGGTACTAAAACTTCGGGATTTGATCGAGATGATGGTATTCGATTTGAAGATGTGAGTTTCTCTTACCCAGGAAGTGAGATACCTGCATTAAATGAAGTCTCATTACATATTAAGCCTGGGGAATCATTGGCGATTGTTGGAGAAAACGGAAGTGGTAAAACTACTCTTATAAAGTTGTTAACTCGTCTTTACTCGCCAAGCAAAGGGAAAATATTTCTGGAAGGGCTAGAGCTCAAAGAATGGGACATAGAAACATTAAGACAAAAGATCGGCGTGATATTTCAGGACTTTGCGCGTTATCAGTTAATCGTGGGTGAAAATATAGGCATAGGCGATGTCGATGAAATTGAAACAGACCCTTTAATAGAGGAGGCGGCAAAGAAAGGGATGGCTGACGTTTTTGTTAGAGATTTGCCAAGATCTTATAAAACTCAGTTGGGTACATGGTTTAAAGATGGCAAAGAACTTTCAGGCGGACAGTGGCAGAAGATAGCTTTGTCTCGAGCCTTCATGCGCAGTAAAGCCGACATCCTCATATTGGATGAACCAACCGCAGCAATTGATGCTAAAGCAGAGGCTGAAATTTTTAGCCATTTCGGCGATCTTACTGACAACAAGATTTCAATAATTATCTCTCATCGCTTTTCTACGGTTCGCAGGGCTGACCATATAATCGTTTTAGAAAAAGGTGAGATACAGGAAGAAGGAAGCCATAGTGAGTTACTGAATAACGAAGGTCACTATGCCACACTTTTCCGTCTCCAAGCTCAAGGCTATCAGTAACATAATTGAGCGATACTCAGTTTAACGGGAAGAAGAATGGAAAGCCCAATTTTGTATTCCGTTGCAGTGCTTATTACATATTTCATTGGTAGAGTTCCATTCGGACCGTTTAATATGACCCTCGTAAAAACTACTTTGGATCAGAACTAATCAAGAGAGACCGTCGGTCAATTATGAATTCACAAAAACCGCAACGAGAAAATGCTGGTGATTCTAAAATTACCCCAGATCTTGCTAAAAGGCCCAACTTCAGTATTCCGCTGAAAAAAATCTTTCGAGCACGTATTCGGCTCATTGTTTGTCTATGGACATTACCAGTTTACATATCCACCGTCTGGATTTTACTTAGTAATCGACAGCCTGTAGATCTGTTCATGTTTTTCTATTTTAGCTTGTGTGCGGCTTTTTGGTTGGACATGGCTCGACGAAAATGTCCAGCGTGCTCGCGGCAGTTTTATGTAAAATCCATATTATTAAATTTGATGTCGCGAAAATGCCTACACTGCGGCTTAGATATTCACACCACAACAAGTAATAGTGAAGAGAAACCGATCATCTAGTGCTTAGTTGGAATGAGACGCAGCAGCTCCTACTAGTTGTCATATGTGCCACACTTCCTGCTTCAAGTATTTCAAAGCCTCATGTTTCTCAATAGTTGCAATTCTCAGCTAGTTTGTTGCAGCTTTTTTTCGTGAGAGCATCTGATATTCTTCTTGTATTAAGAATTAGGAGAAACAAATGTCATCAGATAGCAGCGATGCGTTTAACAAAGCCTACGCCTTATCTCTTGAAGAGCCTGCTGCCTTTTGGGGATCTGCGGCTGAAGAGATTGACTGGACGAAAAAGCCCAGTATTGTTTTAGATACTAGTGTAAGTCCTCACGGGCGCTGGTTCGTCGATGGGGAGTTAAATACTTGCTTTAACGCAGTAGATCGACATGTAAAAGCTGGTCGTGGCGATGTTACAGCTCTTATCTATGACAGCCCAGTGACTGGTAATACCGTCAAGAAAGTTTCTTTTTCTGAACTTCAGGATAAAACCGCGAAGTTTGCAGGAGTGCTTAAATCTCTCGATGTAAAGAAGGGCGATCGAGTCATTATTTACATGCCTATGATTCCAGAGACTGTAATAGCCATGTTGGCATGTGCTCGGATTGGAGCAATCCATGGTGTTGTTTTCGGAGGATTCGCTTCGAATGAATTAGCTGTGCGCATCGATGATGCAAAACCAAAAGTAATCGTAACTGCTTCTTGTGGTATCGAAGTAAATCGCATTATCCCCTATATGCCACTTTTAAATGGAGCGATAGATCTCGCAACCCATAAACCATCATCAGTAATTGTGGCACAACGACCCGAAGCAGAAGCTAAACTTATTGAAGGCAGAGATATTAATTGGGAATCGGCGATGGCAACCGCATTGCCAGTAGGTTGCGTAGCACTCAAATCGACAGACCCTTTGTACATACTCTACACATCAGGTACGACTGGCGTTCCGAAGGGTGTTGTTCGAGATAATGGCGGCCATGCGGTTGCGCTAAATTGGACAATGAAATCCATTTACAATGTCGAAGCAGGTGATGTGTATTGGGCTGCCTCCGATGTAGGATGGGTAGTAGGTCACTCCTATATTGTCTATGGGCCGCTGCTAAAAGGGTGCACTACGATTTTGTTCGAGGGCAAACCCGTTGGCACGCCGGATGCGGGGGTGTTCTGGCGAGTTATTGCTGAGCATAAAGTGAAGGCAATGTTTACGGCGCCTACTGCTTTTCGTGCTATCAAGAAAGAAGATCCAGATGCCAAACTATTGCAGCAGTATGATTTAAGCAATTTCGAAATTTTGTTTCTTGCGGGTGAACGAACTGATCCTGATACACTGTTCTGGGCTCAGGAAAAATTGAGCAGGCCAGTCATAGATCATTGGTGGCAAACAGAGACTGGCTGGTCAATTGCAGCAAACTGCATGGGATATGGAATGATGCCGGTAAAAGCTGGTTCGCCAACGAAGCCTGCGCCAGGTTGGGAGCTTGATGTTCTAGATGAGCAATGTAATCCACTTCCTGCAGGCGAAGTTGGGGCACTTTGTGGCAAGTTACCTATGCCTCCAGGCTCTATGCTGACTCTTTGGAAGGCGCCAGACCGATTCATCGAAAGTTACTTTGCAGAGTTTCCAGGCTATTACAAAACTGCTGACGCCGGTTTCATTGATGAAGATGGTTATGTTTTCGTTATGAGTCGTACCGATGACATTATTAATGTTGCAGGCCATCGATTATCAACAGGAGGAATGGAAGAGGTCTTAACCGGCCACCCTGACGTAGCTGAGAGTGCAGTGATTGGCGTGGCAGATCAACTCAAAGGTCAATTGCCCGTTGGTTTTCTCGTATTGAAATCAGGTGCACTAAAGGAGGTCGAAGAAATCGTTGCGGAATGCGTAAAATTAGTGCGGGACCAGATAGGCCCAGTCGCATCTTTTAAGCAAGCTGTCATTGTCGACCGCCTGCCTAAAACTCGATCTGGTAAAATTTTGCGTGGGACCATGCAGAAAATCGCCGACAATGAAGAATATCGGATGCCAGCAACCATTGAAGATCCATTGATACTCGATGAGATTGATAAGGCTCTCCAATCGATGGGGCTATCCAGTGCCAGGATCTGTTAGGTCTCAGTACCTACATTCAATATTGACTTAGCATTAAGATTTTTGGATCAATCGCTATCACCCCTATCCCATAGGACTTCCATAGGGAGCGATCCGGCAAAGAGGCAGAGGAAAACGAACAGCTGCAGGGAGTTTTTTTGTAAGGCCCAGTATTATTTGGTAAGTATTTAGATTTCTAAAAATTTGTTTATGTTGTCAGCAACCAATCGACCTTCGTCAATGGCACGAACAACTAATGATTGCCCACGACGGCAGTCGCCAGCAGCGAAAATTTTCTCGTGAGATGTAAGAAAACTCCCATAGTCAGCTTTGTAGTTGGAACGCAGATCTAGCTCCAGGCCAAATGGTTCACTTACATAATGTTCTGGGCCAAGAAAGCCCATTGAGAGAAATATTAGATCAGCCTCCCAGAATTTTTCTGTTCCTTCGACAGGCTGGAATTCAGAATCAACTCCGATTGTGTTAATGCCAAGGAGCTTGCCTGAATCATTCCGAACAAATTCCTTACCCGAAATCGAATAAACTCTCGGGTCCTGGCCATCTCGTGCGGCTGCTTCTTCGTGACCATAGTCCACGCGAAAGATTAAAGGCCAGGTAGGCCATGGATTATTATCGCTTCGATCTTCCGGTGGTTTAGGCATTATTTCGAAATTCACTAACGACTTGCAACCATGACGCAAAGATGTGCCTATGCAGTCAGTGCCGGTGTCACCGCCCCCGATAACAATAACTTTTTTGTCTTTGGCGTCAATATAATCATCATTTTCTAGGTTTGAATCTAAAAGGCTCTTAGTATTCTTAAGCAAGAATTCCATCGCGAAGTGCACACCGTCGCCTTCACGCCCTGGAATTGGTAAATCACGAGGACTAGTGGCGCCAGTCGCAAGTAGAATCGCGTCAAAATCCTTAAGTAGCTGATCAGTCGCAATTGCATTGTCTCCATTTCCACCTACGTCAGCATTAACGATGAAATTAATGCCTTCATCCTTTAATAGATTAACCCGTCTATCGACTACGCCTTTATCCAATTTCATATTTGGAATACCGTACATCAATAGTCCACCAACGCGATCATCACGCTCATAGACAGTGACTTCATGCCCCGCCATATTGAGTTGCGCAGCAGCAGCCAGTCCAGTAGGACCCGACCCCACAACAGCGACTGTTTTCCCCGAGCGAAAATGTGGTGGCTTCGCAACGATCCAACCTTCTTCGAAGCCTTTGTCGGCGATTGCGCACTCGATGTTCTTAATAGTGACAGCAGGTTCATGAATTCCTAATACGCAGGCGCCTTCACAAGGAGCTGGACAAACCCGACCTGTAAACTCAGGGAAATTATTAGTTTTGTGTAAACGATCTAAAGCTTCCTGCCAGCGCTTGTTGTATACCAGATCGTTCCATTCGGGAATCAGATTATAAACCGGGCAACCTTCTTCAGATTGGCAGAAAGGAACACCACAATCCATGCAGCGCGCGCCTTGATTGGCGAGATGTTCTTCATGGTGATCTGTGTAGATTTCTTTGAAATCAATCAAACGCTCCATCGCATCGCGATAAGGCTCGGTCTTGCGTTCAAATTCCTTAAATCCAGTGGGCTTGCCCATCTTTAATCCTACTTTCTCTTCTAAATCTCGATCGATGCGTTTATGCGGCCGTAGCTGCCGCCTGCTCTTCCAAAACGCGTTTGTAATCCGTAGGCATAACTTTTACAAATTGCTCCAATGCTGATTCCCAATCATCCAATACTGATTTAGCAACTGTTGAACCGGTGTAATCAAAATGACTTTTAATTAGCGATTTTAACCGCAATATGTCATTAGCTGCAGAGACAGATTCCAATTCAAAAGTTTCCTTATTGCATTGTTTGGGGAATGCGCCCTCTGGGTCCCATACAAATGCGTTGCCACCACTCATGCCAGCACCGAAGTTACGGCCAGTTTTACCCAAAACGACAACACAACCGCCAGTCATATATTCACATCCGTGATCACCAATTCCTTCTATAACTGCACTTGCGCCACTGTTTCGCACAGCGAAACGTTCGGCGGCGATTCCACGAATATAGGCTTCTCCACTAGTCGCTCCATACAAGATAACATTGCCTGCAATGATGTTCTCTTCCGCTTTAAAAGAACTTTGTTTTGGTGGGTAGATTATAATTTTACCGCCGGATAAGCCTTTGCCCACATAATCGTTGGCATCACCTTCGACCGTGAGGGTTACGCCCTTAGCTAGCCAGGCGCCAAGTGATTGGCCAGCCGATCCAGTCAATTTAATATTGATTGTGTCATCCGGCAGCATTTCTGCCTTCCACTTCTTCGCTACTTCATTAGAGAGCATGGTGCCTACAACACGATTGGTGTTAATAATTTCATGCTCAATGAAAACTTTTTTGCCAGACTCCAATGCGGGTTGTGCTAATCGAATTAATTCATTGTCCAAGGCTTTGTCTAAACCATGGTCTTGCGCCTTACTACAAAAAAACTCTGTGTCATTAAAAATTACTTGTGCCGGTTCTAGCATCGAACTTAAATCTAAGCCACTAGCTTTCCAATGCTCTATCGCATCATTGGTATCCAATAAATCAACACGGCCTATCATCTCATTGATTGTTTTTACCCCTATTTCCGCCATGATATTGCGCATTTCTTCGGCCACCATGAATAAATAGTTGACTACATGCTCAGGCTTACCTTTAAATTTTTTACGCAATTCTGGATCTTGTGTGGCGATACCTACCGGGCAAGTATTCAGATGGCACTTACGCATCATTATGCAGCCAAGCGTAATTAAAGGGGCGGTTGCAAAACCATATTCTTCCGCACCTAACAATGTTGCTATGGCAATATCGCGGCCAGTTTTTAGTTGGCCATCAGTTTGTAGTACGACTCGTGACCTTAGATTATTCATTACTAAAGTCTGGTGAGTTTCAGCGATACCAAGCTCCCATGGCAGTCCTGCGTGTTTTATTGATGTTAAAGGTGATGCACCGGTACCGCCATCATGGCCGGAAATCACCAAGTGATCTGTTTTCGCTTTGGTTACACCCGCAGCAATAGTTCCGACACCAATCTCAGAAACAAGTTTTACGCTAATGCGCGCTTCGCGATTTGCATTCTTTAGATCATGAATAAGTTGGGCAATATCTTCGATGGAGTAAATATCATGATGTGGAGGTGGGCTTATAAGTCCTACGCCAGGAGTGGAATGGCGAATGCGTGCAATGTTTTCATCCACCTTGCCACCCGGAAGCTCGCCGCCTTCGCCAGGCTTCGCGCCTTGTGCAATCTTAATCTGTAACTCGTCAGCATTGGTTAGATACCAAGCCGTAACTCCAAATCTACCGGACGCCACTTGTTTAATCGCAGATCGCTTAGAATCTCCATTGGGCAACGGATCAAATCGCGCAGGATCTTCACCGCCTTCGCCAGTGTTTGATTTCCCACCGAGCCGATTCATTGCGATCGCCAGAGATTCGTGACTTTCCTCGGAGATTGACCCAAAGCTCATAGCGCCGGTTGCAAAGCGTTTTACAATTTCGCTTGCAGGCTCTACATCATTAATAGAGATGGTTTTATTAATATCAGTACGAAAATTTAGTAACCCTCGAAACGCGCAGTGACGGGTCGCCTCTTCATTAGTATGTTTGGCAAAGGCGTCATAGGCCTCGATATTGTTATTACGCGCTGCTACTTGCAAGTTGAAAATACTATTCGGATTCCACATATGCATGTCGCCGCCGATGCGCCAGTGAAAGTCACCGGGGTTATTCAGAACCGGAATGAGCTCACTTTCTTTGGCTGGGAATCCAATACTATGACGACGATTCGACTCTTCAATTAGCACATCGAAGTTAACACCTTGAACACGACTAGCGGTCCCCACAAAACATCTATTGATAATCTCATCTGCCAGACCAACCGCTTCGAAAATTTGCGCACCTTTATATGACTGCAAAGTAGAGATGCCCATCTTGGCCATCACTTTGAGCATACCTTTAGATACGCCTTTCTTGTAGGCTGCAACTAACATGTCTTCACCAGAGTATTTATTACCTAACAAGCCTTCCTTGTTGGCTTGCCATAGGGCTTCAAAGGCTAGATAAGGATTGATCGCATCTGCACCATAACCGGTTAGCAAACAATGATGGTGAACTTCTCTTGCCTCGCCGGTTTCTAAAATAATACCAATCTGCGCGCGCTGTTCTTGCTGAACTAAGTGATGATGCACGGCACCACAAGCAATAAGCGCACTGAGTGGAATATGAGCTTTAGAAGTAAGACGATCGGTAAGAACTATAAATGAATAGCCGGCAGCGATCGCTTGAGTTGCTTCAATGCAGATTCGATCGATGGCATTGGCATATCCACGGTCTTCCGCTGCAGGGAAAGTAATGTCAATTTCTTGGGAGCGCATTCCCTGGTAATCCATATACTTTATGTCAGCTAATTGTTGGTTAGATAAAATCGGATGTTCTAGGCTTAATCGATGTGCTTGGCCAGGCGTAGATTCTAATAGATTTCCTTCTGGGCCAATAAAACATCTTAGGCTCATTACCACTTCTTCGCGAATCGAATCAATCGGAGGATTGGTTACTTGCGCAAAGAGTTGTTTGAAATAGTCGTAGATCATGCGTGGCTTGTCGGACAAACAAGCTAGCGCAGAATCATTCCCCATGGAGCCCAGTGGATCCCTCGCTTCTGTAACCAGAGGAATAAGCATGAACTGCATAGTTTCAGTGGTGTAGCCGAACGCTTGCATGCGACGCAAGGTGTTGTTTGAATCTAATGAATGAACAGTATTGCTAGAGGTTATATTATTTAAGGAAACTTTTTGATCACTTATCCATTCGCCATAGGGTCGTTTGTTACAAATAATTTGTTTCAGTTCTTCATCAGGAACTAAGCGACCCTGATCGAAATCCAGTAGAAACATTCTGCCCGGTTGTAGACGACCTTTTTCTTTCACATTAGCAGGGTCGACCTCGATGACCCCTACTTCAGAAGCCATGATGCATTTGTCATCATGGGTAATGTAATAACGACTTGGTCTGAGCCCATTGCGATCAAGCACGGCTCCAATATATTGACCATCAGAAAACACAATCGAGGCTGGCCCATCCCAGGGTTCCATTAGTGCAGAGTGGTATTCATAAAAATCTTTCTTTCCCTGCGCCATATTGACGTCGGATTGCCAAGCTTCAGGAATCATCATCATGGTTGCTTCCGCGAGGGATCGGCCAGAGAGTAGTAAGAATTCCAAAACTGCATCGAAGCTACCTGAATCGGAGAGGTCGCCATCAATCACTGGGAAAATATTGCCGAGTTTATCGCCAAAGACATCAGTTGCGACTTTTCCCTGGCGTGCGACCATGGCGTTAACGTTGCCACGCAAAGTATTAATTTCACCGTTATGACTCATAAAGCGATTCGGTTGCGCACGATCCCAGGACGGGAAAGTGTTAGTGCTAAAACGTGAATGCACCATAGCTAAGTGAGTCGCAAAATCTTTGTTGGTTAGGTCATTATAAAAAGGAAACAACTGCCCTGGCGTAAGCATGCCTTTATAAACAATTACTTTAGTTGAAAGGCTGCAGGCATAAACTTGTTTTCTCTCCGTCAATGATTCGTCATTGCGCAGCAAGTGGGTAAATCGTTTTCGGATGATATAGATGACTCGCTCAAATTGATCATGAGCGAGGCCATTTGCTGCAGCGATGAATAATTGAGTGATAAATGGTTGAGCCATACGCGCAGCCGGGCCAACATCGGCCGCGTCGGCGTTCATTGGGACTTCACGCCAACCCAGCAATTGCTGTCCCTCTTCCTTAATAATTTTGCTTATGGCGTCCTGGCATCGGTCCCTTTCTTCCTCTATCTGGGGTAGAAAAATATTGCCCACAGCGTATTGACCAGGGTTAATTTCAGCATTGAAGGCTTCTTTCGCGGTCTTCTGGAAGAAGTCGTGGGGTAAGGCTATGAGAATGCCGGCGCCGTCGCCGGTATTTGCTTCGAAACCGCAGCCACCGCGGTGATCCATTCTAGAATTCAAGTGGTACGCATCCAGCATGATTTGGTGGCTGGGTTGACCCTTAATATTGGCGACAAAGCCTACACCACAGGAATCTTTCTCCATGGAAGGATCGTAGAGTCCGGTCTTTTCGGGAAAACCAAACTTCAACGGCAATTTTTTCATGTCGTTCATTATGCTAAGAGTCTCACACTTGTTTCGTGATCCAGTTCTTCCTGTTTAGCCATGCTGCAAACTCGAATTTTCATCCAGTATTTACCTCCCCGGTAATGGCATTGCCCCTCGGGTTGGTAGGCGTAACGCTGCTGAATCTTGCCTGATAGGACTTGGCGAATAACTTGTTTCTCACTCCAAATTTTGTGCTTAGTTGAGCTCAAAATAGAGAGCCGGACAAAATAACATCACGACAGGATATGTCAAGGTTTACGCGGCTTTCCGCACAACCCTCGACTAACTAAGTGGCTGATTTTTAGTCGCTTATAGACTAATTGGTACTAAAGAAATTGAAAACAAACTGTCATTTTTAAATTCCATTAGATAGGAATTTTAAGATGTAGAGTGCAACCATTTTTTTCATTAAATATTCTAAATTCAGCAATTTTCTAATCAGAATCTGGAAAGATTCTTACCATTAATTACGATTGAGCTTGTCAGTAAAAATTGCTCAATCATGAGCGGATTTGGCGATCTTTTTTGTGTTCCCGCGATTACGCTGAAACGGCCAAAACACGAGCCATCCGCGCAAGTTGCTTGCTTGATTAAAAAGGGTAGGTGATTTAGTCTACATACAGATGCGACTTAACAGAAAAAAAGGCTAATTGCAAACGATTCTCATTTAGATTTGTAGCGAGCAATATTAATAAAAAAGAATTAACAGTTTTACGAATATTTTTTACAAAAACCGATTTAAAAAGCCTATTAAAGGAGGCGACGAACCCGTGAATCAAAAACTAACCCGTAGACGCTTCATCAAAGGGGTAATTGCCTCTGGTGCGGCTGCCACGAGTACTGCAGCTTGGTACTCGGCAACTGGCCAAGAACGCCCTTCAGGATTTGTTGAGCGTCTGGTCCGAATCAATGTAAATGGTCAAGTTCGCAGCGTTGACGTTGAGCCACAGGAAACTTTGGCATCAACGTTGCGTTATAAGCTTGGCTTAACAGGAACTAAACTCGGATGTAACCGTGGTGAGTGCGGTGCCTGCACAGTGTTAGTTGATGACGTAACTACTTACGCTTGTTCAGTGCTCACTCATTCTATGAAAAATGGGCGCATTGAGACCGTGGAAGGTCTCGAAAGTGCGAACGGCGATTTGCATCCAGTGCAGCAGGCTTTTGTGGAAGAACTTTCCCCACAGTGCGGTTACTGCACACCAGGACAAGTAATGTCAGCAGTAGGTTTGTTGCGCGCTAATCCTAATCCAAGCCGAGAAGAAGCACGACACGCCATGTCTGGCAACATATGTCGCTGTGGATCTTATGACTCTTACCTCGACGGCGTTATGCGCGCTACCGAATTAATAGGATAATTATCATGGCATATATGCATATTGGCAAAGATTTTACTCCACCAGATGTGCCGGGTAAGGTCACTGGTAGGATTAAGTATGCAGAAGATTACACTCGCGAGGGTATGGTCTATGCACGCTTACTAACAAGTCCAATTCCTCACGCACGGGTATTGGACATAGATGCGTCAGCGGCGCTGGCGATGGATGGTGTAATTGGCATACTCACAGCGGATGATGTTTATCCAGATGGGGAGCCACAAAGCACTGGTCTGAAAATTCTCACTAACGAGCCCACTTTGGTCGGTGAGCCAATTCTTGCACTAGCGGCAGTGGACGAAAAAACTGCAGAGTCTGCCATCGCGCAAATTTCTGTTACTTTCGAAAGACTCCCTTTCGTTCTTGACCCCTTAGACAGCTTACAGCCAGGTGGTGCCGACGCTTATAATGGCGGCAACACGTTTGTTTTCCGTCAGGGATTCGCTGAAGAGAAGTGGACCGCTGACCAAGTAGCAAGTTTTCGCGCTGGTAACGAACCAACAGCGGAACCGCAGCAGACTGTCGAATATGGTGATCTTGATGCGGCTTTTGGTGAATCATCTTATGTTTATGAAGGAACCTTCACCAACGCAGGTTATCCACACCATTCGATGGAACCACGCAGTGCATTAGCTTATTGGGAAGACGGCAAGCTATACCTGCACGGTGGATCGCAAAGCCTAACTGCTTTTGCTGATGGTATTGCCGGTATTATAGGTGTACCAAAAGAAGACTTAGTCTTCGTTAACGCAGCAACCGGTGGTGGTTTTGGTCAACGCGCTCGAGCAGGGTCAATCCCTGTCTATGCTGTTCCGGCGAAACTTTCCCAAAAAATTAATCGTCCAGTGATGATGCGCGCAACCCGTGAAGAAGAATTCACCTTCGGCGGTGCACGTCAAGGCCTTACTGGTTGGATCAAAGTTGGATTCAAGCCCGATGGCGTTATGGCAGCTTGTGATCTTTGGATCGTATCCGACAATGGGGGCAAAGGCGGTGGGGCAGACGCTTACTCAGCAGCTGATTGTATAAGCGTACTTTATCAAGCTGACGCAGTTCGTTTCCGTGGTACCGCTATTGGAACAAACACTGCACACCGTGGGGCCCAACGTGGACCTGGTCAGAATCAGATCGCACCAATTATCTCTCCAATCTTGGATGTTGCGGCAGACGAACTTGGTGTTAGCCGGCTCGATATTCGCAAAATCAATGCGGCAATGACTGGCGATGTTGGCGGCCCACAGCGCACGCCATTTACTTCCGCTTATATGCCAGAGGCGCTGGAGCAAGCTGCAACTGAATTTGATTGGGAAGGTCGCCAATCCCGGCGTCGCCAGACCAACGGCAGCAAAGTAATAGGACTCGGCATAGGCCAGGGCTATCACAATGCAGGTCGTTCAGGTATGGACGGAATTGTCATGATGGGCGCTGATGGACGACTTAAAATCCATAACGGAGTCGGAAATCTGGGTACTTATTCCTACGCATCAACTTCCCGAGCAGCTGCAGAAGTTCTGCAAATGCCTTGGGAGAGCTGCGATATCATCACTGGACGCACAGATTTGCACTTACCTATTACCTCACCACAGGATGGCAGTAACTCAATCTTCACGAACACCCGAACTTGCTATGGGGCAGCGCAGGATATGTTAACGAAGATGAAAGAGATTGCTGCAACAGACCTAGGTGGCGATCCTGCTGACTACGACGTCTCTAATGAGCGCGTACATCAGATTGCTGATGAGTCAGTTGGCTACAGCTACGCAGAAGTTGCGCAGCGAGCAATTGAACTAGGTGGGAAATATACTGGCAGTGCAGAGCTTCCTGAAGAACTAGCCGAGTGGACACAGATAGCAGTTTCCCGTCTGGAAGGCACTGGTTTTATGGGAATCTTCCACGATCCTCGCCACGAAGGTAACCCTCCAGGGTTCACCGTTACGGCTTGTGAAATCGAACTGGATAAGGAAACCGGTAAGATAGATATCCTTGAGATGATCAGTATCGGGGAAGCTGGAACTATCATGCATCCTAAAGGCATGGATAACCAACTGGTCGGTGGTGCTGTTTGGGGTATTGGTTTATCAGCTTACGAGCGTCATCTATACGATCCTCAAAATGGATTGCCAGCAAGCACTGGTTACTGGCAGAGCAAGGTGCCAACCTACCTCGATACACCAGTAAAAATAGAAACTGGCTGGGTGGATTTACCTGATCCTGAGAACCCAGTTGGTGCACGTGGTATTGGTGAGCCCTCCATGGGCTCAGTTTCCGCCGCTCTTACCGCAGCAATCACCGATGCACTAGATGGACACATCTTTGGTGCTTCGCCAATTACTGCAGACATGATCATTAACCACGTAGCAGGAACATCCGAAAAAGCGGTACCTCTTGCTCAGAACAATTTCCGAGGTTGATATGGTAGCCACATCACATGACGTAATGCCTGATATAGAGCTTTATCAGCCAGCTGATGAAGCCACAGCGCTGGACCTTGCGTCCAGACTAGGTAACGAAGGTTGGCTGCTAGGTGGTGGTCAGGACACCTATGGCTGGTTGAAAGACCGGAATAAGACACCTGCAGCTATGATCGAGCTGACACAAATTGACGCTTGGAAAGGCATCAAGGAAATCAGCGATGGAATTGAAATCGGTGCAGTCACAACCTTGACTGAAATCGCTAACAATCCCCTCGTCCAGTCCCGCTACGGTGTTTTAGCAAAAGCAGCGAGCGTGGTAGCAAGCCCTCAAATTCGTAACGTAGGTACGCTCGGCGGCAACCTGAATCAGGACGCTCGTTGTTGGTACTACCGTCGCGGACTAGATTGTTACCGAGCCGGCGGCAATATTTGCTATGCCGATTCGCCTGAAGGCCTTAATCGTGAGCATGCTTTATTTGGAGCAAGCCGCTGTGTTGCAGTGAGCCCTTCCGATACAGCCCCAGCTCTTGTCGCACTTGATGCAACAATGGTTGTTTCAAGTTCCAGTGGGGAACGATTGATTCCAGCACAAGATTTTTTTGTTGGGCCTGATCGCGATATTTTGAACATGACTGTGCTTAACGACGATGAAATCCTGACAGCGGTTAGAATTCCAAACACTTGGGCGAATGCAGAGTTCTACTGGGAAAAAGTTGCCGATAGAAACGTATGGGATTTTGCTCTTGTTAACATCGCTGCAGTTTTCAAAGTGTCAGGTGGAACAATCGAAGATTCACGTTTTGCTTGCGGAGCGGTTGAGTGCACACCGCGTCGTTTGGAAGCAGTTGAAAGCGAAGTTCGCGGGCAACAGCGTTCTGAAGAGCTTGCGGTTAGCGCCGGTGAAATAGCAACAGATGGCGCACGTGCGCTGAACTACAACAACTTCAAAATACCATTAATGCAAAACCTGGTTAAAAGAGCGATCCGAGGGTAAACCTCGGGTCATCTCCGCTAGCTGAAAAAACTAATTAGAATAAGAGGGTAGTACAGTGGGAGAAATAGTCCGCTATAAACGAGACGTTTGGGGTGAAGAGGTTATCCTCGGTGTTTCTTGGGATCTGCTCTACGTCGTTTTCATGGCCATTGTCATTTTATTGATTGCACACGCAATTATTATGGCAGCACTGGCTAAGAAAAATTTAGACAGGCCGACTGGAGACGGTCGACGCGTTGTGAGGCATGAGTCAATTGATCGTTTATTTCACTGGTTAATGGCAGTGAGTATTCTGGTGCTGATTTTCACAGGTGTAGCACCTATTCTTGGGCTGCGCATCGCTTGGCTAGATATTCACTGGATCAGTGGTCTTTTACTCACCTTTCTGGTTGTTGCGCATATTATTCGTGCATCATTCTGGCAAGACTTTAAATCCATGTTACTAATGCCAAAAGATTTTGCTGAACCATTCGATTCGTCTAGAAAGCCTGGTAAATACTACTTTGAGCAGAAAGGTATGCATTGGGCAGTCACAGTTGTTGCCCTTGCAGTCATCGTGACCGGTGTTTTAATGTTCATGCAGATCGATTCGCCATTTTGGGATCGCACTAACAGCATGGCGGAAGATCAATTAGGGCTAGTATTTTTGTTGCACGGACTATCAACCCTAGCATTGGTAGCTCTGGCGGCAACGCATATCTATTTTGCTCTTCGTCCCGAAAAGATTTTTTACACTCGCTCTATGATTTCTGGATGGATGTCAGAAGACGAGATGGCAGCTAATCACGATACTGCAAAGTGGTCGCCGAAAGAAGCCGAGTAGTTGATTAATTATCAGAACGCTTTTTTATAAAGCTGCAGTATTTGGATAGTAGTATATGGATATAGAAGAAAGTATTGAGGCTATTGAGTCTGGTTATGAGTTTTTGTTAGCTTATGCGGCGCAGGGAAGGCCAGCTTCTGATGAGACAGGCGGACCCGGTCCTCATGCGAGACCCACAATCGAAGGTATGGCCTCAGCAATGAAGCACGTTACAGAGGTTTTTGCCGACAGTAATGATGATTTCGAGCAACTTATTGCGCAGGACTGCAAGAAAGCGGGGGCGGCAATGGGCTTTATGCTGTCTCAGGAGAAGCTCGGTTCTGAAGTCGTCGATAATCTAAATGCATCGATTCATTTACGTGCGGTTCTTACCGATCTCTTTTTATACAGTGAAGCGCTAAGACCATTGGCTACTGAAGAAGAGAGTGGAGTCATGGCACATGATGCGATGAAGAAGCAGTAACGCCTCAGTAAAAATTCGCTCTAGACAGATTGATAAAAAGGAGTTTAAGCTCCTTTTTTTTACGCTGGTATTAATAAATGATTGTCTATCCACCTAGGCTGACACTAGCCAATCTTCCTACTCCTTTAAGCGAATTAAAACGATTCGAGATTGCTGGATTCGACGGTAAAATCTGGGTCAAGCGCGACGAGCTCACTGGCACTGAAGTGTCAGGTAATAAAATTCGTAAGCTCGAGTTTTCTATCGCGCATGCCATGGAAGAAGGCTGCAACGCACTCATAACTTGTGGTGGTGTGCAATCCAATCACTGCCGAGCCACCGCTATTCTGGGCGCACGCCTGGGATTAAAGGTTCATTTGATATTGCGCGGTGAAAAACCCGAACACCCTGACGGTAATTTGCTACTGGATCATTTAAGCGGCGCAAAGATTTCCTATCTATCAGAAAAAGAATGGCGAACTCATGAAGCTGTTGCTATTGAACTACAGGGACAATATCTCGCTACGGGTGATAAGGCACTATTTATTCCAACTGGAGCATCTGATGAAATCGGGCTCTGGGGATATATTGCGGCCTGCGAGGAATTAAAAAATGATTTTAAACTACATGGGATAGAACCGGATTACATTGTTACTGCGACCGGCTCAGGTGGCACTCAGGGCGGTTTGGTTGTGGGATCACAATTATTTGATCTGCCAGTTAAAATAAGGGCTTTTAACGTTTGTGACGACGCGGCCTACTTTGAGGAAAAAATCAGAGACGATGTGACTCTCTGGAAACAACGATATGATCAGCAGCTTAATGAGGATCAGCTAGAAATAGCCACTATTGAAGGTTATGTCGGACCAGGCTATGGAGTCGCGGGCCAAGAAGTTTTTGATATAATCGCGGAATTGGCCCGACACGAAGGCCTATTCCTCGACCCGGTATATACAGGAAAAGCCTTTCATGGCATGGTGAGTGAAATCCAGAAAGGTGACGAAGGCCAACTGTCAGGGGCACGCAATGTGGTATTTATTCACACTGGCGGACTGTTTGGTGTGTTTCCTCAGCAACAAAACTTTAGTTTTGATTAAGCTTTTTCAAATTTGGAATGTGGCGGGTGGAAGCAATGAGAGCCTTTGCAGTGAAAAGTATTTTTTATACCAGTATTTTACTACCAATGTTGATTCATCTGTCAGCGTCGGCACAACCTGATGATGCAGCTGGAGCATATTCGGCGGCTGATGGTGCTGCCGGAGCTAGTAGCTACGACGAGCCAGCCGTCTCCAGTCTATATGATACAGAGTACGAGTCGCAGCTACTTAGTGGCACCTATCAATTAATCACTGACAGTTTGCGTTCGGGGGAAGGCTATTTCTCAGCTGATGGTGATCGTTTTATTTTTCAAAGCGAAGTGCCAAGTGATAATCCCTTCTATCAAATCTTTGTGCGTGACTTGGAGACAGGGGCTACAAATCGAGTATCCCCTGGCATTGGATTAACTACTTGCGCCTGGATACATCCTACAATGGATAGAGTGATGTTCTCATCGACACATGAAGATCCTGATGCCCTCGCAAAACAAGCTGAAGAAATGCGGATTCGTAGAAGTGGTATTGAGAGAGCATATGGTTGGGACTATGATCAGCACTATGATATCTACCAAGCCAATAGTGATGGCAGCGACATCGTTAACCTAACGAGTGCAGATGGCTATGACGCGGAGGGTTCATATTCCGCCGATGGATCGAAGATCCTTTTCGCATCAAATCGCAATGCTTACAATCATACTCTCAGCCAAGCCGAGCAGCAGTTGTTTGACGACGACAGCTCCTACTTTATGGACTTGTACATGATGGATGCTGATGGGTCTAATGTTAAACAACTAACCCATTCTCCAGGCTACGACGGTGGACCGTTCTTTAGTCCCGATAACACCAAAGTAGTCTGGCGCCGCTTTAATCCTGATGGCAATAGCGCAGAAATATGGACCATGGATATAGACGGTAGTAATCAGCGCCAACTTACCGCCGATGTGATGGTATCTTGGGGGCCTTACTTTCACCCTAGTGGTGATTACATTATTTACTCCAGCAACATACTTGGCCATGCAAATTTTGAATTGTTTATGATTGATCCTGAAGGAGCCAATCCACCTGTAAGGGTAACCAATACTGACGGTACTGATATTCTTCCGGTATTCTCCCCTGCTGGCGACAAATTAGCTTGGAGCACGACTCGCACCCTAGACGGCACTTCCCAGATACATATGTCAGACTGGAACCATAGCCGCGCCTTGGAGATCCTTGGCCTGGATTAAGTTAACTGAGCCTCGATGAAGCGACTTTCTTTCTTCTTTCTTCTAACTATTAGTTTGCCTCCGATTGGATTCGGGCAGCCTCAGCCCCAATTTGTCCTAACTGTCGAGCCAGAACCGATACCCCCGATTCATCACAGCCTGAAGATACTGCTCGACCCTATAGCGCGACGGATTACAGTTGAAGACACCATTAGCTTCCCGGAGGAGTTGCGAGCTTCTTCAAAGACCTTTGAATTGAATAATAACCTAGTCATTAGTGAAAATTCCGGTTCGCTGCAGCAACTCTCCAACAATGTGCCCGAAGAAAACATTGGGATTAACGCGACTGGTGGGCTTGCTGCGGCTACAGATGAATATTCTCTCACTTTACCTGCAAACAATAATGGCCAGGCTTTTTTTGCCTATAGTGGGTCTATTTATGATTTGGCAGAACAATCCAGTCCTGAATATGCCCAAAGCTTTTCTGAAACCTCAGGCATTATTGGGGAACAAGGTGTTTATCTAAACCACGGCAGTGCTTGGGTGCCTATCTTTGACAACGGGCTGGTCACGTTCGATTTAGAAGTTGAGTTTGCTGATACAGCATCCACTTGGAAAGTTGTAAGTCAAGGGGATCGAAATGGTGAAAACGCTTGGGTAAGTTATGACCCAATGGAAGAGATCTATCTAATTGCTGCAAATTTCACTGAATATTCAGCCCAAGCAGATAATGTTGAAGTGCTAGCCTACCTACGAACGCCGGATTCCAATTTGGCGACCAAATATATGGATGCCACCGAAAGATACTTGAAACTTTATGAGCCTTTATTGGGCGTTTATCCTTATAGCAAGTTTGCATTGGTAGAAAATTTTTGGGAGACCGGCTATGGCATGCCGTCATTTACTTTACTTGGAGAACAGGTAATTCGTTTTCCATTTATTCTTGAGTCTTCTTACCCTCATGAGATATTGCATAATTGGTGGGGCAACGGTGTTTACCCCGATTACGAATCCGGTAATTGGAGTGAAGGTTTAACCGCCTATCTCGCCGATCATTTGTTTCAAGAAATGAATGGAGTAGGTCACGAGTACCGTAAAGAAATGTTAGCTCGTTATAAAAACTATGTTGCCGAAGGGTCAGATTTTCCCTTGGCGCGGTTCGCTTCCAGAAACTCAGCGGCATCACAGGCAGTGGGCTATGGGAAAACACTTATGCTTTGGCATATGTTGCGGGTCGAATTAGGGGATGAGTTGTTTCTTGAAGGTCTACGTAAGCTGTATTCTGATTACAAATATCAGCGTGCTTCTTTTGCTGATATTGAAAAATTGTTTACTGACATCAGCAGTATCGATCTATCAGTTTTTTTTGATCAGTGGGTTAATAGAATCGGTGCGCCAGAGCTTTCATTGTCTGTTGAAGAAGCGACGGGAAATCGAGCACGCATTATGTTCGCACAGACCCAGTTTGGAGATCCTTACCGATTGAGAGTACCAATTGCGCTTTATTATGAAGGTGAACCTGAGCCAGAGATCTATGAAATTGCTTTATCACAAAAGCTCGAAGGTTTTTTTGCTGATGACTTCGAACGCCTGGAGGCAGTGTTAGTTGATCCATATTTCGATGTGTTCCGTCAATTAGATAGAGAAGAGACACCGCCTACCGTCGGTGAATTGTTTGGTGCAAGTGAGATTACTTTTGTTCTACCAAGTTCAGAACGGCAGCATTGGGTAGAAATGACCGAAGCCTTTAGTTACGGTGTTGACGCGAATATTGTTTATGCTGATGACATCGAATCGATTCCTTCTGACCGTTCCGTTTGGATACTCGGCCGGGATAACCCGTTTACCGAAGTAGCGTACTCTACTACTGCACTTTATGGGGTATCCAATTCTCCAGCCGGAGTAGTGATAGCTGGTAGTGAAGTTGAGTTTGAGAACCGAAGCACTGTTGTCATTGGGCGTCATCCGCAAGATCAGGAGTTAGCGGTCGGTTGGATTCATGTAGAAGACATGATTGCCATGCCCGGCATGATCGAAAAATTACCCCATTATGGGAAATACTCTTATTTGAGTTTCATTGGCAGCGAGCCTACGAATGATGTTAAAGGCATATGGACTAGCCCTAATTCTCCTTTGCGATGGGAAAAGCCAGGCCTATTAGCTAAGATAAATTGGGAATCGGTTCCTTCCATAACGCCTTTGACCAAGTTGCCACCAAAATATTTACCTGGACAATTACTTCGTCATGCTAATGAACTTACTAGTAAAACCATGGAAGGGAGAGCTATAAGCAGTAAAGGCATCGACAGAGCTGCTCTCTATATTGCTGATCAGTTTCGAATAGCCGGTTTGCAGCCCGCAAACGGCACTTACATTCAGCGCTGGCGGGATTCAATTCCTGGTTATCTTAATTCAGAATTAGCGAACGTGGTGGGTATTATCCAAGGTACGAATCGTGAGTTGAGCGCTAAGCCTATTGTTATCGGAGCGCACTATGACCATCTCGGCGTTAATGATGAAGGCGAGTTTTATCCGGGAGCGGATGATAACGCTTCGGGCGTTAGTGTGCTTATAGAAGTTGCTGCGAAACTGGCCAGGGCCTTCACTCCTCAGCGCCCAATACTTTTTGTTGCCTTCAGCGGAGAAGAGCAGGGACTTTTGGGTTCTCAACATTTCGTTGAGAACCCGCCCGACGGATTTGTCACAGAAGATTTATTTGCCATGATTAATCTCGATGCAGTCGGCAGGTTGAATGGTCGTACTTTACAAGTGTTTGGAACCGAATCGGCTTACGAGTGGCCCTTCATGGCTCAAGGTATAGGCTTCACGATTGGTGTTGAGTCTGAGTTTCCAGAGGAAACAATAGCAAGCAGTGACCATGTAAGTTTTCTTAATGCTGGTGTGCCTGCAATTCATTTATTCAGTGGTACCCATTTAGACTATCATCAACCGACAGATACCCCGGAAAAGCTTGATTCAACTGGAATGTCTAGTATTGCACTGTGGTTAGAAGAAGCTGCTATTTATTTGGGGAATCGTACCGATCCACTGCGGGTGAATCTTGCAGGTGCGAAGACTATTGAAATAGCAAGCCCTCAAGGCGAGCGCGCTGCCGGATTGGGCACCGTGCCCGACTTTGCCTATAGTGGCGAAGGCGTTCGCATTTCGGGGGTGACCCCGAACGGTGCCGCTGAGGAAGCAGGCCTTCTGGCGGGAGATGTCTTACTTAATTACAACGGCGAACCTATTGCTGACATGCAATCCTATTCGAATTTTCTAAGGCAATCCGCACCAGGGGATAAAGTAAGTATTGAAGTATTGCGGGTCGATGAACAATTCTCTATCGACGTTACTTTAAAGGCGCGCTAGCCTAGTAATAAGATTGATTAGAATAGCTCATCGTAGCGCACTAAATAATACTGCCACTATCATAAAAAGAATCGACATATAAACTAGGCGCCGGTTTACACGCGTTCTAGCGGAAGCCCAATTATAGTTTTGTTCATCTTCAATAAATAAAACATTCTGAGATTTCTTATTCCACTTCACATCCAGCCTCCTCTGACCTTGATTGTTAACATTAATTACAACACAACAATTGGCTATCAGTGGGTCGGGAAAAAGACAAAATAGAGAAGAATTCTGATGAATCGTGGCAATCATTATCTGATTAGATTTTGTACTGACTAGCCTTTAACCAAGAGACAAATGCAACGAATTGTTGCTATCTGAGCAAGGACAACGTAGATTCCGTTATATTTCGCCACGTTACAAATTCATGTACTAAAGGTACTTGTGTCAATCCTTAAAAATGTTTCGCAATTTTGTAATTTAATGGTGATTAGCGTTGTTTCTTTTTCGAGCGCGCAATCTATTGCACAATTGCCTCTTCCGCGCATAACTCAAGTCGAAGAAGGTGATATCAATATTTTGCTTGACGGTTTTGTCGACGAACCTGTGTGGCAAAGTCTCCCTGTTATCGATGGCATGAAAATTACCGATCCAGACACACTGGAAGACGCGCCATATAGGACTGACATTCGTTTCTTCTATACGGAGCGAGGCATGTATTTTTCTATGGTGAACCACCAACCTGCTGACTCTCTCATCGCTCGAATGACAAACCGGGACGCATCCCCACTTTTGCCCGTGAACGATGGGATAGGAGTGGTGATCGATGCTTCTGGAGATGGCCGCTACGGGTATGGTGTGCGCCTTGGTCTTGGCGACAGCATGACCGATATGTCTTTGCTTCCAGAGCGTCAATTGAATTTGCAGTGGGACGGGGCTTGGGATGGCCGAACTCAGATTATCGATGAAGGTTGGAGCGCAGAGATTTTCGTACCTTGGTCGATGATGCCGCTACCGCAAGCAGGAAATACGCGCAGAATAGGCCTCGCGTTTATTCGGAATATGATGGAGCGAGGGGAACTTTGGGGTACGCCTGCATTACCCCGAACAGAGAATGTCTTCTTGAGCGGTTTCCAAAAATACGAACTAAGTGAAATCGAGCCCCGCCGGCAACTGACGATCTACCCTTTCATTTCATCAGATTTTGATGGGGTCAGCCATGATGCGGAGAATAAAATTGGCACCGATATCTACTGGCGACCGACTACCAACACATTGTTATCTGGTACATTAAATCCAGATTTTGGAACGGTAGAGTCCGATGATGTAGTTGTTAACTTAACGGCTTTCGAGACTTTCTTTCCAGAAAAAAGAACTTTTTTTCTAGAAGGACAAGATGTGTTTAATACCAGTCCACGGTCGATAGCTCAGAATGTCCGGGGCCCGGGTGGCCCAATTACTCTTTTAAATACAAGAAGGATTGGAGGTGCATCGAAATATTTGGTTCCTGAAGGCATAGAGGTTAGACCTACAGATTTGAGCCAGCCTACGGATTTACTGGGGGCTGTTAAATTTACCGGCCAAAATGGGAATCTGCGATACGGGACATTAATAGCATCGGAAGATGATTCTGAAATTCGCGGTACTTTATCGGATGGTACGAGGGTGAATCTTCAAGCGACTGGAAGCGACTATACAGTGGGAAGATTATTATATGAAGATACCAGTAGTGGAGGTAGGCGTTCGATTGGATGGATGGGTACAAATGTTTCTCACCCCGATATCGATTCAACGGTAAATGCCATTGATGCACATTATTTTTCGGCTGATCAGCGCTGGATAGTGGATGGTCAGTTTATGCACAGTGATGTAAATGGCGAAACTGGTACTGGCTTTTTGGGCGATATTAGTTATATACCTAGGCGTGGGGTGCAACATATCCTGACTTCTACTTATATCGATGATGAATTCGATATGAACGATCTTGGTTTTATTTCGAGAAACTCGCAGATGAACCTAGATTATAACTTTGTCCTTACCGAATCGAACATACCTGGTCTGACATCACGGATGACGATGCTTACTTCTGTTAACCAATACAATACTGAAGGGGATTCTGTATTATCAGGCCAATTTATTGGAAGAACTTGGAACTATTTAAACAATGATAGTTTTGATGTGACGCTGACGTACTTTCCCAAGCGGGTCGATGACCGACTTGGCAGAGGTTCGGGTACTTTTCGTATTCCTGAACGTTTTGGAGTCCGGACTAATTATAGTACAGACCCGGCTAAAAAAGTTGCTTGGACACTTAATCTAGAAGCTAGCCAAGAAGACTTGGGCCCGAAAAAAATAACTAGTGGGTTGGGAATTGTCTGGCGTCCTGATGATCGGTTTTCGTTCGATCTTGCGCTGAATTATACCGACCAAGAAGCATTGCTTGTTCACCAGGGGAATGGGAATTACACGAGTTTCGAGGCGCATCAATGGGCCCCGAAACTCCAGTCGAACTTCTTCATCTCTGCGAAGCAACAATTTCGAATTAGCATGCAGTGGAATTCTTTGAAAGCATTCGAAGATCGTTTCTGGCAAGTAAATCCGGGGCGCCTAAAGCATCTGAGTCCGGCAGCTAATCCTGATAATGAGCCTGATGACTTTGTAATTAGCCGACTGACTTTCCAGGCAAGATATCGCTGGGAAATTGCGCCACTGTCTGACCTTTTTATTGTATATACACGGGGGTCTAATTTGCCTCGCAATAGTTTTTCTACATTTCAGGACTTGTTCGAGCAATCTTGGAATGACAGTATAGTGGACAGCTTTGCAATTAAACTCCGTTATCGCTTTGGCAGTTAGTCGAGGTGGCTCTAGAGTAAATCCTAATCGCTGTGTAAACTATTAGTCACAAATAGCGATAAACACCGACTTCAGACATAATTGTCGAATGCTATAGGTGAAAGTATGCGTAGAATTTTTCTTGCTAGTCTTATGGTTTCCATATTGATTACTTCTTCTTTATCAGCTGCAGACAAAATCGTTATTGCTCACCGCGGCGCGAGTGGCTATTTGCCTGAACACACCCTAGAAGCTAAAGCCTTGGCGTATGGTATGGGTGCCGACTACATTGAACAAGATGTAGTCCTGACTAAAGATGACCACCTTATCGTTTTGCACGATATCACGCTTGACAGAACCACTGATGTAGCAAGTCAATTTCCAGAACGCGTTCGAGATGATGGTCGATTCTATGCGATTGACTTTAGTCTGGAAGAAATTCGTACACTGAATGTCAGCGAAAGTTTTCAAATTCGCGATGGTGAGAAAGTTCAAGGATACGAGAACAGATTTCCCATGGGCTCATCTTCCTTTCGTATACCAACCTTTGAAGAAGAAATTCAGCTCATTCAAGGGCTCAATAAATCTACTGGCGGTGATATCGGTATCTATCCTGAAATAAAGCAACCAGAGTTTCATCGAGAAGCCGGCAGAGATATTAGTACGGCAGTTATAAATATGCTGAAGCGCTACGGTTACACTACCAAGCAAGACAAAGTTTTCCTCCAGACATTTAGTTTTTCTGAACTGGAAATCATCAAGCAAGAAATTTTACCCCAAGCGGGTATCGACATAAATCTTGTTCAATTGATTGGCGGCGGGCCTTCTTATGCTTGGATGCTAGAGGCTGACGGCATGAATAAGCTTGCCATTTTCGCTGATGGTATTGGGCCAGAGAAAACGCTTGTAATCGGTCGCTCTTCGACGCAATCTGAGTTAGAGATTACACCTTTGGTTGAAAGAGCTCATGCTGCAGGCTTGCAAGTACACCCTTATACTTACCGATTAGATCCCGGCCAAGTGCCTAGTTATGCCAGTGATTTTAGTGATTTATTACAAAAACACTATTTTGAAGCGGGCGTTGATGGATTGTTTACAGATTTTCCTGACAGAGCAGTAAAGTTTTTAGAACCTACCCGGTAAATAGTATTCTCAGTTAACCTTCAATCTATCCCGTTCTGTAAAATCAGACTCGAAAGTTTACAAACATTAACAGTGTCTAATCCATTCCTGCTTGCAGTCGCACCCAACGCGCTGCCTTTTCATGAGTGCCGAACCAAACATCACCTTTCGCTTTGATATGCTTTATTAACCCTTCCAGTGCAATCATGCGTGAACGATGGCCAATGACATGAGGGTGCATTGTGAGTAAGAACATTGTGCGCTCTTCCCATGCCATATCAAATTCATCAATCCAGACTTCCATGACATCGCGAGGGTTCATGTAGCGGGGACCTAAAGGATTAAACAATGGGGCATCGTCTAATATCCATTCAACTGGTAATTCAACTATGTCGGTTGCCTCGCCATTTTGTAGTAATTCATAGGGTCGATCATCATGCATCAATGAGCTTTCATAGAGAAAGCCCAATTCTCGCACTATTCGCAAAGTATTAGGGCTATGGTTCCACGACGGCGCTCGATAACCAACTGGTGTTATCCCGGTAATTGCTTTTATCGATTCCACCGCTTGCCTTAAAAGCCGCTCTTCAGTTTCGCTATCCAGAACGGTATTTAATTCATGAATCCAGCCATGTACACCAATTTCATGAAGCCCGGAGGAAAGAATTAGTTCTGCTTGTTCGGGTGCTATCTTTAAACTCCAAGCAGGAAAGAAAAAAGAAGCAGGAATATTTTCCTTATTTATTAAGTTCACTATCCGGGGAAGGGCAACCCTTGCTCCATATTGTCCTTGTGAAAGCGGACCGATATTGATTTCTCCTGTCCGCAGCCCCTGTATCGTTTCGTTGTCTACATCGAAGGAAAGCAAAACAGCAACTCGAGCACCATTAGGCCACGAATCTGGAGTCAGGTCTCTGCCTGCTCGAACCTGATTGACTTGATTAAGCACGTATTCTTCAGGCCAATTCCAGGGTTCATTTGGGTTAATGGGAGTAGTGGGCTGGGCCTGAGATAGTTGCATTGAACTCGCCAGGTACAATACAGCGAGAAAACGAATATTGTATCGCTTGATTTTAAAGGAGAGGATGTTCATAAAAGCTACCTGAATCGATTGCCAAGATTTGGTCAGTATAATACTGTTAACCTCATAATTTCACAGCCACTTAAAAAACAAGCTATGCAATTTTACTGATTCAATTGCGTCACTATCAGCGAGAATAGGAATTTGTTTTATTCAGTAATCCCTCTTCGACTTGTTATCCCTGTGGTCGTTGCTTGTTGGTTCTCAGCATCAAGTTTTGGACAATCAAGCAGTACTTATAATGTTCCTCTAACAGAGCATGGCCATCCGGACCTTCAAGGCCTGTGGTCCGATCAAACTCGCACACCTTTCGAAAGACCAACTGTACTTGGCACTAAGCGAAATTATACTGAAACAGAAATAGCTGAACTAATTAGTGCTGCTCAACGTGCAGCGGAACGGACACAACAACCATTGGACGCAGGAAGAGGGGCGCCTCCTGCTGGAGTTGCTATTACTAATCAGCCCGACGTGAATTTTAATGGTTTCGTAACTAACTATGTGCCTGTCAACGGAGAATATCGTACGTCCATCATTATTGAACCAGAAAATGGCCGGTTACCATATAAAGATGATCCGCCAATGGATATTTTCGCCAAACGTGCAGCTGAAGGGTTTGGCGAATTTGATGGTCCTGAGAACCGACCGCCTAACGAACGCTGTCTGGGCATTCCCGGCCAGTTACCGTTAATAATGCCGCTGCCTATTGATGGCCCCTGGCGTAATTTACAGATTGTTCAAAACGAAGATTATGTTTTGATCTATGGTGAATATCACGTGACGGCTAGAATCGTTCGCTTGAACGGGAGTCATCAAGAACCTGCTTACCCAAAATTTTACGGCGATTCGATTGGGTATTGGGAGGAGTCGACTTTGGTAGTTCATACTAAGTCCTTTAAACCCGATCAGTCAGACCGCCGCTTGCGTTCCAGCAGAGCCTTGGAAGTTATTGAACGATTTACGCCAGTATCTCCAACTGAAATCGTATTCGAGTATCAGATTATGGACTCTGAGATTTACACTGCGAGAGTTACTGCACAAATGACATTGCAACGCATGCCAGAAGGCCAGAAACTTTATGAATCTGGTTGTCATGAAGGTAATTACTCACTGCCAAGCATTCTAGCTGGCGCAAGAAGACAAGAAGCTGATGCGCGACTAGCTCAGTAGGCATCGTATAAAGCACTATGAAAGCTACTCTATAGTTGCTCATCTCAGAGACTTTCCACGTAGACTTGCCTAATCAGCAGGTTTATTCTTGCTAAAAAACTTGAACAGCTCTCAAAATGGATCAACAAGCACTCCCACTTTCTCGTTACACTGTATTGGACTTGACTATTGCACGAGCTGGCCCAACTGCCGTGCGATTACTTGCAGATTGGGGTGCTAACATCATCCGTATTGAAGCTCCAGTTGAAGGAGATATTGCTGGTAGCAGGCAGGGATCTGATTCACAAAACCTCCATCGCAATAAACGCAGCCTCTGTCTTAATCTAAAATCTTCAGAAGGAAACAAGGTATTTGCAGACTTGGTCAAAGAATCTGATGTTGTGGTAGAAAATTTTAGAGTCGATGTTAAGCATCGATTAAAGGTGGATTATGATTCTGTTAAACAGATAAACCCCGCGATAGTCTATGCAAGTATTTCAGGTTTCGGCCAAACTGGTCCATATTCCAAACGCCCAGCGGTAGATCAAGTAATTCAAGGTATGAGTGGCCTCATGTCTATAACTGGCGAACCGGGCAAAGGCCCCATGCGTGCTGGTATTGCAGTAAGCGATACTTCTGCTGGCATGTTTTTGGGCCAGGGTATTTTGTTGGCACTTTTACACCGGGAACACACCGGCGAAGGACAATGGGTTCATACTTCCTTATTAGAAGCGATGCTTTGCAAATTAGATTTCCAAGCGGCTCGTTACACCATGAGCGGTGAAATAGCAGGACAGGAAGGTAATAATCATCCGACTCTATCACCTATGGGTGTTTTCCATGCTAGTGATGGTTTAGTCAATCTCGCGGCTAGCACCGACAAAATGTGGAAAGCGTTTTGCGAAGTAATGAATGCAGATGATCTTGCTTACAATGCAGACTATCAATCTGTTGCAGGTAGATTGCAAAAACGAGAACAGCTTTGGCAACATGTCAACGGCATTACATCTCAGCATTCTACTAGTTACTTAGTAGAGAAGATGAATTCAGTAGGGATTCCTTGTGGTCCAATTAATTCTATTGGGCAAGCATTCGAAGATGAGCAAGTTAATTCGCTAAATATGACGAAGTCAGTGAAGCACTTCGATCTAGGTGACATTGATTTGCTGCGTTCACCTATTAATCTCTCAAAATTTGATCATTGCTTCGAGTTTGAGAGACCAGGTCCTGAGCTAGGAGAACATAGCGTGGAAATACTGCGGGAGCTAAATTATAGTGAAGAAAAAATTGCTGAACTAGAAAGAAGTGGAACTATTAAATAGTTAAGCAATTAATAGCAATCGAAGGTTAAGGAAAATCATGGTATCTAAAATCTCAGTCGAATCATCCACACCCAAAATGCTGGTGGAAGTTGGAAATGGAATAGGGTGGATAACTTTTAATTCGCCAGCAAGACGCAACGCCATGTCTCTCGATATGTGGCAGGGTCTGGCTGATATCCTTCGACAAATGAGCTTTGACGATTCCTTGCGCGTAGTAGTGCTAAAAGGAGCCGGAGACAAAGCTTTTGTTTCTGGTGCAGACATTTCTGAATTTGAAGAGAAGCGCTCAAGTCAGAAAGATCGAAATGCTTATGAAGACGCATTTGATGACGCCCTTAATACACTAGCCAATTTTTCACGACCTGTAGTTGCTATGATTCAAGGTTTTTGCATAGGAGGCGGCTTGGCAATAGCACTTAATACGGATATCCGTATTGCGACAGAAGATTCTATATTCGGTATACCCGCAGCAAAATTGGGACTAGGATATGGATTTGAGGCAATTAAAACTTTGGAATCTCTGGTTGGGCCTTCTAGTGCCAAGGATATTTTGTTCACAGCCAGATTCCTGAATACAGAGGAAGCCCTACGCATTGGGCTTATTAATTCCATCGTTAGCCGCGCAGAACTGGAGGAGGCAGTACTAGGTTATGTAAATCGCATCGCTGCCAATGCGCCTCTTACGATTAAATCAGTCAAAGCTACGGTTGCCGAAGTGATTAAAGATCCGAGTCAGTCTAGTCCTGAACACATTAATAAATTGGTTAACGATTGTTTCCTGAGTGAAGACTACAAAGAAGGAAGAACGGCTTTTATGGAAAAGCGCAAACCTCAGTTCAAAGGAACTTAACATAACATATTAAATAGGCAGCCAACTCAAAAGCGGTGTTATTTATCTACGCTTGGTAGATTGGAAAGCCTGGCCAAATACGAAAGATTCTGTAATTACTAGTGAGAGAAAAGTAATGCGACTAGCAACCTCCAAATTCTTAACTGTGCTTTTTCTATTACTAGTTTCTAATACGACAATAAGTCAAATTCTTACAAAAGAAGAAATCGTTCCATTGCTAAAAAACGGCGGCTACCTGATTTTTATGCGCCATGCTCAAGCACCAACTGAATTGCCGACTACGACAACGGCAAGCCCTGGCAATTTGAACCTGGAAAGACAGCTGGATGAAAAAGGGCGCAGCGATGCAGCTGCCTTTGGTGAGGCTATTCGCCGGCTAGAAATACCACTCGGGTCTGTCGAAAGTAGCTCCAGCTATAGAACGCGGCAAACTGCGCGCCTTGCGGGTTTTAATAATGTGATAATTCAAGAATTTCTGCTGCAGGAAGTGCGTGAAATTCCAGATTCTGTGCTAATGACATTGCGGGCTGAACTTGAATTAAAATCAGAATCTGGCAATCGTTTACTTATTAGTCATTCAGGGAATATAAGCGCAATCTTTCCTGACCTTGATCCTTATATTTCTGAAGGTGAAGCGATAATAATAGATCCGACTTTATCTATTGCCGCTCCCTTGGCCCGGGTACTGATTACTGATTGGCAGCACTTTGAGTAAGTTTTTGAAGTATTAGCTTTCAAAATAAATCTTAAGCTTTGCCATTCCTTCGTTAATGTCTTCAACACTAATACCCGAATAAGCTAACCGGAGATAGTGGTCTGTTTCACCTTCGACTGCTCGACCGAAGTGGCTTCGGGTACAAAAAGAAACATTAGTTTCTCGCAAGGCGCCCTCCATTAACTGGTTGACATTGGGGAAGCCTTTGCGCTGAGTTATCTGCGTTACGTTTGGGAATAAATAGAACGTACTGTTAGGTGCCTGAATCGAAATGCCATCAATAGCATTTAGTCCTTCAACTGACGCATCTCGTCGACGTTTTAATTCAGCCAGTATTTGAGCTGGGCCTGCATTATCACCTTCAATTGCCTCAAGCATACTGCGCTGAATGAAATGAGTGGTACATGATTCAATATTCGTATTGAATTTACTAATGATATCGATCACAGATTTAGGGCCTATTGCAGCACCTAATCGCCAACCGGTCATTGCGAATCTTTTAGAACAGGTATAAAGAATGATTGAACGCTCTTGCATTCCAGGCAAGGAAACAATTGATTGTGGCGAGCCACCATATTGAATTTCGAAATAGGCCTCGTCGCTTAACACCCAAAGATCGTGCCTAATACAAAGGGCTGCTAACTCTGCCATCTCTTCTGGAGAAGACTCCGCGCTATTGGGGTTCTGAAAGTTGTTATAGATTAGAGCACGAGTTTTTGGTGTTATGGCATGTTTAATGGCTTCCATGTCTAAACTAAAGCCACTCTTAGTTTCTTTGTAGCCATAAGGTACCGCAATGCCTCCTTGATACTCGATCTGTGATTCATAAATTGGATAGCCAGGATTTGGGTAAAGCACTTCATCGCCCGGGTTCATGACTGTTGCAATAAATTTGCTAATAACAGGCTTTCCGCCCGGCTGTATCGCAACATTATCGGCGTTATAAGAAAGCCCACGTTTAGTGCCAACGTCGTGTGCCAATACATCGCGGAGTTCTGGTATGCCGGCCCCGGGGCAGTAGCCTGTGTAACCATCTGCTATGGCTTTTTTCATCGCTTCAACAATATTTCCAGGCGTTGGGAGATTAATATCTCCAAGATGGAAAGGATAAACCTTGTTTCCCTTTGCTTGCCATGCAGCCGCTACTGCAGAAACAGCAAAAGCAGTTTCAGTGCCGAGGTAATCTAGTTGATTAGCTAATTTCAAGAACCTTCCTCTGATCCATTCATTGTTCAATAAACTGTAAAAACTGCCTTCTAGTTTTTCTCTGCTACCTTTTTACAGCTTAGAAACTATAACGCACACCAATAAATGCTGCACGTGGCGGCCCGGCGCCAAGAAATACCGGGATCTCAAAATCTTCAATGATTGGAACTTCCACTTCTCCTGGCTCTTCTCCAAGCAAACCAAAACTCTCATACTCTTCATTAAATAAATTTAGTATGTTGGCGAAAACTTCTAGATCTTCACTAATTTGATAGCGAGCCCGCAAATTGACGACTGAATAGCCATCAATTTCATCCAGTTGATTCGACTCGTCACCTCTAAGATGCTGTTCTGCATTGCTCACAACATCCAAACCAATTTTTAGTCCTTCAAACATTGTATAGTCTGCTGAGAATTTAAATTGATTCTTAGGAATTCCTGGAATACTGTCACCACGACGGACTAAGATTTCTCCTTCGTCATCGGCAAAATCGTGATTTGGGCTGAGCGCGTTAAAACTATCTTCAAAAGTTGCAGCGATATGACTGTAAGCTAGCAACCAAGTTACTGTTTGAATCCTTCCACTTAGTGAGCCTTCAAAACCTTGGCGTCGTGTCTTATCCACATTGGCGAACAAGCCAGTTGATCGACCTGTCGTTTGGAAAAGAATATCATTGTGATTGGTAGTGCTAAACAGTCCAAGGTTGTAACGGATAGCATTTATATAACCCCGACCACCAAGTTCGAAACTTTTTGCGATTACCTCATCCAGAGGAGGGTCCGCTAAAAAAGCATTAGGAAGACGACATTCGAAATCGACGTCATCAGGATCTTCGCCGTCTTCTACGGCATATTGTACAGCTAGATCGAAAACCCCTTCGTTACAGGCAAGCTCTATAGGTGTAGGTGCGCGGGATGATTCGGAATACGAACTATAAAAATTATGATTTTGATTCATCTGCCAAGTGAGTCCGATGGCGGGGTTAATTCGCGAGAAGCGATGACTACCATTAAGCTCTGGTCGTTCACCGGATTTATCCCTTAGGTCAACATTAGTATAGTTCCCGCGGGCAGATAAAGTTAAAGAAAGAGTTTCTGTTAGGTCTAAGATATTAGAAATATAGAAGCTGGTGGATTCTGTTTGAGTTGAAATTAGCGTGGCTTGATCATCAACAAAAGTACCTGTTCCCAGACCAGTAGTTAAACGGGTAATAGGATTAAGGCTCGCAAGCTCCACTACCGAATCAAATGCTGATTCTCCATTGAAATAAGCGCCACCGACTACTAACTGTCCATTGTAACCAAAAAAGTTTCCAAGAAAGGTCCATTGAAAATCAGCGCCTGTACTTTCCTGACTGCGATTACTTAAGTTATTAATCGCTTCATCAGAGAGGAGACCTGCTCCCGAGAGGTCATCATCTTCAAAACCTTCTATATTAAAAGATTCATTCACCCCCATCGCCATCGCTGTAGTGTTCAGAAAATCTTCTAAACCATCAGCGCCTGTAAATTGAGATTCACAGACATCGTCGTCATCAAGCCCTAGCTCTTCTAGATCATCGTCTTCTAGTCCCTCTATTAAGGAATCTATGTCGCCAAATTCACAGATACCAAATTCTGACCCGTCACCATTAAAAGAAACGGTGTCGTTCTGGCGATAGAACAAATTACCACTGAAGCTAATTGCCGAACTCACTTTATGCGAAAAATCGAAACTAAACATATCCATGTCATTCTCGGTAATGTCAGGTCCAGTGAAAATAGCCGCACGATCGAACTCAAGAAGCTCGACAGGTGAGGAACCAAATCCGATTAGGTCTGATTCACCGTGTTGGTAATTTAAATTGATTTGCGTGTAGTCCGAGCGATAGCTGAGACTGCTGTAAAAATTGATTGCTTCAGAGTTAGAGTGATCACGCCAACCATCTTCTTCAAAATATTCAATATTGGTGTAGTAGGCCAGCTTTCCGTTGTTGCCACCAAATTCCAGGTTTGCCGTATGTCTGCCAAAAGAGCCTGCACTAATTTCAGCGTTCGCGCCTTCAAAATCGAACCCATCCTTCATATCAATAACTATAGAGCCGCCGAGGCTATTCAATCCATATAGCGGATTAGCCCCCCCACCTAGGGATAGTTCTTGAATCGCCGATTGAGGCAACAGATCCCAATTCACTGCATCTCCCAAAGGCTCATTAATTCGGATTCCGTTTTGATATACGGCAAGGCCTTGGGCCAAACCTAGAAGTGGTGAAGCAGTGAAGCCGCGATACTGAAGGTCTGGTTGCAGCGGATTATTCTGCGCTTCATTCAATGAAATGCTCGAGAAGCTCTGTTTGAGAAAATCAGCAATGCTGACAGCAGAAATATTTTTTAAGTCAGCATTTGTCGCAGTCTGAACAGGATAGGCGAGTTTGTCGGTATCTATGCTTGAGCCTGCAGGAACGACGCCAACAACGACTATTTCCTCTAGCTCTTGTGCTGCCGCTCCAGACGATATAGCGAGGGCAAACATTGAAACAGGTAATGCTTTCATAAAGTTTTTTGTAACTCTAGTCAATTACTGTGCAGATTCAGCTCGTTTAAAGGCGGAGCAGTATAGCAAAGAGATCCATTATTCATAAGCCTCTAGGTAAGTACGAGCCTAGGTTACAAAAACTACGGTCGAATTTCGAAGTTCAAGTTATTCAGACTTTGACCTCAGGGTTCGAGGCAGGTAGATTAACCATGTCTTGGAAACCTCGACAGGTCTATTAGAATGAGATCGTTGCATATTAAGCCTTCCGCGGCTTGACGATCGGCTCGAGGTATCTAAAAAAAATTAAGGAGAGATTATGGCTACGGTACTCATCACAGGTGCTAACCGCGGTATTGGCCTGGAATTTGTAAAACAATATTTAGCACGCGGTGAAAAGGTGATTGGCACTTGTCGTGATATTGAAGCGGCGGAGGTGCTGGCGCAATTAAGCACAAACAATGAGAATCTACAATTGCTCAAGCTTGACGTTGCCAGTGATGAATCTCTAATGGCGTTCCCGGCAAAACTCGCAAATATTCCTATAGATATCTTTATTAATAATGCGGGAGTTTATGGGCCAAGAAATTCTGTATTCAGCAATGTTGATGCAGAAAACTGGCTGTCAGTACTTCGCGTAAACACAATAGCACCAATGTTGCTCACCCAGCGTATTATCGAGAATTTGAAACAGGGTGAAGGTAAAAAACTGTTGTACGTTACGTCGAAAATGGGTTCCATAGACGATAATAATGGTGGTGGTTCCTATGTCTATCGTAGTTCCAAAGCGGCCTTAAATGCTGTTGTCAAAAGCATTGCCGTGGATTTGGGAGGTGCAGGATTTGATGTCGCAGTATTACACCCAGGTTGGGTGCGAACCGATATGGGGGGACCTAACGGGCTAATCGACACAGAAACGAGTGTTGTTGGTATGATTTCTGTTATCGATAATCTAAACAGTGGGAATACAGGTAGTTTTTTTAATTATGATGGAACGATTATTCCTTGGTGAGTATTACTCAGCATGCATTTCCAGATGAGGTCAATCTATACAATATGCTTCTTTCTTTAAAATCTAAACTAGTTTCAGCACGAAAACTGATGTTAATTTTTTCTTGTACCTTTGCGCTATTGAATTCAAATTCTAGCTTTTCTCATGGCGGTGTCGCTTTCGAAGAAGATCTTTGCGTAATCACTATTAATTTTATGCAGGCCCACTTTACAGTATTCCAACCGGAAGTAAGTCAAAACGAGGAATTTTGCGAAGACATTCCAAGCGCAACGACCTCAGTCTTTGTAATGGAATACCTGCATAACTTACTTCAGGAAATGTATATTGACTTTCGTATTGTGCGCGATATAAATAATGTCGGTCAATATGCCAGTTGGGAAGATATCGAAGGATTAGACGACCTGGAAGCCGCAACTGTTTTCTACCAGCCACCTACTATCGAAGATGGCGGTTACTATCGAGCCAGCTATGCTTTTGAAGAAAGAGGCACCTACATAGGCGTTGTTACTGCGGAACATCCTACTGAAGATCGCAACTATAACGCTGTGTTTTACTTTCAGGTTGGAGGCCGTGACTGGGGCACTATTCCTTATTTCATTGCATTATTATTGATAGTGCAAGGAGGGTATTGGTATAGCAGCGGAGGTTATAAAAAGTACAAAGCGAAGGAGCCGGCTAGAAACCTTGAAGTATAGTTTGGCATTTTTGGGTTGGTTTTTTCACGTGGCGAAAAAATTAGAGAAAAGCTCTTCTCTTAAAAGAAAAGTAAATATTAACCAATCAGTTTAATATTAATTGCAAGTTGCGGCCATTGATATTTGCACCGAAAGAAATAGTGTATAGTATGGAATCTATATCATGATTGCTGTAAAAGGTTGTTGTGTATGAGTGCCAAAATTCTGCGATTAAATAAGGCTGGTATTCCAGTTAGCTGGCTTACTCGGGAAGAAACTGCCACGCTGCTAGTTAAGAATCAGGTTATCTGGACCCTTGGCAACACAGTAATGGAAATTCGTGGTGGCTACAATCGCAGTGGTATTCAATCTATACTTAAACTTCCCAGCATAGTTGCCTGTGAAGGCAAACTGCACCAAGAAAACTTCGACCCCCCTTTAGAGAATAAATTTCTTTTCCGCCGCGATAAAAATATCTGTCTTTATTGCGGTGTGAAGTTTTCGGTTCTTGATTTATCCAGGGACCATGTTAAACCTCTATCGAAGGGTGGCTATGATGTTTGGACTAATGTTGTAACTTCCTGTCGCCGTTGCAATAATCGCAAAGCAGACAGGATGCCGGAAGACGCGAGAATGGAATTACTAGCTATTCCATTCGTGCCGAATCAGTATGAATTTCTTTACCTCTCTAATCGCAACGTGCTTGCAGACCAAATGGAATTTTTAAGTGCTCGCTTCTCCCCGCATATTAAATTATCGTGATTTGGTCGGTTAACACGGAGGAATCGCGAAGATTTTATTGCCTTGTATGCTAGCATGCAGTTCCTTTCTAGAAAGCTTTGTATTTTTACATGAGTAAGCCTGGTCAAAATCACTTCTCTGGATTTTTTCTATCCCTTATAGCGGCGGCCATGTGGGGAATGCTGCCTGTTGCTTTGAAAGAATTGCTCTCTGGTATGGATGCCTCAACAATAGTTTGGTTTCGCTTCTTGGTTGCCGGAGTTGTATTGCTTTCTTGGCTAAGCTTTAGGCAAGAATTTCCCAAATTAAAAGCGGTAAGTGCCGGGACTCGCTTTTTTCTTTTGGTTGCTGCGGCAGGACTGTGCAGCAATTATTACTTATTCTCGAATTCTCTAAATTATGTGAATGGAGAAACAAGCGAAGCTGTTATCCAACTCACTACACTTCTCTTAATTTTTGGTGGGGTCATTTTTTATAAAGAATCATTTGTGGGAATTCAAAAAATGGGAACGCTGCTAATCGTGATTGGGCTTCTGCTATTTTTTAATGACCGACTTACAGAATTTGCCAGCTTGGAGAATAGTCAGACTATTGGTGTATTGATTGTAGTCGCCGCAGCTATAACCTGGACCGCCTATGCTCTTTTGCAAAAACAATTACTTCAATCATATACCTCGCCGCAAATCCTTCTTCTTATATACTTATTTTCTGTTGTGGTGTTACTGCCGTTTATCTCCCCGATGAGTCTTTTCGCACTTAGCAAATTCCAACTCGTCTTATTACTATTTTGTTGTATCAATACCCTTGTTGCCTACGGTTGCTTTGCAGAAGCTTTAAACCTTTGGGATGCCTCAAAAGTGAGCGCGGTTTTAGCCCTGGCTCCACTGTTTACAATCGGTTCCTTGAAGCTAACGGTCTTCTTTTATCCTGACTATGCCTTTTCAGATCGCCTCTCGTGGATTTCCATTATCGGTGCCCTGTTGTTAGTGGTGGGCTCAATTCTTACAGCTTTAATGCCCGTTCTCTCTCAGCGAGCCAAAGGAGCTAAGCCTGATTCGCGCGGTACCGCGAACTAGGCTACTTAGCCTAACTTTCAGCTCCATTGACTAACTGCTTGAAATGCGGAAAACTCGAGTTTTAACGAATTGTCAGTTGTGTGTAACCGAATTAGCTGTATTTAAAATCCTTTTAAAAAATGCAAATCCCAATATAAGAATAAGACGAGCGGATCAGATTATGTTGAAAATAAAACCCCATTTCCTTTTGCTTGTTGCAATCTATGCTGTCCTCAGCTCAGCTGCTATTGCCAACGTCACTCGTATTGAGGTGATTAACGAGGAAACGTTATCTGATAGTGCTGTAGATTTTAGTTATAGAGCTATTCGTGGGGTTGTCTACTTCACCTTGGACCCTGTGGACCCATCCAATGCGGCTATTACGGATATTGCGTATGCGCCGACTAATGAACGAGGACTGGTGGAGTATTCAGCGGACTTCAAGCTTATAGTGCCGTCCGCTTCCATTGCTAATGGCGGGCTGATGTACATGGTAAATAATCGTGGCGGTGGTTCGACACCACCTGAAAATTCTTTGCTGCACCCACTGTCCAAATATGGGTTTACCTACTTGTTAACTGGTTGGATTAATGAGATTGATGAGCGGCCTGGACGTCTTCGTTTGCATGCACCAATCGTTGGTTCAGCTCAAGAAAGAATTACTGGAGACGTGCGCTATGAAGTAATTGTCTCTCGACCGGCCTTAGAGTCGGCTATTGCTGGTGGTGGGCACCTCGCCTATGAACCTACCGCAGCAGGTTTGGAAAACGCCAGTTTAAGCGAGCGACTTTATCCAACCGACCCTCGCGTGCCCATAGAGCGTTCTCAATTTTCGCTTGATGTCGCTGATTCTCAAAGCAGCAATCAAAAGCATATTACATTGAATCTGGAGAGTGGATTTAAGCCAGGCTACATCTATGAACTTATTTATGAGGCCATGAATCCCGTGCTAGCAGGAGCAGGCATGTCAGGGATTAGAGATCTTGTATCGCTAATTCGTTATGGAGGCGAAGGAAGTAGAGAGCTAGAGAAACTGGCTCTTCCTGCAATTGAACATGGCGTTGCCTATGGATTTTCCCAAAGTGGCCGCTTGTTGCGCCAGTTCATGTACGACGGGTTTAATGCTGACCTAGAACAGCGACAGGTATTCGATGGTGTAGTACCGTTTATCGCCGGTGGTGGCTATGGAATGTTTAATAACCGCTTCGCTATGCCCACCCGAACTAATGGACACCATTCAAATTACCTCTACCCCAATGATTTATTTCCTTTTACCTATGGAGATAGTACCGACCCTTTTACTGGCAATACTGACGGTGTGTTGAAGAAAGCGAGAGAAACAAATACAGTGCCGAAGGTTATGCATATCCAAACATCGAATGAGTACTGGGGACGCGCCGGGTCGCTACCACACACTAACCCGGAAGGAACTGCTGACGCGCCACTTCCTGAAGAAGTGCGCTTTTACACCATCGGTGGTTCACAGCATGGATCCGGCAATGGTATTCCGAGTGCGGCCTCAATTAGTCAACTACCACGAAATCCCACCATGTGGAATCCGATTGGGATGTCCTTAATAGTTAGCATGTATGCCTGGGTATCAGAGGATATTGAGCCTCCAGCGTCTCGTTACCCTCGTATCGAAGATAGTTCACTAGTCACCTCCCATGTGGATGGCAGAATAAATAGTGCTGCCTGGAATCAATTAAACTCTGTTATCCACCCAACTGCTATCTATCAACCGACTCATAATAATTACGGCAGTCGCTGGGAAGAGGAGCGCATAATCGATGAGCATCCAATTTCGTCGGATCACTACTACAACTCTCTCATACCTGCAGTAGATTCTGATAATAACGACTTGAGTCATAGTACAATTTTACCGCCCACTGCAGCAGTGCCACTTGCCACATTTACTTCATGGAATTTGCGTGCTATTGAAACTGGGGGGGAAAAATCACTGGCAAGATTGTCAGGCGGCTATATTCCTTATGCGAGAGATGCAGTGACTGCATTAGCGAACAGAGATCAGCGTAGTTCTATCGAAGGGCTCTACCGCTCATTCGATGACTACTTAAAAAAATATGAAGAAGCAACAGACCTATTGATTGATTCTGGATATCTACTGCCAGGTTTTAAAGCTGTGTACATGGATATTGCAAACCGTATGGAAAGTGTATTTGACTAGTTGTACTTAGCCGCTCATATATTTGGCTTTAACTGCTGCGATATGCGGCAAACACACTAAGTTAGACCTGACATGGTGGGATTATCAAGATTTAGGCTTGATCGGAACCCTAAACGAGATTTTCTAGCCGTTTACGTTACAACTTTGAAGTAACTGTCGTGTCTAGTCGTCACCCGGGAAATCGAATTCTACTTTCTGTAGGCGAGGTATAGTACAGCTGTGAGGTTCTGGATCGTAGCTAACGTCTTCTGGGTTTTCGCCACCTTTTAGGTTGAGAAAACTGGCACTGGTATTTGGGCCAAGACAGATAATACTAGAAGTTTCCACACTGTCTTTTACTAAGCCATCCCAAACAATATTGGGGGTATTTACTTGCGCAACCTCATGCCAAGCCATGAGGTTGCGATGTCTGGGTGCAGTGCCACCACCGCGATATTCATTGTCGTATATGTAAATCTGTTCAGGGAAAGGGTCGTAGTTAGGGTCGTCGATGGTGCGGCCACCCAACGTAAAACTGTAAACCATAATGTTTACATTGTTGTTGTCCCAAAACTCATTTTCAAATACTTCGATGTTGTCGTTAGCTAAAACTAATAAGCCGGTTCCTGGTGGAACATTGCGGACAATTGCACCCTCCGGTGCAAAATTCTCTGTATTATTCAGATAGATTTGATTATTAAAAACTCGAGTAGCTTGGCCACCTTGCACTTCAAGGTTTGGCAAATCAAAAACTAGAACACCTCCTGTGTTGTTGGTTGCGACATTGTCATAAACATCGGCAAAGGTTGAGTTTTCAATCTCAATACCTGCAACGTTATATTCTGCTCGTGAATTGCGCACAATAATTTGACTGGATTGTCCAACATAGATGCCGGCATCTGCCGCGCCAATAGCGACAGAGCCCTCGATTAATATATTGCGCGACTGAACCGGATAAATCCCGTAAGCCCCATTCTCTGGGTCGGGCCCGTTAGTCCATTCTGTGCGTACCCTTCTGATTGTGACGTTTGTGCTTTCATTTATTTTAAGTGCATCGCCAACAGTATTTTCAATGGCGAGATCTTCAATAATGAAATCATCCGCGGTGACCAATAGACCTTCAGCACCTTGAGCCTGATTTGAAAACGACAGAATGGACTCGTCCATGCCCGCACCACGAATAGTAATACCGGGAACAGTTAGAGAAAGGCTGCGGACAAAATTATGAGTACCGGCTGGAACTTCGATTATATCACCGGGCTGGGCTTCGATAAGTTGGATTTGCAAGGTTTCTTCAAAACTAAGTTCGAGCGCTGGAGCAGGTGGTTCAGCCTCACCACAGCTTGCGAGTAAACTTATGCTCAGAAAGGCGATTAGATGCTTTGCTGATACTTTCATAGTTATTCTCTCTTTGCCTATGTCTTGATTCGCTTAATCTATCGTCAATAATGACATGAAAAGTTATAGCGCTAAATTGTTAGTTAGATAATAAAACTTTTTGTGGCCTGACTTTTAGAATGAAGTTTTTTGGCAATGCTTCATCTGGACACAACTTCATACATCCATGTGTCGCCATTGGTCACTGATTCTGAGGAGCCCAACCCTTCGCTGCCACTAAAGTACTTTCTCGCCAGTTCATTCAGTACCGGAACGATTTCTGCCCCCTCCGTGATTCTCTCAAGGCGTTGTTCGTAGAGATTGCCATCAATCCGCAAGATGATGCGGTCATCATTTTCCAGATAATGTGGCCATTGTTTCCAGATTCTGCCTTGGGCAGTATTCATGTAGCCGCTAACAACGAATAAGCGCTCTTCATGAACTGCGAGCCAGACTGTACGAGAACGGCTTGGATCAATAGTCTGGAACTCGATGAGGTCTCGATCAGTTAAATAACTCCAATCACTTGGCGCCTCGGTTAGCTCGCCAGTAGAAAAGGGACCTCCTGTGAATATCTCTATTGGACCATCGGTAAAGCGCATACTGAATAGGAATATCCCAACCACGACAGCCGTAATGCTCAGCCATTTAAGAACTTTTTTCATTAGAAATCCCCTGTATGTTTAATTGGAAACTTACGCGGTATTGAGCGGATTGGCTAGGCCCAATGAGAGTAATATTGATGTTTAATCCCGCGAACCTTCACTATCAATAGAGACTTCAATTGATTAGAGTAATATCAATAGGCTGGCACCGGGAAAGGGGAGCAAATCAATGATGAAAAGACTCAAATGGTTCTTAGGTTCAATAACGGGGTTAGTAGCGCTATTACTCGTACTGCAAACTATTGCCTCTGAACGCATAGAAGTAGTTGAGTTGCATACCCTTAATGAATTAGGAGAAGAAGTGACCACAAGATTGTGGGTAGTCGATGACGATGGCTATCAATACTTGCGCGTCGGTGCAACTGGATCAGATTGGTTTACCCGTTTACAGGCAAACAATGAATTTGACGTCACGCGTAATGATCGCCGTTACACTTACACAGCTGAATTAAGAGAAGAGAAGAGCTTAGGAATAAATGCCTTGATGCAAGAGAAGTATACTTGGGGCGATACATTCTTTGCGATTATGACTGGGAGTCGAGAGGGTTCTATTCCAGTTGAACTGCACTTGGCTAACTAAAATGCTTGTAAAGGACTCGCGTTCCTACTAGCTTGTTAACTGAAAGGTTAGGCCTTTTATGACATCCTCCTAGAAAGATGAATTATGCTTGCTGATTCAAATGGTTCTTGAAAGATTTGTAAATTGGGCATGCAATAAAAAAAGTGGCACGATCAGGCAGCTTAATAAATAATGGAAGAAAGAGTTCCAGAGAGTGTGGGCGCGGTTTCCGAGAAGTTCAAACCAGAAGCCTAAGACTAAACGGTAGTACAGCATTGAAGAAACTACGGAGAATAACGGTGAAAAAAATACTATTTACAGCGATCGCTCTATTAATTGTATCCAATGCCAACGCAGACCTAAAACTTTATGTGTTTGATTGTGGCCACTTAAGCTTCGCCGACGTCAGCAACTTTGGTATCACAAATGAAGAAACAGAAGTAAGGGAATTATTTGTACCATGTTATTTGATAGATCATCCAGACGGAAAAATGATTTGGGATGCGGGACTTCCACTCGACATTGTTGGCCCGCGTCAACAAGACGCCACTAGCTGGTACGAAAATTCAATAATTGATCAGCTTGATGCCATCGGTGTTTCTCCACAGGACATTGGTTATACTGCTTACTCTCATTTTCATTATGATCATGTTGGTGCGGCGAATGAGTTTAGTGCTGCAACGCTGCTGATACAAGAGACAGAATATATGGCAGCTTTTCATGATGCAGAATCTAATCCTGTTTTTCGTCCGCCGCTGTACAGTGAATTAGTAAATTCTAGAAAAGTTTTATTGCAAGGCGATCACGATGTTTTTGGAGACGGTAGTGTCGTAATAATATCCGCTCCTGGTCATACTCCTGGTCATCAGGTGCTCAAATTAGAGCTAGAAAATTTTGGTCCTCTTGTGCTCTCTGGAGATCTCTACCATTTCGAAATTAGTCGTCAATTACGTAGAACGCCTGTTTTTAATACTGATGCTGAAGAAACATTGCGCTCTATGAACAGAGTAGAAGTGCTGACTCAAGAAGCCGGTGCGACTTTCTGGATGGAGCATAGTTTGGAACTGGCAAACTCGTTAAATTTGGCGCCTTACTATTACGATTAATGGTTAAAATTGATTATCACTAACCCCGAATGGGAGAACTCTTTGTTTACTGGCTCACTCTGGTTTAAATCCTTATTCTGTGGATTTTTAGTGGGTATTATATTCTTAACAATTGCACCACTCGGTCTTGCCATATCTTTTATAGAAAGTTTGAAACCTGTTCTTGCTCCAGGCACTTATTTGTCTGAACTAATTCTTGGCGGGAGTAGTGGTCTGCTGTATTTTATTATCACCATTGCAGCTAATGGGCTAATCTATACGGCGGCTTTTTTCATTCTGTTTCTTGCGCGTAAAAAAACTTAAGAATTCTTAGCTTTTCGATATCGCGCGATTATTCGACCAGTCTTATCGCGCGTACATGATGAGCCGCAGGCTTGTCTACATAAGCCCGGAAATAGCACGAACACGGTGACTTTCGCTGTCGGTGACATAGACGAGACCGTCGTGAACACAAACACCATGAGGGCGGTTCGTCATGCAGTTTAGTGGATCGCCATCGGGTCCATCACCTCGTTCACCATTGCCAAGCACGGTATCTATTAGTCCGGTAGCCAAAGACATGCGACGGATTACATGATTCTCGGTGTCTACAATGTACAAGGAATGATCTTGGCGTGAGTATGCGATTCCCTTAGGCCCATTAAAAGTGCAGTTGATTGCAGGGCCACCGTCTCCGGTGTATCCCTGCTCGCCAGTTCCAGCAATTCGCTGCAGTCGGTTACCCGCTATGTCAATCTGAAAAATCGCGTTGCCCTCTCTTAATACCAAATAGGCGTTGCCATCAGGGTCGGTATCTATAGACCGCGGTCCTAATAATGGTGTTCCTTCTAGAGGGCCGGTATCTGGTGTTTGAGCGCGCTCGCCAGTGCCAGACAAGGTGCTAATAATTCCAGTCTCGCGGCTTACAATCCGGAGGCGGTGATTACCGATATCGCATATGAGTAAGTTGCCACTAGAATCAAAAGCGATACTATGAGGACGATTGAGCTGCGACAAAACTGCTGATCTTCCATCACCACCATCACCCGGTTCACCATTACCGGCCAGGGTTGTGACTAAACCGGATTGGGCAGCGATGCGTCTTACGCTATGTGAGTCCCGTTCAACAATATAGAGATTTCCCTGCTCATCCCAGCGAATTTCATGAGGCGCATTGAAGGATGTTTCTCTAGGCCTGCGGGATTCGGCTATAAATCCTTTTTCACCATTGCCAGCGATAGTACTTAACCTATTGGTTTCCAAATTTAAGCGGCGGGTTCTTCCCGTATCGACTTCACAGAAGTACAGGTCATCACCAGGGCCAATGACTACACCATAGGGATTATTAACAGGCGTTTCAGTTGCGATGATGCCGCCACGACCTTCCTCTTCGTAGCCTGCAACTCCAGTTCCTGCAACAGTAGACACTCGCCAGCTTTGTTGTGCCATACTTATTCGCGGAATAGCAAAAGCAGTGGAAGTGACTGCTACCGCTTGTAAAAAAGAACGCCTGGTTGAATTAGTCATAATTTCGCCTTTCTAGGTTTACGTTAGCCCAGGAGTGAATTTATTGAATCTCCTAAGTTTGCCTTCAATTTGTCGTTAGTCAAGTCTCCAGTAATGGTATCAAAGTAGGAATTAAAACTTGGAATCAGTAGGCCTGCTTTTACTTTCCCACTAAAACATTGTTCTAGTTCTGCTGTTATCGTCTAGACTGTTTGTTCGCCACGACCACGTAAGACATTTGCTAATAATAGGGCCATGGGCACTATTCTGCTCGGCAAAGGAAATGATTAGGGCCTCAATAGACGCCGAAAACAGGGCTTGTGTTTTAAGTCTGTCCCAAATATTCTCATAATGCTGCTTTGGGAAGAACCAACGAGAGCACTAACGCTAGAACAAACACAAGAACAGTTCTCATGCATTTATTGTTTGAAGTTAGCAAGCAAATGCGAATGAGAGCGAAAGAAAGATTGAAGGAGAAGCTCAATGTGCGATAACGATACACAAAAAGATGTAGACGAGTATTTAAGCCGCCACCCCGAAATGACTCGCCGGGATTTCACTAAACTAGCAACAGGTGCTGGTCTGGCGATGATGTTCCCGCCAATGGCTAACGCCCAATCGGTGACGGAACGTGATGTGGAAATTCGAACACCGGATGGCGTTGCGGATTGTTATTTTGTAACCCCTTCAAGTGGAGCCCATGCAGCAGTCTTGGTGTGGCCTGATATTCTTGCCTTACGACCTGCCTTCCGCGAAATGGGTAAGCGTTTGGCGCGCTCTGGTTATGCGGTTTTAACGGTTAACCCTTTTTATCGTGATTCTCGTGCGCCAGTTGTGGGTCGAGGAGCAAGTTTTGGTCAACCTGAAATTCGAGAGATTGTCCTGCCAATGGCGGGCAACCTGAACGCGGATACGCATTTTACTGATGCTCGGGCTTTTGTTAGTTGGTTAGATGATCAGCCTGAAGTCGACACCAACAAAGGCATAGGTACAACAGGCTATTGTATGGGCGGCCCAATGGTTATGCGAACAGTGGCTGCAGTTCCCGATAGATTGGCCGCAGGTGCAACCTTTCACGGTGGTGGATTGGCGACAGGGAATCCGGACAGCCCGCATTTGCTCATTCCAGATACTCGAGCATCAATGCTGCATTGTGTTGCCCAGAATGACGATGATAATAATCCGGAAGCAAAAGAAACGCTTCGCGAAGCTTATGCTGCGTCGAGCATTAACGCAGAAATCGAAGTGTACGACGACGCGATGCATGGTTGGTGTGCCATTGATTCACAGGTCTACCATCAAGCCCAAGCGGAGAGAGCTTGGAGTCGTTTATTGAATTTGTTTGAAAACAATCTTGGTTAGTTACAGTCGTTCAAAGAAGGCGGGTAGAAAAAGGCGGTGAGAATTCATCGCCTTTTTTATATGAATTACTGATTTTCTATATTAGCTTTCTTGGTCCAGTAAATATCAAAACTCCCCAAATTGTTGTCGGAACGTGAAGAGAACCAAGAAAAGGAGTCAGCACCAGGCGGCAGTGCAGGGCACATATCTTCGGCTGATGTATTTACTGTTGGCCCTAGATTAAAGGAAGTATCCCAGCTGTTCGGTCCCATTTGCATCGCTCCATAAATGTCCCTCCCTCCAAAACCACCTGGACGCGTTGAAGTGAAATACACCATTCCATCGGTGTCCTGGGTGAAGTGAAACTCTTCTGCAGCCGTGTTTATGTTGGGGCCCTGATTTATAGGGTCCGTCCAGTTACCACCCTCATCTTTTTGGCTGCAATAAATGTCAGAGCCACCATAGCCTCCAGCTCGCATCGAAGCGAAACATAGTGTCACGCCATCCTGGAGAATCGCTGGACAGTGCTCGTTACCTTCATCAGTACTAATGGGATAGGGGAGTAATTCAGGTTCCGTCCATGCGCCGTTTACTCTGTTGGTAACAAAGAGGTCAATTGCATTGCCATCTGAGGCCAATCGATCCGACCTAAAATAGATGGTATTGCCGTCTGCCGTAATCCATGGTTCGCGATCATCCCCAGCGCGCAGGGGGTGGACATCTGTCGCAGGCGCCGCATTGATAGGGATTCCCATGTTAATTGGGGTATCCCAGCTTCCTGTTTCCTCGTTAAAGCTTGCTAAATAGAGATCTTTTGGGTCACCGGGTGCTACTGCCATGTCTTGACGAGCACTGCAATAAACCATAGTGCCGTCATCAGCAAAAGATAATTCTCCTTCTGCCCACATGGTGTTAATAGGCGCGCCAAAATTGTGGACGGCCAGATCGATCCAACTGCGTTCTTGAGCTTGAGTAGAGAAACTAAGAAAACCAAACATAATGATTAGGCTTGGATAAGACAACATTGCTTTCATAATGTGCCTCTTTAGCTGCGAGAAGTAATTTGGAACGTCCACCACCGGTCTGGACGTTCTGCGTCGGGATCCGGCGCTGGGTTATCCAGTGCTTGATATATTTGTAGTTTCGCGACTCGCGCACGCCATGCTCGATCCATACTGGCAGGATCGGTTATGCGATTTACATATACTGGATAGGTAACACCACTTAAACGCATTACCCCGACCTCGTCTGAACCTACTTTGCTAGCCCAGTATTTTGTATCACAAACAGAACAGCTTAAATACATTTCGCCTTCAGGCGTTGACATACAATTTAAGTTAATCGAGTGCGGCCGGATCCCAGCATAAATCTGCAGCTGGCACAGCGGCACCTGGTTTGCGAATGACCAATCAGAAACGGGTTCATTATTACTCTCACCGAAGAGGAAACCTCCCGGTGTTCTCACACAAGGACAAGTCGCGGAATAAATGATAAATCCAACAATGCCAATAGCAAGCAGGGCAGCAAGTGAGCCACCTACTAGTACCTTAACTTTCGAGTTTCTTGCTACAACTTGTTCTTCCGACATAGCACTTCCTCTCTGTTTTAAGTTTATTGTCTAAGAGTTAACTGGAAATCTAAAACCATTTCTTCACTAAGCGAATGACCAAAGCCTGGTTCGCTCGGGGCAAAGACATAGCCGTTTTCTACCCGGCAGGACATGGCATCAAGTATGGCCGATCCTTCGGGAAAGCTTTCAGCCATAGTACAACTCGGGGAGGTTAAAGCAATAGGAAAGCCCCAAGAGCTAGCGCCGCGGTGGGGAATTATTTCCAAGCCAGCCGCTTCTACCAAGGCGGAAATACGGCGACCAGCGGTAGTGCCTCCACACCAAGTAATATCGGGCTGTAAAATTTCTGCTGAACCAATTCCCACTAGCACTTTAAACCCATGTTCGGTGTATTCGTGCTCACCACAGGCTATACGTGTCCAGCCTTCTCCTTTGCCACCGATGCGGTTTACTAGTTCAGCATAACCGAATACGTCATCTGGAGATAATAGCTCTTCCATGAAGTACAACTTTGCTTCGCGCAAACTTTCACAAAAAGGAATTGCCCATTCGACGGTCCCATCACGAGATACGCAATCAGTCATTATTCTTACATCAGGCCCGAGTACATCCCTTGCTTCAAGCACAGAATCCACAAAATCATCAAGTACAACAGATGGTGTTCGCGGACCGCCATAAGTAGTCCGTTTGAAGTTTTTAACTCCTCGCGATCGCGCCTCAACGAAATCGCCATTAGTTTGATAGATTTCAATTCGATCGCGATTGGCCCCGCCAAGCAATTGGTGTACAGGCAAGCCCGCATGCTTACCAGCAATATCCCAAAGAGCATTGTCGACAGAACTAAGAGCCATGGCAAAGATGCCACGTCGCCCATAGAAAATACTGGAGGTATACATCTGGTCCCAGAGTTGTTCAACATTGAGCGGGTTTGTATTTAGTAACAAATGTTGGAGATGACCTTCGATTATCTCCACTGAAGCACTGCCCCCAGCTCCCATTCCGAAACCGGTAATGCCTTCATTGGTTTTAATGATGGTGATGATTGCTGAGGGAAGCTGTTCAAATGGACCGCCGAAGCGCCATCGACGGGGATCATCATCACCATCGAAGCTAGGGGCATCAAGCAATCCATCAGATCGCTGATTTATGTATATTGGATAGGCCTTAACTTCGCGAATACGTAGACTTGAAGACTGTGCCCACAAGGGGAATGGAGACACTGCGCCAGCCGCAGCCGATAACGCTGCAAAAGCGCTTGCCTTTTTTAAAAACTGTCGCCTGCTTTGGTTTTTATTGTTCTTGTGCATGGATTATCCAGTTTTGCCTTGTTACTTAAAATCTCAATATGATGTATGGACATCAAAAATTCAAAAAGGCTTGAATCTAATCTGGAACTTCTTCTTCCAGCTTGAACAATTGTTGCAGAATTCTGCGCCATTGAATGTATTGCTCTTCCATGGTGCCGCTAAGACCGTGCACTTGTTCATTGAGTTCAAGAATGGCAGGTGCGATCTCATTACTAAAGCCTAGCGAAAGGTCTCGGTACTCCATCTCAAATATTTTGCTCCAGCGGTATCTATCGTAACGTTGGGTAAGAGTTAAGTAGCTTCGTGAACGGCCATAACTATTGAAATCGTAACTCTCACTAGCAGCAATCCTTTCTTCTTCAATTTGATCATAAGAATACTTGCGCCAGACTACATAAGCCGCCTGCATTTCTTCATAGAGCGATTCATAGTATTGATCAACAGTATCGATGAACAAATGGTGACGCTGTCGCATCTCGTTTACTCGCCGAAGTTGAGGGTCATCGGCTGCGGGGAGTGTGACTACAGTTAATCTACCAAGTTCATTTTTGCCCAGGTTTTCAGCAAAAGATTCTGGAGCAAGGTCGCCGGCATAAACCAATTGAGAGACGCGTTTAATGTTCACTAAGTCTTCAGTCGACAGGGTGGAACGCACGTCTACTAGGTCATTATTAACCTGATCATAGATGTCTTGGAATGGTTCTGTAAAGTTAGCTGAATCGAATTGATTGCCTGGTGTGTAACGGGTTGATACTGGGAAATCATCTACTAAACTTTGGTCGGCATAATCTTTATCTAACCATAAACGACCCGTACTATCGCTAGCTTCGACATGCATAGTTAGTCGCTGGCCATCCGAAGCCAGAACTGTTGCGCTAATTAGCAAGTCCATCGATGGATCTTCGAGGGGGAGAACTCTAACTGGCCCCCATTGATTCGATGCAACTAGAGTGCTGCGCAGCACATAAGGCAAATAGTGAGTTTCATTTTCTCTTATTTCTGTGAATATCCATTCACCAAGCTCTAATGCTTCCTCTTCGCTAATTGATATGTCAAAAACTTTTATCCCGATATCAAGCAGTTGATATTGTTCTGGTTCAAGAATTGTTGCTTCCAGCTCTACGATACCAACTGCTGGAATAGGCAGTTCGATGGGTGCCTGCGGAGAAGGTTGAGAACAACTCACAAACGTTACTACAAGTGGTAGTAACATAAAAAAGCCGTAGACTTTATTAAGGATCATGTCTCTTCAATTTAATGGAGTTCGTTGGCTACAAACTCTGCCTCTTGTAATGGTTTGTATGCAATTATATTCGTTGGGAGGGGCTTGATATTTGTTATAAGACTGTACGAGATTGAACGGGATAGATCCGTTGCTCGATATGCTGGTAATCATTCTTAGGGTCTGGCTGTTAGAGGCAACACTGAAGCGATGAATAATATAGAGTCCGTCAGGGAGCGCTACTTCAAAGACTAGCTGTTGGCGATCCCAGCCACAGATCTCTGCACCGTGTTGATTTGAAAATGTTTGAGTCGGGCCAGTATCCATCCCACAGATTAGCGGCGCTTCTCCTCGACGCTCGATTCTTACTCGTTCCCGATCCTGGAATATCTCCATGGTAGAGCTACGGTTGATGTATTCTGATAGGCGAGCCAGAACAAACAGGTTCGCTTCCCGCCGGCGCGGTGAATTGAGGTTAGTATTGCCCAAGGTGACGGACGGACCGCCCCCTAACCCAATCCCAGCCCGCTGAGCTGCCGCATTTTGTTGCCTCAGGTTCATGCGACGATTGAGTTCGTCTTCCCAATTATCGCTGCGGGCAAAATCTTTCTCCCAGTTTCCGGAGAAGTTCATGCGAATGGGAGTTTCCAAGTCTAGAACCGGCAAATCATCAGCAGGAGCTTGTATATTAAGTTGTTCTTCGACTTCAGCGCTAGCTTGCGCACTGATCTCGAAACTGGTTTCTTCATCGGTCAGTTCGCTGGGCTGGGCGTAGCTTGGAGAGAACAGTGAAAGCAACAGCAAACTGAGAAGAAGGCGAACGTTTACGCCGATTTCCGAATTTTGAGTTTTTCGCTGAATATGTGTCATTGCCACAATACTCTCATTTTGGGCAGGTTATGTACTTTCTAATTATAGTAAGCCTGCAAAATAACCCTTAAATTAGAATTCAAATGCTCCACCACGCGCTCTACTTAGTCAATATAAGAAAGGCGATGAATTACTATTCTTCATGGACTTTCTCACCAGAGACTCCTATGCTCCAAAAGTAGTGAAACTCACGCAGAAAGAGGTTCCAATAATGATCCATTCAATATATAGCCGATTTTCTCAGTCTTTCCAACTGCCCAAATGCACAGTAATTTTCCTTTCCAGTGGTATTTTCTTCTCCTCAAGCGCGCAGGCGCAGCAAGATTTCAGCGACGTTGAAATCGTGCCTCACCATGTTGCGGGCACTTTTTATTATTTGGAGGGGGCAGGCGGCAATATAGGACTGAGCATTGGCGACGACGGTGTGGTCATGATCGATGATCAATTTGCCCCCTTAACAGACAAGATCCTAGACGCTATTCGAGGGCTCAATGATGGTGAACTGCGTTTCGTTATTAATACCCATGTACATCCGGATCACACCGGTGGCAATGAAAATTTGGGCAAGATGGGAATAGTTATTCTGGCGCGAGATGAAGTGAGGGTTCGCCTTAGTGCTTCTTCGCCGAGAGATGCTTTACCAATATTGACCTACAGTGATTCGATAACCATACATCTTAATGAAGAAGAAGTTCACGCCTTTCCTGTGCCTCCAGCCCACACAGATGGGGACAGCTTTATCCATTTTCGAAATTCCGACGTTATTCACACAGGCGATGTCTTCAGAACGACTGCGTTTCCTGTTATTGACACCAACAACGGCGGAACTTTGCAAGGAACCTTGCAAGCTCTGGCAATCTTGGTTGGAACAGCAGGGCCAGATACGAAGATCGTGCCGGGTCATGGAGTAGTTTCTAATCGAATGGATGTCATGAGTTTTCGAGATATGGTTATCGAAGTTGCTGATGCAGTTGAAGCCATGCTTGCCAGAGGTATGACCTACGAACAGGTAGCGGCAGCTGCTCCTACTTCGGGTTATAACGATCGTTATGGAGATCCTGATCGGTTTCTTAGAGCAGTTTATACCGAGCTTGGTGGAGAGCTTTAGAAAACTTATTTATAGAACATGAAGACCAATTAGCAATGACCGATAAACCGGGCCCAATAAATAAAGCTCAGTGAATACAGAGAAAACCCGTGAATTTGCGATTAAGTAAACTAACACTCAATTTAACTATTGCCTTCAGTATTTCAATTTCAGGCAATTACTTGGCTGCGGCTGACAATACTGCCTTGGTAAACCAGTTTTGGTCTACCGCCGATAATGGGCAGAATGCTCAAATTCAATCGCAGCTAATTAGCTCTTCGTCTGATGTGTCGACGCTATATCAATTGCTAAAAACAGGACCGACTTATAGGTCTGACGTGCCAACAGGCCAACAAGAGAGTATTCGAATCGCTGCGGATGGGACTCGATTTCCCTTCATCTTTTTAGTGCCTGACAACTATGATCCGACACACCGATATCCGGTCGAGTTTATGCTCCACGGAGGGGTAAGTCGCCCTGAATGGGAGCCCGGCGGAGGATGGTGGCGCCGGGGATTTGATTCCTTGAAACAGCCAGACCGCATAGTTGTCGTTCCTGCCTCTTGGGTTGACGCATTCTGGTGGCACGAGAATCAAGCGGAGAATTTGCCAGCGATATTGAATACGCTTAAAGCAAGCTACAATATTGATGAAGATCGAGTGACATTGACTGGCGTTTCCGACGGAGGAACAGGCGCTTATTTTTTCGCCTTTAAACAGCCAACACCCTGGGCTGCTTTCCTTCCTTACATTGGCCACCCGGGCGTTTTAAGAAACCAACAAAGTGGGGGTGGTTATCGCCTATATTTTGAAAATCTGATGTCGAAGCCACTCTTTATAGTTAATGGCGAGAATGACCGACTCTATCCTGCTTCTTCTGTTGCACCTTTTATCGAAATTCTGGCAGAAGAAGGCGTTGACCACATTTGGAAAGTGATCCCCGAAGGGGGTCATAATACTAATTGGCTTCCAGATGAAGCCCCGATGATCGAACAATTCAAGCAAGATAATCCACGGAATGCCTTGCCAGAAAGAGTGCAGTGGGTTGCGGATAGAACTGATAAGTTCAATCGAAATCTTTGGGTCCAAATTGATTCTATGTCTCAAACTCCGGGTTTATTAGAAGTAAATCGAAATGGCAACGAATTTCGTGTTTTGGCGCGTGGGGTCTCCGAATTCACACTGCTTCTTAATCCTGAGGAAGTGAACTTCTCTCAAGCAATTCAGGTATATGTGAACAGTGGAAATATTTTTGACGAAATTGTCGCGCAAGATAAACAAACACTTTTACACTGGGCCAGTAAAGACTTAGATAGAAGCATGTTGTTTACGGCGGAGTTAAAGTTGAGGACTGGTGAATAGGCCTGCCTGCGTAAAGCGTTGCGCACTCTTCCTGCTTCTGGCTAAAATATTCTATGTAAGAATAAGTGACAAAAGCTAGCATCTGCAGCTATCGCTTAATAGCAATTTTTATGACCGATTGAAGGTTTGCTAGGCTATTTTCTGCAAGTAACGAGATACTAAATTTGATAAGAGCTTTAAAAACTAGGTGTGATTGCCAAAGATATAGGGGTAGAAGATACAAATTAATTTCAAGCAATCTTAGATGAAAAGCACAAATTAATAATTCGTCAATCAGAATTAGCTGGAGTGCAAGGCGACGTGGCAGTATCTATTAAGGATAATCGAGCAAAAGAAGACATTCAGGGAAGTGACGATGAAGAAAGCTAGAAAAATTAAGTCAGTCCTAGACCATTCTGAAGCCTGAAATTTCTAAGATTAAATATAACCTATTGTGGATAGTTGCAACTTTCCCAAACAATCAAGTAACGAGCGATGACAAATAAAACATTAATTGGAAAACTACAAGTAAGTACCCCCCTCGTACATTTTATTAATGATGAGCTACTCCCAAAGCTCGATATTAAATCTAATCTCTTCTGGTCTGGTTTCGAAACAATCATTAATGACTTTACTCCGCGCAATACTGAGCTTTTACTGGAACGCGATGTGCTTCAAGAAAAGATAGATGACTGGCACAGACAAAATCGGGGCCAGGGTCACGACGCAGACGCTTATAAGAAATTCTTATTCGAAATTGGATATTTGACTGACCAAAACACAGAGTTCGAAGTAAGCACTGCTAACGTCGACAGTGAAATTTGCTCCCAGGCAGGACCGCAGCTTGTCGTGCCAGTAAAAAATGCACGTTTTGCATTGAATGCAGCTAATGCGAGATGGGGGAGTCTTTACGATGCGCTCTATGGCACGGATGCGATCTCTGAAGAGGATGGCGCAGAACGTGCGGGAGGGTATAACCCGATCCGTGGCCAAAAAGTAATTAAGTTCTCTAAAAACTTTCTAGATTGCGTGTGCCCACTAAATAATGGATCTCATCAAGACGTCACTCTATATCAGATCGAGGATGGTGGATTACGTGCACAATTAAATGATGGGTCAGTTTTATCCTTGAAAAACCCAGATCAATTAAAAGGTTATCTAGGTGATGCCGCTGAACCAAGCAATGTGTTGATCATTAATAATGATTTACATATCGACATTCAGATCGACCGACATTCAGAAATTGGAGCGGGAGATGGCGCTGGGGTTAAAGATGTTGTGCTGGAAGCAGCAGTAACTACGATTCAAGATTGCGAAGATTCAGTGGCAGCCGTTGATGCAGAAGACAAAGTTGAAGTATATCGAAATTGGCTCGGCTTAATAAATGGAGATCTCACGGACACATTTATTAAAGGAGGGCAACAAACGACTCGAACACTGAATCCAGACCGAGAGTTTACTGGCACAAATGAGGAAACAATTAAGTTAGCTGGGCGCAGTCTCTTGTTAGTGCGGAATGTTGGGCACTTAATGCGTAATAATGCAATCGTTGATGGCAACGGCGAAGAAGTTTACGAAGGCATTATGGACGGCGTAGTTACTAGTGCTATCGCATCTCTAGACGTAGATAGGAAAAATCATTTAAGTAATTCTAGATCGGGCAGCGTCTACATTGTTAAACCGAAAATGCATGGCCCGGCTGAAGTAAAATTCACTTGTGACCTGTTTTCTGCGATTGAAAAGTTGATAGGAATTAATGCTAATGCGCTTAAAGTCGGCATCATGGATGAAGAACGAAGAACGACGCTTAATCTAAAGGAATGCATTGCAGCAGCTAAAGAAAGAGTTGTTTTTATTAACACAGGCTTTCTAGATCGAACCGGTGACGAGATACATACTAGTATGGAAGCCGGGCCGATGATCCCTAAGACAAAGATGAAAGGATCAACTTGGATCGCTTCCTACGAGAACAGTAATGTTGATGTGGGCCTTGCCTCTGGTTTACAGGGGAAAGCACAGATTGGCAAAGGTATGTGGGCCATGCCTGATTTGATGGCGGCGATGATGGAACAAAAAATTGGCCACCCGCGAGCCGGCGCAAATACTGCCTGGGTCCCTTCACCTACAGCTGCCGTTTTACACGCTATGCACTACCATCACGTGAATGTGATTGCTAAACAGAATGAATTGAAATCTCGCTCTGCAGCAAGCATGGATGACATATTAAAAATTCCATTGCTTGAAGATCCAACAAGTTTGAGTGCTGAAGAGATTCAGCATGAACTGGATAATAATGCCCAGGGTATTCTTGGTTATGTTGTCCGTTGGATTGATCAAGGTATAGGTTGCTCGAAGGTTCCTGATATTAGCAATGTTGGTTTGATGGAAGACAGAGCCACTTTAAGAATTTCTAGTCAGCATATGGCTAACTGGCTGCATCATGGACTGTGCAACAGAAAACAAGTTCAAGAGACTTTGGAACGGATGGCCGCCGTAGTGGATGATCAGAATAAAGAAGATCCTTTGTACGAACCTATGTCGGCGAACTTACCTGGTTCAATTGCCTTCAAAGCAGCATGTGATTTGGTTTTTGATGGCCTAAACCAACCCAACGGATATACCGAACCGATACTGCATGCTCGTAGGCTTGAGAAAAAACAAGCTTAGTTAAAATACAGAGCGTCCTAGGGTTCTATATCAGATACTCGTTTTTATTGGTTTGTATTGGAGGAATTTTATCGGCCGCTTTCCTCGGCTTCTTCTCGCTCCAATGCTCGTGCACCGGCTAGAATGCCTGTCATACCGTAGTTGCCCTCATGACAAGCATATTCATAAAGATTGCCATCAAGTCTGGATAAAGGGAACTCACCATAAAAATCTGAGGCAAAAATACTTGGATCGCTGACTCTAAACCCATAAATTAATTTATTGCCTGTTTCACGGCGAAAAGTTTCAGTAATGGTTAGGTTGTCTGTCGGCATGCCACGGAAAGAGTGCCAGTCATTAAAGTGTTTGGTTTCTACAACTAAAGTGTCTCCTTCCCAATGACCTATGGAATCTCCCATCCATTTTGCGTGCGGTTCACTAACAGGATTGCGCTGGTCAGTGATTTTAATAATACGGGCATCGTGTACCATTTCAGCAACAATCGTGACATAACCGGGAGACTGGACAAATTGTAGGTGACTATTGTAGATGACTGGCATCATGACTGGCCCAGCTGAAGGGCCAAATCCAACTAGGCAACGTTCAGGTAGGCCTCGACCCTCAGGGCCATCATTTCTGCCAGGGCGATCGACACGACCGGCACGCACTCTATCCATCACACCTGGCACTATTTCCGGCATGCGACCATTTGGAGGGTCGATAATCGCTGACGTGCGCATCTCACCGTTTATTGTTGGTATAAACTGCGCATCTTCGCGCCAGAACAAATCATAGTTACCGATGGGAGGCAATGATGAAGCTACTTCAGGCGGAGGTCGATCTGGATCGAGGGGTTCGTTATCCTCATCGAAGCGTTGCTGTTCTGCTTGTTCGATAGCTAGGGCTTCTTCTTCTGTGTAGAAGCGTTTCTCTCCCAGGTCTCTTGGTCGCTCAAATGGGATGATAGAGCTGTGTTTCCACACTGCTTGAAAATCAGGTACTCCCCATTCGGTTCGAGGAATTTCGTAATCCTGCGCTAAAGCAGGTAATGCTATGACAGTTAATCCAAGGAAAAGAGCTGATTTCATTTTCATCTTAGTACTCGTTCGCTTTCTTAAATAGGGGTTTAGGGTTTTGCATTGGTTGACAGGGTAGGCTTAATGGAGATTTCATCCTGTCTTAGTACTTATTTCTTGGTTGATTGAGAGCTTATCATTCCAAGGGTTCAAGTCAATTGTCGGGAAGTCCCTATTTATGGGCTTTCTGCCGCATTTGCAACATTTAGTGATTTCATCGGAAATATTGAACCTAGTCGCGTTAGTTGTCATGATTAGCAGCCCAGATAGTCACAAACAAAAGAGCCTCCGGGTTCTTCACTAAGAGGCTTGTTCCCCATGCGAAATTTCTCCAGGTTGGTCTTTATCGGACTTGCAGTACTACTTTCCGCCCATACCTATGCCCAAGGCAACGCTCGCGGGAACATTGGTGAAAGTCCTTACAATGTAATTCGCCATTGGGCTGATCCTTTCCAGGAATTTGGATTTGGTTTCGGCGGAAACTCCGGGGTTTGGGCAGAATCACCAGACAGAATCATTATCACGCAACGTGGTGAAACTGTATTGCCGTTCCCGATTCCAGATGATTTCCCTGGTTATGCCGGTGCACTAGGCATCAATGTTCTAAGAGAAACCAATCGCAGAACTTGGCAAAACTGTCTTTATGTTGTGAATGGTGATGGTGAGCCTATCGAAATTTGGGATCACCTTGATTATCTCTGCGAAGGCTCAGATGGTCCTGGCCCTCACAGAATTCGCATCAGCCCATATGATCCAGAGAACCGTATCTGGTTAGTACATGAAACATTTCACCAGATCTACGTTATTTCCAACGATGGCTCAGAAGTACTCGCGACTTATGGGGAAAAATTGGTGCCAGGGGATGATGAGACCCATTTTGGTCGACCTCAAGACATTGCCTTTCTGCCAGACGGCCGAATCCTAATTGCCGATGGGTTAGATAACCATCGCGTAATGATCATGGACAGTGAAATGAATTACCTTGGTGAGTTCGGGGGATTCGGTGACGGGCCTGGTCAATTCAACACAATTCATGCAATTGGTATAGGTCCCGAAGGAAGAGTCGTTGTTCTTGACCGTTCGGGTGGACAGGTGAATCTTTTTCGTACTACCGACGACCCGGCGATTATTGAATTCGAACGCTCTATTGGTTCGCCTTTGACCTTGCCTCTAGATATTATTGTTAACGAAGATGATTTTTGGATTACTGATTTAGGACCATTGCGATTTCTTAACTTCGACTTTGAAGGAAATCTGAAATATACCTGGCTAGTACCATTAGATTTGCCAGATGGTTACATCGAAGTTCATACGTTTTCAGTAGATTCGGAAGGTAATCTTTTTGGTGGTGATAATCAGTACGGTCGTTCACAGAAATTTGTGCCTAAGGAAGGAGTAGGGTCTGAACTGCTAATAGAGCCACCATGGACCGCAAATTAATAAGGAAAGACTAATGGGAACAATAACAAAAAAAATATCCTTGGCATTTCTAGGAATTTTCGTTTTAAGCATCATGTCGAATGCTAGCGCGCAACGCCTAAATAAACTAATCGAAATGTTTGAGAATGATGAGCCAGCCTTTGGTGTATTGTCCTTCGATTATTCTTTGGAGAATGCGCGATCACTTGCTGCTTCTGGCCTTGATTTCGTTTTTGTCGATATGGAACATGCACCTTTTGATGTTGAAAAGTTGCGACAGTTCTTATTGGGAATGACCAACAAGCGAGAGATCTTAGAAAAAGGAAACTTGCAGCCGAATGTTATTCCTTTAGTGCGAGTGCCCGCTGCTGGTGGAGCTGAGGAATTAATTGCTCAAGCGAAACAAGTTTTAGACGTTGGTGTTTTCGGTATTTTCTTTCCTGCAATTCATACACGGGAGCAAGCTGAGTTAGCTGTTAGAGCCACTCGTTATCCGCAATACAATGGTGCTCCAGATTATGAACCGGCTGGCTTGAGAGGAAGAAACCCTTCGAATGCAGTATGGTATTGGGGGGTCAGTGATTATCATGCCAAGGCTGACGTTTGGCCTCTAGATCCTCAAGGTGAATTACTTTCGATGATGTTTATTGAATCTGCTGAGGGAGTAGAAAACATTGAAGAAATTATTTCTGTTCCTGGATTAGGCGCTATTTTTATTGGGCCTTCGGACTTAAGTACTTCTATGGGCTACACCAGTCCAGCAGCACCAGCAGTAGAAGAAGCTATACAAACAGTTCTGCGAGCATGCTTGGACAATGATGTACCCTGCGCAATAACTACTGGGGCCGGTTCAGTGCAGGATCGAATTGAGCAAGGCTTTAGATTTGTAACAGTTGGAGCAGATGGTGGTTTGAACGCGGGCGCTTCGAACGCACTGCGCCTTGGCAGAGAAGCAGCAGGCCGACCCTAAATTTTTTACGAGAGGTTTTCCAGAGTTCGCTGAATTCTAGCGAAAGCCTCTTCTAAAATTTCTTTTTCTTGTCCAAAAGCAATACGCATATGGTGATCCATACCAAAGGATTCGCCTGAGCCAATAAACACACTTGCTTCATTAATTAGTTTCAACATTAAATCGTTAGAGTTAATGTCGAGATTGTACTTAATGAAACTCACAGCAGATGCTTGAGGTGGGGTGTAAGAAAACAAACCTTCCTGGGCATCCATCCATCTCTGTAAAATCGGAAAACCATTGCGAATATAATTGCGAGTACGCGCAATGAGTCGTGGTCGAATTTCTGGTGATAGTGCATGGGCAGCTAAGATATTACTTAACATGGACGCGGTTATGGTTGAGTATTCATGCCGCCGCCAGACCTTTTCGACAGTGTCAGGCGGGGCGACTATCCAGCCAATTCTCAATCCAGGAAGCCCGTAGGCTTTACTCATGCTTCCTACCGAGATCACTTTATCGTAAAGCCCAAAAAAAGATTCAGATTCTTCTTCTTGTTCACGCTCTGCTCCTCGATAAACTTCGTCAGCGAGAATCCAGGCTCCGACTCGTTCTGCCGCGGCGATAATACGCTGCATTTCAGTTTTAGTAAGAATATGACCGGTTGGGTTGTTGGGGTTTACGACAGCGACAATTTTTGTTTTTTCATTGACTGCTGCCGCCAGTTCGTCAATGTTTAGTGACCAGCTATCCCCGGAATTCAAAGAGAAAGTTTTAACTTTATACCCTTGATTCTCGGCAATTCCCCAAACTTGCTTATAGGTCGGAGTTATCGTCGCAAGTTCATCTCCGTCTTCCAGCAGGGTTTGCATAACTATCTGATTAGCTTCTGCCGCGCCCACAGTTACTAATACATTATTAATGGTAGCTTGATTGTACAAAGAAGCTATTGACTCTCTTAATTGAGGGCCGCCATTCACATGGGGGTAGTTGATCTCTGTACTCAATAATTTATTGAGTAGCGATTCATCGTTCCCAATTAGTTCCTGCAAGGTAATGGGGTGGACGCCGCTTTCAGTTAAATTGAAATCAACTTTCTGTTCCCAAACTGACTGGCTATATTCAAGGTCAAAAGGCGTGAACTTCATGCACATTCCAATAGTGACTGATTTTTCGAGAGCCCATTTTGCCAGATTCACCTAAACTATGCCGCAATTGGAGCAAATATCATTCACTTGTTAGACTGCCTAGTAATGATCGAACTTAAAAATCTTCAGAAGACATTCGATAATGGCGCGACTTACGCTGTTGCTGATACCTCCTTTTCCGTGGAAAAGGGTGAATTACTCGGATTAATAGGAGAGTCTGGCAGTGGTAAGACCACAACATTAAAAATGATTAATCGGCTCGAAGAGCCATCTTCTGGCGAAGTCTATGTTAATGGTCAGAATGTGTTAGCCATTAACCCAGAAGAATTGCGTCGTAATATCGGTTACGTTTTTCAGGGAATAGGCTTATTTCCACATTACACAGTTGCCGAGAATGTCGCTGCGGTGCCTCAGTTACTTGGCTGGGATGAAAATCGAGTTAAGTTGCGTTGCGAAGAAACATTGAAAATGGTTGGCCTTCCTGTCGAGGAATATGGAACTCGCTATTCCTCGCAGCTCTCTGGGGGACAGCAACAACGGGTCGGTGTAGCTCGTGCTCTTGCCGCAGAGCCAGATGTCATCCTTATGGATGAACCCTTTGGAGCACTCGATCCAATTACGCGGGCCGAATTACAAGAAGAATTTAAACGCATTCAAAGTAACTTGAATTTGACTGTCATTATCGTAACCCACGATATGACCGAAGCCCTACTTATGGCGGACCGGATCGCCGTGATGAAAGACGGTGAAGTTCTGCAAATCGGAACGCCCCAAGATTTACTCAATGAGCCCGAACATGAATACGTAAAGAAAATGGTTGATATGCCCAAGCGTCGTGCAGATAGATTAGAGAGTTTGGTGAATTCATCATGAGTGATAATTTACGCGAACAATTAGTTCTTTTACCAGAATATTTCCAAGGACATTTATTATTGACTCTGATTTCATTATCTTTGGGAATTATTATCAGTATTCCTTTAGGTGTGTGGGCAACGCAGTCCAAAATTGTTAAACGACCTCTGTTGATTATGGTTAGCATAATTCAAACTTTTCCCAGCGTTGCTATATTAGCCATGGTCGTTGCCCTTCTCGGAGGCCAAATTGGATTGGTCCCGGCGATTATTGCTCTTGTGTTGTATTCCATGTTGCCGATTGTGCGTAACACAGTTACTGGACTAGAAACCGTTGCTGATGAAGTGGTAGAGGCTGCTAGAGGTATCGGAATGAGCTCGAACCAAATACTAACTAAGGTGCGTTTACCCTTAGCCTTGCCAGTTATTATTGCGGGAATACGCACAGCCGCAGTGTGGACAGTCGGGGTCGCGACTCTTTCAACTTTGGTTGGAGCTACTAGTTTTGGCAACTACATTTTTACTGGTCTACAAACAAGTAACTTGGTGTCAGTAACTGTTGGCTCATTAGCAGCTGCGTTAATGGCGATCGTTCTTGATTCCATCATTGGCGGTATTCAATGGCTTACTGAACAACGCAATCAAAAGTCTTCCACTAGAAAATTTAAACAGGTTAAGTTCATAGTAATCACCGCGGCGTTACTTGGAGGAAGTTTTTCTGGCTACAGCTTACTGCCAAAACCTAAAGCAGATTTTGTAATAGGAGGTAAAGCCTACACTGAGCAGTATATTATCGCCGGTTTATTAGCCACTGAATTAGAAGCTGCTGGTTTTACAGTTGATCAAAGAATTGGGATGGGAACTGAAGTTCTTTACACAGCAACGGCTAATGGCACAGTGGATGTTTACTTGGAATACACCGGCACGGTTTGGGCGAATATTATGAATAATTCACACAACCCGGGGAGGAAGGTCGTGTTAGAAAGTGTGACAGACTTTGTAAAAGGAAAGGATGGCATGGTCAATGTCGGAACTTTGGGTTTTCAGAATCGTTATGCACTGGCAATGCGAAAAGATCGTGCGCAGGAATTAGGTATAGTATCTATTGAAGACTTGATCCCTTTGGCAGATGGATTGACTGCTGCAGGGGATTTAGAGTTTTTTGGTCGGTTAGAATGGATTACTTTACGCGATACTTACAATATCGATTTTGCTGAAAAACTGACCTTTGATTCAACATTAATGTATACCGCAGTAAATGAAGGACAGGTCGATTTGATCACTGCCTATACCAGTGATGGTCGTGTCGCAGCTTTTGATCTTCAGATTATTGAAGATCCGAGAAATAGTATGTTGCCCTATGATAGTTTTCTACTCGCTTCCTCAAGAGCTGCTGAGAATACTCGTTTTATTGAAATCATGCAGACTTTGGTTAATCAGATTTCTGACAACGAAATGCGGGAAGCAAATCGATTGGTGGATGTCGAAGGTCAGTCGGTGTCTGATGCGATAACCTACTTACGGTCGGTAATACACTATTAGTTCTGGGACCGAGAACGGTATTCTGACTTCGCCTTCCAATCTTTAATTGTTGCTGGGAACACACAAAAGTTCCCGAGATAGATTTATGCACGAGTCCAATGAGGCATCTAACTCAATTTATCTATGAGTTCTTGTAATCTTTTTACATGAGAGATCTTGGGAACTCCTATTTCAATCAGGCATGCAATTAGCCTAGCTAATTCCATATCATAAGAAGGGGGGGAAAGAAGGCCAGCTCTAGTAACGCTGACCTTTTTATTAATTATTTTGTCTGCTATTTCGAGAGATATTACTGATAAATGGCAGAACGTGCAGCACCATGAACTTGGATAGAGTAAAGAACATCGCTGTTTTGAATCATGCCGATGAAGATTATGTTTTCAACTGGGTCGATCCAAAACCATGAGCCAGCGATACCCCACCACCAATGCGTGCCCTTGGGTGCGCCCTGAAATACATCTGGGTTTTCTACAATTGCAAAGTCGACACCAAAAACATTTCCAGGATACAACTGGCCAATTCCTGCGACACTTTCTGGTAGGTGATTGCTACGCATAATTTGCACAGCTTCTTCAGACAGAATGCGTTTGCCATTTAGTGTGCCTTTGTTCAAGTGCATCTGCGTGAATTTCATGTAGTCTGCCGCAGTAGATGTCAGTCCGCCACCACCAGAAAGAAATTTTGGCGGACTTAGAAATGCACCGGTATCAGTACGGATAAGTGATCCATCCTGGCCAGGAAAATACTGGCGGGCAAGCCGGTGGGCATTTTCTGACTTTACATAGAAACCAGTGTCTACCATGCCCAAGGGATTGAAAATTCTTTCTTGTAAAAATTCGTCAAAAGTCTGACCAGAAAGTTTTTCTACCAGGTAACCCTGCACATCCACAGAAATTGAATAAACCCATTGTGTTCCGGGCTGATAGCCTAAGGGAATGTCTTCAAGCGCTGGTATAGATTCGGCTAAAGTGTAATTGGGTAGGTTCATAATTCCAGCGTTAGCATAGGCTTCAGCAATAGGACCTTGAGATAGCGGCGGGGTATAAAGCAGTCCGCCGGTGTGACTCATCAATTCACGCACCGTCATTGGATGATCAGCAGGTTCCGTTTCCCAGCTACCGTCTTCATTTTGCGAGACGAATACGTCCACGTTGGTAAGTTCTGGCAAATATTCACCAACCGGATCATCAAGTTCAAATTTCCCTTCATCGAACAGAATCATCAGTGCGGTGCCGGTCACTGGTTTTGTCATAGAAAAAATACGGAAGATTGAATCAGTGCTCATCGCTACCTGGTCTTCTACATTTTGATAACCCAAGGCTTTATTCATTTGAATTTCGCCGTCTTGTGCAATCATAACAACGGCACCAGAAAGTTTGCCTTGGTCTATTCTGCCCTGTAAATCGGCTTCTACGGCATCTAGACGAGACTTATCGATATCTGCATTGGCTATTGCGCCGAAGGCTGACAGAAGCGTAATCAGTAAGCTTGAGACTAATCGCTGGCTTAGTTGGAAGTGTGACATTACTCGTTCCTCTAAAGAATGATATTGAGCATTGATTTTTACGATGCAGTATTAGAGCATCAAACATGACAAAAATAAAAGTCTGTAAGAAGGGCTTTACAGGCAGTGAGATTGGTTTAGTAGTTTATTGGGGGAGTGGAAAACGATCCAGAATTCTTCGTATCGCGTCTTCAGTTATAGCTGAACTCACAATATTCATACCACGATGAATTCCTGCAGCAATTTGCAGGGGATCATGGCCTATTTCGTTTTCTTGATTCCAAATTGAAATTTCTGCGCCTTGTTCACTTAAAAACGTAACCACAGCTGGTAAATGCTTGTAAGCGGCGCCATGCATTGCGGTGTTGCCCATGTTATCGACAGCATTAATGTCGCCGCCCAAACTTAAGACATATTGCACTGCCTCCAGGGCCTCCTCTTCCGTGCCAGGATCCTCACCAGGCGCTCCAGTACCGAGACCAGCAGCTACCATCAGAGGAGTACTATCGTCATCGTTAGGGATTGTTGGGTCTGCACCAAATTCAACCAGCAATTTCATTAAATCAGCATCGGCGGTTCGGGCTGCTAGAAGGAATGCTGTTGCTCCACGCATATTAAGATCGCTAACGCCTACGGGAGGGCGCCTAGTAACTTGTGCATTGATATCTGCACCGGTAGCAATTAGTTTACGGGTGAACTCCAATGAGCCGATAACACCTGAGCCTTGGGGTGCTGGATTGTTGCTGCCCGCCTGTCCGGCTTTACGGATCCAGCTAATTTGGTGGATGGGTGCCCAGCCGAGGGGTGCGGCGTTAGGATTAGCACCTCGATCTAGCAACAGAGCGGCAGTTTCAAAATGGGCACTGCCGATCGCAAGTAATAATGGTGTCATGCCAGTCTGAGCAGCACCTGACAGCCCGTTCTCAGTGACTACTGCTCGTCCTGCAGGCAGCGCTTCTTCGATATCTGCGCCCAGGTCGAGCAATGCTTCGACGGTCGCAGTTTTTCCCTCTCGGGCAGCAAAAAGCAGGGGAGTAAATCCGCGTTCGGAACGGGCTGTAATATCTGCATTATTGCTAACCAGCAATTCAACAACTTCAAGATTTCCTTCACCGGCCGCCCACATGAGCGCAGATTGCCCCCGCCAACTTTCTCGTTCGTTCACGTTTGCGCCTGCTTCAATTAATAGCGCAACTGATGCAACAACACCAGTTCGGGCCGCAGTCATGATTACTGTTTCATTTTCTGCCATCGCTGTGTTGGCCAGTCCGCCGGTGCTTAGCAACAGTTCAACTATTTCGGGGTTGCCATTATTGGCAGCTAATGAAAGAGGGGCAACACCGTAGCGGTTTTTACTGTTAACCTCAGCACCGGCCTTTAAGAGTAGCTGGGTAATAGCAGAATTATCACGATGCACTGACCAATGCAGCGCCCGTGATCCATCAGCCGCTTCGGCGTTAATGTCTATCCCAGAATCTAACAAAGCTCGCACAGCGGTATTATCTTGCTCTTGAACTGCTCGTATCAAACGTAAGTCATCCTGAGCTAGCGCCCAGATTGGTGTAAGGACTAAAAAAATTACTGCAATGTTTTTCTTCACGCTCTATCTGTTCCGTTAGGCTGAATGAAACAACTCATCAACGCGACCATTGTTATCAGCGAAACTATCCAGATGCACACCAACGCTATCTAGAAGCGTCAGGTGCAAGTTAGCCAACGGAGTTTGTTCATCTCCGTAGCGGATATGTCTGCCACCATGGATTCCACTGTTTTTGCCACTGGCTACAACAATGGGTAAATTTTTATGATCATGGACGTCAGGATTACCCATCCCGCTGCCTAATAGATAAGTTGAATTATCTAACAAAGTACCATTACCTTCGTTAACCGCCTCCATTTTATCCAACATATAAGCAAAGAGAGATACATGGTACTTATTAATTTTCGCCAACTTCTCCAGTTGGACAGGATCATTACCATGATGTGAGATTGGGTGATGAGGTTCGGCAACGCCAATCTGCGGATAGGTCCGAGTAGAAGCCTCACGGGCTAACTGAAAGCTAACAACTCGGGTTAGATCGGCTTGTAGTGCGAGGGTTTGTAGATCCATCATTAACTTCACATGATCTTCCCATTCTTCAGGTACTGAAGTAGGGCGCGTCAATTCAGGAAGCTGGACATTATCACTTTGTGCCTGTGACATCTGAATACGCCGTTCAACTTCGCGTACAGTATCCAAATACTCATCTACTTTCACTCGGTCGTTATTTCCAAGTTGTTTTTGATATTTAGACATATCTTCCATGACAGCATCTAATAGGCTGGCATTAGTAGCGAGTTGCGCCTGACGTTGTTCCGGAGTCCCGCCGTCGCCAAACAATCTTTCAAACAACACACGGGGATCAGATACAGTTGGCAATGGTGTAGTGGGCGATGACCAGGCCAAACTATTTTGATAAACACAAGCATAGCCGTTATCGCAATTGCCTACCTGACTAATAATATCTGTGCCTATTTCCAGCGAGGGAAACGGTGTCTTCGAGCCGATTACTTTGGCAGCGATTTGGTCAACTGTCGTACCCAGGTAATAGTCACTTCCTTCCGTACGCTTAGCTTTTACGCAGCTAAGAAATGCGCAATTAGACGAAGCATGATTCCCAGTTGTGTGTGCATCATTAATTTCTAAGTTTGATAGCACAGAAATTTTGTCTAGAT
>CAXYEH010000033.1:0-47444 GCA_964275945.1 uncultured Pseudomonadales bacterium
GCCCAACAAAAATATGCATGTATATGCACCCGGTGCAGACGACATGGGCTATCGTGTTATTGGATTAAACATGGCCCCCTCGGAATATATCAGATTCGAAGGTATTGAATTTCCGGAATCAGAAATTTATCACTTTAAACCGCTTGATGAGCATGTACCTGTTTACTTGAGACCTTTTACGATATTGCAGCAAGCTGTTGTAGACGCTTCCGCGGAGAAAGAAGAAGAGTTGAAAGCGATTCAAGCCTTAACTCTTTCTGGCTCACTCGATTACCAAGCTTGTGACGATGCAATATGTTATCTACCAGTATCAGTGCCAGTAACATTTACACTTGAATTTGATAATCTGGATTACCAAAGGTCTAATTAACTATTCGAGTTTGCGGTTGGGACTAATCTGGCAGTGGCATTTCTGGGCTGTCTTCGTCCCGGGCTCTTACAAATGCCGCTACTGGCGACTCTGTTCTTACTTGTTCTAGCCACATAACACCATCATAGGGGTAGCTGTTACCTCGGGTAGTGATGAAATCAATATCTCCGTCACCGTCCATATCTCGAGCTATAAATTTGTCATACATTGCTCGAATTCGGCGTGAAATATCATGACGAGTCCATGCTGATTTCGCATCACCAGGATTTTCAAACCAGGCTAGCCGCCCCAGGGGACGATTTGAATCGTTGCTTTCATCATCCATGCGATCTCCAGCACTATAGCTACCTGCCATCAGGTCTATATCTCCATCGCCATCTATGTCTGCAATTTCGATTCCAGTCATTGTGTCGGTAGTAAAAGTTCCAATAGGATAAGAATTCCAGGCATCGCCTTTGCGAGCAGGTTGCTCTATCCAAGCGAGATTCGTTCTGCCGGTCTGACTAATCATATCGAGCCGACCATCACCGCTAAGGTCAGAATAGCGAATTCGGAAACCTTGCATTGCGGGCCCATTAATTCCTACTGCGTGCTCAACAAATTCCATGTTGGCCGCATCGACATTTTCGAAAAAGATAATTCGTCTCTCACCGGTACTTCCAACCAAAATATCTAAGTCACCGTCTTGATCCAAATCAAAAGGCTCGGAATTACGCGGTACGCTATAACGGCCTAAAATCTGCTCTTCCCAATTACTGCCAACTAGAGGATCTCCACTGACTTTAAATATCGATACTGGAGTCGATCTGGCGTAGTCATCAGGGCCAGGTCTTTGTGCCCCTTTATTAGGAGTAACTGCTTCAGGGGTGCCATCCCCATCGATATCTTCGAGATAGACGCGAATGAATGAACCACGATTTTGTGTAATAGGGATGATTAGCCGGTCCCAGGTTTCATTTCGGGCATTCGCGCCAGGATTTTGTAAGTAAAGCAGGTGTGAGATTTCAACCGCCGCCATGACGTCAAGGTATCCATCTCCATTCACATCCCCTATTGCTACGTCTTCTGCAGCGGAAGCTTCCGCTCCTTCTGCTAGAGTGATATTTACCCAGCTATCAGGGTCGGCCGATCCAAAAGCGACGCGGACATGTCCTCGAGGTGGAGGTTGAAAGCCTGGAAGCACCTGTGTGGAATCGTAAGTGTTGTCCGACTCATGCACTGACACAATGTCTTCAAACCCATCTTTGTCCAAGTCAGCCATCGCCAAGCCATCGCTGCCACTAATATCCACACCTGTGAGTTCTAGACCATCGATCAAATGTTCCTTCCAGCTTATGTAGTGACCATCTATTGTTCGAGCACGGCTCAGCGCATCGCCAACTGGCAATTGAGCTTGAGTTAAATCTGGAGAAACTAGCATCACAAAAAATCCTATGCCGAAGATTTTCCGCATGATTATTTTCCTTTGAATAGTTTCTTAATTGATATTTTAAAAAAAGAAGTACTAAAGCGTGATACTTGACGCTATGTTTTTATAACTTCTCTACTTAGGCAAAGATATCAAACGCCTGGAATCGACCATTAAGCAACTCTGAGCTGGAATCATGGCCAAGCCACCCTTGAGTCATAGTTTGATAAACGCGTCGAAAATCAGTGGTATGGGCCAGATTATCACCTTCTCCCAAATTAGTGAGACTTGGTATTTCGCCGTAATGACCACCTTTTACCTGGTTGCCAACAACAAACATAACGTTGGCTGCTCCATGGTCTGTACCCAAGCTGACATTCTCTGGGACCCGTCGGCCAAATTCAGAAAATATCATTAACGCTACATCATCGGCACGACCGATTCTTTCGAGGTCTCGAACAAATGCAGCAACAGCATCTGAAGTATAAGTGAGCAATCGTCGGTGCACGTTATTTTGGAAAACATGGGTATCGAATGCATTATTGCGATAGGAGACATAATAGAGTTTAGTAGGCATGCCTGCATCGATTAAGGAAACGACTTTAGGTAAATCAAGACTATTAACACCATAGTCGACCGGCGATCTGTAGTTTGACCAGGCCTGTCTAACTAATGCGGATGCATCATTAGCACTACGGGCAATATCTTGTAAGAACCGGCGCGAAGGATTTTCTACTTCACCTACGTCAGGTACCCGGGCTAATGCGTCTTTTTCCTCATGGAAAGCTTCACGCATGAACCGATTCGGTTGATCAAATACTACCGGCACGTGCTGCTCACTGCGGACAGCTAAGGACTGACGGGAAGCGATATTAACAACAAAATTCGATGGGGCAGAAGGTTCCATATCATCAGCCAAGCGCCCTACCCAACCATATTCTTCACCACTGTTTGGCGCTGCTGTATGCCAGTAGGCCATGGAAGTGAAGTGAGAGAACGAAGGGTTTTCATAGCCACAACCATGCACAATAGCCATCTTCCCATCTTTATAGAGATTCTCGAAGCCAGCCATTCCTGGATTTAAACCAAAATGATCGTCAAGAATGCGTAAATCATTTTTAGGTAAGCCAATTTCTGGCCTATGGCGATAGTAGGCATCATCTCCATAGGGTACGACGGTGTTCAAGCCATCGTTGCCGCCCGATAATTCCAAAACGACCAAAATCTTGCCATTGGCTGCAGCCAGCGCTTGTGCTTCTGCTATCCGGCCAAACATCGAGGGTGCAAGTGTGGCTCCCGCTAAACCTGCGATTCCCATTCCAGCCAAGCCTTTCTGCAGTACTTCTCTACGTTTCATCTTATTTTTAAACAAATCTTTTGATTTCATAAGTATTCTTCTTTTCAGTGTTCTGTTTAATTCAGCCCAGAAAATAATTAGCTAAGTTGATATTCGGGCTGACTCAACAACAGATGCAAAGTCATGCGTAAAGAATCTTCCATATAAGACTCTGCATTTGCTATGTCTGTTGTTCCTAATTCATTAGTCAAAAAATCAATTAACATTGCACGTGAATCTGCCCCAGGCTCAACACGCAAAAAACGCGCAATAAAATAATCGACTACGTCAGCTGTACTATTTAGCTGCTCGTTTTTGACCATCTTACTCAAATTCAATCGAGCAGTGTGCCTTGGGATCGGCTTAACTCGCTCTATAGCCATCTGCCAGCCGCGGAAGCTGCCGTATCGTGTATTAAAATCCTCATCTCTATCCGCCAACATATTTGATTCAGCCATGACTTGCCCTTCCCCAATACTTGAAGGCTGAGTAGCAGAAGTGATATCCATACCTTCACGTATGCGACGGGCTACACTTTGGATTTCTCGACTACCATTGCGGCGATCAGAAGGAATAAAGTTGATGTCTGGAAATAAAACATCCCGCGCAAAATTTCCGCGTTCTAACAACAATCCAGGAGTAACCCAGCTCCGCCCCCCAGCCCAACCTGCAACTGTAGGTGGACGAAATAATGTTTGACCTAGCGCGCCAGTGGCTTGATTAAAATCAGGAACACCTGGCGCATCATCTAATCCCAATTTAATGTAAGTAGAAATAGCCAACTCTACTGGACTCTTTATATGAGTTCCAACCGAAGCGGCGCTGTAAAAATCTTTTGAGAGAAATAAATTTTCAAGCAAGGCCGCAACTTCATAGTTTGCCTCTCGAAATATATTACCTAATTCTATTTGAGTTTCTGGAGTTAAATCATCCCTCACGAAGAATCGATAGATCTTGCCAGCTATGTATTCCGCAGTAACTTGCTGGTCCATGATGATGTCGATTACTTCAATGCCATCGAAATTCCCAGTGTGCCCAAGAAATTGTTTTTCATCATCGTCATGTTGGGCTTCATTAATAACAAATTCGAGATCAACGTAATTCCAGCCAGTAAACGCTCGTGCAGCTTCCCGAATATCAGTCTCGGAATAATTACCAACTCCCATAGTAAAGAGTTCCATGATTTCTCGCGCGAAATTTTCGTTCGACGCTCCTTTAACATTTACCCCCGCATCAAGAAAAGAAAGCATGGCTGGATCCTGGGCCACCGCGACCATCAAGTCGCGAAAATTGCCGGTACCCATTTCATGGAACAACTCCAGCTCCATCAATAGTTTTCGGTAGTCCCGAACCTTAGTTTCATTGACGGCATAATGCCCATGCCAAAACAGTGCCATTTTTTCCTGCAAAGGGTTATTCGAAGCCACCATTCGATTAGCCCACCAGTAGGCGACGCGATTGGTTTCCAGCACACTAGCTCTTAACCAGTAGAAGAATTTATTAACAACAGGTTGAAGGCGGCGATTCCCTGTAGGCTTAACTTTAATTCCAAGCGCTTCCCCATTTTGCTTAGCGAGCTCAGTGGTAGCGGGGCGGCTTGGCGGAAAAGGTTCTATACCTGGATCATGGATTCCAGAATGATCAAAAGCATGTAGATGACTATTATTAGAAGGATCAAAATATACTAGGCTGCCCACTGCTTCGCTAGGAGACATCGCCGCTAAGGCTTGGATATCCTCTGGAGTGCCACCAAAACCGGCCCTTTCCAGTAGGTGTGCCGCACGATCATAGTTCCAATCGGTACTCGCTATCTGCGATAAATCATCCTGCCAGGATACGATAGCACCTTGCTGAGCCAGGCTCGGGCTAGCAATTAATATTGCGGCAAATCCCAGGCTCTGAAGGATATTTTTCTTGTTTATGCCTCTCAACATGAGGTTCTTCTCCAGATCGAACTACAAGTCTCTACTTTAGTCCAAAATGACTACAGAGTAAAAATACGGTTACGAATTTTTACTCAGTACCCAGTGCAAAAACCAACAGTTCATCATCATTATTTCTGCCACCGCCGGCTACAGCTATGTATTGTTTACCATTCAAACTATAAGTCATTGGCGGTCCATGTAAGCGTTGATCAACCATGACTTCTCCAACCGTTTCACCTGTCCGCTTATCAATGGCAATTAAGATCGAACCACGAGCTTCGGGGCCAATTTCATCTTTTTGGGCAAGAAAGGAAATAAGCAAAGTCTTTGTGACTAGCAGGCCACCTTCGGCAACCACGTCATTAAATACACTTCCCATTGGCGGTAGCTCTAAAGGTTCAAGTAAGGGGTGATCGACCGGCCCTCTACCAAAAGGAACTTGCCACAAGTGATCACCAGTATTCAGGTCAATAGCAGTGATACGGCGATAGGGAGGTTTTAACAATGGCAAACCAAACGGACCTTGCTGTCGCTCCATTTGAATAATAAAAGGCCAATCCGAGCTACCCTGAGGCGGCTCTATCAATGCCATACCGCTGGGACGAGTTGCCGATGGCACATAAAGTATGCCGTGTTCTGGATCAATGCTGGCTCCAGGAAAATTTGCACCACCGCCTGCGCCAGGAATAACATAAGTAGCAAGTTTGTCATCGGTGCCACGAACAATAGGCGGAGTAAAAAGTGGGCCTAATAGAAAGTTGTCGGCAATCTCGAGAGCTGCCGCTGCGATCTCTGGCGTAAAGTCGATGAGGTCCTCTTCGCTAACTCCTTGGCGATCAAAAGGCGCTGGCTTGGTTGGGAAGGGCTGCGTTGGATGTGCCCTTTCTCCGGGGACTGTGCTTGCTGCAACGGGCCGTTCTTCGATTGGCCAAACTGGTTCGCCAGTAATTCGATCGAATACAAAAGTAAACGCTGTCTTCGATACCTGCGCAACTGCCTTGATGGGGCGACCATCAACAACGATATCGACTAAGTTTGGAGCGGACGCTAGATCATAATCCCACACACCATGATGGACCGTTTGAAAGTGCCAAAGGCGCTCACCAGTATCAGCATCCAGAGCCACAAGAGATTCCGCGAAGAGATTTTCCCCAAGTCGCATGCCACCCCAATAATCATTGGTAGGAGTTGAAGTAGGCAAGTAAACAATGCCTGCCTCGTCGTCGGCAGACATAAAGGTCCATACATTAGTATTACCAGTTGTTCGCCAGGAATTGTTTTCCCAGGTTTCAGTGAATTCTTCACCTTCCTGAGGAATGGTATTAAATCTCCATTTCAATTCGCCTGTGTAAGTATTAAAAGCTCGCACAAAGCCAGGGGGTGAGCGGTTATACATGCCATAATCGAAGATCTTTGAACCCACAATTAAGGAATCACCAACAGCAATCGGTGCCGCACCCGCGGTAATGAAATTAGATTCAAATTCCAAGCGTCCTAAGTTCTGACTTAGGTCAATGTATCCGCCCTCACCAAAATTCGGATCCGGCAACCCCGTGTCAATATCCAAAGATAGGAGTTGCTTGCCTAACGTTGCCACAAAAATTCTTTCGATGTTTCCATCTGTCCAATATTCGATACCTCGAATCATGATATTAGTTTGAATGGGTGGTCCAAAACGATAGCTCTCGGGGTCGAAAACCCAAAGTTCTTCGCCGCTGATTGGATCCAGTGCCGCCACCATGCCGTGATTCGTATTAACATACATCGTGCCATTTACAACCAGCGGTACAGCGCGATAATCAGCAGTTCCATAGCCAACGCCTTCGTCTAAACGAAGGTCTGCAGATTTCCAGCGCCAAGCGATTTCTAAAGAGTTAAAGTTATTTGCATCAATCTGATCAAGGGGAGAATACTTTGCAGAGCTGTGATCCGCACCAGCATGACGCCACTCCTGGCTAATTTGATTTGGCTTCCCTACGTCGTCTGAATTGCAAAATATGAGAAGCAAACAAAGCCCAGCAAAGAAAAAACGGTGAGCGGCTGTTTTCATAGAAGCCTTTCCTCCTCTAGTAACAACCAACTAATTAGGTAAGGCAAATACTAGTAGTTCGTTGTCATTATCGCGACCACCACCGGCGACAGCGATATATTGCTTTCCATCAACCTGATAACTCATCGGCGGTCCGTGCAGTCGTTGATCTACCATGACTTCCCCCAGCAGATCGCCAGTCATTTTGTCATGGGCAACCAAAATCGAACCATGGGCCTCGGGATCTATTTCATCTTTCTGTGCTAGATAAGAAATCAACAAAGTCTTGGTAATTAAGACGCCTCCTTCGTGTAGCACATCGCTGTTGGCGGTTCCTAATGGCGGAAGATCCAGGTGCTCTAACATTGGATGGTTAGCGGGGCCTTTACCAAAAGGAATCTGCCAAACATGTTCACCAGTGTTTAAATCTATAGCGGTTATGCGTCGGTAAGGTGGTTTTAATAGCGGCAAGCCAAACGGCCCTACTTGCCGATCCAATGTAATGATATAAGGCCAGTCGGAAGTGTCATCAGGCGGAGGTATCAAAGACATACCCATTGGTCGCGTTAGCGATGGTATGTATATGATGCCAGTTTCTGGATCAACAGTAGCGCCTGGATAGCCAGCACCTCCCCCCGCACCAGGAACAACAAAGGTCGAACGCTTACCATTGCTGCCTCGGACGATTGGCGGGGTGAAAATTGGGCCAAGTACAAACTCTTCAGCAAGTTCCCTCGCTGCCGCAGCTATTTCCGGCGTGAAATCAATTAGATCTTCTTCGCTGATACCTTGGCGATCAAAAGGGGCCGGCTTAGTTGGGAATGGTTGAGTCGGATGGAGACGCTCGCCTGGAATCGTGCTCGGCTCTACTGGCCGCTCTTCGATGGGCCAAACCGGTTCACCAGTTATTCGATCAAATACATAGGTAAATGCTGTTTTTGAAACCTGAGCAACGGCTTTAATTGGTCTGCCATCAACAATGATGTCCACTAGGTTCGGCGCGGATGCAACGTCGTAATCCCACACTCCATGATGCACCGTTTGGAAATGCCAGATTCTTTCGCCAGTTTCTACATCGAGAGCTACTATTGATTCTGCAAATAAGTTTTCACCTAAGCGAAACCCTCCCCAGTAGTCATTAGTAGGCGTGGAGGTCGGCAAGTATACAATTCCTGCTTCTTCATCAGCAGACATATATGTCCAAACATTGGTATTTCCTGCAACACGCCAAGAATCGTTTTCCCAGGTTTCATTACCGAACTCTCCTGCCTGAGGAATAGTATTGAAACGCCACTTGAATTGACCGGTGTAGGCATCATACGCACGGACATGTCCTGGCGGACTTCTGTTATACATGGGGAAGTCATAAATTTTTGACCCAACTACCACGGTTGACCCAACTGCAATTGGCGGCGCACCGTGAGTAATGTTGTTCATTTCAAACTCAAACCTGCCGAAGTTTTCTCGTAGATCGACATAACCATCATCACCAAAATTAGGATCAGGTTGACCAGTTTCAATATCAACGGAAACTAGTTGCTTCCCCGACGTTGCTATAAACAAACGTTCGATATTTCCATCAGTCCAGTATTCGATACCTCTGGTTTGCAGTGGGGAAAATAGCGGCGGGCCATATTCATAACTTTTGGGATCGAATACCCAATGCTCTTCACCAGTTACGGGATCAAGTGCAGAAATCAAACCGTGGTTGCTATTAACATACATGACCCCATTGATAACTAAGGGCATTGCACGATAGTCTCCAGTGGGATAGGCCAATTCTTCTGGTAATTCTAAATCGGGACTGCGGTAACGCCAGGCCACTTCCAACAGCCCGAAATTACTGCCATTAACCTGATCCAATGGAGAGTATTTTTCTGAGCGATGATTGCCGCCATGATGGCGCCAATCTCCGTCAGCAGCTGACATCTCAGATTGTTCTTGTCCGCATGCACTAACGAAAAGTGCAACGAGTAAAACCGAGATAAGTTTCTTCATGGCAGATACCCCTTGTAATGCTATCTGCCGGCTTCAGCTATTCCTCTTTCTTCTACGCGGGCACCACTTAAGCGAGTTTCCATTGCATAGTTTCCTTCGTGACAAGCGTACTCATACTGTTTGTATTCGGCATCTTTGAGGTAAGGAAAAGCAACTGTCCAAGGTGCTTCGTAAGTTAAAGGGTCATCGACAGTTAATGTATAGCGCAGTGTGTTCTCATCTTCGAAGGTAAAAGTTTCTATCATCTTGCGGCCTTCGTTCTGAGGTGGATTGCCTCTGCCAGGAGCACGGATATTTCGTACATACTTAAAATTGGTTGACTCAATAATAAGCGTATTGCCTTCCCAATGTCCGCGCGCATCTCCTTCCCACAATTTAATTCTTTCATCTAAATGATCGCCTGCATCGATGGGGATGATTCGGGCATTATGAATCATTTCGCTATGGATCATCACATAGCCTGGCGATTGTATGATCAGCTTTCCATTGTTGTAAGCAGTTGGCATCATCATGCCAAACACGCCGCGGGACAAACATCGGTCCCCAGCTTCAACGGTAGCTGCTGAATCATGCTCATGAACAACATTCAATCGAATCGCTTCTTGAGCTTCCGCTGTATAAGCAGGTAGCTGACCATTTGGTGGATCAACAATTAAGGCAGGGGCGTCGGCTACTGCGTCGGACCAGTACCAATCAAACCAATAATTTTCGTAGGCACCTACACCTTGGCTATTTTCAAATCCGTCCCAAACATTGCCCTTCCGAGCCTCATCGCGACGGGAAATAAGGTCCGCCACTTCATCAGCCGTGGGCACTTTGCCATCAAACTCTGCAGGCATTTCCAATGGAGTAGCTGTAGCACCAACGTTGTTCCACATGCCAGTAATGTTGGGTTGTCCATCACTCAGGATTTCCGGCTGCCAGTCTTGGGCACTTAAGAAGGTGGAAAAGCCAAGGGTGCAAACAACTGCACATATTTGATTTATAAGGGTTTTCGCAATTTCAGTGGGGTTTATTCTCATTATTAGCCTCCGCTGTTTTCGGTAAGGGTGTTGAAGATTGGAACTACACCCGACTATAGCAGAACCTTAGGGGCCATGGCTTCAAGATCCGAGAGAATCATAAGGAATTTATAGGGTTTATTCTAAAGGAGAGAGTCACCCTCTAGTTAAGGACTAGAATTAATGCTGAGTGAAATTGATCTAGGCTGGCTTAATCTCTAGGTAATGTTAGGCGGCTAAGCAAAACCAATCACCCTGCGCTTCTAGTAACCCGTGGGCTGAAAATCAGCTCTATTGATTCAACCGCACTATAAAGCTACTCAATTATTTGCTGGGTAAACGTTTCAAAGGCTACACTGCACGCATGGATTTTTTATGAAGGCCTCCAAATTTTTCCTGTTATACGGCTAACGTCGATCCTGACTGCTTGTTTGATTAATCCATCTTGCATCCGCAGACAGTGATTTCTAACAGTGAACTCAGCATCTTGCGCTTCTAAACAGTAATAACAGAGCTAATCATGAAACTACTTAATTTAACTGAAACATTAATACTCACTCTCAGCTTAACTTTTGTCAGCGCTCTACAAGGACAAGATTCTAGACCTTCCGCTTTCTATATCGCTAATGAAGGAGTCATGGTGAGTGATGGCGAAACTAAGATTTTGTTTGACCCCCTGTTTCCAAATACCTACGGCCAATATTTACTCCCAACAGAAGAAATGAAACGCGCCATGTTTGATGGCGAAGCCCCTTTTGACGACGTTGATGCTATTTTTATTAGTCATTACCATGGCGATCATTTTTCACCAGAAGAAATCTATGAACTCATGACAGCACAAGCAGATATTCGACTCTATGCTCCCAATCAGGCTATTGTTGCAATGCGAGCGGCTGCTAGTGATAGCGGTGCATCGGTGTTCGATCGAGTAAATTCAGTAAGCCTTGGTTTTAACGATAGCCCTGTTTCTTTTGATGGTGAGAATCTGTTTGTTGAGGCCGTACGCATTCCCCACTCTGGTTGGCCAATGAGTATGCTCGATGTAGAAAATATTGCCTGGCGGGTGACACTTAACAACAATTCCACGGTACTGCATCTTGGAGACTCTGACCCTAATGATGACCATTTTGCAATCGACGCGGATTATTGGGAGCAGCGCGCACCAAATTTAGCGTTACCTCCTTATTGGTTTTTAAGCACAACCGCAGGAAGAAGTATTCTAGACAATCGTATAAAACCACAACGCAGCGTTGGCATTCATGTTCCAGATACGATTTCAGCAGATCCAATTCGACGACCCAATGAATTACGCGGTCAAGATATTTTTGTTACTCCGGGTGAGACCCGCAGTATTCCAAACAACTAAGGACGTTTTGTTTACTATGCTTCATCATTAAAACGTTAATGAAAGGAACTAAGCAAAAATGACATCGGACAAATTCCGTTTCATCACCGTCACCGCAGTTATCGTAGCTAATATGATCGGCACTGGCGTGTTCACTAGTCTTGGTTTTCAGTTGGTTGATATTCGTTCCGGATTCGCTTTACTACTCTTATGGGCAGTTGGCGGACTCGCAGCTCTCTGTGGGGCGATTTCCTATGCGGAACTTGGCGCAGCATTCCCCCGATCCGGCGGCGAGTACAATTTTTTGTCTCGAATCTATCACCCTTCGGCTGGATTTGTATCAGGCTGGATTTCTACGACTGTAGGATTCGCAGCTCCTACCGCACTTGCTGCAATGACCTTCGCCGCCTACTTTACGTCTTCCCTCTTTGGCGATGTTCACCAAATTTTAGAAAAAGCATTTGCTGTTGCTCTGTTGTTAATTCTGACTGCGGTGCATGCGACCAATCATCGAAACAGTGGCAGCACTCAAGTTATATTCACGGTACTCAAAATTGCAGTGATTATCATCTTTATTGCAGCCTCCTTGATCGTTGTAGAATCTCCTCAACCAGTAACCTTTACTCCAGTTGAAGGTGATCTTGATATAATTACAAGTGGCACGTTTGCAGTAGCACTAATTTATGTCAGCTTTGCTTATTCCGGCTGGAATGCAGCAACCTATTTATCCAGTGAAATTGAGAACCCACAACGGATACTCCCTTGGGTTCTGATAACTGGAACCAGCATAGTTTCTATATTGTACCTCGCACTCAATTACTCATTTCTGACCGTAACTCCAATGGACAGCTTAGTTGGGGAAATAGAAGTTGGGGCCATTGCAGCTCAAGCTGCATTTGGCGAAAATGCTGGGAATATATTTGGAGTTGCCTTAGCCTTATTGTTGATTTCGACAGTCAGCGCTATGACTATGGCCGCTCCTCGTGTAATGCAGGTAATAGGTGAAGATTTTCCTCGCTTGAAATTTTTAGCGCGAACTAATTCTGCGGGAATACCAGCCACCGCGATTTATTTGCAATCATCTGTTGCAGTATTATTTATTTTATCTTCAACATTTGAGTCCATTCTTGTATTTGCCGGATTTACCATGGCACTTAACACCTTTGTTACCGTGTTAGGATTATTTGTTCTGCGATGGCGGCAACCAGATTTAGAAAGACCTTACCGCTCTTTTCTTTTTCCTCTACCGCCTATTATTTTCCTAACATTAACCGGCTGGACTTTGGGATTCACACTAATTATGAGACCAGTGGAAGCATTATTTAGTATAGGGATCATTGGGATTGGGCTAATATTCTACTATATTACTTCAAAGAACTCCGAGGGGGAGTGCAATACCTGACTCCCCCACTTCCCAGATAATGGCTATGGGTCACTACTAACTAAAACAGCGAGCTCAAAATGATCAGCTTCTCTTTAAAAATATTTACTAAATCATCTATGGTTGCAGTGCTTTCCTTGTTAAGTATCGCGGTAGTGAATCTCGCAGTTGCTGCAGATATTCCTCGCGCTGCACCAGAAGAAGTTGGAATGTCATCTGATCGATTAGAACAGATAAATACAGTTATGCAGCGTCATATCGATGCTGGTGACGTTCAAGGCGCTATTACGGTGGTTGCGCGTCATGGAAAATTAGTGCACTTCGAAACCCATGGCTTAATGGATGTTGATAACAATCGAGCGATGGATCCCGAAGCAATTTTTATCATGATGAGTTCCACAAAGCCGGTTTTAGGAGTGGCTGCGATGATGATGATGGAAGAAGGGCTCATTCGCCCCGAAGATCCTGTATCGATGTATATTCCAGAATTTTCTGACATGCAGGTTGCTGTATTAAAGGAGTCTGTGAATGAAAACATAAGCCCTTACAATGTCGATCGCCAAAATGCTCCTGAACATCGTCTAGTTCCTGCCCATCGAGACATTACAATCCACGATCTACTAACTCATACCTCGGGCTTAGCGAGCGGGGGATTAGGGAGCGCAGCCCAAGGGTTTTCGCAACGCGATCCTGATGCCACACTTGAAACTGAAATGCCACGATATGCCTCCTATGCTCTAGACTTTCAGCCTGGATCTCGATGGGCTTATAGCCCTGGAGTCGGCTTAGATGTCGTTGCACGTATTGTAGAAATCGTCTCGGGACAAACATTCGAAGAGTTTTTGCAAGAACGGATTTTCGACCCTCTCGACATGAACAATACTTACTTCAACGTGCCGTCTGAATACCAAAACCGCCGTGTGATAATTACCGATAGGGATATGTCTCGATTTCTAGACCGACCGCCAACAAGTTATTTTTCGGCATCTGGAGGATTGTCTAGTACCGCCGAGGATTATCTAAAGTTTGAACAAATGTTGGTAAATGGCGGTGAATTATTTGGCAACCGATTGCTAAGTCCTCGCTCTGTCAGAATGATGGGTAGTAATCAAATTGGTGATCTTTATCGGGGATTCTCGCGCAACCAGGAAGGAATGGGGTTCGGGTATACCGTCGGAGTGACTGTCGATCCAATTACATCCAATGCCCGCCGCAGTGGGGGAGCATTTGGTTGGGGAGGCGCATTTGGCACTCGGTCATGGACCGACCCAGAGGAGGAACTAACTGCAGTATTATTCCTGCAACAACCTCATAGTCGCACCCAGTATGACTTTGAAAACGCCGTTCAACAGGCAATAATTGAGTAAACTGCTTAAGCTATTTTTAAGTGTCAGGTGTCTTTCCTACCTGCTGCCTGCTCCGTCGCTAAAACGCCTTGGAGCAGAGTTGATATTGCAGATTAGTAAGCCAAGAACTAAAACATTCGAACATCTAATCAGTGTCTCTTTTTCTATATATAACAATGGGCTTATTACTCATCACCAATTCATTTTTCTGATTAAACACTTCATTTTGCATTTGCAAACTACCTAGATCTGGGCGCGAACGGGAATTCGTCTTGCTAAGAACAGTAGTCTTCACACGCAGGGTGTCACCCGGAAAAACTGGTCTAGTCCAGCGTAGCTCATCAATCCCTGGCGAGCCAAGCGACTTGTTGCTTTCCGGCATATTGTCCACAAGCATCCGCATTGCTATCGCACAGGTATGCCAACCGGAAGCACAAAGCCCTCCAAAAAGAGTAGCCTTTGCAGCCTCATCAGAAAGATGAAATGCTTGAGGGTCATATTTCGAAGCAAACTCAAGAATCTCTTCTTCAGTTACCAAATACTCACCAAACTCCTCGGTTGTACCAACCTCAAAATCTTCAAAAAACATCGGACTGGCCATTCTATAGGGACTCCTGCTGTCTCTGCTGTGCTCGGAATATTGCCGGGGGTAGAGTATAAAGGCTGTAGGGTTTTTGCGCTTCCACTTATAATCATCTTATGGACTCCTTGCTGCTACCTGAAGAACTTGAAAACACTGTCTATCGGCCTCTAGCCGCCAGATTGCGCCCCACTTCGGTTAAGGAATTTATTGGGCAGACCCATCTACTAAGTCCGGGTAGATCAATTTTTGAGGCGATCGAACATCAACAACCCCACTCGATGATTCTTTGGGGACCGCCAGGGGTCGGGAAAACAACCCTGGCAAAAATTATTGCCAATGCATGTGACTGTCATTTTGAATCAATATCTGCAGTATTGGCGGGTGTAAAAGAAATTCGTTCCACCATCGAACAAGCCAAATTTCAGCAATTGAATAGTGCGCGCAAAACGATTCTTTTTGTCGACGAGGTACACCGATTCAACAAGGCTCAACAAGATGCTTTTCTTCCTCATATTGAAGATGGCACGATATTATTTATTGGCGCAACTACAGAGAACCCTTCTTTCGAATTGAATAATGCGCTCTTATCACGGGCACGCGTGTACTTATTAAAAGCACTAACAAAAGCAGACCTTATAGGCGTAATCGACAATGCTTTAACTGATGAAAGTAGAGGTTTGGGCAAACTTAAGCTCAAACTAACTGATAACCAGAAATCAACCCTTGCAAAAACTGGCGATGGCGATGCTCGTCGCACCTTAAACTACCTTGAAGTATTGAGCGATATGGCAGAGCCGATTAACGGCAAATGTCAAATTAATGATGAACATATCTCACAAGTCATTGAAGAGTCCTATCGACGCTTCGACAAAGGTGGCGACAGTTTTTATGAACAGATTTCTGCGCTGCATAAATCAGTAAGAGGCTCATCGCCTGATGGCACTCTGTACTGGCTCACCAGGATGCTAGATGGTGGCTGCGATCCAATCTATATCGCTAGGCGCCTTACTCGAATGGCTACAGAAGATATAGGGCTTGCTGATCCACGGGCTTTGCAGGTCACCCTGAATAGTTGGGATGCATACACAAGACTGGGCAGACCTGAGGGAGATTTGGCCTTGGCTCAGGCCGCGGTGTATCTCGCTGTTGCACCAAAGAGTAATGCGATGTACACAGCCTTCGGATCGGCTCGTCAAACAATTGCAGACCAAGGCAGTTTGGAAGTACCGCTTCATCTACGTAACGCTACGACCAATCTAAGCAAGGAATTAGGTTACGGGGAAGAGTATCGTTATGCTCACGATGAAGATGACGCGTTTGCCGCTGGCGAAAAATATCTACCGGAAGAAATTCAGAAAGACCAATTCTATAACCCTAAACAAAGCGGTTTAGAAATTCGCATTAAAGAAAAAATGGACAACTTTCGCCACTTAAACCAACAGGCAAAAAATAAACGCTATGAATGAACTTCTCGATAAAGCGGTAGTGGTCCCAGAATCAATAATCCAGCATTAAATTAAAGGGAAATAAGCATGCAAGAACAGACTTCAAGAGAAATAAGGTCAACTCTTACCACTGATGGGGATATAGAAATCTCCATTGCCAGCGTTCCAAAGCCAATTCCTTCAGAAAATGAAGTTTTAATTAAGGTAGAGGCTTCACCGATTAATCCGTCAGATCTTGGACTTTTGATAAGTTTTGCGGCGGACCTGGATACCATAAAAATTTCAGGTACTGGTGATGCGACGGTAGCAAAACTAAAGATACATCCAGCTCTAATGGGCTCAATGAAGCCAAGAATCGGCCAATCTATGCAGGTTGGGAATGAAGGAGGTGGCGTGATTGAAGACGCTGGAGCTAATGCCAAAGAGCTTGTAGGTAAGACAGTCGGTTTAGCAGGTGGCGCAATGTATTCTCAATATAGATGTGTTCCAGCGAACAGTTGCTTGGTCATGGATGACAATACGACCTCTGCGGAAGCCGCTTCTTCATTTGTGAATCCCTTAACGGCGCTAGCTTTCATTGAAACTATGGAAATGGAAAATCATAGCGCCTTAGTCAACACAGCTGCTGCCTCAAACCTTGGACAAATGCTAATTAAGATCTGCAAGGCTGACTCAGTACCTCTTATTAACATTGTTAGAAAGCCCGAGCAGGTGGAGTTTCTAAAAGATTTGGGAGCAGAGTACGTATGTGACACGAGCAGCCCCGATTTTATGAAGGACTTGGTTGCAGCCCTAGTAACAACTGGTGCTACTTTAGGCTTTGATGCTACAGGTGGTGGAAATGAGGGAAAACTTCCCGGGCAATTACTCTCTGCGATGGAAATAGCAGCAAATAAAAAAGCTAAGGAATACAGCCGATATGGCTCAGACACTTACAAGCAGGTATATATCTACGGTGGCCTAGATCAATCACCAACAATTTTAAATAGATCCTATGGTTTGAATTGGGGGCTTGGCGGCTGGCTTTTAACGCCAATGATCGGAAGAATCGGTATGGAAAGGTTTCAAAAGATGAGAGAGCGAGTAGCTAGAGAAATCACAACCACATTCGCTAGTAAATATACGCAAGAAATATCGTTTGAAGAAATGCTTGACCCTGAGATACTCAAAAGCTACGCGAAACAGGCGACAGGGGAAAAGTATCTAGTTCTCCCGCATAAATAAGAAGATTAAGAAAGAGTGTTGATCATTAGCAATTTTATTTTCATTTTTGGTTACCGGATTACCAGTGGCGACAATGCTTAATCACAATTCCAAGATGAGCAACGCTTTACTCGCGGGATTAGCGATAGTTTTCTTACCGCTGCTTTCTCTCGCACAGGAATCAATGAATTACCGGACCCCACGTACCGAATATGGCGTACCCGATCTACAAGGACTCTGGGAAAAGCGCTTCGCTACACCGGTAGAAAGGCCCATCGCACTCGGCAACAAGCGAGCCTATACAGAAGTTGAAGCCGCGGATTTCAGAAGTCGAGCTATTGAACGACGCATAGCTCGCGAGGCTCCGGTGGACCCCAATCGAGGGCCACCTCCAGCCGGCGGTGATATAGAGTTTCGAACGGACACCAATTTTTTGCCCGATTCCCCAGTAGACGTCGCTCGCATTAATGGCGAACTCCGAACTTCACTTATTATCGAACCTGAAAATGGACGTTTCCCGTTAAGAGATGAAAGTGTCGAGTTTCGCACGCGCTATTTTGAATTAATGAATAACAATTTCGATGGCCCCGAGTCGCGACCCCCTGGCGAGCGCTGCCTTCACCTGGGACCGCCCTTGCCGACTATGACAAATTCTGACGGCACTCATATTCAAATAGTGCAAAATCAAGAATACGTAGTCATTTTGAGTGAAGAAGCGATACAAGTTCGAATTATCCGGTTAGGCAAGTCTCACCCGGAGAAACTCATACCAAAATGGATGGGTGACTCCATTGGACATTGGGAAGATGAAACATTAGTCATACACACTAATAGTTTTCGGCCTGAACACACTGTCAGCCAGATAGCGTCTTCAGAGGTTTTCGAAGTTACCGAACGAATAACAGCAATCTCTGAGAACGAATTACTTTACACCTATCGAATTGTCGATCCAGAAACTTATACTGCACCTGTCGTAGCTGAGTTGCCATTTAATCGTATGGTGCCAGAACACCAGCTTTACGAATCTGCCTGCCATGAAGGCAACCGCGCAGTAATCGACATACTTGCGGGAGCGAGAAGAATTGAAATGGATGAGCTAAATCGATAGCACTGGTTTTTGCCTACCATCCCTGGCAAAAAAATTGAGATGGCTCTTTTATTGTTCTTAAAACTGAGACGCACAATGAATCAAATACTTAAAACAATGTTGCCCGCACTAAGTTGCTTTTTGTTCAGTGGCGGTATGCATGCTGCGACTGGCGATTCCATCCTATCTATGAAGGAACGCGCCGAAACGATCGATCGATTGCTAGCTATCCGCTTCGACTCTTTGCCTGTAAAACTCATGCGAAGAGAGGGTATTGATATGTGGATTTTAGTTGCTCGTGAGTACAATGAAGATCCTGTAGTCATGACAATGTTGCCTGGCGATTCTCATGCGGCTCGCCGAAGAACCATTTTAGTTTTTTCAGATGAAGGATCGGCTGGCGTAAAAGGTTATGCTGTCTCTCGTTACGCCGTAGGTGATTTTTTCCAAGCTCGGTGGAATCCTGAAGAACAGCCTGATCAATGGCAGGCTGTTTCGGACCTTATTGCTGAGAAAAATCCAACGAGCATTGGCATAAATGTATCCAGTGATTTTGCCCTAGCTGATGGATTAACCCATGGTGAATACCAAGGATTGATCGGAGCACTTAGCAACGAACAAGAATCTCGAGTTGTCTCGGCAGAAAGATTAGCGATCGCATGGTTGGAAGCAAGAACTGAAGAAGAAATAGAATTGTATCCTTCTATCGTGAAGATCGCTCATGACATCATTAAAGAAGGGTTTTCCAATGCAGTCATTACACCCGGCAGAACAACAACTGAAGACGTAATGTGGTGGTACCGTGATAGAGTTAGAGAATTGCGCCTGGTAACTTGGTTCCACCCTTCGGTTAGTATTCAAAGAGATCAAAAAAATATAGAGGAATTCCTGGACCTCTTTACAGACACAGAAACGGAAGGTGTCATTTTACCGGGGGATCTTCTTCATGTAGATTTTGGAATCACCTATCTTAGGTTGAATACTGATACTCAGCAGCACGCGTATGTGTTAAAGCAAGGGGAATCTGATGCACCCGCTGGCATCCAAGCCGGGCTTGCAACAAGCAACAGGTTACAGGACATATTGACCGAAAATTTTGTCTTGAAAAGAACGGGAAATGAGATTCTTCGCGCTGCCAGAGAGCAGGCAATAGATGAAGACATTCGTCCGTCTATCTACACACACCCGATTGGTTACCATGGTCATGGCGCCGGCCCAACTATTGGGATGTGGGACAATCAGGGCGATACAGCCGGTAGAGGCGACTATCCATTGTACGAAAATACCGCACATTCTATCGAATTAAATTCCACAGTTAGTGTTCCCGAATGGGGCGGACAGGATGTGCGCTTCATGTTGGAAGAAGATGCATACTTCGATGGAGAGACGACTTTCTACATCGACGGAAGGCAGCAAGAATTGATTCTAATCCAATCTGAGTGAGTTATTAGGCACTAGTAACTTCAGTCATCCGTTTCAGTGTATTCGCAAACCCATAAGTCAGATCTGATTGCTGAAAGTAACCCCTTTCAGCCAAAAATAAGTGTGCTGTGTGCAAACGAAATATTGGTATTGCCGCATTTAAGTGGTGTTCTATATGGTAGCTAACGCCATGGGGACAGAACAGTATGCGTACAAAAGGACCAACAAGCGTAGTGCGGGTATTTAACCTAGGATCATTTGAAGTAAGTTCAGGTACCGCCCCATGCTCTGAAACCTGCCGAAGGCGAGCAATCGCCGGATAAACAAAGATTAATGCCACTACCCACATTAAGAACAAATGAGGCACAGCGAAAGCAGATAAGATAGCAAACAACGCGAGATGCCAAATTAGCCCTCTAAGTAACGCTGCCCTGTTCTCGCCATCTAAGGAGGTCAATCTGCTAAAGCCAATTAGTTTCCTGTACAAATCACGTGCACCTGTTTGACCAGTAATATCCCGCTTCAGCTTTCGCCAGAGCCGAGCACGGCTTATAGGATAGTCCCGGTAGTTAGTTATGTCGGGGTCATCCTCCGTACCAACTAAGCGATGGTGGACTAAATGTTCTCGCACATAAGCGCGGCCATTCATGAAATCCATCGGCGCTGTAATCCATGAACTCACCTGGGCGTTCAACCAATTACTTTTAAACAAAGTCCTATGGCCTGCTTCATGAGTAAGAACGAAGAAACCCATCTGTCTGCCACCAAGTAGAATCGTTCCTATAATGAAAGTTAGTAGATTAGGCCACAGGCCTGCAAGAGCAAAACAAGACACAGTAATTCCTAGCTGGCAACTTAATATCCACAAACCCCGCAAATCACTTTTACGGGTTAGTTCCGTCACCTCACTTGCACTGAAAACATTAGTCATCTTCAATAACTTCTCTATACAACTCGCGGACTTAGCTCTGCAACAGTTTCATCTTCAAAGGCAACAACAATCAAAAAGGTTGCCACTAGAGCAACAATGGACAAGGTAAACCACATCCCCGCGAAGTTAGTCACTATTCCCGCTTCACCAAAAACATTACCGAGCACAACAAGAAATGGTGCTGCCAGCATTGGGCCGAGTCCTAAAATAATAATGCCAAACACTGTTTGTGCAGAGTTTCGAATATCATCATCTGCTATACGGTCGACGTACATAAAAGCCGAGGCAAAGAAGCACGCGTAGCAAACCCCATGCAACACTTGACTGAAAACTCCAATCATTAATGGCAGGGTCCATACAAATTGTCCAGCGGCATCTATTGAAGGGCCGGATGGCTCCTGCAAACTAATTAATCCCCAAATCGCATATCGCGCAAAGTAGGCAAAAGCACCCAGAGCTATAGTCCAACGAAAACCCAACCGTATTAGAAATAAACCTAGAAATGCCATTATGCCAATTTCGGCGAATTGGCCGACTGTCATCGCAGGGGCTATATAGGTAACAAGCAAGCCAAGTTGATTCTCAAAGAATGGGCCAGTCTGCATAAAATAAATCTGATGGATTACTGCGATAAGCAAACTCGCTGCTACCAATATAGCGAATGATTTTTGAGTTAATAAGCTAAATGCTTTTTTGAAGGCAAGCTTCTCAACTGCTTCCTTCTTAGGTGGCGTATTGGGTAATAGAAAACAATAAGCGGCATAAAGAATCGAGATGACACCCGAGACTTTCAATGTATCCACAAGCCTTGCAGTAGCATCTGGAACTTCAGAGCCGACAAAAAATGGTGGAAGAATTTGAAATTCTAAGTTCGTTTGTAACCAAATCATTGGAAATAACCAGCTCGCAGCGATCCAACCAACCGTGCCCATTACACGAATACGCGGCCACTCACTGTCGGGATTTTTTAAATGAGCGAATGCCATGGAATTTGTTAGGGAAAGCGTTGGCATATAGAGCACGCTATAAACTACAGATAATACTAGCCAAGCAGTGAAACTAGTTTGAAATGACAAAATGATCTTAACTAGGCCACCACAAATCAAAAGAACAGCAAGAAATTTTTCAGTCGAGAAATAACGATCGGCAAATTGGCCTGCAATGAATGGCGCAAATACAGCACCAACAGAGGCCGCGACTCCAATAATCCAGCCAACCTCCCCAGACGTAAATCCCAAGCCGCCGCCAGTAATTGGAGATTGTAAATAAGTCGCCAATACTGGCAACCAGATTCCCCAGACTGCGTATTGGAGAAACATCATCATGCCAAGGCGGCTCTTAGTAGAACTCATTCATGCTCTCCTTCAATTCTCTCAAATCCAAAGCACTACTATTTGCAAAGTACTTTCTTTTAGAGCGTATTGTTCTTATCTTTTTATTTAGCTTCGTTTTTGCAGTGACCAAGTGTAGCAGGGTTTGACGTCATTCTTCACATGCCAGTTTGCAATTCGTCTTGTCTAATACTGTGCAGAAATTCTGTTCGAATTACTCGTGTACCTGACAAGTTAGTGACTAAAAATAATTCGTTAGGTCGCGGTCCCCGCCTGAAATAGTCGTAGTCAGGGTCTATCGTTTTAATCTCTGAACCATCTCTGGGATCGAAAGGGCGCAGATCATGCATTGCCTCTGCTGCCAGCAGTTTTCTCCGTTGAATCTCAGTATCAAGCAAATGCGAATAGATACCAGTGATAAAAAGATTGTCTTCATCCCATGCAGGTAGACCAGTCATACCGTCACGAGGCCCCAATGGGTATGCTTCATTGCCAACTGCATGATTGGTATAGAGTAGAACCGTAGTTTCCCGATCCCATCGATTCAGTGCTTCAAATAGCGCTATTGAAGCGAACTTATGGTCTGCATGCCGGTCAAGGTAAGGATGGGGTGCGATCACAATTTCAGGTTCAACTCGCTCAAGTTCACTAAATAGATCATTTACCAAAGATGGCCAATTAGATACGAATGGTCTGTGCCTCAGTTCACTATCGAAATTGAGCTTGCGAAAGAAGCCAGGGGCTTCTAGGTTCGCAAGAGGAGCGGGAACTCTACTCGGTCGCTGCTGCCACAAGTGCTGTAAAGTCGAATCGTAATATCCAAGATTTCTAACTTGTTCCGGTCCGAGTCCACCAAGAAAAGGAACGGTCAAACTATCGAGGGTTCTTATCCAACCTTTTGTCCGATATTGCTCTCCAGGGTCGGGCCACAAATACTCAAAATTAGAGCCGCCGGCATCACCTGCGGTGATTGTGACTACATCAGCTTGCGTTGCTTGGTAGAATCCGAATGCAGCAATTTCAGCATCATCCGGATGAGGAGCTATCACTAAAGTTTTGCTCGAAAGATCAATATTGTTATCAAAGGTAGCAAGTGTTCCTTTTAAAGATGACCAGCTCGCACCAATGGCTGCCATCTTTACAAAGTCACCGGCTGAAATTCCTGTTTGTAATAATGGCGTGAGATCCAAATAGCGCTTTCCAGCTCCACCTTCTTCGAAATATTGTAAAAACGATGCTGATCCATAGGAGATCTCAATAGCTGGATTGATACCCTGAGTGGCACTGACAACAAATTCCAACATCACCGTATCAGCTGCTTGTGATAAGGCCGGCCAAAAAAATCCGGTATTATTTAGCAATACTGGGTAAAGCTCAGCATCTTGGAGTAGCGGAACAAAGTAGTCGTAATCGCTTTGACGATTAAAAGATTCCAGTTCGTTTTGTATCGGAGCCCCGACACAAGCTGTAAGAAAGAGAGCAATAAAAACACCTAAGTGATTACAAACACTATTCGTAATTCTAAGGTCAGTTTTGAAAAAGATCTTCATTCGTAATAGTTTAGATTCTCGATGGAATTCTTTTCGTTGCTGAAATTTAATACATTACAAAAGCAAATAATCGTTCTCTAACAGCTACTAACAAGTACTGCCTACCATCAACCATAAAGGTCTGGGGTGGATTACTCATATTTCCGATTCGCGTGTTCCATAGCAATTCGCCATTGGAACCATCGAAAGCAACTAAATTATTTCTACCGTCGCCCGTAAAAACTAATCCGGAGGCCGTAGTAAGTACTCCAGAATTTACTCCTCCTCCTCCCGGCCATTCATGCCGCCATACTGCTTCGCCAGTACGATAATCGATAGCCTGAAAAGCGCTTTGGATTGAACCTACTTCTGCCCTTGATTTCCCGCCTAACCCCATGGAGCCACGGGGGTCAGGGTCGGTAAGATAAAGCATATTGTAACCATTGTTTTCCTGAGTATAAAAAAGACCTGTATCAGGGTTAAAGGCAGGAGGTTGCCAATTCGCCACACCTCCTTCTACTGGGGAAACGAGAGTGCCGGGAATTGTCGCTTCTTTAACCGGATTAGGTTCTGGTTCGCCAGTTTCTCGCACATGGGATTCCCAATTCGCTGTTCGGGAATACTTATTAGTAACGATGTGCTCGCCAGTCACTCTATCAACAGTAAAAAAGAACCCATTGCGCGCTGCCGTGGAAACTAATTTACGTGGCTGCCCATCGATAACCCCGTCGATAAGAATAGGTGTTTGAGCTGAATCCCAGTCATGAGTGTCATGGGGCGAGGTTTGAAAATACCATTCCATTTCACCGGTTGTTACGTTTACCGCAACTAGCGAACAGGTAAAAAGGTTGTCTCCAGGTCTCGCGACACCGGTATAACCTGGCGTTGGGTTACCAGTCCCAAAAATATATAAATCAGTTTCAGGGTCATAAACTCCAGGAACCCAAGCATTACCACCCCCGTGACTAGCTGCATCCAAGTTTGGCCAGGTTTCAATACCTGGATCGTCTTCTTTCATTGGTACCGTATAGAACTTCCAGATTAATTCACCAGTCTCAGCGTCGAAGGCTTGAACGAATCCAGGTTGATCTAAATCGTTGCCGGTTCCTACGATAACCCGGTCACGAATTGTTATAGGCGCCATGGTGGAAAAGTATTGTAATTCGAAACTGGCAAGTTCGGTGTGCCAGTTTTCTGCCCCAGTGTAGGCATTCAACGAAACTAAATAATTATCAGGCGTTTCGAAAATGACAGAGTCATTCCAGATAGCTACACCACGATTAGCAATATGAGTTCCACCCCGGGTCTCCCAATGATAGTGCCAAATTTCGCTGCCATCGCGTGCATCCATCGCCCATACGTGGTCTGGAGCAGTCACATAAAGAATACCATTGATTTCTAGGATAGATCCTTTAATTGATCCGCTCCTGATATCAATATCGCCGCGGCCTTCTCCTCCAAGTTGGGTAACTATTCCATTGCCATCACGATTGCCTCGGCGGACATTGAAATTAATTTCAGTAGTCCAGGCGAGAGTTAGATCAGAAACATTTTCTTTGTGAACTTGAGTTAGATTGCTATAGCGACGCCCTGAATAATCTCCCGAATAAGTATCCCAATCGCCATCCAATGTGTTGGCTAGCTCTGCAGGGTCAACCAGAAAATTCTGAGCAACTACTAGCCCTGGAATTAGAATGCTAATAATAAAAAGGGTCATATATCTCATTTTATAGTCTCCAGATAAGCTGTCACATCATGGATGTTGCTATCTGTTAGCTCTCCCCATAATTCTCTATGACGAGTTAGTGGGTCATTAAGCTCCACTGTGGGAGAATCTCCTCGTCGAGTAAAACTCTGATAGCTCCCATCCTCAGTTCGCAAACTAATAAAGAAATCGTCGTAGCGTAGAAGTCGACCCTCTACTAATTCGCCACCGGATAGAGTTACCGTCGCCCTGGTCAGCAATCCACCTTGACCTGCCTGCCGTCTACCCCCCGCGACCCAGGTATTCTGCATTGTGTAATCATCAATAATTCGGCTCGAGATACCTTCTAGATCGCCGGTTACCGAATGACAACTTACACATTCTTGATTGAAGTACCGCTCGCCGGCAGCTGCATCACCTACCAATATATCCAGATCATAATCTACTGGAGGTGTACTACCTTGTCCTTCTGAGGTGGCTTTTACAGAATGAATATAGCCAGCAATAGCGGCGATGTCGTTGTTACTGAAATTATCGAACGAAGGCATCCTACCTTGGCCGTTAAGTACTGCTACTCCAATCACTTCGCCTTCAATATCATTTAACACCGCCTCTGAACGCAGGAGGTTTGGACCGCCCTGATCACCGCCCCTTAGGTCTGGGCCATGACAAAGCCGACAATTCACCTGGTACAAATCATCACCCCTTCCAATCACTTCAGCGGACGGCAGAGCCCTTTGTTGTTGAATAAACATCGCGCTTGGGTTCGCTATAACAAGTTCAGGCTCGTTGCCCTGCCCATAAGCACTGAAACAACCAAGCATAAAGGTGAAATTAAGAACTTTCTCTTTGAACTTCATCGATAATTACCTCTCGAGAGATTTAATTCCTGTGCTTTCTCTATTAATTTAATTAATTCTAGTGATTTTTTTGTGAACCTTCTGCAAGGAAGTCTGCGACAGATTATAGTCTAGCCCTTTGTTTACGTTTTTAGGTCTGCTACTGCGTAATTAGAGGAAGATTTCGCCCTTCTTTCGCACTTTGAAATGCGGTATCAACAATTTGCTGGCCGATGCGGCTAATTTCTGGTGACAAAGGACCTTCAATTGGTAAGCCGTTCTCCAAGCAATGAATCACATACTGAATTGGATTCTGAAAAGGTGCTTCTATAACGTCAACATTTATTTCAAAGCCTTCGGGCTGTTCGTGAGATTGCACTCTTATCTTAGACTCATAATCATAATTGGAAATAGTTCCTTCGGTGCCTACAATTACAAATCCACATTTTGGTTGCGGCTGGTTTGACCAAGAATCAGAAAACGTACCCCAACGAGTTTCAAATTTTGAAAGTCCATGGTCATACCTGGCAATCGTGACACTATGCTCATCCACTTCAAGTCCTGTTGGCACGTAAGTCATCGCCGTTACATCGGTTGGTGATTTTCCATCGTGAAACCAAGTTCCCAGCGTAGTCCCGTAACCAAGATAGTCTAGCAAAGAACCGCCCCCGAGCGCTGGCTTGTAAAACCAACTATCTGGTTTCCCAGCAGCCACCTCTTCGGCAGTAGTTTTTTCTTTGTCTGCCACATGCCAGAGCGGCCCACGATTTCCATCATAATAATGCACTTCCAGGACGTCACCGATTTGGCCACCGTCAATAAGACGTTTTGCGGTAATATGGGAGGGATGCCAAGCCAGTGGCCAATTGATGGCGAGGCATTGCTCAGTAGATAGAGCGGCGAGCATTCTATCCGCTTCGGCGAGAGTCGAGGCGAAAGGCTTTTCCATTATTATGTGACAACCAAAATGAGCTATTTCTTCTACTGCTTCAGCATGCCTACCGGTGGCGGGACATAACAAAACGATGTCAGGTTGCGTGGACTCCACACATTCCCGAAAGTCCGAAAATACTTTCTCGACTGGAATATTGAAATTCTCAATACTCCATGCCATCTTCTCAACGCTTACATCACAGATGCCCACGACATCCACCTTAGGATGCTCAAATGCCATCCGTAAATTATCACCCATATGAAAGTGCTCAAAGTCGATGCCTGCGATACGCCAGGGTTTGCTCATTAGTGCTTCCAGAATTATTCCAATAATTTGATATGTATGTTGAACGATACTTGAAGTAAATAGCAAGCTTGCTGACCCCCATATTAATTCGCTGACTTATTACTTTGATAAGGTTGTCAAGGGTAAGATAACTGCAGCTTAATAATAGTGGCTCAAGAATGAAGTTATGAATTTAACTCGTATACCCTTTATGTCACTAACACCTCTTCCCTCTGGCTGCTTAATCACCGGTCACTTGAAAAACGCTTTCTCAATCGACAGAATGTCGTTTCATGGGCAGGAATATCGCTAGCAAGTCTATCTAAGCGCGAACTATAGCCCATCAGAAGCTTGATCTTGATCAGTCGTTCATTTTCTCCAAAGCGCAGAGGAACAGGGTCAGATTCAAATGAACCCAGTCATGCCAGATTAGGCCTCGCAAGCAGGTTCGGAATTGATTTCTTGTTTGTTTAAAAAAACCGTGGAAGTTTCTAAGATTCTACATGGAATAACTTGTTATAAATGAACCACTGCTCATCGATTTTTAGCATCGACAACGTATCAAGAAAAGTCATTCCCAAATATTGATCTCTTACACGCACTGCGGCGGTGTTACCTGCAATTTCTAAGGACACAATTTCAAGAACTTCAGGGTCTCCCTTTACCTTTGGAGGAGGATTCTGCGCTGCAACAAAATCAGCAAAGTCTTCCACACTCATTTCATAAAACCCATCAGGTAAGTAGCCTGTTATTTTTGCATTAGGATGAAATGCTCGTCTTGCTTTTTCTGGATCTGATTCAAACATGCAATCAAAATAAACGCGTATAACATTTTGAATTGCTTCCTGATCTGACATCTGCATTACCCCAAAGAAAAGAGAGAAAACTATACAATGTGCTTTGCTTTATTTAAGAAATTACGAAAACCCAAAAAATAGTAGCTAGCGATATTCATCATAGGCACGCAACAACCACTGGTTAGTGCTGTCGCCCGCTGGGGCAAATCCATCTGCTGGTTCTGTGTCCAGCATTTCCTGGGGTGACATGCCCTGAACTTTAGCGCGAGTTAGATTGCCGCGAATGGTTACAAGCATGTCGCGGTAATTCAACAAATCATTGCGGTTTGATAACTGCCCGTGACCAGGGATAATAATAGTTTCGTCATTAATGATACTGGCCAGCCTATCTGTCGCCTCAATCATCCCGTCAAGTGATCCACCATTGTTCTGATCAATAAATGGCAATACATATCGAACGAACATATCTCCAGTATGGATAACATTTGATTCACGGAAATAGACTTGTGCATCGCCATCCGTATGGCCAGGGCCAGTATGTATCAGATCAATAGGCTCATCGTTAAAGTAGAAACGCATTGTGTCTGTGAAAGTAATCTTAGGGAGACCAACTTCATCATAGCGTTCTTGAGCACGGCCAGTCGCAAGCACTTGAGTGGATTCCATGCGACGCCGGGCATTTTCTTGCGCAACAATAAAAGCGCCAGCCTTTCCAAAATTTTCATTTCCATCGGTGTGATCATAATGAAAGTGAGAATTTACCGCGAAGGTTACAGATAACTCCGACAAATCTGTTATTGCCGCTTCTATTTTATTACTAAGAGGGGCAAATTGATTATCGACAATTAAGACACCATCATTTCCAACAATAACTCCAATGTTGCCGCCACTTCCTTCGAGATAATAGATATTGTCTTTAACGTGATTTGTGATGATTTCGATGTTATCGAAATCCTGCCCCGCTGCTTGCAATGGCAGCAAAAGCCAACTTAGAAGAAGCATAGAGATTAGGCTATCGCCTTTATTTATGTGAACCATAGCAATCGCCCTTATTTGTTATTTTTGATGAGCTCTAAGTCTTTACTGTAGCGCGGTCCAATGAGAGAGTAAATATCTACCAGACTAAGGATTGTAGTCTCAATTGTCTAAGCAGAAGAAACTCGCTGTTGTGCATGCAGGAATTCCTCTTTGAGTCGAGCCACGAGCTCTGCCGTTGGCTGCACTGCTTTAATTGCGTTAATGCCCTGGCCGCAGCCCCAAATATCTTTCCACGCCTTTGATTTATTACTTCCACCAGATCCAAACTGCATCTTTGAAGGGTCGCTCTCAGGCAGATCATCCGGATCAAGCCCCGCATTCTCAATTGAAGTTTTCAGGTAGTTGCCATGTACACCAGTAAACAAATTCGTATAAACAATATCTGCGGCGGCATGCTCTACCAATGCTTCTTTATAGGCAGGGTCCGCGTTAGCTTCTTCCGTAGCAATGAAAGCTGAACCAATGTAGCCAAGATCGGCGCCCATTGCCAATGCTGCCAAGATCCCATCGCCAGTTGAGATAGCGCCAGAAAGCAATAAAGGCCCATCGAACCATTCCCGCACTTCCTGAATAAAGGCCATGGGAGACAAGGTTCCAGCATGTCCGCCAGCGCCAGCTGCAACACAAATTAAGCCATCAGCTCCTTTTTCTATAGCCTTGTGAGCAAACCGATTATTAATAACATCATGCAAGCAAATTCCACCATAGGAATGAATTGCTTCAAATACTTCTGGCCGGGCTCCTAATGAAGTAATTACAACTGGTACTTTATGTTTTACACAAGCCTCTACATCATGCATTAGTCTGTCATTGGATCCATGGACAATCTGATTCACTGCATAGGGAGCGGCGGGATTATCCGGATTTTTCTGATTATGGGCGTCTAACTCTTCATTGATACGTACCAACCACTGATCAAGTACTTCTGCCGGCCTGGCGTTGAGGGCTGGAAACGAGCCAACTACCCCTGCTTTGCATTGGGCGATAACAAGATCTGGATTTGAAATGATAAAAAGAGGTGCCCCTACGGCTGGCACTGATAGACGTCCTTGCATTGATTCGGGGATTGACACTTACACTTCCTCAAGACTATTAATGGATGATCAGAAAATTCGGAGGCTATTCTATACCATCAAATTTGCTATGCGCAGCATGAATCTCTCGTAGCCTTGATTTTATTCTCTTAATTCGCTCATTTGGGCTTGAAAAACTTAGGATTTTTAGTGCCAAAAGAGTCACACTACTGTCAGTGGTATTCTTTTCGGCAAATGACAATGGCATTCTTTAATTACAGTAATGCGCCCTTCTCTATTCGAGAAGACATAAAAAAAGAATTCAGTGGATTCTGGCAGCGACTTGCGCAGCCCGGCTCCTGGTGGTCGGGTGCCGATCGCGTGGCTATCGCGAAGGCTTCTCGCTCTGCGCTGTTATGTGATTTCTGCACAGACCGTAAGTTAGCTTTATCTCCTTATGCTTTGACTGGTAAGCACGCTAGCGATAATTCATTGAAGGAAACTGCTGTCGATGCAGTACATAGAATTGTTACAGACCAAACTCGAATTACCCAAGCGTGGGTGGATTCTCTTCCTGAAAATGGCCTCAGCATAGAAGCCTATGTTGAGCTGGCGGGCATCGTAGTTTGCATATTCAGCATAGATGAATTTCATCGAGCGTTAGGAATTGGACTGGAAACGCTTCCGAAACCTGCTAGTGGTGAACCTACCCACTATCGCCCTGCCCAAGCAGAATTAGGCACTGGTTTTGTGCCCATGCTGCCAAGAGACGGCCTATCTGGACCTGAAGCAAACCTTTGGCCAGGAGGTCGCTCTGCAAATGTACTTCGTGCATTGTCTTTAGTGCCAGAAGCTCTAAGAGATTGGCTCGCTCTATCTGGAGCGCTCTATCTCTCAGTGCAAGATATGTCCAACATGGTCAAACACGAAGGTAGGAATATTAATCGCCTACAAATGGAACTCATCGCGGCTCGGGTATCTGCAATTAACGAATGCTTTTACTGAACTAATGCACATTCTACGATGCTCCGTGCGAGCTCGCTTAAAACCCACACTGAAGTTGATCTGCAAGCTGTTAATGGTGATACGAGAGCAGCAGCGGTTGGTGTTGAATTTGGCCCAGAGCTAATGCAATTCGCGGAAGCTCTAGCAAGCCGAGATAATAAAAAACTCGCTAGTATGCGTCAGCTGTTATTAGATAAAGCTGGAGAAGAAGTATTGGTAGAAGCTGCAGGGGTGGCGGCTAATTTCCAGCGCATGGTGCGCATTGCAGATTCTATGGGTATTCCCGTAGATGATATGGAACAGGAGCTAGGACAAGCAGTGCGCGCAGAACTAGACCTTACTAAATTTACTTCAGCAGCAAATACACCAGGAACATAGTTAGTAGGAGCGCTAATCAGAAAAGATAAACTCAAAGTAAAAATTAAAAACTAGTTTGCCAACGAAGCCAATACTTTGCGTTTACCAGAAAACGGTCGTCTACCGTGCATCACTAGAAAATTGTTAACCAACACAATGTCTCCAAGCTGCCAATACTGATCAAAAGTAATACTTTCAGCTAGACTACAAACATTCTCCATAGTTGCTTCTTCTATCACTGTTTTATCGCCAAACTGAATTGCTTTCTTACCTCCATCACGCGCATTTTTCCAACCGCGGTAAGCGGCAATAAGTTGATTGAAAAACACCTTGCGCCCGTCTTCCAGTGAGCGAATAGCTGGTAATACCGGGGTCGTCACTTTCAAGCTGAGGCCTTCTTGCCACCGCCAGGAATAATCTAGTTCAGTTAGGCGCGCCTCTGCATCTTCCTGTGTACTCACCCCAAGGGTATCTTGCCAGCTGCGGCCTTGCCCAGAATCCAGGTCTGCAGCAGCGGGCATCACATTTGTATAGCGGACTCCCTTCTCCTCGAGCTCGGCAATAAAATCAGGATCAGAGACCAAAAGTAAATCCAGTAAAATATCTGACTGACACAGAGGTGTAGCACCACCTGAATCACTCACCTCTTCGCAAAAAAACAATAAGATGCCCGGAAATAATGGAGTTTGTGCCATTTCATGGTGCAAATAAATCTCAACATCTGGCGGCGCTTCATTAGCGGTAAATACGCGCTCTGTTCGATTATGTCGCACCGCATTAGAAAGAGATTCAGAATAAGTGAAATTTTTGAGATTGAAAGCTTGAACACATTGGTCAAAGTCTTGTGCGCTTTTTAGCGGGAATCCGCGCAATAGAACAGCGCCAGAATTAGTAAGTTGTACTTCTAGTTTGCTTTTTTCCCCGCTAATCCAATCGCATACACTTTGTAAGTCATGACAGTTTTTATCAGCATTAATTACTAAAGGGAAATCAATCATAGATGGGATAAAATGTATTGAAAGCAAGATCACAGAACACCGCTGGATCATTAAAGCGTCGATTCGAATTAAGGATCGAAATCTTTGTCATTTCCTCACCTGTTAATTCGAAGTCAAACAAAGCTATATTTTCTCGCAGTCGCTCCTTCTGGCTGGTCTTAGGAATAATCGCAGTGCCCCGCTGCAATCCCCAGCGCAGGATCACTTGTGCGGGTGTACGCTTTAATCGGGTCGCCGCTGCTAGGACCGCTTCGGTGGTGAGAACGGATTCTTCAGCACTAGCCATATCTAGAGATAAATATGATAAAGCACCTAAAGGTGAGAACGCTGTCACTGCTAACTTATAATTCTTGGCCGCACGAAGCAGACGCTCCTGAGTTAAGTGGGGATGAGATTCTATTTGCAGCATTGCTGGTTTAATTTTTGCATATGCCATCAAATCATGGAGAAGCGCGCTGTTGTAGTTACACACTCCAATTTCTTTCACTAGGCCAGCTTCTACTAATGATTCCATCGCCAGCCATGTTTCATGGAGTGGAACCGGATCAATTTCCATCTTGGGTTTAGTGACCTCCGGATCAAAAAACCACTCCGGCGGATAACGCATTGCAAAATCCACATATTTTAACGCTATGGGAAAATGGATTAGATAGAGATCTAGATATTCGAGCCCAAGATCACTCAGAGACTTTTCGCAAGCGGCTCTCACATGCTCTGGTCGATGAAAAGTATTCCAAAGTTTGGATGTCACCCATAAATCGTCTCGTGAACAAAGCCCTGCAGAAATTGTTTTACTGATCCCTTCACCTACTTCTAATTCATTGCCATAATCTGCGGCACTGTCAAGATGACGGTAACCCACGTCGATGGCATCGACTACAGCCTGAGCTGTATCTGTTTTATCTATTTTCCAGAGACCCAAACCGACTGACGGCATCGTGCCTTTGCCCACTGTGATTGAATTCTTCATCTTTCTCCAGGTTTCTTCAGGTTTCTTTGTCTTGACTGGCCTTGTTGATTTTTTTGCCTAGTAAAATGGCTAACACAAGTCGGTAAGACCTTGTTTATTTGTATATTCTTCAATGTCGATTACTTCACCACATTCTATTGATTGTTGAGCGGCACTTGCTACTAACATGGCTCGAAAACCCTGTTCTACGGTAGCACTGTCTACCCTCTTTCCTTCCAATTGATCAATCAAAGCCTCGTGTTCAAAATAGGTGGCGCCGTGATGACCACTGCGCTCAACTAATTCTGGATAAGTAATATCTTGGGGCGTGTAGCGCTGGTGATCTGGGACTTCTACCATTATTTCGGCTTTGGACGATTTTTCGCGATCAAAGCTGGCGTGCTCAGAGGCAACCAAACGACCTTTTTCCCCGGTCACTATCAATTCTTCGTAAAGCTCGTTGGCAAACATATTGAGGATGAAATTGGCACGCACACCGTTACCATATTGAATGGTCACAAAGGCATTATCATCGATATCAGACTTGCGCCCTGCATATTCAAAATCCAAAAAATTCACTGCTTGGCCTCCGTTAGCGTACACATGTGTGGGCTTCGCTTCTGCCATTAAATTTATAAGATCAAAATAGTGACAGCATTTTTCGACTAAGGTACCACCTGAAAACTCTTTGAACTTATTCCACTGCTCAACTTTATCAAGAAAGGGTGGGCGGTATTCAGCCATAGAAATTGTTTTCACGCCACCGAGAGAGTTTAATTGTTTGACTTCATGAAAGGCATCTACATATTGGGCTTTGTAGCGATACTGCATGCCAATTTGAATCGGCGAAGAGTAGCCCCTGCTTATCTCAACAATTCGCGCCCCATCTTCTAGGGTCGTAGCCATGGGCTTCTCGACAAATAATGGTTTACCTGACTTTAGAACGACTTTTAATACTTGAAAATGCGTAAAATTTGGTGTGCAAATTAATATTGCATCGATAGCATCATCCATACACGCAAGCTGCAAATTTTTATAACGCACGAGCTTTTCATCACTGTAAGTTCTGAAGGTTGATTCAGCTGTATCAAGACTTGCTTTATTAATGTCATAAATTCCATGGATTCGGGCGCGACCTAACAATGTTGCCACGCGCATGTGTTCTCGACCAATTAGCCCGCAACCCACAATTAGCAAGTTATGTTTTGGTGAAATGTCAGATGGCAGTTGTTTTACTCTTGAGCTTCGTTCGCTGGATGTTTCAACAAAAAAACGATCTATAGATTCCATGGGGTTATTGATCCTGAATTTCACGAGAGACGTCATTGATTAATACTCTAGGAGCGAGTGCAGGACCCTTGCGAATGTACCGAACCCAGACCAAAAAATTCCCGATCAACAGCACTAGAACTAAAGGCCAGAAAGCTGGACTTAAGCCATTGACCAAACCAATTGGCGAGAATAGTAAATACAATCCGACCACACAAGAAAACAGGGTAGTGGCGCAAGGAATAGCGAATCGCCAAGGTGTTAGGTCAATGAGTTCTCGCTTATGAAAAGTCCATTCTTCTTTTCTAGGCCGTAAGTGCCCGACCAAAAGCATGATGCCAATCTCTATAAAGAATAGTATGGCGTAAAGGTGTAAGAAATGAATATTAATGTAATCGTTTAACAAAAATTGAAAAACACCATAGGCAGTTATGTGAAAAACAATAACGATCTTAGGGCCTAATGCAGGAACATGGCGAGTGAACAAGCCAATCATTACTATTGCTATGACAGGAATATTATAAAACCCCGTAAAAATACGAACAATTTGCCAAAGCCCTTCCGTTGCATACTGCAACAGCGGCGCAACGATAAATGAGAACAATGCGATAGCTACACTAGCAATCTTCGCAATCTTTAACAGATCGACTTCACTAACTTGATTGTTCTTAAGTGGTAAATAAACATCCAAGCAAAAAAGTGTGGCCGCACTATTCAGAAGCGAATTAAACGAACTAAAAACTGCCCCAAGTAATACCGCAAGAAAAAAACCCATGGCATAAACAGGCAGTACGTCTTTAATGAGCTGAGGATAAGCTAAATCTATAGACTCCATGCCTTCACCGTACAAATGAAAAGCTATGACACCAGGAATCATCATTAAAAATGGTACTAGAACTTTAAAAAAACCAGAAAAAAGCACACCTTTCTGTCCCTCGGCTAGATCTCGTGCTGCCAAAGTGCGCTGAATTACGTATTGATTGGTGCACCAATAAAATAAATTAGCGAATACCATGCCGGTAAACAGGGTGCCAAAAGGTGTAGGGTCTTCCGCAGAACCAATGGCATTCAGTTTATAGGTATCTGTGTTAACTATGATATCGAGACCGTTACCAACACTACCTTCTCCTAAAGCAGAGAGGCCGAGTATTGGCACTGCTAACCCAATGATTAACAAACCTATCCCATTCAATGTATCGGAAACTGCTACTGCCCGAAGGCCGCCAAATATTGCGTACATAGCGCCGAGACAACCAATACTGATAATGGTAATTAAGAGGCCCTGACTGTAAGTGACTGACAACAAAGTCGGCACATCAAATAACTGCAATACAGCAATGGAGCCAGAATAAAGAACGCCAGGAATTGTCACCAGCCCATAACCAACCATAAAAAGAATGACTGTCATACGGCGCAGGCCGTCATCGAAACGATCACAAAGAAATTGTGGAAGTGTCGTAAAAGCACCTGCCAAATAGCGCGGCAAGAATATAAAAGCCATCGCAACTGTTGCAACAGCGGCAGTCACTTCCCACGCCATACTACTTAAATTAAATCCGTAGGCTGAACCGTTTAGGCCGATGAGTTGTTCGGCCGACAGATTAGTGAGTAACAATGAGCCAGCAATAAAAACGGCGCCCAAGCCTCGGCCAGCCAGAAAATACCCATCCTGGGTGCTGACTTCACCTCGGGTCTTGCGGTACGAGATGTAAGCCACCAAAGCCATAAAGAAAACGGCTGTAATCAATGTGATGGTAATATCTTCAGCGTTCATTCTAATGATGTGAGGGCTACAAAAAGTAATAGAGAGGCGGAAGCATATTGGTATTTTTAGTCTAAAGATAGAGCGAAGAATGTCAGTTTGCATCTAGCTAATAGCGCCAGAAACCGCGGCTCACTAGCCTTTTCTGCAACTCTCGCTTGCGCACTGATGCTTGGACCGTAGGCGCCCACATGGATTGACACTACTTGGTCGGAAGCTATGAATTTTGGCTCTACCCCAAATGTTATCCGTTAATTTAAATGATTATCGAAATTGTGGAGTTCTCTGCTGTGTTAATTTACTGATATTCTTAGCACTACTTTAAAATGGAAAGGAATAAAAAAATGTCGAGCTACCTTGTTGCCAATTATGATGTTACGAACCAGGAAGGCTATAACGCATATCTTGCAGCTGTGGGCCCAACAATTGTTGCCCATCAGGGAAAAATCTTAGTGGCTGGCCCAAACAGCACACCTGTTGAAGGGGACCCTGGTGGAGTTACGGTGGTGCTAGAATTTCCAAACCGAGAAGCATTAGAAGGTTGGTATAACTCATCTGAGTATCAGGAAATACTCAATCTGAGATTGGATAACACTGAAGGTGGTTTGGTATTCGCCGATGAATTTATAGCGCCGTCATAGATAGACCCAACAAAATCAATTCCATCATAAATTTGATGGACACAAGTAACTGCAAAAACAGCGTGGTTGATTATTAATAATGTATGACCTGCTCATTAAAAACGGTTTAGTAGTAGACGGCACTGGAGCCAATCCTGTTGAAGCTAACATCGGCATCCAAGATGGCGTAATTGTGTACGTTGGAGATATAGATAGTGCCGCTAAGAACACGATTGATGCTAAGGGATTGATTGTGACTCCAGGATTTGTGGACATCCATACTCACTACGATGGTCAAGTGACCTGGTGTGGAGAGCTAACGCCTTCATCAAACCATGGCGTGACTACTGCAGTAATGGGTAACTGTGGCGTAGGCTTTGCACCCTGCCGACCGAATGACAAAGAGCGGCTGATTTCTCTTATGGAAGGCGTGGAAGATATTCCCCATCCTGTGCTGGCGGAAGGCCTGCCCTGGGATTGGGAAACCTTCCCCGAGTATTTAGACAGCTTATCCGAACACCAATATGACATTGACTTCGCGGCACAGATTCCGCATGGGCCGCTTCGGGTTTATATCATGGGTGATCGCGGCGCCAACAGAGAGACCGCAACTGCCTCTGACATTGAGAAAATGGCTGAACTGACCACCGAGGCAATTGAAGCCGGAGCGCTCGGCTTTTCGACCTCACGCACGCTCAATCATCAAACTGCAGAGGGCCAACCAACACCGACGCTGACCGCTGAGATCGACGAGATGGTAGGCATTGCTAATGGAGTTGGCGCAGCAGGGTCTGGTGTCATGCAGGTCGTAACTGATTTCAAAGGCAGCGACAGTGAGTTTGAAATACTTCGACAAATGGTAAAGCAATCCGGGCGACCTCTTTCGGTCTCAGTTGCTCAGCACCACCGAGTTACAGATGGCTGGAGAAAGATCCTCGAAACTATTGAAGACGCCAATAACGAAGGTATAGAACTAAAAGCACAAGTGTGCGGACGGCCTGTTGGCGTTCTGTTTGGTCTCGAACTCACTAATAATCCCTTTAGTGCACACGCACACTATCAGGCCATTGAATCACTTCCTTTAGAAGAAAAACTCATAAAACTGCGAGACCCATCAATCCGAAAGCAATTATTAGAAGAAGAACCTCAATTAGAAACTAATCCATTCATGCGCCAAGTACATTCTCGTTATCACGACATGTATGTTTTAGCTGATGAGCCTGACTATGAACCATCACCTATGAATAGCATAGCGGCTTTAGCGGAGAAGCAGGGAGTCCATCCCCTTGAATTCTGCCTGGAAATTCTAACTCAAGACGACGGCAAGAATATGATCTACTACACCTTTCTTAATTATGGTGAGGGATCATTGGAACCTGCAAAAGAGATGATGGAACACCCCAATACGATCCTTGGTCTTGGCGATGGTGGCGCTCACTGTGGCAGCATTTGCGATGGTAGCTTTACCACGCACATGCTTACTCACTGGGTTCGCGATCGAAGTCGCGGTGAAAAACTTTCTCTACCCTGGGTAATAAAAGCCCATTGTCAGGACACCGCTCATGCGGTTGGTCTTAATGATCGGGGCATAATTGCAATCGGATACAAGGCTGATATTAATGTCATTGATCTGAAAAATATGAAATTGCATAAGCCCGAAGTACATTATGACCTACCAGCTGGAGGCCGTCGTCTAATGCAATACGCTGACGGCTACGTGGCAACAATTGTCAGCGGTGAAATCATTTACCATAACGGTGAAGCAACGGGAGCCCGGCCAGGGAGATTAGTTCGCGGAAGTCAATTGGCCCCGAATGAAGAATCACTGCAGTGAGTTTTGGAATTACTAAAACCATACCAGCATCACGTGGTGATGAAGGTATCGACAAACTTTTTGATGAATCGATCAATGAGTTTGAGTTTCACATGGCGGGGAAACCATCCAGGCTGAAAGAGGGTGATTTTGTTTATACAATTTTTAACGATAAATTGAAGGGCAGACTTGAGATTACACATATAATAAGCGGGGCGACCAATCCAAAGTCAGGAAGACCGCGAACATTGATAATAGTGAAATGTCCCGGTGAGAAAATTAAGAAAATAATTCCACGAAAAGGCCATCGTGGAACACGCTACTATGATGGTGCTGACTGGAAATAGTAACTAGGCTTTAGGACCTCCTAAGCCCGCGGCGCAATTTCGAAAATCCAAACCTCTCCTGCTGCTATTAATTCACGATTAATAGGGTTACGATATTTTGAAGCTTTCTTTTCGATTACCCAGTCAAGTTCTGGACCCTCAGTGATTCGTTTGAGTGTGCGCTCATACCTGGCGTCACCTATTCTCAACTCAGCGGCACCGTCGCCTTCTGCAGCTCGAACCGCCCACTGCTTCCACAAGCGACCAAGTGATGTGCCCATATAGTCGCAAGTAACAAAAATTCGGCCGTTGCTCTCAATAATAAAAGTTGTTCTGGAATCTTGAGTTTCATTTAGTTGTAACTCCACCAGACGAATGTCGTCTGTAAAGCTCCAGTTCGGTTCAGCACCCCGATATAACTCTCCACTTGTAAACATGCCTCCCCGAAAAACGACAGAAGGCCCATCATCACCTCGAGCATCTATCCATAGGGTTAAAACTACGACGAGGGGAATGAGCGCGACAAGACCAAGAAGCTGGCCGGCGATTGTTATTATTTTCATATCTATATTCATAAGACTCCCAGGATTGAGAGTAAGCATACCGCGGATTTATCTCAAATTGCCAAGATTTAAAATCAAAACAATATCTAGCAAGTACAATCTATTCAAGCTATGCAAGCCAGAAATACTGTAGTGGATTTTCCCTCGCCAGCTAAATTGGAGGCTCAAAAACTGATGATTTACGATCGGATCGCTTTACGTTGAACCGCTTTGTTCTTAACCCCTTTGTTCTGTTACTCTGAGCATCCCATATCATTTATCAATTTAGAGGATCTTTATTTTGTTTAGTCATGTCATGATCGGCGCAGATGACGTCGAAGCAGCAAAGGTATTTTACGATGCTACTTTAGGAACCTTAGGCGTCGAACCCGGATTTATCGACTCCTATGGAAGACTGTTTTATCGAACCAAGACCGGTATGTTTGGAATAACCAAGCCCATCAACGGTGAACCAACGACTAATGGAAACGGCAGCACGCTTGGGTTTGCAGCAGAAAGCCCGGAGCAGTGTGACGCCTGGCATGCAGCAGGTATGGAAAATGGCGGCATAGCTATCGAAGATCCGCCAGGAGTCCGTGAGGGCGGAGGCATGAAGATGTACCTTGCCTATCTTCGTGACCCTGCAGGAAATAAAGTCTGTACTCTCCATATGATGAACGCAGAGTAGCCTCTTCCGAAATCTGTTTTACAGAAGCTTCGATTAATCATTTTAATGATTGCTTGGAGTTTCTGTTTGTATGGTTACGCACAAGAATAAATAAACCCCTCGTCACAAAAATCAATATTGATGAAGCGCTCAATTAACTATTTCTGCTGTGGAAACCTTGCTATTCCAAAACTACCGTAGATTCCACCTATCCAAATTTCATCATCAGCATCTATAGCGACAGTGCCAAGCTCGAAGAAATCATTGCCATCATAATCAACTAACTGCTCAACGATCAAGGAATCCGGATTCACTTTCGCGACTCGCGCGGCAGATAATTCACAAGGGTTCTCATCAGGACAGCGGCTTATATGGCCTGCCGCGATTACACGCCCATCTGTCCCCCAACGAACATTGTCCACATTAAAACCAACCGGGATATGGTCAATTTGCACCGGCGTCTTGCCTCGAGAAACTCGGATTAAGGCACGGTCGCTCCATCCACCGACATAAAACCAGCCTCCATCTGCAGACGATACCAAACCATTTGGCCCCAGCATGTCTGAGCCAGGAACTTTTACCCAGTCGGTGGAAGGATGCCATTCCCATAGCTCACCACCTGCCGTATCAAAATTAGTCGCGCCCAAATAACCGTCAGGTAATGCGGTAATGGAGTTAATTCTGCGCGTCCCTTCAGGGGCGGGTATGCAGCCAATCCAAGCTAATGAAGGAACATCCCCCCTGACATCAAGATTAAACACTTCTACCGCTTCTCGAGCACCATGCCCTACAACATACAGAATATGTTGATCATTACTACCTTGCCTGAGCGTTAAACCATGGGGCTGAAAAATTCTAATGGGGCCAGGGCATTCTTGGTAAGTCACATTATTAAAGTCTGGCGTTGCTGCATTGACAGGATAAATATTTTCTACTTGGTGGCTAGAAATATGCACCGCGTAAATCGGCCCTTCGGAATCTGAGATACGACCTGATGCAATCACCCAATCGGTATTCGGAATCCGATACAAGTCTTCAGGGTTGGTAACACCACAAACGAATAAAGCGTTACTATCCACTTCACAAGCTGTTGTTTGTGGGGGATAAGACCCCTGACCCATCGCATTCCAAGACACGCACGCAGCTAATATAAATCCTGAAAAGATCCTCAGCATCACTTATTCTCCAATAGGCCCCTACTAGACACGGTTAAATAATTTATGTTCCTAATTGCACTCTACTTTGATTCTAAATTGATCTATAAGTGATTTTTCAATTCAGTGAGCCAAGAAATTCGATCAGCAATCGATTAGTATCTTCCGGTGCCTGTTGTTGGTTACGGTGGCCTATACCTGACTGAAGAACTATTCCTCGCAAATCTTCAAAATGTGGTTGTGCGCGACGTTCTAATTCATCCTGAGTTGCACCGCGGTTAACAATGTCTAATTCACCGGCAATAAATAGCGCAGGTTGTTGAATTTTTGCACCATCAAGCTCTGAGGTAAGTTCCCAGTTTAATGCCCCATTGCGATAATAATTAATTCCACCTTCAAATCCAGACTTTCTAAATTCGCTCACATAGTACTTCAAATCTCGTTCGCTCAGCCATGCAGGCAAGTGAACCGGTTCACCTAATCTTTTTATCCAACCCCCTGCGATAGCTCGAGCATCCGTTACTTCGGGTGGATGGACCGGGGTCCCAGGGGATCGCGATGTATAAAGACGTTCAATCAGCGCCTCTGGATCAGCATCGAACTCAGCTTCGGCTACACCTGGATCTTGAAAGTAACTGATGTAAAAGAATTCGTCTTCTGGATCTTGTCGAACAGGCCGTTTCGGCTTGTTTTCTAAGCGGCCACCATAAAGAACACTTAAACCGACAACCGCATCAATTTTTTCTGGGTATAACAATGCAGTGTGCCAAACTATAGGTGCACCCCAATCATGTCCGACGATAACAGCAGATTCTTCGTCTAACGCAGTTATTATTCCAGCAACATCGGCGGCTAATTCCTTAATATTGTAATCTTCTGCAGCAAAAGGAAGTGTAGAACCACCGTAGCCACGCATGTCAGGTGCGACCACTCTGTAACCTGCTTGGGCGAGAGCGGGTAATTGATGCCGCCAGGAATACCAAGATTCCGGCCAGCCATGGACAAGAATTACCAGCGGTCCTTCGCCCGACTCCACTATACGAAGTTCAATTCCATTAGATTCAAGTGTTCTAACTTCAGCACCAAATTCTGCTGCTAAATCAATTGTTTGATTATCAATAGCATTACCCTCACTCAAATCTGCCTTAGGATCAAATCGGAAAAAGTACCTGGGCGGGAATCCGGTCAAGAATCTAAAACTAAATGGTACGGCAAAATCGATGGCGCCCTGATCATGTTCTGCCCCTTCAAGAACTGCAGCAGTGTAGTTCCAAGTTTCACCTTGATAGGTTAATTGTACATCCGGATTTCGTTGGATTCTTCGAGCCCATGCTCGCGGCCAATGATTAACTGCAACATAGATTTGACCATCGAGATCAAGGCGAGCGACCACCCGATCGATTGCCTCACCATCTTCTTCAAAAGAAGTAATTATCATGGTGCCGTCATATGTCGGTTGGTTCGTGCCAAGCAGAGTCTCAAAAAGTATAACGATGACTGCATAAAAAATAAGAAAGTAAATACCGATCTTAATCACTCTTTTTTTTGTCAAGATCGCCATGATTTAGCACCTTTGTTGGAAGGAAGAATTAGTGAATTGCATCAAATTACATTGATTTTAAGCGCGCGGCACCCTCTTTCCAGCAAGAAGCGTTTCAAACGGAAATAATCTTTGAGTACCAGGTCTAACATTTTCATAATTATCAATAAAATTGAAATTACCTTCTCGTAATTCAAGAATTGCGATATCAGCTGGCGCACCCATATTGAGCGTACCCTTGTCTCTGAGAAACGGAAACACCCTCGAGGGGTTCAAGGTTGAAGCGGCGACTACAGAATTAAGTGGCATACCAAAATTCAAAAATTTCGACATTATGTTTGGATAGTTTCGTACTCCTGGAGCACTCCGACTGGTAGAAAACCCGTCGGTGGAAATTGTATCTGGCCAGAACCCTTCTGCCATAATCGCATCAAAAGTATCCCACCGAAGATGATCTACCCGACCGTTAGCCACATCGAACAAGATTCCACGTCTTCTTGCCTCTAATATTTCTGGAAGGATTTTACCATTTTCATCAATAATCGCATTTGGTGGAGGTGCATACATGTGAGTGACAACATCGCCTGGTTTTAGTTCTGCTACCAAGTCCGCCATCGATGAAGCTGATTGCCCCATATGTATCATGAGTGGCATATTGAAATAAGAAGCTACTTCTTGTGCACGACGAATTACAGTCAGGTCATTTGCGGTCACCCCTTCTGTCATGCGTGCTTTTACGCCGACAACATAATCGAGATTGCGAGCAATTGCTGCTTTCGCTACTTCCACATTCGCCAGAGAAAGATTGGCGGTATCGCCCTCTGGAATGACACCTTGTCGTCCAATATTCAGTAAAATTTTAGCCGGTTGCGGAGCAGAGCGCGCGACTGCGACAATTTCATCAACATTATCTGCACCGGCAGAGCCTGCGTCTACCCAACCGGTAACACCATCGGACAAACAAATGTGAGGACCTTGATCATCTTGAGCGTAGTGCGCATGAATATCGAGCAAGCCTGGTATAACGATTCGATCAGATGCATCGATTTCCTCTGGAGCAGAACCCGTAATCGAGGAAGCTATGGAAGTGATTCGATTTCCAGAAATCGCAACATCAGCCACCGTATCGAGATTTAACGAAGGATCAATTACTCGGCCGCCCCGCACGATTAAGTCAAAAGACTGTGCCATGAGACTTTTAGGGCTAAAAAATAACGCGGCTCCTGCCGTATTTTGAATAAACTGCCGCCTTTTCATAGGCTCTCCTACGTGCGTTATGGGTTAGGTCATAAAGCATAAGAGTTAATTACTGCTTTAAGCAATCACTCTACGAAGTTGCTGTCAAACGCCATTCGCTATTGTCGATGCGAGACTTAAAAAGTGCCAATTTAGAAATAAATGGCATAGCAAAAAATTATCCTACAAAGCTTATTTGCCTCGTGTTAAAGAAACCGAAAGCGAGCAAAAAACTAAGTTGCCGCCAAGAAAAAAGCCCTAGTTCGCACCAGGGCTTTCTCAAAATCAGTTATCTATGCTACTCAGGTTTCCGGAATACAAAAAAGAAGCGATCAGTCATGTTTGGAATCTGACCAACTTCTTGGGTTAGATCATCACTTTCCTGAAAAAACATGTCAGACACACGATCTAGAACGAAGCCCGCTTGCTGCACTTGAAAGATGACCGATACGGGATCTTCTCTCCGACCGGTAGCACCGGTTTCTTCTTTCATGTGACGACGAGTATGGTCAATAATTACGTATTCGCCTCCTGGCTTTAAGGTTGCGAAAACCTTTGCATTGATGCGTGCATTATCGGCTTCATTAAAATTGTGATATTCGCGAACATAAAGAAATTTGTCAGCAGAGCCATCAGGGATCCCAAAGTTTAGTTCACCAGGCACATAACGGCCTTCGGACCGACTGAAGTTATTTTCAATTGGAACAGGGTGAACCATAGCCATTTCTGGCATCTCTACCCAATCACCCCAGCGATCGAAAGTGCCTTGGCTATCCACAGCCATCAGATGTCCGTTATCCCTCAAGACAGGGCCGAGAATCTTGGTGTAGTAGGCTTGAGCTGCTGGAATGAATTCGACAACGGTCATGTCCTCTTCCAATCCCATAAATTCTATTGCGTTTACAGGGTCACGATCTGTATCCCGCGCTAACTCAGCATCGGTACGGTGATCCATTTGCATAACTGCCTGAACTTTCTGTTGTATGGAAGAAAGTTGAGCGCTTGCTAGCAATGGCGTCACGAGCAATGTGATAGCAAGGAGAATCTTAGTAATTTTCATCGTCATTCTACTCTTGGTTATTGGTTGTTTGTTGTTTGTTGTTTGTTGTTTGTGTAAAGACCGGAGTTAATCAATAACGCTTGTAAAAGTCTAGTGATACCGCGCTACGGAACACCGTTAACGCAACATTGCTTAAAATATGAGGCGATTAATGATCAAAATCACTAGCATCATGTCGTTCGCGTAGACGCAGTTCTTCCGGGCCCCAACTTCGATTAACTCGACGCCCGCGGATCACCGCTGGTCGCTCTTCAATTTCCTTCGCCCAGCGAACTACATGAGTATAAGACTCGACATCTAAAAATTCAGCCGCGCCATAAATGTTGTGAAGCACCAATCCCCCATACCAGGGATACGCAGCCATGTCTGCGATGTTGAATTGATGACCACAGAGAAATTGGCGAGACGCAAGATTTTGATCTAATACATCAAGTTGACGTTTAACTTCCATAGCATAGCGATTAATAGGGTATTCCAATCGATCCGGCGAGTAAGCATAGAAATGACCAAAACCACCACCCAAGAAAGGAGTAGCTCCCATCTGCCACATGAGCCAAGAGAAACACTCTGCCCGTTCGCTAGAATCTTGGGGTATGAAGGCGTTAAATTTTTCAGCGAGGTAAATTAGTATCGCTCCTGATTCAAAAACTCGCGTAGGGTGGATTGGTACTGTTGTCAAGCAGAGCAGGAATTTTTGAGTTGGGATTGATAGAAACAAATCCGCTGCTGAATTGTTCGGCTTCATTAATTCTTACTAGGTAGGCATCATATTCCGCTCCTTCATGTCCGAGCGCCAAGAGTTCTTCCAGTAATACAGTTACTTTGACGCCATTAGGAGTGGCGAGCGAATATAACTGCAATGGATGTTTGCCAATGGGAAGTTCTTTCTCTTCGAGTGCTCCTGCCGTTGGTCGATTGATTTTCTCAAACTTACCACCACTCGGGGCATCCCATTTCCAAACTTTGGGAGGAATATACTTCTTCATTACTCATTTCCTTTTTTACAAAACTATTAACTAAATCAACTATAGAATTAGGCTATATTCTCCTAAAGAGCTGGGTGTTTTAGGTGCCAGTCATTCGCTTGCTCAAATGCGTATCCGAGCCGAAATAATGCTAACTCCGACAATTTCTTGCCTAATAATTGAATTGCGTAGGGGTGGTTGTCAGCGGAAAATCCGCAGGGAAAAACAAGGCCGGGGGTGCCTGCCAAATCTGCTGGAATAGTGAATTGTCCCTGAAAATGCTTAATTATATCGCTCATAGCTTTAGCATCTCCGTACTGCGCTTCTTTATTCGCCTCGAATACAAATCCGCCAGCTGGGCAAATAACAGCATCTACTTTCGCAAGCTCATTTTCAAATTGTTGGCAGTATTGATGACGCTTCTCCATAGCTAATGAATAATCAGAATCATCCATCGACAAACCTAGCTCTAAAACACCCTTCAAATAACCACCATATTCGTCTGCTCGCTCTGGAAAAGTTTGAGCATGTGCTTTAGCAGCTTCGTAGCCGGTAATTGGTAACCAAAGGTTTCGTAACTCCATTGGATCTGAATCCGGCATTGAAACTTTTACAATTTTTGCTCCAAGTCTTTCAAAATCTGAAATTGCGCTTTCGATGGCGCCAACTAAACCAGGGTCAGTTCCTTGTTTAAAATAAGATTCATCGATGCCTAATTTTAAGTTGGCAATATCGTCATTCAGCTGTGGAATAATATTTGGGATTTCCTGTTTGAATGACGTTGAATCATTTTTATCTGGCCCTGCAATTGCGTCGAAGACTATGGCTGCATCTTTGACCGACCGAGTCATTGGTCCAATATGGTCTAGCGAGGCCGCAAGCTCCATCACTCCGTAACGA
>CAXYEH010000034.1:0-51703 GCA_964275945.1 uncultured Pseudomonadales bacterium
GGGAGTGCTATTTGGAAGTCGCGCCAATTTTCTGCTGCAGCGCTGAAGGGTATTTGGTATTTCTGTTTGCGTTTTAACTGCTTTGCTTTTTCTCGTTCTTCTTCGCGGGGGTCAATGCCTTGAGCTAATTTGTGTCTTAACTCTCTTGCCAACTCTTTAACGTTGGCTGAAGTATTGGTGGGATAACTACCGTAATTCTTTTCGCGTCTATCACCGTTGAAGGAATAAAACAAAACCCAGTAACGCGACCCAATCTTTGCGTCACCTTTCGGTGGCTCACAAATTAGCTTCAGCCCTGCTACACCGCCTACGGCTTTCTTGTTGGTCTTTGGAATACCGTTGACTACTTTGTGCCTGAGGCTTCTGATTTTGCTGTCAGGCATTTCTGGAACGGTTCTAGGCATACCTCAATACCCCACAAGCTACCCCACATAAATTTGAGAGGCTATGATAGCTTGTGAGACTTACTGATACAACATAGGAAGTTGAACATCCCGTATTACTTGGGCTTAAGGCGTTAGCTGCACCTCGGTGAGAAAGTCTAACATTGCCTGATTTGTTTCTTCTGGTGCTTCTTGCTGAACCCAATGACCTATCTCAGGAATCAGGACAACATCTCGTAAGTCAGGAGCAACACGGCTCATAGCACCGGTTAACTGCTCCTTACCTGCACCACCAATAACCATATCCCTTTCGCCCGCAATAAAAAGCGTAGGTACATCGATTTTTGTTGCTGCAAGGTGCTCTGTAATTTCCCAATTACGCTGAAAGTTTCTATAGTAGTTAACACCGCCGCGAAATCCAGCCGTCTCAAATTGGCCGACTACATAATTCAAATCTTCTTGAGTCAACCAATCAGGCAAACCGATTGGTGCACCCATTCGCCCTATCCAACCACCTGCAGAACGAGCCGGGTCGGTAATCGTTGCCTGCTGACGAGGGGATGTTGGTGATAGATAGAGCTGGCTTATAATACCCATCGGATCGCTATCATATTCAGCTTCTGCTATTCCCCCAGCTTCATTGTGGTAAAGAATATAATAAAAATTATCACCGAACTGTTCCTGCCATCCTGCCATTGGAGATTGTGGCGACCTACCACCATAGGGAACACTCATAGCGATAAGTGCAGAAAAACGTTCTGGGTGAATCAGTACAGAATTCCAAGCAACGATCGCACCCCAATCATGACCAACCATAATGGCAGTTTCTTCACCGAGTGCGTCTAGAACTCCAACCATGTCTCCAGCAAGATGAATAATGTCATACTCATCAACATCAATAGGCTTATCGCTTTCGCCATAGCCTCGCATATCTGGCGCCACAACACGATAGCCTGCGTCAGCAAAAAACTTCAATTGATGGCGCCAGCTGTACCATGATTCTGGCCAGCCATGCGCAAAGAGTATAAGCGGCCCTGTGTCTCCAGCTTCCGCAATACGCATCCGAAGCCCATTGCTTTCAATAAATCGAAATGTAACTCCATCCACTGGCGAGGGCGTGGTCATTGTATTCCCCTGAGCATAGATAAATGTTGAAAATAGTAAGCAAACCGCCACAACTTTTAATGCGAAATATCTGCAATAGATTGCTAAAGCCATTTCTTTAGACCTCTGTCCGACTCTTTGAAGCACTCAGACTATCACAAGCCGAGCCGAGTACTCCATTAACGATAATAGCAAACTAACTTGAATATTCTTGGAGAAAAAGATGAGTCAAGAGGCTAGCTTTTGATGCGTTTTGACTATTGAGCATGCTCCCTTGCTTACAGCCAAATTCTGAATTATTTACGGTAACCGTAGAAACGGCTATGCTTCTAATTCCTAACTCGAATTTCCTTGGAGTATTCAGTGACCGAAGTTTACGATGTTCCTTATATGCAGAGAACGCGCGACTATTATCGCGCTCAGGGCTATACCACCGACTATCAATGGGCCCAAAACCCTGCGACGCCTTTTTGTATGCCTACAAAACCACTGAGCGAATGCCGAGTAGGAATAGTCACCACAGCAATGCCGGATACAGAGTTAGGCCGCAATAATCGCAAAATCCATTCGACTTTGGTCTCTCCTATTCCTGAATCGATGTACACAGAAGAGTTGTCTTGGCATAAAACTGTGACACATACCGATGACGTAAACAGCTTTATTCCATTAGAACAGTTAATGATTTTGGAAGATGAAGGAGGCATAGGCAGTTTAGCACCAAGGTTTCATTCGGTCCCAACGGAATACAGTCAACGCACCACACTTGAATCTGATGCCCCCGAGATTCTCGCACGACTAAGGGAAGACGAAGTTGATGTCGCGATCCTCATACCCTTGTGACCAGTTTGTCACCAGACCGTGGGTCTGATCGCGCGACATCTTGAAGGCAAAGGGCTACCAACCGCAATCATCGGCTCAGCCATAGATATTATTGAGCATTGCGGTGTCCCTAGATTTCTTTATACTGATTTTCCGTTGGGAAATCCGTGCGGAGTTCCTTATGACCATGGAATGCAGCTAAGCATTATCCGCCAGGCAATCGCCTTGTTTCGATCAGCCTCTGAAGCCAACACCACGGAACGCACAACTTATATTTGGTCAGAAGATAATAGCTGGAGAGATGGTTATTCCAAGGTTGATAAGTCTAACCGAGAAGAACTTGCCCAACGCGGCGAGGCTCGGCGGCGCCTGCAGACTGAAGAAAAATCAGCGGGACTGGAACGGTCGGCTATGATTCCCTAAGTATGAAAAAGCATTGAATTATCTCGCCAATTAACAGTTAATTGAACATAACATCAATCGTCACGAGGCTATAACAATGAAAACATTAAGACTTGCATTGATTGCATTGCTTGGCTTGGCTTGGTTACTGCCAGCACAGGCACAGAATACTCGGATGTATAACACAGTGAAGACCAAATTGGCTGCAGGTGAACAGGTGGTAGGAGGAACTGTAGACACTCCTGATCCCGAAATATATTGCGCTATGGCCAATTCAGGTTTCGATTTCATCTGGATCGAAATGCAGCATAGCTCGCTTAATTATACTGATGTTGCCCGCATGATTTGGGCTTGTCGTGATGCTCCTGCGGTACCTTTTATCAGAATTCCCAATGCCACAGAAGGTGATATTCAGAAAGCCACCGATATCGGCGCACTCGGCTTAATAGTACCTATGGTGGATACGGCCGAAAAAATGGAGCAGGCAGTGCATTTTGCAAAATACCCACCAGAGGGTCGTCGCAGTCAAGGCGGAGGACAGTATGGTCGCCTCTGGGGCAGTGACTATCGTCAAACTTGGAATGATAATCTTATGGTCATAGCCATGGTAGAAACCCTAATCGGTGTCGAAGCCTCAGCTGAGATCGCCGGGGTAGATGGGGTCGATGCTGTCTTCGTTGCCAGTGGTGATCTAGCAAGCTTCAGTGGCAAGCGTCAAGGGGATCCAGACTATGAAGCATTGGTTGATAAAATAAAATCGGACACTGAATCTGAAGGAAAAATTGTTGGTGGCCCCTCTGCCTGGATACAAGAACGGGAAGGCTATCAATTCTTTCAAGGCCCAAGTACCGGCAGCCTGATTCGAATTGGCACCCGCGTAGCTCTGGAAGAAGCCGACCCATGTCGCTACTTACCTTCCGGGGCCACACCTGTGGCCGGCGAGAACCCCTGTCCTTAATTCAGGGTTTCAAAAAAACCGATCCAAAACTAATTTGGATCGGTTTTTTATAGACAAAAATTATTCTCCAGGCACTAAATTCCCAGCGACGTAAACACTCTCCATAGAATGAGAATTACGAATATCTTCCGCCGGATTTTCCGTAAGCACCGAGAAATCACCCCACTTGCCTGGTTCTAAGGTCCCAATATCTCCCATACCAATGCAGTCGGCTGCTACTCCGGTAGATGCTCGTATAGCATCCAAAGGAGTCAAGCCAGCATCTACCATCATATGCATTTCCATATGTTCAAAATAACCCTGGAATCTTGCTGGTGGTCCTGTATCAGTGCCCATGGCAATTCTTACACCGGAGTTATACAAGGTGCCTACATTACCCATTGCTGTAGGTAATTGTGCTTTATACGCTTGTGCTGAGCGACTTCCTGCTATTCGAGACATACGTTCTGGACTAGAGAGTTCAGCGATAATTTCAGGCTCCACTTCTTTAAGGAAGTAAGGGTCTTCGAAAAAATCTGGAACGCTTTCGTAAACAAACGTTGAAACTTCTCGAGTTAGGGTGGGGATATAACATGTATCACTTGCTATCACTTTATCAATAAATTCGCGATCCACAGCCAGGTCACGAACGCTATGAGCAATAATGTCAGCATTAGCATCTAGCATAAATTTCGCATCATTTAGATAATAGAGGTGAACTGCTACAGGCAGTCGACGAATGTGGGCTTGATCAACCAATGCTTCAAAAAATGGCCGTGACATTTTTTCACTGGCACCAAGATTGTCATCGATACGCACTTTGATGAAGTCAGCACCCATATCTGCATTACGATTAACTTCATCACGAATGGCTTGCTCAGAATCTCCAACAACTACACTACCTGCTAAGTAGATTCGAGCTCTATTCAAGCTATTATCAAATTGCTCATTGCGTAAATCAAAACCTTCCACTTGGTCACCGCCCAGACTATTCACAGACGTAACGCCATACCGTGCATAGAGCCCTAGCTGTCTAAGTAGGTTGTTTCGGGTATATCCCCCGTTGCCATTGAGACCGACTGTCGCTCCTACATGTCCATGAGCATTGATAAGCCCCGGCATAATGTATTTGCCTGCAACGTCAATCACTTCGGTGCCTGACGGCAGTGTCACTGCTGATCTGGGACCTACCGTTCGGATACGGCCATCGGTAATTACTAGAACACCATCTTCTAAGGGGTCAGCATCTGTCCCATCAATAATGGTTGCGCCAACAAAAGCAATTGTGCCCTCGTTAGCCACAGCGATAATACTGAAAACCAAGAACCCAAATAATGCTAAAACACTTATTATTACTCTTCTCATAGTGACTGCCTCCTTCTAGGTATTTGAGAGGATTATGAGCGGAAAATCAATAGCATGCGGATACGATCCCGGTATCCTTCATGCTTGAACTGATGTGGGATGCATAATTTCATCTCAATCTGGAAATTACATACAAAAAAACCCACACTCGGTGGGTTTTTTTGTATGGCGCACCCGAGAGGATTCGAACCTCTGACCCCCTAGTTCGTAGCCAGGTACTCTATCCAGCTGAGCTACGGGTGCTCACTTCTTTGTAATCACGCTCTATTCGAACAAATTTAGAACACTATGTTCAACAATTATTTACATTAATGATTGAAGCTAAGGATCAATTAAGCACCTTTTCAAGAGGGCGATATTATAGCGAAATTACTCGTTTTTCATAGCGATAAGTCCATTGATGGGCTGTCTTGGTTTTCAACCGATATTAAGCTGTAATACCATGACGGAAACTTTTTCGAGAAAACGAAATGCTATCAATTGAAGCTCTAGAAAATCGAATATTAGGATTGGTCACATTGTTGCTAGTTGCCATCGCCCTATTTTTTAGTTCGATCACTCGTGCAGATTATGAAGATGGAGTAAATGCTGCCTTTGACGGTGATTTCGATACGGCTTATCTAGAGTTTTCGGCTGCAGCACAAGATGGCCTAGATCTAGCTCAATACAACTTGGGGATTTTGTACTTCACAGGGCAGGGAGTGGCTCAAAATTTAGAGCAAGCCCTTAGATGGACTGAGGCGGCGGCTAACCAAGGCCATGTAAACGCTCAGTTTAATTTAGGGAGTCTATATTTGGAGGGCCAAGGCACCCGCCAAAATAATGTATTGGGCATAGATTGGTTTACCCGTGCAGCGCACAGTGGCCATCCCAGTGCAGCGTTCGCTTTAGCGAAAATGTACCAACAAGGCGATCCAATTCCTAAGGATTTAATTCAGGCCTACGCTTGGGCAGCCAAAGCAGAAAACAACGATCACGATGAAGGCACCACACTAAAAGAAGAAATTGAGAATGAACTTAATCCATCTGAAGTCAGTCAGGCGCGACGACTTTTTGCTACTTGGCAAATAACGCCTGCTTTGCCGGTTTTACCAAATCGATAATCTTGCTCTCTCAGCCAAAGACATTGCCAATCAGAGTTTGTTTACGTCCAAAGGAATCACTAAGCGGAATCTAACGGCTTAAATCTCCGCTTACGTGCAAAGTCAGTAGCTCTTTATAAATTCTACTAATTAGCTGCTTGCTGTTCTCGCCTCAGCTTCGCTTGTGCATTCTTCATTAAAATATCTAGCCACGCATCCCAACTTTCAGGGTCCACAAATGGATGTGGATCTCCATCTAGACGATCTTGAAGCATCGAATAGCGTTCAAAAACTTCGCCAGAATCAGCATGATTCGGAATATTTACTTCGATCCCTTCCATCTGCATAAGTCTTTGCACACTGTTAATGTACATTTCAGTTCGCTCAACTCCTGAGAAATTCAAACCTACACCTCCAAACAAAAAAGCATCATGAGGATAACCGTTGTCATAAACGGTGAACCGCGTCGAGAGTACCCCTAGAGTATGACCTGGCGTCTCCATGAACTGCAACCGAGTGCGTCCCAAGTTCAATGTGCTGCCGTCAGAAGCCGACAGATGGCGGATGGGTTTTGGATATTCTTGATAAATCGCAGGTTCATCAGTCATGTTCCAATCTGTTTCCGTCATCATAACGACAGCACCGAATTCTTCCTGAAAACGACTAGCGCCGCCAACATGATCATAATGAGCATGAGATACGATGACATAGCGCACGTCATCAGGATCAAAACCAAGCTGGCGAATGCCATCGATGGCAATATCAGTCAAGTCACCATACAAGGCATCGAATAATATTAACCCTTGATCTGACTCAAGTAGCCAAGCGGACACCCATTTTGCGCCGACATAATATAAATTATCGAAAACTTGAAATGGTTCTACGCGCTGCAATTCTAAATTGTCGTTATCAGTTAATTCTTGCGCAGAAATGAATGATGAAAACGACAATACCATTACAAATAACATTTCCTTTTTACAGTTGTGAAACATAGATAATCCTTAAAAATATATTCGTTTAATGAAAAACAAGAACGAATAAAATATTTTATTTTTTGCTTCGCTTATAATTGTTTTCCCTAGGCTAAATCTCTTAATCTTGAGTGCATTCTATTCATCTACCCCTTACTGACCAATGAATAGACTTACGCCTTCAATTATTAGTAAGATCTTGGCAAGCCTAATTCATGCTCAGCGACAAAGTTTAAAATCATCTCCTGGGAAATAGGAGCTAGTTTCATAAGGCGAGCTTCACGCCAATAGCGCTCGACATGATATTCACGGGCATACCCAAAACCACCATGGGTTTGAATAGCACAATCTGCAGCATAAAAGCCTGCCTCGGCGGCTAACCATTTAGCCATATTGGCTTCTGCCCCACAGGGAAGATTGTTATCCGATTTCCAAGCGGCTTTTTTAATCATCAGCTCAGCCGCATCTAATTTTATCCTGGCCTCTGCGAGCGGAAAAGATATCCCTTGGTTTTTCCCTATAGGTCGATCAAATACAACACGCTCATTGGCATACTGTACTGCTCTGCGCAAAGATGCCTTGCCTATTCCTAAAGACTCAGCAGCGATTAAAATGCGCTCTGCGTTAAGGCCGTCTAGCAAATATCTAAAACCTTTACCTTCTTCACCCACCCTATCTGCCACTGAAACTTTTAAGTCATCGTAAACCACTTCACAAGTTCGAACCGCATTGCGCCCTAATTTTGGAATGGGTGAAATCGAAATTTCAGGTTTTTGCAATTCTGCCAGCAGCAAAGTCATACCGTCAGTTTTACGCTCTACTTCATCTTTAGTCTGGGTTCGCACTAGCAATAAAACTCTCTCCGATTCTAAAGCTTTAGTAGTCCAAACCTTTCGCCCTTTCACGACGTAATGATCACCTTCTAGACGAGCAAAAGTTTCGATTGAAGTAGTATCGCTTCCCGCATTCGGCTCCGTCACGCCAAAGGCAACATGTAATTCACCAGTTGCCACTGGAGGTAGATACTTTTCCCGCATGGCTTGTGAACCATGCTTAACGACCGGATGCATACCGAAGATAGACAGATGTACCGGTGTCGCGCCATTCATTGCTGCACCTGATGCAGCGACTTCCTCTAAAACTATAGCCGCTTCTTGCAATCCTTTGCCTGCTCCGCCGTATTTCTCCGGTATTGCTATACCTAACCAGCCAGCCGCAGCCATTGCATGATAGTAGTCATCAGGGAACTCACCTTTTCGATCATGCTCTTCCCAATAGTCATCTGGGAAACCAGAACAAAGTTTGCGAACAGATTCTCTAATAAGCTTATGTTCTTCTGTCTCTATAAAATCCATAAGTGAATTTTGAACCCTCTAGTTGATCTCTTTGGCTATACGAGCGGCTATTAAAAGGACTTTCTTGGCATGCTGCAAATGAGGAACGTCGACCATTTGCCCTTTAAATGTGAATGCCATTTTACCGTGTTTCTGGTTTTCTTCGAACGCGGCAATTAACTCTGAAGCTTCTTCAATTTCTGCAGAACTCGGCGTAAAAGCAGCGTTTACAATTTCAATCTGTGAGGGGTGGATAGTGACCTTTCCTGTATACCCCATGTCAGCAGCTGCTTTGCATTCCCGTGCCAAGCCCTCTTTATTCTTGATATCAACATACACTGCATCAATAGGCTGAGCATTTCCTGCAACAGCTGCGAGCAGGCAAGTAGATCGAACAAAGCTAAATACCTCAAGGTAGTTCCCTTGCGCATCGCGCTTCGCTTTTGCTCCCAGCGCTCCTGACAAATCTTCAGCACCCCAGGTAACCGCGTCGACTCGATCATGTTTTGCCATCGCCGGCAAGTTAAAAACAGCCTCAGCCACTTCTGTACCGATCAACAATAGAGAAACAGCACCAGGAACAGCTTCTTGATTTTTTTCGATCTCTGTAATGACTGAAGCGATAGAATCCACATCTTGAAGCGTCGCGATTTTAGGGAGCACCAATCCGTCTGGTAGCACTTCCATAACGGCGCGCAAATCATCCTCTCCCCAAGGTGTGTCCTGAGGGTTTATCCGGACTAAACATTCTTGTATCCCGAAATCTGTTTCTGTAATCCAATTACAAACATGATCTCGAGCAGCTTCTTTATTCTCAGGAGTAACAGAATCCTCTAAATCAAGAATCAAGGAATCTGCATTTGTGGCGAGAGCTTTCTCAAACATACGATCGTTGCCACCTGGCACAAAATGCAAGGATCGCCTCAAGCCTTTCGCCCCTGGCACAGGAGTATTACCCATAATTACTCTCTTTATTCTCGGTTCACAGAATTAGTGTTAAGGTTAAATTCTGGTTAAGCATGTACTAGAGAAATCGTTATTCCGGTATTCGCAACATCATACCCTTCCTAAGACATTCGCAAACAACTTCATCTCTTTGGTTAATCCCAATATGCTGAAACCAGACAATACCACGATCCTGTTTTGTTTTTGATTCTCGTTTATCACTAATTTCTGTAGTTACACGTACTGTGTCCCCAATGAAAACTGGATTCGGAAATTCTGTTTTTTCCATACCTAAATTTCCAATAGTTGTCCCCAAGGTTGTGTCTCCCACCGACAATCCAATAACTAATCCTAAGGTAAACAAGCTGTTTACGATAATCTGCCCATGCTGAGTATTTTTTGCAAACTCAACATCCAGATGCAGTGGCTGAGGGTTATGAGTCATCGTAGTAAACAAAAAATTGTCCGTTTCCGTTATGGTTCGATGTGGAAGGTGTTCAAATTTCATGCCAATTTCTAACTCTTCAAAATATTTGCCTGCCATGATTGTAATAGTCCTTTGGATTAGCAGCCTACAACTAAACTTATTTGGGACCGCGATGTTAAAACGTCATCATTTTAGTAGCAACTTATAGCCGCATCTATTAAGTTCTCTTGTCTGATCATTCACCAAATATTTACTGGGTAATAATCTGACATGAATATAGAAGCTTCTAGCTATAATGAATGGATAGGAAGGTCTCAATCTTCCACCGACTTTTTAACCTTGGCCCCACTAAAGGGGTTAGCGGCTACTCTTGATAAAAAGAAGGTGGATTTTTCGCCAGGAGACAAGCTTCCCTCTCTATGGCACTGGCTTTATTTTCTAGACCCAGCGAAACAATCAAATCTAGCAAATGATGGTCATGCTGAGCGTGGGAATTTTCTACCTCCGATTCCCCTTCCCGGGCGAATGTGGGGCGGTAGCCGTTTCGAATTTCATAAGCCATTGCATGCAGGTGAAGAAATACAAAGAAAATCCACAATCAAAAGCATTGCTATAAAAGAAGGGCGTAGCGGACAGCTTGCTTTTGTTACTGTCTCTCATGAGATAGGAAAAAAAGGAGAGATAGCCATTTCCGAAGAGCATGACATTGTATATCGTAATCATGCAAAACCAAATAAAATAGCACCCTCAGGAAATATCGCTCCCGCTAAATCTGACTATACAAAAACTATTATACCTGACTCTATTTTACTATTTCGTTATTCAGCACTGACATTTAACGGTCATCGAATTCATTATGATAGGGAATATGTTACTAATGAAGAAGGTTATCCTGGGTTATTAGTTCATGGACCGCTTTTAGCAACCCTCATCGCGGACCTAGTTAGTGAACAGTTCCCAGGGCAAAACCTCACCCGTTTCGAATTTAAGGCCATGAATCCAGTTTTCGACTTAAATTCATTCCATGTATGCGGTATAAATCCAAATCAAAATGGGCAGTTAGAGCTTTGGATAAAAGACCATGCCGATGTGCTTTGCATGAAAGCGAGCGCCACACTTGTCTGATTCAAAAATAAGCAACATGGCTCCATTGGACGGCATCACCGTACTCTCTTTCGAACATGCAATTGCTGCCCCATTATGCACTCGTCAACTGGCTGAACTTGGGGCCCGGGTCATAAAAGTAGAAAGACGTGGAGCTGGAGATTTCGCGCGCTATTATGATGAGCGTGTTAAGGGGCAATCATCTCATTTCATTTGGACAAATCGCTCCAAACTCAGCCTCACGCTGGACATTAAGCACGAACAATCCTACTTAATATTAGAAAGACTACTTAATCAAACCGACGTACTGGTTCAAAATTTAGCTCCGTCAGCCATGAGAAAAATTGGCTTAGATTATGAATCACTTCAAGCAAACCATGAGAAACTCATTGTTTGCAATATCTCCGGCTATGGCCCCGGGGGACCCTATCAACATAAAAAGGCTTATGATCTATTAGTGCAGGCTGAGGCTGGCTTCCTTTCAGTTACGGGTACTGAAGAGCATATGGTTAAGGCTGGTATCTCAGTTGCAGATACCGCAGCTGGTATGCACGCCTTTTCGGCGATACTCGCAGCAATTATTCAGCGAGGAAAAACCGGCAAGGGAAGCCGTATTGATATTTCAATGCTAGAGGCTATGGTCGAGTGGATGGGATTCCCTTTGTACTATGCCTACGATGGCGCACCTCCACCTCCTAGAAGGGCCGCTGATCACGCCAGTATCTATCCTTATGGCGTCTTTAAAACTGGCGATCACAAAATTATTTTAATTGGCTTACAAAACGACAGAGAGTGGGAAGCTTTTTGTAAATATGTCCTAGCGAAACCAAACTTAATTAAAGATTCTCGGTTCTCCACCAATGCCTTGCGCTCTGAAAATCGAGATACCCTTAAGGAAATCATTCAGGCCCTATTTTCTGCTCAAACATCTGACCAGATAAGTACTAAATTAGATGACGCACAGATCGCGTTTGCCAATGTGAATGACATGAAATCTGTTTGGAACCACCCCCAACTCGAGGCTCTAGATAGATTTGTGGCGACCCCCACGCCGGAGGGAATAGTCTCGAGCCTCAAGCCTCCGACAAATAATAGTGAATATGAGCCCACATTATCGGGCATTCCAGCGGTGGGCGAGCATACAAAGAAAATTCTCAAAGAATTACAGTTTAGCAATACAGAAATTGAAGAATTTGTTGCCAATAAGGTAGTTTAACCTCAGAAAGACTATTCTTTACACGAATACCGCTGTGGTATCATGCGCGCGAAATTGAGAACACGGAGGGCTGGCCGAGTGGCTGAAGGCGCGCCCCTGCTAAGGGCGTATAGGGTTAAACCTATCGAGGGTTCGAATCCCTCGCCCTCCGCCATTATTACCTATATTTCTGTCTGGTTAAGCAGGTAAATTAAGACGATGAGCCCGAAGAACAAAAACAGTGAACCAGATAAGTAGAGGGCATATTGGAGGCTGTACAAATCTGCCACATAACCAAAAACTGGAGATGTAGAAGCGAAGAGAACACGAATGATAAAACTTCTAATAGACATTACCGTTGCCCGCATATTGGAAGGTATATGTCTGTTCATATAATCACGAAGTACCGGTGTTGCCACTCCTCGAGTAAGGTAGAAGAGGAGTAGAATCAATAAACCCCATAGCGAGTCGACATACGCAACGGTCAAATAACAGCCTACAATTAGTAGCAATAATAGACTGAGTAATGTTTTAGTTCCAATTTTGCGTTCTATCACATGTGCATAAAAGGCAGGAAAAGCAACAGCCAGGTTGAGCCCTGCACCTATCAGCCCAAAATAAATCACCTCTAAGCCGAGCGTTTTAAAGTAAGGTTGAACAAACCAAGCCATCGTTAATGTTGCTGCGCCAAAAATTGCGGAGTAAAAAATATACGCCCTCAAGATATTGTTTTCTATCATTGCATAGTGAATGATTTTCTTAATGTTCTTCCAAGGTTTGCTCTTACCATCTTGCAAACGGTGTACTTTGGGTTCAATCAAGAAGAGTGCAATTGTAAAACCAGCTAGAGCAATACCAACTTGGTAATAGAAAGGAGTTCTTAAACTAATTTCAGCTAAAAATCCCCCAATTACGAAGGCAATCGCTTCAGCTAAGTTCCCCATTGATATTGTTCTTCCTTCGAGTTTAATAAAGTCATCACTTCGATTTATCTCTACCAAAGAGTCGTACATCAAGGCAGTATCCGATCCCGAAATAAAACTTTGACCAATACCTAAACAAAGTGCTGCTAATAGAAAACCATCAAAATCAAAAGAAAGAGAATAAATTAGAATGCCTAAGAAACCGAAGAATGTGCCTATAACCATAGAATTTTTCCTTCCGAAGATGTCGGCAACGTAACCCGAAGGAATTTCAATAAGTGCTATGGTTACAGAATAGATAGCTTGAATCACAAATAGATCGGTTATGGTCAGTCCATTTTCTTCATAGAATAACCAGATAATAGGCATGAAAAGCGTCATCCATTTGGATGTCTTGATGACATAGAGCTTCCAAATATTTGAACCGATGCTCATGATGGAAAAAAGCAATGTTGTATGGTGAGCTTATAGATATATATCCTTATACCCGCTATCTCCATAATACAATTGTTAGCCATCGAAGAGCGGTGCCTGTCTTCTTCGCGCACATACAGATTAGAAATATGTATCCCTATTATTGGGCTTTCTATAGCTGAACTAGCATTTCCTATATCAACTGAGGTATGGGTATAGGCTCGTGCATTCATTATTATGGCATCACAATTAATGCCTACTTCGTAGAGCGTGTTAATGAGTTCACCGTTTTTCATATTCAATTCTGTCACCCTGCCAAAAGAGATCTAACAATAGGAATATCCTGAATAATTGGTGCGTTCAGTGTTTCTTGCGGTATCGCATGTGTCATATTGCAAAATCATAATTGGTAGCTATGATTCCCAACACCCGGGTTGGTATAAGAAACAGCAAAGTACATTCCAGTTTCCGGAGCCCCAGGTAACTTGCGCCGTTAGAGTTCTATAACTTCCATCTTCGCCTCATGAAGAGGGATTAACTAAAATAAAAAAAGACCGATTGGAAGAAGCCCAGTCGGTCTTTTTGAATTGTAACGCGTTTAAGTTAGTAAAGAAGCTTAGTCAAAGCCTGCAACCGAACGCTGCTCATTTTCTTTGCGCTCTTCTACGAGCTTCTTAAAACCTTCATCATCCAAATGAGTTACCGCAATCCAGGCATGATTCATATCATCACCAGTACGGCTACCCCACACAACGTTTTGGTCAGGATCGGGGTTATGAGGATTATTCGAAGTATTGTCATACCATTGTTTCAGAACAAGAACTGCTCCTGTAGGAAGTAAAGGTGCAACGTCTGATTCGTAGATATGACTATGGTGCCATGTAGCACTCCATTTAGATACCTGGCTGATTGCTTCGATGCGACCGGTTTCTGGATAGAAAATCTCCATAGACGCTGCATTCATACGCAGGTGGCCGTGGGGTTGAAAGCTATCGATTCGGACCGGATGGTCAAATGAATGGAAGCCCTCCATCATGGTATAACCATTTGGAGGTATTAATAGATCTCCCTCTCGGCCAATTTGATATTGTTTCAAATCTTGTTTGTATTGAGCCTGTGCTTCATAGCCTTCAGGGTGTAACCAGAGACCAATTTCAACGACGTTATCTTTGATTATCGAACCCGGTGCAACTGCTCCGAGGCCACCTGGGAACATGTGAATGCTCCAGCGAAGTTGTGATCCGGCAGGAATTAAACGGCAAACACCGTCAGGAACGACTTCGCCCCATTTGCCCATGGCATACTCGGTCAATTGACCATAGGTTGCGAAGTCACCATCTTCGTTGGGAGCATATATATCGGAATTGGCATGGTGCACCACGGATTTGGCATCGCCGCGGGGTTTCACCTGCACTGCCTTGATGCAGCGATCTGTCACTATTCCGCTGTCCACGAAATGTTTGCTAAACAGATCGTTACCGCTAGCAGGTATATCTATAGACTGGGAAGCAATGATCCTGTCTGGTTGGCCAAACTGACTGACGAAACTCCAGTCTCTGGGATCGGGTAGCCGGGGAGCAAGAGGCACCATATCAGGGTCGCCCAACGGTGAACCGACATTCACCCACGCTACCACTGTATCGATGTCTTCCTGAGTCAGGCGCCAGTCACCTTGCAGATCCTGAATGCCAATGCTGTGATCATATGCATAGGGAGGCATAGTTCTGTCGGCTACTTTCATTTGGATCAGAGGAGCCCAGGGGCGAACTTGATCGTAATTGGTCAGCTGCATTGGGCCGATACCGCCTTCACGGTGGCAAACGACACAGTTTTCGTTGAGAATCCGGCCAACTTCACCGTTATAAGAAGGGTCTTCACCGTGGTTAGCTTGAGCAATTGCTTGACATTGAAATCCGATCAATGCAAGCGCTGCTATTCTCAACCAGGTTTTTGTAACCTTCATACTACTCTCCTTAGCATTCTAACAATACTTATTCAATTGTATAAAATAACGTGTATACATGCTAAATACAAGATTTTCATGTCGCGTATTTGCTATGAAGATTATGCCATTAAGCAGATAAGGAAATACAACAGATGGAGAATCTCTGCAGGTTTTCAGAAATTTTGATTCGCAGGGCTATAATCGAGGGGATAGAAATGATTCGGCCAATCAGCAAGAGCAACAGAATCGGGATAATCATGGAGTCACAGTGATTTTCTGGTAAACGTTTGTCCAACAACACTGATTATTTTGAGTGCTGTCCGGCGCAGCAAAATTGTCTACCCTGGCATGAATGATATAGTCACCGGGTACTGAAAAACTGGCGTAGACACGCGCTAGACCCTCTGGGCCAAGCACTGAAACTACATTAGGTCCAGGTTGGTTGACCTGTAAAGTGCATCCTTGACACAGGGATACGGGTTCCGCTAGATCTTCAGATTGGGGATCGACTACATTATCCGGGTGGCGTGTAAATACCACTGGACCAGAGCCCTGATACTCATTGAATGTAACGCCTAGCGGCAATGCTTCTGTAAAGCGTGGGTCATGGGAATCGCGCACCGATGGATCTTTCACTCGTACTGTTAACAGGACTTCAGATCCGGCCTTCACAGAACCCGAATAATCACGAACGGAAGCCACTAAGCCAGGAGTAATGTTACTGCTTTCGCCGAAACCGGCAAACGGCTGTAGGGAGCCCTGTGGACGAGGGAGTATGAAGTCGAGTTCGTAAGCAGCTCGGCCGGCTCGACCAGGGATTTTACCTACTTCTTGATCGCCAGTTTTTAAATTCCACCAAACGTCGATATCACTCTTGTCCGCCGGCACAGTGACTGAGAACACGCCAGTGTAGCGACCAGGAGGAAAACGTGTGGGTTGCATACCGTTGTATTCGGCGGGTTCCATGAAGTTGGCCTCTCCCAATGGAAGTTCAATAGCTACCTCATTTCTATTGAGGAAACCATAAGAAAAACTTCTGGAGCCATCTGCGTTTGCGATCCAGCCTTCGAATATAGGCGCGATTGGCACGCCTTCAGGAGGTGTAAGACTGAGGAAGCGGGGTTGCTGTGCATGACTTAAAACACTGAGGAGTGTGAATAGTATAAAACTGAGCATGCCTAATATTTTACCTAATTGTTGCATTACTGTGCTCTCCAAATTGCAGCTTCGATGGAACTTTTTCTCCATTAATGAGATTGTTTCATAGTTAGGTTCGTATCAACTTTTCTAAATTGTTACGTTGGCAGGCCTTGGCGTGCAACCTTGCTCAAATTTTATTTATTCAATTGTATAAATTAATGTTTATACGTCGGGAATACAAGTATTTTAAGTCGTGTATTTGCTAAGACAATGATGTCAGTAACAGAGTCTACACAGCATTATCCGAATTTTCATCGATGAGCCGTCTGCAATACCACCAACAACAGCAGGCAGCACCATACATAGCAATAGCATTATCAAACGGAATCGACTCACAATTTGTGTGCCGATAAAGGGATAGTCTTTGACTTCGATCAGAGAAGTGACAGTCTGGATTTGCGCGCATTGCTATAATGTTTGGCAACAGCACTTTTTGCAATATCTGGGTCGTATGATTCGAGGGCTTTGATTATAAACGCGTGTTCGTTGTAAGCATCATTGATACGCTCAGGGTTACTAAAGGGTTGCCCGTGGAGTAGTCCAATTCTAAGGCGTAAGCGTCTTAATGTTTGTGATAAATAATTATTATTACAAGCGTCGTGCAGAATGGAATGAAATTGGTTGTCAATTTGAGAGAGCTTATCCGGTTCAGCTCTTGCACTATCAAACAGTGCTAAATTTGCCTTGAGCATTTCGATTTCTAAGTCTGAAATATGCACGGCGGCGGCTTGGACAGCAGCAATTTCGAGCTCATCACGAACATGATAAAAACCTTCAGCCTCTACAGACGATAACTGAGTGACGCACACGGTGCCGCCTGGTAAGAGTTCAAGTAGACCTTCAGTCAATAGCTGGCGTATCGATTCACGGATGGGTGTGCGGCTCATGCCCAGCTTTTGAGACCAGACCAGCAAAATCGATTTCTTGACCAGGATTTATTCTTCGAGTCTGGATTGCATCACGGAAATAGGCCAACGCTTGATCCGTCAACGGCATATTCTTCTTTGCACTTATTGGCAGGGGCTGTTTAGATTTTGGCATTTGGTAAAGAGTGTAAAGAAAGTTTTTATTGTAGTAAAAATAGTCTAACGCCCAGAGGTGTTGGACTAAATACGTGGATCAAGCGAGGGATAAATGAAACTCAATTCGCAATTTCATATGACGCCTGCCTGAATAATACCGAACATAAATGCCCGTACTAATCGTACATTAACCCAACTTTATACATTTGAATATTTATAGTCAAGGCTAGATTGCGCTAAATCGCTCGTTCTAGTAGGCCACCACAACATCAAGCGATCCGGGGAGGTTTCATGATGCAGTTGTTGGCGCGATCACCCGCTCATAGCCTCCATCTCGCCAACTGCATGCAGCACCATGCCCAGCAATACCATTATTCAACGGAACCGATTCACAATGTGTATGGGGATGAATGGATAGTTTTTTACTGCCGCCCCTGATGTGCTCGCCTGGATTTGCGTGCATTGCGGAAGTGCTTGGCAACTGCTCGCTGGGCTTTATCCGGGTTGTGTGATTCGAGGGCTTTGATAATAGATCTGTGTTCCTTGTATGCATCATTGATGCGCTCGGCGTTACTAAATGATCGTCCTTGAAGTAGTCCAATTCTAACCCGTAAGTGTTTTAATGCTCGTGATAAATAACTATTGTTGCAAGCGTCGTGCAGTAAGGTAATGAAACTGGTTGTCAATTTGAGCGAGTTTTTCGGGTTCAGTTCTTGCATTATCAAACTGCGACAAATTGACCTTGAGCATTTCGATTTCTAAGTCTGAAATATGCACAGCGGCGACGCGGGCAGCAACAATCTCGAGCTCATCACGAACATGATAAAAAACCTTCAGCGTCTACAGACGATAACTGAGTGACGGACACTATGCCACCTGGTAACTGTTCAAGTAGACCTTCAGTCAATAATTCGCGTATCGACTCACGAATCGGTGTGCGGCTCATACCCAGCTTTTGGGACAGTGCAGCAAAATCGATTTCCTGTCCTGGAGCGATTTTTTGCACTTGGATTGCGTCACGGAGATAAGCGATCGCTTTATCTGTCAGTGGCATATTTCGCTGAGCAGTTGTTGGCTTGGCGCTTTTAGGCTTCTTCATTTGGAGAGAGTGTAAAGAATCTCTTATTGCAAGGGAAGTCCTCGATGAATCCGAAAAATCAATTAAAAATTAGGCGGCCCGGCATCCGTTCCCGATCTGGCCCAGCCCTTCAACACCGCTTTATTCTTACTACTTCCATAAACACCTGTAAGTAATGGAGTACAGCAAGATAACCGAATTGAGGAGCGCGCGGCATGGCGCCTAACCGGTAGCTTTTAACATCGGGGGATGCTGCGGACTAGCTGTTTCTGGGTCAAAAAAAAAGCCCGACTAAAGGGGGGTCAGGCCAAATACTGGCATCAAGAGGAAGAATAAACGAATACACAATCGCACCAATCGTCTACTCAAACTAAACACGACAAAAATATCTGCTTAATCGTGTATAAATCTAATTTTATACAATTGAATAATAATATCAAGCTTAAATCGCACCAATATTCTGCGTTCTACTAGACAGCCGCAGAATCGGGCGTTTTGGGAGATTCCAAGTTACTTAATGCGCCACTAAGCCGGCTCTTGATGACGCAGAACGGTTGGACTTCAGTTGAGATTGTTTTTATTGCCCTTATACTCCGGCCATGGTGACATTTTGCTCCTCACTCAAGTGCCTGGTAAACCATCGTATTGAATTTCGATCGAATGTCAGATTGGCTAGGACGGACCTGGGACATGAAAACTGCTATCAGGTTTTCGCTTGGATCAATCCAGTAAGAAGTCAAGAAGGCACCACTCCATGAATAGCTGCCAACCGAACCCAGTTCACCGGTCTTCGCGGGATCAACAATTACCTCGAAACCCAAACCGAAATCTGGAATTTGATCACCGTCCGAATCGATGCGAGGGCTTCGCATAAGTTCCACAGACTTTCGACTCAATATTCGAGCGTCATCCAGTTCTCCGTTGTTCAGCAGCATTTGTACAAAGCGTGCGTAATCATACGCTGTGGAAGACACCCCCGCACCGCCAGAAAAATAACTCTGTCCATCTCCGGTCGGGTAACTTGGATTATCGAGAATGATGTTGGATTCATGTCCTCGCGAGATGATGAGTCCTGCTTCATCTACGTCGGCATAAAGTATGGCAAGACGGTTGGACTTGGCTTTCGGCAGATAGAAATAACTATCCAGCATGCCCAACGGAGCAAATATTTCGTCTCTGAAAAACTGGTCCAGTGGTTTGCCGCTGACCACTTCAATGAGGTGTCCAAGCAGGTCGAGGCCGAGGCCATAAACGTAATCTGAACCGGGTTCGAAAAGCAGCGGTTGCGTGGCTAAAAGCTTCATTTGATCTGCGAGGGTAGTATCCTTGTTGGTCATTCCATCAATTATTCCGGCACCTATATAGGATTTTTGCACGCTGTTGGACGCAAACGGATAACTAATTCCAGATGTGTGCGTGAACAAATCAATGATCTTAATTTGCGCCACTGCGGGGACTGTGCCGGACACATCACCATTGGCATCCACCTCGGATACCACCCTCATGTCGGCAAACTCGGGAATGTACTTCGAAACCGGGTCATTCAACTGAAAAAATGCGCGCTCATAGAGGATCATCGCTCCCACTGAAGTGATAGCCTTAGTCATCGACGCAAGGCGAAATATGTTGTCTTTTTGCATCGGTGTTTGCGCATCGATATCGGCAAAACCAAAACTCTTGTAATAAGCAAGTTGGCCGTTCCTGGCAACTAGGGCAACCGCACCCGGGATCTCGCCGCTGGCAATTTCGGCGTTGATTACCGCATCGATTCTGCCCAGGCGTTTCTGCACGAAGCCAGTGCTGTCGAGCGAATCGGATTTTGTAAATTGCGCCCACGCGGTATTAGTTAAAAGGAGCAACAAGACAGTTATTAAAGTTGCTTTTCTCATTTTTTTTCTCCATGAAGTAGTTCTTCAGGCTTGGGCATCATTTAAAATTTAATTCCGAAATCAAAGGACTCAACTACTTTTTCATAAACAGCGAAAAACGGGCAAAATCCCAAGACTAGCCAGCTCTTTTACCTAAATGAAGTGTTATGGGATTAGGCGCGGTACGAAACGAGTCATTCCCTTAAAGACACCTACATCCCCAGCATAAATATTGCCATCTTTGTCAGCAGTAACACCTTCACCCATAGCACCGACACCACCCATGCCTGACGGCCGAATTGTGGAAACGTGTTCTGGTATGAAATACAACACTTTGCCATTGCGAGCATTGCCAACACGAAGGCCTTTTCTCCAACCACCCGGGTTGTAGTTTTCATCAGATTCAGAATCAATGGCGTAAAGTAAGTCATTGCTAGGGTCTATGTGGATTCCTGAAATTCGACTGAATTGGTACCAGGTATCTAACCACTCTCCGTCTGGGGTAAAGATCTGAATACGATTGTTTCCGCGATCTGCAACAAATAGACGGCCCCGGGAATCCATAGCAAGACCGTGTGGCGATCGGAACTGACCATCATCCCAACCATATTCACCGAAGTAACCTATGTAAGTGCCATCGGGTTCCCACATGGTTATTCGGCTCTTGGTATCATGGCTAGGTTCATTTTGAAACTGAGCAGCGTGAGTTTCAGCTATATAAATACGCCCATTTGCTGCGATCAAAACATCGTTTGGGTCAGTAAGATGAGTAGGTGGATCGCCTACCTCGCCTGGCGTACCGATGGTCATCAGTAGCTCACCGTCAGCACTAAATTTTAGTATCGCACTACCCAAATTAGCCGCAGCAGGGTTTTCGTTAATTTCATCTTGACTCGCAACGCGGGCATCAGCAATCCAGACATTGCCTTCGTGATCCACATCCATGCCATGCGGCCAAAGAATTTGACCAGCGCCGAACTGCTTGACAACACGCCCATTTGGATCGAGTTTAACAATAGGATTAATACCCGGAGTCGTGGCACATTGATTGTTACCGCAACGATCTCCTGCCCACACGTGTATGCCGTCAATATCGATATCTACCGCGCTAACAGAACCCCAACGACGGCCATCTGGCAAAGAGCCAAAATTACGCTGAGTGACATAAGGATTTGGTAAATTATTAATCGGTCGCTGACCCGCATGCGCAGCTGGCTTTCCTGTCTCCGTCATTGACCCGTCCATCTGTGCCATTGGATTCGGTTGCGCCATTGCCCCACTATCCGCCAGCGAAAATAGAAGTCCCACTAACCCGGTTTTTATCAAGGCTTCGAAACAGATGATATTATTATTACTCATTATGGTCCCTCTTGATTTCTAGGATTAATAGCAAACCACTAACAACACTAGTTCTCATCAGTCTTTCTGTTTTGCTAATACTGACTTCTATAGTAGAAATACATTTGTACATTTCTTTGAGTTAATTATACAATTGAATAAACAATTATGTCCATTTCGAACACTTGCTAAACTAACGTAGTTCTTTCAAAGCGTTTACTGAAGAAAAGTCAAAGCCATGAAAACCAATATGAGTCGAATACCCCACTACATACTCTTTGTTTTCACTCTCGTCACCGGAAGCGCCGCATGCGCTCAAGCTGGCTACCAGGTTCCTCGAACTAGCGACGGACAGCCTGATCTCCAGGGCGTGTGGGCAAACAACACGGTTACTCCTGTACAGCGACCAGATGTATTCGAAGGTCGTGAGTTTCTCACCGCGGAAGAAATGCAAATTATTTCGCAGCGAGCTGGCGAAATTACAGCAGAGTCCGATGACGCCCTGTTTGGCGAATCAGTGATTACAGCAGCCTTGGCAGGAGATACTGGATCCAATGATCCTTCCACTGGTAACTACGACCAGTTCTGGTTGGCGGAACGGAGTGTACATAACCGCACTTCTCAAATTATTGACCCACCGAATGGCAAATATCCTGAGCTTACCGAGGAGGGCATAGCCCGACGTGAGCGGATGGCCCAGCTAAGAAATAATTCAGCTGCCGCCGGTGAGCGTTTTGAGACTCTCGACTCCTACGAGACTCTGAGCCAGGATGATCGTTGCATCAGCAACGGTGCACCCTATCTGGATTCCGGATACAACAGCTACTGGCAAATCGTACAGTCCAAGGAGTACGTCGTGATCGTACAGGAGATGATGCATGACGCCCGCATCATTCCTCTCACCGGCATGCCCCATGCGCCCGAAGCGATCAAGCTTTTGCATGGCGATTCCCGTGGTTACTGGGACGGCGACACCCTGGTGGTGGAAACTCGCAATTATTCAAACAGGAGTGAACTTAGCCACAACCGCGCCGAGTTAAATGTTGAGCGCATTACTCGCATCGGTGGTGGACAGTTGCGTTACCAACTTACGTCGAACGACCCCGGTACTTACTCCGCCCCTTACACTCGGGAAATTATCTTCGACTATTCCGACGGAGATATATACGAGTTTGCCTGTCACGAGGGGAATTATGCGTTGACTAATATGTTACAGGGTGCGCGAGAGGAGGAACGGCGGGCGGCCACCAGTGAGAATTAATTTACATCGCGGTCTGATTAAATCAAATAAGAAGAGGAAGGAAATCATGTCAGCCACTCGGCCATTGATCGCTGCCCTAGTCTCTTTTTTATTTCTGACAGGGTGTGCAACTTCTGGAAATATCATCACTGCAGAAAGTCTGTTCAACCCCAACTCTGTAGCCACCAACCATAGGCGCGACAAGGCTCTAGTGATGGAATCCCAAGGCGCCGCACCCGGCAATCCGTTGGATCATCTCTCAACTCTTCAATTAGCGCCGGGCTGGCAACTAGGAGAGCCTGATCTGATCGTGAAGCTCTCGACACCGTATAGGCTCCCGCTGGAAGACTCCGACGTATTCCGCAATTTCGTGATACCGAATGTAACTGCGTCAGATCGCTATGTGCGCGCGCTCGAGTTCAAGCTAGACAATCACGAAGTAGTTCATCATGCCGAGTTTCGACTCGACGAGACTGATGCCTCGTGGCAACGCGATAACGAAGAATCCAGCACAGGCTTCGGGGGGATGAACAACGCAACGGCGCATCATCCTGACGGCCATTTCGTGAATTGGGTCCCCGGGAAGCGAGCCTCCGAATTGCCCGAAGCGCTTGCCTGGCGACTCCCCGCCGACGCGGATCTCGTGGTTCAGCTGCACATGATGCCGTCGGATTTCGAGGAGATCATCGATCCCAAGATCGGGCTCTACTTTGCCGACGAACCTCCCGAACTTAATCCGCAGATGATCTGGCTCGGCTCGCGCTGGCTGCCCATCGCTGCAGGTGACAACAGCTTTATAACTCGCGACAGCTACGAGTTGCCTTTCGATGTCGATGTACTCAGCGTTCTACCTCACTGCCACTTCATCTGCAAGGACATCAAGGCGTGGGCCATTCTGCCGGACGGCAGCCAGCAGTGGCTCGCGAGGATTGAGGAATGGGATTTTTACAGGCAGAACGAGCCCAACTTGAAGCGACCGCTGAGTCTGCCGCGTGGCACAACCGTGTCGATGGAGTTCGTCTACGACAACTCCGCCGACAACGAGCGCAATCCCAATAGCCCGCCGCAAGATATCGAATTCGGCCCCCTGTCATCGAACGAGATGGCCGACTTGTGGATCCAGGTCATGCCCCGCAACATACACGAGAGTGAGAGCCTGAGACGTTTCTCCGCTCGTCACTTACAGCAGAAGATCATTGAACGGCAGGAACGGCTGGTCGAATTCGAGCCCGACATCAACGGCTACATTGAACTGGCCCGCAGCTATAGGCGTGCTAGTCAGTTAGATAAGGCAGTGACCCGTCTTCAGGAGGCGCTGGAGTTCGCGCCCAAGAACACCATGGTGTTGGAGAGTCTTGCCATCGCGCTGACGGATGTGGGGCGACACGATGAGGCACTCGTGCACTGGCGGAGTTGTGTCCAGCTCGCTCCGAATGATTCGCGCGCGCATCTCAATTTAGGTACGGCTCTCGCTTTTTCGAATCAGGTTACGGAAGCGAAATCTCATTTGAAACTCGCCACGGAGTTGGATCCTGGCTTTGCACCGGCATTCTTTCGCCTAGGCCGCGCACAGTCCTACCTGGGTCGTTTTGACGATGCTCTACTAAGTTTCCGTGCCGCCTTGGCTCTCAACCCTAATGAACTCATGGCCCTCCAGGCCGCGGCTCGCTTGTTGGCAAGTCATCCTGACCCCGGCAAACGCAGAGCTGGCGAAGCTTTAGGGTTGGCCAACCGAGCGCTGCAACAGCTCCCTAAGCCCGACGCCATGTCGCTAAGTACGCTAGCGACGGCACAAGCCGCTGCAGGCGGCTTTGAATTGGCTGTAACGACTGCAAGGTTGGCCTTGAGCCGAGTCGCACCTGATGAGAGATCACTAAACTCTATCATAAGGCGCCAAGTAGACCACTATCAGAAAAACCGGATCGAGGTAGTAAGAGCTGGGGGAGAAAAGCGATTCGTGGCGCCCGGCGAGCGGCGGCAGTCCTACTCATTACATAACTAAGTAAAGCTATAAACAGGAAACACGAAGATGTCCGATGCTCTTTTCCAACCTTTCAAACTCAAAAACACGAGGTTCAAAAACCGAGTTTTTTCTGCAGCGCACGAGCCTGCCTTTACCGAAGACGGGATGACCGCAAAACGGTACATCGCATATCACGAGGAAAAGGCCAAAGGCGGGATAGCGATGTCGATGATCGGCGCCTCAACTATCGTCAGCCGTGATTCTCCCGCAACATTTGGCAATGTGGATGCCTCCACCGACCGGGTCATTGAATGGTGGGGTAAGCTCGCGCAGACCGTGCATGTTTATGACTGTAAGGTGATCACACAGCTGACCCATCTCGGCCGCCGCACCAGCTGGGCTGACCCGGATTGGTTGCCTCTCATGTCTGCGTCCTGCGTGCGCGAACTGGCGCATAAGCAATATCCTAAAGCGGTTGAGATCGAGGATATCAACCGCATCAAGGCCGAGTATGTTGCCGCCGCGATGCGCGCGGAACAGGCCGGACTTGATGGCATTGAGTTAATGGCTTACGTGCAATTCGCTGGCTCTTTCCTAATTTCAGACCAGAACTTTCGCAGCGATAAATATGGCAGTGACAGCATCGACAACCGCATGCGCTTCAGCCTCGAAGTGCTAGAAGAAATCCGCGCCGTGGTCAGCGCTGACTTCATTGTTGGAGTTCGAACTACCGGCGGCGATCCTGATGGAATGAGCGAAGAAGAGGCGCTAGATATTAATGTGCGCTATGCCGAAAGCGGAATGACCGATTATCTCAATATCGTCTATGGCTCGGTCATGGGCAGCGAGCTGGGAGTCAGCCGTTCGGTTCCACCAATGGGCACACCTGCCTCGCCGCATATTGATAAGCTGAAGAAAATCCGTAGTCAGATCAGCGTGCCGGTAATCCATTCCTGCAGGGTAATGGATCTTAGCTCGGCCCGCACTGCCCTCGAGGCTGGTGCACTGGATATGGTGGGCATGACCCGGGCCCATATGGCAGATCCACATATTCTTTCCAAATTCGAAGCCGGTGAAGAGCACCGCATCCGCCCTTGCGTTGGGGCAGGGCACTGCATTGATCAGATTTACCATTCGGGAGCTGCCTATTGCATCCACAATCCATCAACCGGCCGCGAACAGTCGATTCCTCAGCTAGTCGAAAAAGGTGCCGGACCCACGAAAAGGATTATCGTGATAGGCGCGGGCCCCGCCGGGATGGAAGCCGCGCGCGTCTGCAAACTGCGCGGGCATGACGTAAAAATACTCGAAGCCAGCTCAGCTGCAGGTGGGCAGTTGCTAATCGCATCCCGTGCTCCACGTCGCCGTGATCTGATCGGAATCGTCGACTGGCTCAAAGGCGAGCTTGAATATAGCGGCGTTCAGATTGAATATGACCGCTACGTGGAAGGCGGCGATTTAGTCGACATGAATGTTGACATCATCATCATTGCAACCGGCGGTATGCCCAATGTCGAATTCTTTGAGTCCGGAAATGATCTCTGCGTTTCCAGCTGGGATGTTCTGACGGGTCAGGTCAGGCTAAGCGGTGACATTTTGCTGTATGACGAAAATGGTGCCGAAGCCGGAGTAGGAGCAGCTGAATACCTGCTGGATCAAGGGCAAAAGGTTCACATGGTAACGCCTGACCGCCTTATCGGAACACACATCGGCCCCACCAACTATCCAGCGGCGATGACAAAATTCTACAACGCCGGAATGCAGATGACGACCGATCATCGGCTAGTTTCGTTGCGCCGCGAAAGCGGCAAGATTGTCGCGCGCCTCTGGTGTGATTTAACCTCGACTCCTCTCGAGATAACCGTCGACCATGTAGTGATCGAAAACGGCACCTTGCCCGCAGATGATGTCTATTTCGAGCTGAAAAAAGACGCTATGAATCTAGGAATGATTGATATCGACGCACTGGCAGATCTGAATCCACAGACGATCAATCTCAATGAGGAGGGAAAGTACCAACTGTTCCGAATTGGCGACGCAGTTGCCAGTCGTAACGTGCATGCCGCCATGTTTGAGGCCAGGCGTTTGTGTATGGTTTTTTGATCGGAGCGAGAGCATTGCCGTGAATGATTTTGTGAGGCGCCATAGCATTATTCAGAAGTGCCCTGGATGTTCTTTTGCATTTCCCTAAAAAACATAAACAGAAAAGCTGTGGCCAAAACACTGAAGATCATTACAAATAATAAATAGTAATCCCAGCTGGATTCTGCGAGTCTTCCGGCGACAACATTAAAAATAGCTGACGAAATGTAACCGAATACATCCACTAGAGTGAGTGTAAAGCCAATATGGTATCCGCCTAAGCCTGTAATATAAACGTTAACTGGTAAGTACCATGCTGGAGCGAAGGTAAAACCAAACATAAAAATTAAAATAAAACTCAGAATTTCCGTTGAACCTGGGCTGAGTCCAAATGAACTTATAGACCATAGTAAACCAACAAACAGTGTGCTTAAACTAAGACAACAGATAAGTAATATTCTTAAGTTCTTAAACTTTAAGTGATCGTAAAGAAAACCAAAAATCACCACAGAAACGAGAGCTCCAAGAGGAAAAAGTGCCGAGGCTTGCGCAGCATCTGGAGCACTTAAGCCTGTGGCTTGGTTTAGGTAAAGAGGAGCATAAGCTACAAAATCGTACAAAACAAATAGCATCATCATCATGAGTGTTATGTAGACAAAACATAAATCTTTTTTCAAAATGATTATCCATTTTAAAATATTTTTTAATGTTTCAGACAAATTTGTATGCGCAGCTCCTTCGCTCAAATCTTTAAGGCCTACTTTTGTGGGAGATGATTTAATAAGATACAAAAATATGAATGAAGCTACTAAATAAAAAAATCCCGCTATTACAAAAGAAGATCTCCAGCTAAACGCGGCGACTAGAGCCCCTAATAGCACTGCTGCTAATGCAGTATGAATACGAGAGCTCGTTGATATAATTCCCCAAGATTTGCCATGATGGTGCTTCGGAAACCATTGATTAATAAGCAGTCCTACAGAAGGCCAACCTATGGTCTGCGATACGCGCATAATGAAATGAATAAGACTAAAAAAGAATACTGATGAAGGTAGTGAGAAGGCCATTGTTGATAGTGCCACAGCAAATAGACAAGCAAATAAAGCTCGCCTTCCCCCAATAAGATCAGCAACTATTCCCGAAAATAACTTCCCTACTATTGAACCCACTGCTCCCCAGGCTAATATTTCACCAAGTTGAGTTATGGTTAACATAATTTCTGGGTCTTCGGACATGGCAGGACTTAGGGCGCCAATCGTATTACGACAAAGCATTGTCCCGCCATAGGCCAAAAACATTAATGCGAGGATTTTCCACTGCTGATGCTTTATTTTGTTACTTTCTACCATCTCGCAGCCTTTAGTTTATGCAAGCGAATCGATTGGCTCTCATAGAGCTAATTTTTCAATGTGATCCAAGCAATTGCGCGTTCTTTCTCAGTCGGATTTAAAAATTCTGCTAAGAGTAAAATAAGAATAGAAGCTATCTAAGTTGGAACCCGAGCTCTCATTTGCGAAATCAGCAGCCCGCTTCATGCTGTTGCAAATAGCAGAGCCTAATAAGAGTCATTTAAGGAGTCTCCGCATCCTTACTCAGATGGCTATACATCAGTTCTTCTGCAAACTCTACACATTTAAATTCAAGCAACTGCATATTCGTATCGAGGTGGCAATCGAATAGTCCATGGGCTGGTGTAGACATTGGGGTCAATCAAAGTTGCTTCGTACATCAATACATTAGGACCCGTGTGAGTATAACGCTCTATTACTCGCAGTGCGTCGGTATGGTGATTCCCCGAATGATCAAACCATGTATCCGAAACCTGATCCGTAACATCGATAACAAGAGAGTCGCCCTTAAAATGACCTCGGCTGTGACCCATCCAGCTAAAAACCGGAGCCTCAAAATCCGGTCGATTCATATAGACAATACGACTCGCACTGGCAAATTCGTACGCCACCAAAAGGTGTTCTGATGACTGGATAATCTGAAACGGGAAAGGCATGTAATTAGCGCGGGGAATACTAGGCATATAGCACTTAACAACGGGATCAAGGGTCAACCAATCTTCCCTGTTTACTTGTTGTTGCGCACGGGCAGCTGGAGTATAGGGTATCGCCCCACCCTCAACAACACCAAGCCCCGCGGGTATCGCGCCAACTGCCCCAAGCACGGGCAGTAGTGGAAAATCGGCGGCATGAAGTTCAAGGTTGTAATGCGCGCTACCCAAAGCCTGCCAGATCCCGCCGAAATCCGGATTACCATCAGCAGTCCGTGGAATTGAGCTGTTTTCGGCAGCCTGAACACCAGTCAAACCTCTAAGAAAAATTACCAGGAAGGGGATGATACAACAACAGGCTTTTCCCAGATTATTGATACTGGTCTCCATCGTTGTAATTGCAGTCAAGGCCGCCCGAAATCGAGCGGCTGCAGATTCTAACTAGAATGTTCAATCGCATAATGGGCCTGTGAAGGTATATAAGTATATCTATTCTGGTCAGCCACATAGTCTTGAATGTCATACCAATGAATCAACATTGTGGCCCCTAGCGGGGAAAATGGGTGAAAAGGTACGCCGTACTGCAATATTCTTTGGCTGGCTGCATACGGTAAAATAAACTGATGGTTTATGAGAACATTGGAATCTATTCCCTGAGCTTGGCTATTGACGAGTCAGCCGTGACAAGTGTCTCAGCACTTTCCTCGTCCTAACTTAAACGAATCAGTTTCATAAAATAGAAAGGGAGCAATCTCCGACCGCTCCCGCTTCTCTATTTTCACTCTGTTATAAACCAGTGTTAGCTTACAACTAGAAACTCATTGATGCACGAGCATAGAAATACCTACCCTGCCAGTCCAGGTTGTTTTGGTATCCATACAGGTTACCGCAACAAACGTAACTGTATTCCGTGATTCCTTTATCCGGGTATTCATCAAACAAGTTCCTAGCGCCACCTGACAGCCTGACAGTATCGTTGAGTTGATATTGCAGCTCAAGATCGGTGTACAAGACGCCATCGAACTCCTGATGCAATACACCTCCAGTGGTGGCTTTTTCATAGTCGCCGTAATAGCTGAGCCGACCGATCACCGCCAGACGATCCACTTCGTGGCGAGCAGTGAAGACGCCGCGGACTTCTGGCCGCAGTTTCTCAAAATCTGCTTGCTCCTCGGCCGTTAAGAAAGTGGAGACTTGGCTGACTGGACTGTCAAACTCGTTCTTGGTGTAGTTCATAGCAAGGCTCAGATTAGTGACACCATTGCTACCCCCAATCAAGAGGCATTGTTGCAACAATATCCACCCCTTCGGTGGTGGTATCAAAGCCATTACCAAAATAGTTCACCTGACCGAAAGATTCAGCATTGTCTACCCCCTGCCGCCACAAGTGCTAGATATCTGTCATACGCGCCACCCGCGCCTGGATCTGTAGACACGTCATTTGCGTCTTCGTTGATAAACACGCGGTCTTCAATATCTATACTATAGAAGTCTACTGTCAAATTAACATTGGCGATATCCGCGGTAAAACCGAGTGTAATGTTGTCTGCCATTTCAGGTTTGAGCGGCTGGGCACCCATAGCTCTTGCGACTGTAGAATCAGCCGGAAACAGGCCACGAAGGACTGGAACAACCGTTTGGCAGTCGCACAGATATATTAGTCGTACCCTGCTGACCTGGGCTCGGAGCACGTAACGAGGTACCGAGCGAGCCGCGAATGGCAAAATTATCAGTCACATCCAGTATAGCTGCCAGTTTCCAGGTTACTTCCGAGCCAAAATCGTCATAGTCTTCGCCACGGATCGCTCCCTGCACAAACAGGGTATCAGTCACATCATGGCTGAGGTCTGCATAAAGCGATGTCGCTTCTCGTCCATAGCTCTGCGAAAATTCGGGTGGAAATCCAGGGAAGCCATTTGAGCCTACTTGCCCTACGAAATACACCGGATCAGAGCTATCGGCGCAATTCAGAGTAGAGCCGGTGGCAATCACAGACGCACCTCCGGCCGTGGCTGTACCATCGTCATTACAGAAACCATGAGGATCTGCGACTGCATAAGTACCAGGCTCGTGAGAAGCTGGCTCGCCTCCCAAAATATTATACTCTTCATCCAAAAAGCTAGCGCCAAAGGCAAACACGGCGCCGGAATCAAATTCATAGCTGAAGTCTGCCTGATACTGGGTTTCTTCATTAACCAGATCACCCAAATGGAACTGAGTGGGGGATTCATTTCCCATGGAGATATTCAGGGTATTGAACAAATTGTATTCAATTTCACTCTCTCCGCCGCGGTAACTGAAATCATAAGTCAGTCCGTTGTCCCATTCACCTCGCCAGCCAACGACCAGTGATTTATCATCCACATCACCGTAATTTTGCGGGGTAAAGCCGGCGGGAAACAGTTGTCTCGGTGTATAGGTAGATCCGTCAGCCAAGCGGAGCTCGTTGTAGATACCGATACTAGGACGACGGTGGAAAAAGTTAGCATTAGACTCGCTGTCAGACCAGTTGCCAAACGCATACAGCTCGCTGTTGTTGCTCAGTTCATAGCCCGCATTGAAAAATAGGCGCAGGGACTCAACGGCTGGTTGACCCCAGGGTTGGGAAAAGCGACCGCTGTCTATGTATGTAGGATGCCCACTCTCATAGGCCGTTCTGAATAGCTCGGTTTGTTCATAATTGGATGCGAAATTATTTCTCGCGTTAAATTTTTGATACTCTGGATTGTTTCGATCCGCACACCAAAAGGAATGGCAATATTCTTCCGCCCGTATAGTCCGCTCCACATCTGTATATTCACCTGAAAGGCTGATGAATCCGTTATCACCCAGCGGCAGCCCTATATTACCCTGCACATTAACCGACTGGCCATCCCCTTCGCCGTACTCGCCCATGTCAACAGTAATAGTGCCGCCATCCCGGTTTTCCTTGAGTATAAAGTTAATTACCCCGGCGATGGCATCGGAACCATATTGGGCCGCTGCGCCATCCCGTAAAACTTCTATGCTGCCGATAGCCACTGATGGAATTGTAGCCATGTCTGGGGCTTGAGCACCTACACCATCCAAGTCCACAAGAGCTGAGCGATGACGCCGCTTCGAGTTAACCAACACAAGGGTCTTATCACTTTGCAGGCCTCGCAACGTCGCCGGGCGAATGAACGCCCCTCCAGAAAAGTTAGTTTTGGAAACGTTAAAAGAAGGCACTAATGTCTGGATGATGTCATTAGTGTCCGTAAATGAAATCTGGCTAATATCATCCGCAGTGAATACATCAATTGGTACTGGTGAATCCGATAGTGTTCGTGGCTGACCACGTGTACCGGTAACGACTATTTGGTCAATTTGGTCTGCGTTCTCTTGTGCCATTGCCACTGGTATGAATCCCGCGGGAGCCAATAAAGCTAACGCTATTGCAGGAGATAGAATTCTGTTTATTTTATTTTTTCTGAACATCTGCTTGCCCTCGAAAATGATTTATCTAGACCGCCTGATGACTAGCGATTTTAGTAATTTATACAATTGAATATAATTTATCAAGTTTTTATACAAATGAATATTCTTCTATGAGATTCTTTTTTGGGGGACTATCCGAGTCAAATTCAATCTTTGCTTGCTCTACCCAAAATTCATCAGGTGACGCAATATTGCGTCGAATGCGAGGTGCTTTCGTAACGGCGGACGGACTAGCGCCGCTCATCGCCTGCGTGTCGATATCCCGTGCTGCAACAACGCCTCTTGGCGAGCTGGGTTATGGCCATCATGGCACCAGCGGCTCCACATGCGTAATACGACCATTGAGCTGACCTACCACCCAGAAGCTCGAGAGATTATTTGGATTGTCTGACTTCTGCACGTCCACATGACGAATATTAGTTTCAAGTGGCAGTAGATATTCCGTGAACTCCCCGGTCTCGACATTCAGTCGCACTGCCAAGTCGTTATTCATACCGCCGGTCCAGACATAGGTGTCGTCATCGAACTCCGCATCATAGGGACTCGTCCACGGTGTAGGCATCTGCCATTCCGTAATCTCTTCTGTTACTGGGTCGAACATTCCGATCCCATTGCCCCGATACTGAGCCCACCAGAGGCGATCTATGGCGTCGACATTGCCCCGCCGTCCACCAGCGCCGGGCGTCGGTATCTTGTAGAAAGCGGTCTCCAATGTATTGGCATCCGTCTTCCAAACGTGCTCTTTGTCCATATTGATGCCGTACATGTTGTTCTGTGAGTCGGAAATGACATCGTAGGCATTATGGGGCGGAGCGCTAGGGGGATGAGTAACAGGTGTCCAATTGTTGGTCTCGAGATTCACCTGATAGGCCACTCCCATTTCTCCGCCCTTGTATCCATTGACCCAGATAAGACCATTGACTGAATTACCACTAGGATCGAGCACTGTCACGCGGGCATCATTGGTAGCTCCATCAACGTCCCAATGCGGAAAAAGAAACACCTCCATTTCCTCCGTCTTTGGATCCAATCTCACCACATACCCCTGATGCATCCCGCTTGCGTAGATCAGCCCCTCTTCGTCAAAGTCGAGAGCATGACTGCCAACCGCATACCCAGGCTTTTGAACCGGAATATCGTACTCCGTCACTGCGCCCGTCTTGGGGTCCATTTTTCCTATATATGGAGTGACGAAATCGTTGTACCAGACATAGCCATCGGGACCCAGCACAGCGTCATGGGGCGCAGCGTCCGGACGCGGTAATTCATACGTGGTCATTATTACTTGGGTTGCTTTGCCCGTGGGACGAGGCAATGTCTGTAGTGGGAATTGCCAAGTATCAGCCGAGCTTAGATTGATGCTGCTGATGTACCGGCCCTTGTCGATCTGTTCTGCCGAAGGCGGCCGACTGATCATCTCAGGCATAGCAGTCTTAAAGTGAGGATGCATGAAGGTAGAGTTAAGCGTATGGGCGCTCATGCGTTGCACAACTTGCGTCATAACGTCCTCTTCATAGTTAGATCTCAGCGGTATCTGCAATGTGTGGCACATAGTGCAATCATCTAAGTATTGCTTCTCCGCGAAGCTTCCCGGTGCACTAATCATCCATTCGGTATTCGTTAGCTGTGCAGGCAAGTTGCGGGTAGTAGTTAGCTGTAGGTCTAAGTAGGCTGGCTGCGTCGTCAGTTCCACCGGCCCCGGGTTTGTCAGATCATATCCAACCGCTCGTATGCTGACTGCATAAGTACCGGATTCTAATCTGTCCTTCGGGAAACTGTACTGCCCCTGCACATCGCTGACCACTGCGACCGACATCATTGATCCCTCTCGCTTCGCGCTGACGATCACGCCCTCCATCGCGCCCTCCTCTTCTGAGGTGACCTTACCCGTCAGCGCAGAATACTCTACTGAACTGTCGGGACTACACGCCGTCAGACCAAGGGAGAATACTCCTATCAAACCCAGGAAAGCCAATTCGGTAATCCTTCTCGTGCAGATCATTCTTCTTATGTTCGTGCTGGCCGCAATTACTGCCAATACCAATAATTTTGTTTTCATCTAGAATATCCCGTGCTCACAATCAGGCCTTTAGTTCACGCCTGCTTCGATTAGTAGGCTATGCTCGGAAACAGCATAAACCCTTGCTCCTGTCGCTCCTCGACGTCCGACCGCATGTAGATGCCGCACAGCGCATTGTGCCGTTTGCACGCGGCCCCGACCTTCGCGATCGCCTCTAACACCTCGGGCGCGCTGGGGTTCGGTCCCGACGTCCCGACGCCGAGCGCCATGCTTAGATCGGCAGGGCCGATCAACAAACCGCCCAGACCGGGTACCTGGAGGATCGCATCGATGTTGTCGATTATTTCTCGGGTTTCAACCATGGCGATTGCCAGTAGTTCCCCATTCGGGTTGAGTGGCCACACGTCGGCCTTGCTTGCATACTCCTGCCCTTCGACGTTCCAGAGCCGGATCGCGGCACTCGGTCCCCAGCCCCGTAGGCCCGGCGGTTCAAGATACTTGGTACCACGCTGCGGCGGATACCGCATCGCCTGGACAAGCTTGGTGACGTCGGCCGGAGTCTTCACTTGCGGCAGGACGATACCCATCGCCCCAGCGTCGAGCATCTGTTTGACGTAATGACGATAGTCCTGGTTTGCTTCGTAAGGGATACGCACGACCGGGGTCAATCGCGGTCTCGACGCGCCTTCGCTCTCGATTTCGTTAAGGAATGATTCGAATTCGTCGACCTGAAAGGGGTTGTGCTCGAGGTCATTGAGCTGCCAATGATCGCCTACCAAGGACGGTTCGCCGTTCTCGAACTGCTCGATTATTTTGTTTAGGCGGCCACTCGATCCCTGCTGCGCGAAGGACAGCGGCAAGACCATCGCTCCTACTGCAAATGCGATACCGATCGACCAGAAAAAGGTGTTCTTGTTATGTTGCATGGCATGACCTTTGTTAGTGTGCGATTAACTGACTGTAAGCCCCTATAGAGAATCTCAGCCGATTGAATTCAGCTTTTTTCTGAACATCTGCTTCGTAGAAAATGATATAGTTCGATAACTTATAAAGTTATACAATTGAATAATATTCGTCAAGACGAATGCTTATTGATTTTGAAATATTACCGATTGAGAAGCTAAGGAATGCCGTAAGAGAACAAATAATTGAGCACAGACTAGTGGCACAGCCATGCCTTGGATTCGGTATGGCTATCAAACCGCCTATAGTCTGAGGGTCTATAGCTCCCTGGAATCTTTCATTTGGGCAAAGCATAAACAATGAGCTCGAGTGTCGGATGACCACTAACAGCGACTGCTATGTATTTCCTGTTATCGACAGAAAAACTCATTGGAAATGAATTAGGATTACCAGGAAGATCAATTACCCCAATTTCCTGTCCAGTTAACTTATTTCGCACGATCAATTCAATTCCATCACTAGTGTTTTGTGCATGCACTAAGAATGTGGATGTCACCAACTAATGAAATGAATGAGACTAAAAAAGAAACTGGATAAAGGTAGTGAGAAGGTCATTGTTGATAGCTCCACAATAAATAGACAAGCAAATAAATTTTTCAGGTGTTTTGAAGAGGGAAATTCACGTGAGACTGGGGCTCTAGTTATATTTTCTGTCCTTAGAATTTACTCCTCCTAGGTAGTTGCGGCCCAGCGGCTACAAGAGCTTTGCCTGCGCTATAGTCGGTGAATTTTTCAAAGTTTTCTACAAATAATTCTGCCAACTTGATTGCTTTTCTGTTCCATGTAGCCGCAGCTCTATAAGTATTCCGAGGGTCAAGTAGATTGCTGTCGACCGAGTTCACAGATTCTGGCACCGCTAAGTTGAAGTAAGGAAGATTAAAGGTACCAGCGCTATCTATGGACCCATCGAGTATTGCTCGAATAATGGCGCGAGTGGCAGAAATTGATATTCGCTTGCCCATTCCATTCCAGCCAGTATTGACGAGGTAGGCCGTCGAACCAGCCGCATCCATTCTTTTAACCAATTCCTCTGCGTACTTCGTAGGATGTAGCGAAAGAAATGCCTCACCAAAACAGCTAGAAAAAGTAGGTACAGGTTCAGTAACACCACGTTCAGTGCCTGCCAGCTTTGCAGTAAAGCCTGACAGAAAGTGGTACTTAGCTTGCTCTGGCGTTAGCCTCGATACCGGAGGAAGTACGCCAAAAGCGTCCGCCGTAAGAAATATAACTTGCTTGGCGTGGCCTCCTTTCGAAATGGGCTTGACGATATTCTCGATATGATAAATCGGATAGGAAACTCGTGTGTTTTCAGTCTTGGAAGCATCATCATAGTCTATGACCCCCGCCTCGGTAACGCTAACATTTTCCAATAATGCGTCACGCCTGATCGCCTTAAATATGTCCGGTTCACTTTCCTTGCTCAGTCTGATGGTTTTAGCATAACAACCTCCTTCAAAATTGAAGACTCCGTCGTCATCCCAGCCGTGCTCGTCATCGCCTATTAGTTCCCGTTCTGGGTCGGTAGAGAGGGTAGTCTTTCCAGTACCGGAAAGACCGAAAAAAATCGCCGTGGTTCCATCTTTACCAATATTGGCTGAGCAGTGCATCGATGCCATGCCGTTGAGTGGCAATACGTAGCTCATCATCGAAAACATACCCTTTTTCATCTCACCGCCATACCAGGTTCCGCCAATTAGCTGAATCTTCTCCGTAAGATTAAACGCAATGAAGTTTTCTGAATTCAAACCCTGTTGCTGCCAGTCAGAATTCGAGCACTTAGCGCCATTCATTACGACAAAGTCGGGCTCGAAATCCTGGAGCTGTTCGGGCGTTGGCCGTATGAACATGTTCTTAACGAAATGTGCCTGCCAGGCGACTTCCATGATGAAACGTACTTTTAAATGACTGTTCTCATTCGCTCCGCAGATTGAATCGACTACATAGAGCTGTTTTCCACTAAGTCGATCGGTTACCTTCGACTTGAGGCTAGCCCAAGTTGCTTGGTCGATGGGCTTATTGTCGTTCTTACCTTGGTCTGACCACCACACCGTGTCTCGGGTTATGTCATCCCTGACTAAATATTTATCGTTTGGAGATCGTCCGGTAAAAAACCCGGTATCTACCGCAATCGCTCCCGCTTCTGTCAGTTTTCCTTTCTCGCAGCCGCTCAGCTGGGGATCTGTTTCTTGCTTAAAAAGGAATTCATAGGATGGGTTGTAGAAGACTTGATTGACATCAGTGATGCCGTATTGACTTAAATCCGGGGTCGTTTTCTCCAATTTTTCCATGAGTATAACCTTTAAATTTTACTGGCCTACAGGCGCTTAGCGTCTGTAGATAAATCTTAATAATTACGCCTACCGCTACTAATTCGAAGAAAAACTAATCTCCACTTTCAAGTCTTAGTATTGATCGTTCTGAATCCTTATATTTCCATAGGTAGTTCGGGTGCGCGGGTATTTGTAGGTAGTATGCGGTTCTGCGAAAAGTCAGAATTATGTTCGGCATGCTATTGCTTCTTTTTCATTCCTCTGAAAAACATAAACAGAAACGCTTTGGCCAAAACACTGAAGGCCATTGCAAACAGTAAATAATAATTCCAGCTGGATTCTGCGAGTCTTCCATCAATTCACATGGATTAAGCTCAACGATGTTAGATTTCCGTTAACCAGCCACGTGTATCTTCGGTAACACCGTTAACCAGATCAAAATATGCTTCTTGGAGCTTCCTGGTTAATTCGCCTGGCTTACCTTCTCCGATCGGTGAACCATCAATGTCATTTATTGGCGTCACTTCCCAACCCGTCCCACAGAAAAATGCTTCGGAAGCATCATAAAATTCACTTCGATCCACATCGCGCTCTTGCACATCGACACCCATTTCCTTCAATAGAATAATTACCGTATCTCGGGTAATACTCTCGAGAATGTCGCTAGTAACCGAAGGTGTAACAGCAACACCATTACGAATCATGAAGACACACATGCCCTGGCCCTCAGATATTTTGCCTCGGCTGTTCAGCATAATAGCAGCATCGTAACCATCGATATTGGCCTGAATACCAGCATAGCGAGAGTTATTATAGTTAGCGTTCGATTTTGCTCTCGCTGGCATAGAGCGGTCAGAAATTCGCTCCCAGGATGAAATTTGTGCACGCACGCCTTTCTCGACTTTCTCTGGTGTCCCACGTGGAATTGCGGTAATAAACTGACCAATGGGACCGCGTGCAGACGACTCCCCGTATTCATCGAGATAAATCGTTGGACGAATGTGTACCGAAGCTCTGAAATCGTTGCGCCGCATTAACTCAACCGTCGCATCACACAATGGACCTGCCGGGGCGATTTCACCGAAACGCATCACGCGCTGTGAAAATTCGATACGTCTCATATGATCATCCAGCCGGAACAAAAACAGCTTTTCTTTATCTGAGTTCCAGTACCCGCGAATACCTTCGAACACGGATGCGCCATATTTAACCGCTGGTGAAAACACATGCACATTGGCTTGATCCCAGGACACGAATCCACCATTAAAATAGACGATCAAATCTTTAAATTTATCCATACTCATCGCATCTAAGCCTTCTCGAGAATTTCATCAGGGATTTCGACGTTGTAGTTCAAACCCGAGCGACCACCGTCTATGAAAATCGTTTCACCTGTTATGTACGCTGAATCGTCGCTGGCTAGAAACAGCACTGGCCCGGCAACGTCTCGCCCTTCACCCAATCGACGCAGGGGTATGCGAGTTAGAACTTTTCGACGCGCTTCCTGGTCACTGAATAGACCTTCACGGCTTAATTCGGTCAAAATCGTACCGGGGCCGACCGCATTCACACGAATTCCATGTGGCGCCAGTGATAATGCCATCGCATTTGTCAGAGTCGATACCCCTCCTTTCGAAGTAGCATAAGGCGAAATACCCGGCATCGTCATGCGTACACTGGATGAAGATATGTTAACTATCTGACCACCATGACCCCTCGAAACCATGTGTTTGCCAACCTTCTGGCCGAACAGATACACTGACTTCAAGTTAGTTCGGATAACTTCATCGAACACTTCTTCAGGGACATCAAGAAAATCGCCACGGCGCTGAATACCTGCATTGGAAACTAATACGTCGATATGACCGAAATCCACTACCATCAAATCGACACTTTCATCTACTTCTGACTTAATACCTACATCACATTTATAATATGAAGTCTTAACTCCATATTTTTCTGCGATCTCAGCGGCTGTTTTCTTGCCCTCTTCTTCGAGCATATCAAAAATCGCGACATTACCGCCTTCTTCTGCAAAGCGTTCTGCACATGCGCGTCCAATTGAACGAGCTGCACCGGTTATTAATATATTTTTCCCTTTCATGCGCATGACTATTCCCTCCTATACTTCGCGTAGTGCGTTAAATTGATCTATATAACCAGAACCATCGATACGAGCTGCGATTAAGGTTGTACGTCCTGTTTTAAGCGCTGCTGCTAAGGCATCACCGAGTTTATGCGCAGTGTCGACGACGACACCATCGGCACCGAAACCTTGAGCGAGCGCTTCCCAGTTTAACCCGCCAATACCAACGCCATGCCTTGGAATACCTTTGATTGCCTGTTTAATCCGGATTAGTGCTATTTCCTCATCATCGAATACAACAACGATTATCGGTAAATTTTCTTTGACTGCAGTTTGCAGCTCCGCAACGGCCATGAGAAATCCACCATCGCCAGCGAACGCGACAACCGGGCTTTTAGGTCGTGCCAAACGTGCCGCTAATGCACCTGGTATCGCATAACCCATGCTGCCCAGACCATTCGAGGTTAGGAAATTTCGCTCACCATAGGATTTCCATTTTTGAACGACAAGTAAACGACTTGCACCCGCATCACAGGTGGCCACGGTATCGCGCGGCAAAACATCAACCGCCGCTTCCATCGCCGCCTGGGGCGACAGGCCATTAGATGGTGTATTTAGTGCATTGGAAACGGCTATACGAAATTTCCTCGCTGCTTCGACTCCCCAGCCCTGGCCGCTATCACAAAATTCAGTCAAGCCGTGAAGTAATAACTTCAGATCGCCCACCATTTCCAAATTGAAAGGAATCAAGCCATTGAGTGTTGGTACATTTGCCAATGACAGAACTGTAATATTGTACGGCCAAGGTTTAGGCTGCAGCTCAACTATATCTAGCCCAATGGTAATGATTAGATCAGATTGCATCACCAGTTCGCGTTCAATAGTGCCACCAATAATACAGCCTGCACTCAATTCGTGATCTTCTGGAATCACACCTTTGCACTTAGTGGTGGTTAGTAGCGGTGCGCCCAATCGTTCAGCCAGTGCAATCAATTCAGCTGATGCCTTATCCCAATAGATACCAAGGCCAGCTAATATAACCGGCTTACTTGCCTTCGAAATCATTTCCAATGGCTTGCGCAACGCTTTTTTATCCGGGTCGATAGATACTCGCTCTGGCAATAACGTTGGCTCACCCATCAAGCCAGAAACTTCTTTCGTAAGTTCTGGTGACGGAAGGTCAATATGCACAGGACCAGGTGTCGGTGCAGTAGCCATCTGAATCGCATGGTGAATTTGCAGCCTAGTAGTATTCGCTTGCAACGTCGTATTCCATTTTGTAATCGGCGAGAAAATCTTTTGATGGTCAATCGTCTGACGCAATCGTGTCTCGAATATATCTGTCGGATATTGATCAGTGAGCGCAATCAGTGGCGCGCGGTCAGCCCAGGCATAGGCGACTCCGTTCACCATATTTGTCGCGCCGGGCCCACGGGTCGAGGTACAAACACCCGGACTGCCGGTAATCTCACCCCAGGTGGCAGCCAGCATCGCCCCCGCAACTTCCTGCTTCATTAAGATATAGCGCATATCACGCACACGAGCAGCATCCATTAAGTGAACGGTGTCACCACCTGGATGACCCACAATAAAAGGAGTCCCCATATCCCGAAAAGCTTCCGCTAGCACTTCTACAGTAGTTTTACTCATGTATTATTCCTAAGCCTTATCTTTGGGGTAATGGATATCGACAATCAGATTCAAATGATCATCAACTGATATAGTCGTATCCGGTCCTGCAACCACAGTTGACTCACGCTCTTCTATCACCGCTGGACCAGTGAAACTGGTGCCGGCTGCAAGACCGTATCGATTGTAAATTTTGCAAGGCGAGTAACCTATCTCTGGAAAATAAACCTGACGTTCACCTTTCTCAGCTGCGCCGCGGTCAATTTGCTGACCTTCAAAATTCAACTGAATATTCGGAGTTGGACCAGAAGCTGTGATTCGCCATGTTACTGTTTCTATGGCAACGTCAGAAATGCTGCGTCCGAACAATTCGGTATAACGCTCCAGGAAACCAATCTTAAGTAGTTCTGGAAGATTAGCACCGTCTAAATCATCTGGCAGATCCACTGCAATCTCAAAACCCTGACCCAAATATCGCATTTCAACACGACGCTTGATGTTAATCTTATTAACATCACCGCCAGCTTCAACTAACGATTGAATAGCTGTTTCAGACATATTCCGGTAAATCTTAAGAACTTGGTCTAAATCAATCTGATCGATACGTGACACATAACTACTAACCCCTTCGGTAGCAGGAGCAGCAATTAAAAAACCAAGCGCGGAAGAAACACCGGCACCCAAGGGACAGATAAAACGACTTAGTTTAAGTTGCTTTGCCACACCATAGGCATGTACGGGGCCCGCACCACCAGTGGCAACTAAAGTATAACGGCGTGGATCACGACCTTTTTCTGCTATATGTGAGCGTGTTGCTGCCGCCATATTGTTATTGACAATGGCATGAATACCCGCAGCAACGGCAATCACATCCAAGCCGGAAGGTCCTGCTAGCTTGGTACCAATCGCATCACGAACCACGTCAACGTCAAGCGACATTTCACCACCCAGAAAATAGTCCGGTGACAAATAACCCAACAACAAATCGGCGTCGGTTACTGTGGGATCTTCGCCACCTAAACCATAACAAACAGGGCCAGGTTCAGAGCCAGCGCTATCTGGCCCTACTTTTAACAGCCCCATGGCATCAAAGCGAGATATCGAACCACCGCCAGCACCAATCTCGATTAAGTCAATAACTGGAACTTTAAGTGGAATACCTGACCCTTTACGAAAACGGCGCACTCTACCTGCTTCAAACGTGTTCGCATGCTCTGGTTCGAAGTTTTCAATGAGGCACATTTTCGCTGTCGTGCCTCCCATATCAAACGCTATCACAGATTTAGTACCAGTCAATCTGCCGTAGTAAGCGCCTGAAATCGCACCTGCAGCGGGGCCCGATTCGATCATTTGGATCGGTGCCTCCTGAGCCACACGAAGTGCCGCTATACCACCACCAGAAAGCATCACATTCAGGGGCCCTCTCAGCCCCAGGGCCGTTAACTTATCTTGCAGATCAGTAATATAACGACGCATTAATGGCAATACATAGGCATTCGCAACAGCCGTACAGGTACGCTCGTATTCTCGAATTTCGGGAGCTACTACTGTTGATATTGTCACGGGTAAATTAGGGTGATCGGAAAGAATAATGTCACTTGCACGTTTCTCATGCTTTGCATTGATATAGGCATTTAGAAAACAAACCGCTATTGCATCGACTCCTTGGGCAACCAGTTCATCACTTGCCGCCTTTAATCCATGCTCATCCAGTTCGACTAGAATTTCACCGCGCGAACCAACTCGCTCGTTAACCGTAAGACGCAGATTACGAGGCACTAAAGGCTCAGGCTTTTCGAGAAATAAATCATATAGGTCGTAGCGCATTTCATGCCCCACTTCCAATACGTCACGAAAACCGCTGGTAGCAATTAACCCAACCTTTGCGCCAAGACGTTCGATAACCGCATTGGTTACCAGGGTCGTACCATGTACGACACCATCAAGCGCCGATATTTCGACCGCTGCTTCATGGGTAATGCGCGCTACCCCTTCACAGATCGCTTTACCAGGATCAGTTGGCGTCGTTAACTGTTTACCTGTGAATATCATATCCCGGTGTTCGTCGACTAATACAAAGTCTGTAAAGGTGCCACCAACATCGACACCTATTCTAATTCTTTTCTGCATTTCAGAATTGCTCTACTACAAAAGTTCAGATGACTACTTAGATGGCGACGCCTTCAACCTGTCATAACCATATTCAGCTTTCGCTGCTGCTATTGAAATATAGCCAGCATCAATATCTCGCTGGATAGCAGCGGGGTCACGTTTTTCTGGTTTCCCAAATCCACCACCTCCAGGAAAGTGCAGCTTTAGCAACTCACCTGGTTTCAACACCTCGCGGGATTTTAGATGAGCATGGGACCCATCGCTCAGTTCAACTTTCGAGAGAGAGCCGTTTTCCCCTCCGAGAATACCCATTGGGGGATATTTCCCGCGGTCAGCTAATGTAGATAAATTGACTGAGGATTTGGACAGTACTTCGATTTCAATGTCCTGACCTAAACCGCCGCGAAATTCGCCAGCACCACCGGAGTCCGTCGCCAATTCCTTTTTCCATATACGCAGTGGTGACGCACTTTCCAGCGCCTCGATGCTACCGACGCCGGTATTCGAAGGGAAAGCCGTACAGGCATAGCCGTCCATGCGATGACTCGCTCCTAAACCGCCACAGGCAAACAATACTTGATTAAATCGATTACCTTCTCGATCAACACCACCATAAACCGTACGTAATGTCGGTGAACTGCCTGAATCCGCACTCACTTTATCGGGCACAACTTGGGCAAGGCATCTGTAAATAACACCAGGCAAAAAATGCCCAGTTAAATGACGCGCTGCGGTTGGCGCAGGTGAAGTCGGATTAAGGATGCTTCCTTCAGGGGCTGATACGGTAACTGGTAAAAACGAACCCTCATTACGCGGGCTATCGGGGTCGAGCGCACACTTGATTGGATAGGTTGCATAGGAATAGGTGTATTTCAAGACCGAATTAATACCGCGAGCTATCTGCGGCGAAGTACCATCAAAATCGAGATGAAGGTCGGAACCTTTAATTGTGAGTTCACATTCAATATGCGTCTCTTCATCATCAAAACCGTCAGCATCGACCGAGGCATGCCAACTACCATCCGGCACGGCTTCAATCGCCTTTCTCATTGCTTGCTCAGCTCTACTACGTAATGCCGCAGATAAAGTAGTGAGTTCATCCAATCCAGTATCTTCAAGAAATTGCTGGACACCTTTAGCACAAACCCGTTGCGCAGCTACCTGAGCGTAGATATCACCAATTACCTGATCAGGAACACGAACATTCGAGCGAATCGTTTCGCCCACAAATGGGTCCTCTACATATTCTCGAATGAATTTCACCGGCATGATGCGTAAACCTTCTTCCACCAGTTCGCGAGAATCGGAACCCCAGCCTGAACCACCAATATCAGGTAGATGCGCAATCGAACCGGAAAAAGCCACCAGCTTATCTTTGTAGAAGATAGGTGATGCCATAGTAATGTCTGGCAAATGACCGGAGCCAATCCACGGATCGTTGGTAATAATACAATCGCCCGGGAGCCACTCTTCAATGGGTATGCGGTCAATAAAATCTCGCACAGAACTAGGCAACATACCGACAAATGAGGGAATGCCACCGGTATTTTCCGCTAGGCAATTACACTCGGCGTCCATCAGTACGGTACAAAAATCATTGGACTCACGGACCAATGTCGAGAAGGCTGTGCGTAGTAACGCTGCTGCCGATTCATCTGCGATAGAAATTAATCTCGACCACAGAATTTCTAAAATGACCGAGTCAAAATCATCTTTTACTTGCATGCTCAATGCTTGTAACTCCTCAGCTGCTGTATTCCGTCATCTTCTTTGTGACATCAAGGGCTTAGCAATGACACGGCATAAAATACTTGTATTCATCTTACATTGACGCTAATTTATACAATTGCATAAAAACAGTCAAGCGCTAATTCGATTGAATAATAGCGGCCAAGAGACGCTTCCATTAAAATTCTTCGTTTGCTTGATGTTGAATAGCTAATAAATAACGACTGCTAATGGATTAGAATTTAACTAAATACTTAAGTAACTAAGTATTAACAAGACTTTGCCAACAGGAGAGCATTTTGGTGAGCGAGACACTTAAATTTTACAGCGCAGGAGAATGGACCATCGGCAGCGGCAAACCCTTTGCCACGATAAACCCTGCAAATGGTAGTGAAGTAGCAATGATCGGCGGCGCCTCTGCGACTGATGTCGATAATGCTGTTAAATGCGCCCAACAGGCATTCAACAATCCTGACTGGCGTGATTTAAAACCGCATTTGCGGGCTCGATTTCTCTACCGTATCGGTGAGTTGATTGATGCAGATGTCGACAAGCTTAGTCATATTCAAATGACCGACAACGGCAAAACAATTAGCGAATGCCGTCAAATGATTGCCGGTGCGGCAAACTGCTTTCGTTACTATTCAGGCGTTTGCGAAACCTTAGAAGGTATTGTCACGCCTTCACGCGGGGACTATATGTCAGTGGCGGTGAGCGAACCCATCGGTATCGTCGGCTTGATCACTCCCTGGAATTCACCAGCCTTGCTTGAAGCCAATAAAATCGCACCTGCACTTGCTGCAGGAAATTGCGTGATAATTAAGCCATCTGAAGTCACGCCACTCATTGCACTGGAGTACGCGCGCATTGGTGAAGAAGCCGGCTTACCTCCGGGCGTTTTGTCAGTCATCACAGGAGCCTCCGATATAGGTCGGTTGATAGTCGAGCATCCAGATATTGGCATGATTAGCTTTACCGGTGGTCCCGCGGCTGGAAAGCGGATCGCTGCAAGTGCTGGCGCCTTATTGAAACCCGTAGTATTAGAATTGGGCGGTAAATCACCGAATATTGTCTTTGCCGATGCCGACTTCGATGTTGCACTGAACGGCGTAGTAAGTGGAATATTTTCTGGTGCAGGGCAATCCTGTGTCGCTGGCTCACGAGTTTTTATTCAGCGCTCGATTTACGTTCAGTTTGTATCCGCATTAGTTGAGCGCGCCAACGAATTAGTCGTGGGCCCACCTGATGCAATAGACACTGAATTAGGGCCTCTGGCCACCTTTCAGCACCGCGATCTGGTACATAGTCTTGTTACGCGAGCACTTGAGCAAGGTGCAGATCTGCTCTGTGGTGGAGAAATACCTCAAACAGGGGAGCTCGCATCGGGTGCCTTTTATCCCGCTACGGTGATTGGCGGCGTTTGCAACCAATCCAGCATCTGTCAAGAAGAAGTTTTTGGCCCTGTGGTCGCGGTATTACCTTTTGACGACGAGCAAGATTTACTCAGCCAAGCCAATGATAGTGTATATGGATTGGCTTCAGGAATTTGGACAAACGATATAAAACGCGCGTGGCGAGTTGCACGCGAATTACAAACAGGCACAGTCTGGATCAATACGTATAAACAACAATCGATCTCGACACCTTTTGGAGGCTATAAGGAGAGTGGCCTGGGTCGAGAGAAAGGAACCCAGGGAATGCGCGTTTATATGCAAACCAAAGCGATCGTCTGGTCTGACTAAACCATTATCATGACCGATTTTATTTCTTGGAATTATCTGACTCTAGCTCTTCGTTCACCATAGCTGCCACACGAGTCAGTCCGGCTGAATGCACATGGCCTTGCGCTGCTTCCTTGGCAGCTATTGGGTCGCGTGCTCGCAATGCATCGAACAACTTGCGGTGCTCTTTTTGAGCCACCTCCCAGCGCTTATCTTTATAATAGACAGGCTTCCATATTAATATTTTCGCAGTATTAATCACTTCTAGTGATTGGTTAAGAAAGCGGTTTCCTGAAATATCATTTATCTTGAGATGAAACTGCTCATTTACGTTGCCCAATTCGCTCCCAGTTTGGTCACGCCCTTCTTCTAATTGCAAAAGAATAGCGTCTAAGCTCTCAATATCATCGTCAGTAATCACTTTGGCAGCCATCTCAGCCGCAAGTCCCTCTATAATTCCTCGATAAGCATAGAAGTCCGATACCTGTCTGCGGCTAAGAGTTGCCACAGTAATACCTTTCCATGGCTCCATCACGATTAACCCTTCAGCTTCCAGAATTCGAATCGCTTCTCTGATCGGTGTACGACTAACTTTAAGCTCTTTACCGATGGCGTTTTCTTTCAGCCACTCGCCTGGTAGGTATCGACCCTCTGCAATACCATCTCGGATATGATCCCTCACCTCATCAGTGAGTGAGCGCCTTAGCGGTCTCAATTCCTTGCTTCCCATACTGAAAACTCATTATCCAAAAAAAATTTAAACTAAGTATACATATTTCGCCCACGAAGCATACGCTGTTTTCCAGTTGGCGCTTAGAAAGTCCGCTTCGGGGATCGCGTATGCGACTGGGAAGCTTACTAAAGTAGGCGATCATCGAAAATCTCTATAAGGTGTTCGATAGCTAATGTCTGTAGGTTGGCTTGTGTCGATGGATATGTATTTATAATGTTTCTTCTTGAAGTATTCGCTGCAAAACGATAAATTATACAATTGAATAACTTTATATGCTTGCTCTTTAATGTGAATCGTAATTCCAAGACTGAGAAAAACAACATGTCATCCACTGTTTGTGAGCCTTACAGTATTCCCGCAGTCTATCAAACCCAAGATTCAAGCGAATTCGACCGGGAGTCATTGCTCAACGCTATACAAGCAGATGCCGTAGTGATTGGCGCTGGAATTACCGGCTGCACACTAGCGGTACACCTTCGTGAATCAGGAAAATCTGTCGCCCAGCTTGAAGCTAAAGTCCCTGGCTGGGGTGGGTCTGGACGTGCTTTTGGTTCAGTCGTGCCTTGCCACAAAAATAGCGAAGAAGCAATAATCCGGCACTATGGCAAGCAACGTGGCACTCGACTAATTGATGCTCTGGCATATGGCCCCGCACTCGTTTCAGAATTACTCAATCGTCACAACATAGACGCCGCTTTTGCTGGCGGTGGATGGGCTTACGGCGCCCACTCAAAGCTATTCTATAAAAAACTGCAAAAACGCGCCGAATACTGGCAATCACGGGATGCCGATGTCGAATATCTCAACGCAACTGAATTTAGCCAAGTCATTGGCAGTGACTACTACCGTGGCGGTCTAATTGATAGACGCGCGTTATCGATTAATCCGCATGCTTATGCTCGAGGCTTATTCAAAGCCGCTCATCAACTAGGTGCCAAGCAATACACTTATTCTCCCGCTGTTGATGTAGAGCAAAAACAAAACGGAACTTGGCGGGTCACGACTCCCCAGGGCAGCGTTGAATGTGAGAATGTATACTTTTGCACAAACGCTTACACAAAGAATGTTTGGCCAGGGCTTGAGAAAGGCTTTATCCCTGTTCGAGGCTTTGGGGCAACCACCGATGTTATTGATCCAGCTCAGTTGGTTGATATTCTCCCTCAGAACCACTTCATGACTGATACGCGACAACTCTGGTCTGGCATCAGAAAGCTTCCCAGTGGGCAGATACATCTAGGAGTCGGCGGCCCCGCCATGGGAGCCAAAGGTAAAGCCGATTTAAAAGTCGCTCGTCAGCGCCTCAAAGATGTATACCCCACTATTGGGTCTGTCGAGTGGGGTGAAAGCTGGAGTGGCTGGATTGCAATCAGTACTAATCAGCATCCGCGAATTATACGTCTCGCCAATGGCGTATGGGCAGCTCAAGGCTATAGTGGTCGTGGTATTGCTATAGCTACTTTACTCGGCCGAGAGCTCAGCTTCTGCCACGGTGATTCTGAACGCGAAGATTTGATACTGCCAGTGGATAAGAAGATCCCCTGGGTGCCTTTTCATTCGATTTCCCCATTGGTGGCCGCAGCTATGATTCGCTTGTATGGCATACAAGACACTATCGCTGATCGAAACAAATAAATAAATCAACATGCACATTCTATAAAACTCATATGGTTAATTAACAAAACTAATGAAAATTAAATTGTTACTGGTTCTTTCTGTACTGATTGCCCCGGTTAGTTTGTCTTTTGCGCAGACGGCGGATGACTATCGTTGTGCCACTCACTCAATGGGGCCAACATAACCTTCAGGGGGTGTGGAATTTTCCTCAAACACACCAATACTACTTTTAAATTTGATTAAGCTAAGGCGGGAATCATGATTAAAGATAGAATAGTTTGGCTATTCACCACTATTGTTCTGTTGCCTGTAATGGCCGACGCATCAGATGAACAGATTACCTACGCAAATCAGGTCTCTAGAATTATTCAAGATAACTGCGTGGTCTGCCACCAGCCAGGCGCTATCGGGCCAATGTCCTTTACCAGCTATGACGAAGTTCGTCCCTGGGCTCCACTTATTCGCTTGAAGGTACTGGAGCGCGAAATGCCTCCCTATCACTATGACCACGATGTCGGTATACAAGAGTTAAAAAATGATTGGCGTTTGTCTGATAAAGACATAAATACCATAACCACTTGGGTCGAATCTGGCTCTCCATTGGGCAATACAGAAGATCTTCCGCCTGCCAAAGAATTTCCTATTGCTGGCGAGTGGCGTTATCAGGATGAACTCGGTCCTCCTGATCATATAATTTATTCTGCCAAATGGGACGTTCCAGCTGACGGTCAAGATTCCTGGTGGGAACCTAGAGTGCCTTCGGGAATCACCGAAGATCGATGTATTAAGGCTGTGGAAATTCTTCCTTCAGCTGCAGCGCTTGGATCTACACACCATGCCGTAACAACCATCCTTACTAAAGACGAAAACGATCAATGGGAATGGAACAGTCTATTGTCTGAATACGCGATGGGTAAACTCGGTGAGAAAATTCCGAAGGGAGCCTGCAGAGTAGCCCCTGCAGGTTCTATGATCGAATGGAGCGTTCACTACTATCCAGACGGCAAAGCAGTAGAAGATGATCAAGTTGCTGTCGGCATCTGGTATTACGATGATAACGACGACTTTGACGAGGATACTGCTTACCTTCAGGATGTCGACAACTACTATCTGAGCCAAGGAATCGACTACATGATTCCTCCTCACGGAAAATTAGTGACGCAGGGCTTTCATTCCTTCGATCACCCAGTGCGTATCGATAGTTGGCAGCCACATATGCACCTAAGAGGTGTTGCTCAAACCTTAGAAATATTCTATCCCGCTACAGGTCGCAAGGAAGTTCTCAGCAAAGCATCAAATTGGAGTGCAGGCTGGAACCACAGCCACACCTACGAAGAAGGTTTCCAGCCCCTAATACCAATTGGTGCGGTAATGATTCTGACTGGCTGGCACGACAATACAGCGGACAATCCCTGGAATCCTGATCCTGATCAGTGGGTAATTTCGGGGCAACGAACCGGAGACGAGATGTCTCATGCATGGATGGCGATAACTCATCTAGATGAAGAGGGATACCAAGAGCTCTTGGCAGAACGTCAAGCGAGAGGGACTGCTACACAGGGAGTGCTGCAAAATAGATGAATAATTTATTAGTACGCCTTTGTACAAGCTCTGTCGTATTGTTGTTAGTAGGGCTGTTTCTTACACCTGTTTCCGCTCAACTGCCTTCGCACCTTCGGGACTATCCACTAGGAGAGCAAAAATCTAGTGGGGACATTGTTGCACCTATCTTCAACGGATGGGTTGAAAACGAAGATGGATCTGTACGGCTAATTTTTGGTTTCGCAAATAGGAATACAGAAGAGATAGTTGATATACCTATTGGCCCAAACAATCTCATTGAACCATCTCAATTTAACGGAGTTCAACCTACACATTTTCCTATTTACAAAAGAAGAGCTTTCATTGGCATCAACGAACGAGGGGCTTTTGCTGTAACTGTACCTGCTGAAATGGCTGGCACAGAGGTTATTTGGACCTTAAAGCACGCTGGGCATAACTACTCGATTCCTGGCAGAGCTACGTCGACAACTTATGAATTGAGTGATGGGGGGGCAGCTTTCGGCTCACTCCTTCCGGCCATTCGATTTGAGATGGATGGAGTGGAATCAACCAATCATGAAGGAATCATTGCTGAAAGAATCACCACATCTGTCGGAACTCCAGTAACTTTGATGGCTTATGTGCAGGATCGTAGCAATAGAGCTGCCTATCCAAATAACAATGAGTTC